>NZ_JAUTYU010000004.1:0-623523 GCF_052112105.1 Pseudomonas sp. BP11-1-1
CCTCTGCCCGCCCCCCGCCCTCGCGATCCCCCTCATACCGCCGCGCCAGCGCAAACGCCGGCAACCAGGACTCACGGCGCACGGTCCAGCATTCGTAGGTGGGCTTGAGTTGATCGGGGGAATCGAGCGCGCCGAGGTGCACTTCGATCTCGTCGCCGCTACGGGCGAACAGTGACGAGCCGCAATTGGGGCAGAAGAAGCGTCCGGCGTAGTCCCGGGTTTCACCCGTGACGGTCACCGCATCCCGGGGGAACACGGCCGCCGCGAAAAACACTGCGCCATGGTGCTTGCGGCAATCCAGGCAGTGGCAAAGGCCGACCCGGTAAGGGCGGCCGGAGGCTTCAAGGCGGACGTTGCCGCATAGGCAGCCACCGGTGAATCGTTCCATGAGGGTTTCCTCGTACCGTTGATAGGCGGCCGGCGTCTCGGTCGGGTCTCAGACATTCATGACGAATCGTCCAATATCAAAACAAGGAAGAACAGGCCATGACCGGTGACCGAGACAACGGAAGTCCACAACGCCATTTTCTTCAAGATAGCCGCTCTGGTTTTGATGAGCCGACTCGCAACGGCCAGCGCACCTCCCAACCAACCCAACTGAGCGAGCAAAAGAATCTCGATAAGAAGCATCCCCAGGGTCCACCTGTTGCCCCCTATGCCATAGATCCAACAGGCAAAGCAAACAATGGTAAGCGGAACGCTACAACCCCATATGAAAAGCGAGACAGCGTTTGCAGGCCTTAGCCTTGTAGCCGCTAAAAGCATCAGCAACAGCCCCAGACAAACGAAGCCCATGTCCAACCACAATAAAAATTCGCTTAGTTTACTCATCGCTCTCCATACGGTCGCAATAACCAGCTTCGCCAGAAAAAAGCTATCTCGCTGGCTCATTCTTCAGCGCGGGTTGACTTTCCATGGTTTCAACAGGCGCATGCTGCGCCATCAGCTCGATCACCCAGTCGATGAACACCCGCAGCTTGGCACTGATATGCCGGTTCGGCGGGTAGGCCACGTACATCGGCATCGACTCCAGGCGCCAGTCTTCGAACAACGGGACCAATGTCCCCTGCGCCTGGTGGATCCGCGACATGTAGGTGGGCAACCAGAGCACCCCGAGCCCCGCCAGGCCGGCGGCGAGATAGGCATTGCCATCGTCGATCGCCAGGGCGTAGCGCCCCTTGATATGCAGGTGCTCGTCCTGCCGGTGCATGGCATAGGGCAAGGCTTTGCCGGTGCGTGCCCAGAGGAAACCGACGACGCGGTGCTGGGAATCCTCCAACTCGCGGGGATGAGCCGGAGTGCCCAGACGCGCCAAGTAGCTCGGCGCGGCGAAGACGCCCAGGGCCAGGTCGCCGACGCGCCGGGCAATCAGCGATTGGTCCGTCAGCTCGCCGCCGCGAACCACGCAATCGACGTTCTCATCGATCATGTCGACGATGCGGTCGCTCACGCCCATGTCGATCTGGATGTCCGGGTAACGCTCATAGAACGCCGGCAACGCCGGGATCAGGATCAGCGCCGCCAATGGGCTCGGCACATCGACCCGCAGTCGGCCGCGCGGCAACGCCTGGGCGCCGGACAGGCTGGTCTCGGCGTCGTCCAGGTCAGCCAGCAGGCGAATCGCCCGCTCGTAGAACACCGCGCCGTCCGCCGTGACGTTGACCTTGCGCGTGGTGCGGTTGAGCAATTTGACCCGCAGCCGCGCTTCGAGCTGTTGCACCAGTTGCGTGACGGTGGTCTTGCTCATGTGCAGCGTCTCGGCGGCCTTGGTGAAACTGCCGGCCTCGACGACACGCACGAACGCTTGCATCGCGTCGAAACGATCCATTCTTTGCCTCGGATTGTTTGGTTTCTACAAACAGTGATCGCCAAGGTTGCTCGTTTATCGCCCGGGCACAAGCCCCTAGAGTGACTTCATCGTTGAGTTCCGGCCGCTATCGGCCATTGATGGAGAGATTCCCATGACCACCCGAGACGTTGTTTTCCCACCCGGCCGCCAAGCGCTTTACGAGCGCAACCGTTATTCACCGGCTGTTCGCTCCAACGGTTTGCTGTTCGTCTCCGGGCAGGTCGGCAGCCGCGAGGACGGCTCGCCGGAGCCGGTGCTGGAAGATCAGGTGCGCCGCGCCTTCACCAACCTGAATGCGATCCTCGCAGCCGCCGATTGCAGCTTTGACGACGTGATTGACGTTACCGTCTTCATGGTCGATCCGGAGTCGATCTTCGAACGGGTCTGGAGCGTCGTGGCCGAATTCTGGGGCAACGCGCCGCACCCGACGGTGACGGCGGTGGGCGTGACGTGGCTGTATGGCTTCCAGTTCGAGATCAAGGTGGTTGCCAGGTTGCCAGGGTCCTCCTTGTAGCATCGGGCGTGTGGAGGGTCTGCGGTGAGTGTGTTGGCTGTGCGTGCGCCATCGCGAGCAAGCTCGCTCCCACAGGGTTCCGTGCTGGCAGGAGAATCGAAGTCACCCTAATAAATGTGGGAGCGAGCTTGCTCGCGATCGCGTAGGGTCAGCTTGCATGGTCTTTTCTTCCGACCGCAGGCTACCCTTTCACCGCCGCCTCGATCGCCGCGATGTCGATCTTGGTCATCGTCATCATGGCCTCGAAGGCGCGCTTGGCCGCGGCTTTGTCGGCACTGGTGACCGCATCCACCAGCACCCGCGGGCTGATCTGCCACGACACGCCCCACTTGTCCTTGCACCAGCCGCAGGCACTCGCCTGGCCGCCGTTGTCGATGATCGCGTTCCACAAGCGGTCGGTCTCGGCCTGGTCGTCGGTTGCGATCTGGAACGAAAACGCCTCGCTGTGCTTGAACATCGCCCCGCCGTTCAAGCCGATGCAAGGAATGCCGATCACCGTGAAATCCACCGTGATCACATCGCCCTGGCTGCCCGACGGGTAATCGCCCGGCGCGTGGTGGATGGCGTTCACCGCGCTGTCGGGAAAGGTTCTTGCGTAAAATTCCGCCGCCTCTTGCGCAGTGCCGTCGTACCAGAGGCAGATCCTGTTCTTGTTGTTCATTCGGATTCTCCGAAAGGGACTGGACCGTGAAGTCTAGCAGTCCCTCCGGAGGTGAATGGACTCAGGTGAACAGATCGACGCCCAACTGGAATGCCACCCACAACGCCAGGCCAGTCGCAAACACCAGCGCAACGTTCTCGAACAGGTTGTTGCGGTACTCCTTGCCCAGCAGTGATTTCTGGTTGGACATGATCAGCAGGCCCAGGGAGATCACCGGCAGGCCGACGATGTTCAGCGCATTGACACCGATGGTCAGGGTCACGAAGTCCGGCATGCCCGGCAACGACCAGATCAACGGCGTGACGAGGATGAACAGCATGAACCACTTGTGCATCGGGTCGCGGTGGAATTCCTTGCCATAACGCTCGCGACGCTCGGGTCGCACGTGCTGGAAAGCATCGGTGATCAACATCGGGAACGCCGTGGTCTTGCCGGAAATGCTGGCGAACAGCGTAGCGAAGACGCCGATGAAGAACACGTACCAACCGATCGAGCCAAAGAACATTTCCAGGGCCTTGCCCAGGTCGCCGAGGGTTTTCACCTCGATACCGTTTGGCCGAAGGATCTCCGCGCCAACGATCCAGATCGCCAGGTTGATGACGATGCCGACGAACACCGCAAACAGCAGGTCGTTGCGCTGGATACGCTTGTGCTCCGGCCCGACCCAGCCTTTCTGGCGCATGACATAAGGGTGGACGAAGTTGGCGATGGAGCCCGCCACCGCACCGATCACCGAGACCGCCACCAGCAGCGCACCGTGCACGCCTTCATCGGGCGGAATGCTGAAGCCGATGGTGCCTTTGACGATCCCGGCGACATCCGGACCGGACATGACCGCCAGGGCCAGGAATGCCAGCGTCATGATCGCCAGCAAGGCCTTCATCACGCCTTCGATCATCGAATAGATATTGCGCCCGACGAGCATCCACACCGCCAGCACCACCGCCACCGAGCACAGCAGCGGGTAGTCGACCTTGAGCAGCATCGCCAGGGCCTCGCCGGCGCCCTTGATCATGTAGGCGTTCATCAAATGGCCCATGAGCAGCGCGTACACCAGCAGGAACCAGGCGAAGAACGGATTGAGCTGGGCGTAGCCCTGGAGGATGGTCATGCCCTGGTTATTGCAGAGCTGGAAGCGCGCGATGATGTTGACGATCAGGTATCGCAGCAGCAGGGACACCGCCAGCACCCACATCATGGCGTAGCCATAGTTCGCACCGGCCACGGAAGACGTGATGAGGTCGCCGGCGCCCAGCCAGGACAGCACTGCAATGATGCCGGGGCCAAGAAGCTTCAAGAGGCGTACGAAGCGGCTCTGCGCGGGAGCCACGGCCTGGCCTTCGGCGGAAGGAATGCTCGACATGGATGAGTCTCCGTTGTTTTTTTTGTGAGAAACGGAAACAGTCGACCACATTACGTACGACATCGTACAACTAAAATCAGGCCGGAATTATGTAGAAATGTTTCATGGGCCCCAGGGCTCAAAGACACCGGGGCCGTCGACTTTCGTCACGGCGCCTCCCTCCGCTCACCGTTATTGATCATCCAGCGAATCATGCTCGCCAACGGCACCCGATAGTGCTGGGTTGCGCATTGGCCGGCCTGCTGCGGGTCGTACCATTCGACGTAGCGGCTGAACAGCACATGGCGGCCGTCCTCGGCCACCCGCAGCTCCATTTCGCGGCAATGCAACATTCCCTGATCGAGGGTTTTTACCCGTCGATGCAGGACCAGCGCCTGGCTATTCATTCGCGGCGCCCTCTTCCCCACATTGTGGCGCGTCCTGGACGGAACCCAACTTTCCTTGCGCGACAAAATCGGCACGGCGCTGGGCGATGGCGTCGCGAAGCGCCACATAGTAATCCGGCTGGGTCCGCAGCTTGTCGGTGAGCGGCAACGCCTCCGCGCGGCCATCGACGACGCCACCCACGGTCTTGATCGTGCCCAGGGTTTCAACGGTATCGCTGTTGTCGCCGAACGGATCGACCGCAAAGCTCACCACCTTGCCGGTCGCGTCCCTCAGGTTGGCGGTGCCCAGCAGCGGCAGCTCGACGATCGGTCCGGGAGCGATGTTCCAGACGCCAAACGTCTGGCCGAAATCGGACTCGTGGCGTTCGATGCCCAGCTTGCCCGACACATCGATCAAGCCGACGATACCCACCGTGGTGTTAATGGCAAAACGGCCCAGTGTGTTGACCGAACGCTGCCCGTTGCCTTGCAGCAAATCGTTGATGAACACCTTGGGCTCGCCGAAGTTGGCGACGAAGTTGTGCACGCCGGCCTGGAGCATGTCCGGCAATTTTCGATACCCACGGGCGATCGGGGCCAGGGCGTAATCGTCGACGGTGCGGTTGAAGGCGAAAATGCCACGGTTCACCGGTTCGGCTGGATCATGGACGGCGAAGGGCACGCTCTCGCAACTGCCTGGCGTGGCAGTGGGCGTACTGCTGCAACCGCTGGCGAGTGCCGCCAGCGCGACGATGACGGTGGATCGGACAAGCAACGGCGCGGGTTTGGTGATCGGCATGCGGGGCTATCTCGGGGAGGAATGGGGACGATACCAATCAGCCAATGACGCGGTTCCTGTGGCGAGGGGATTTATCCCCGCTGGGTTGCGAAGCGACCCCAAAACCAGGCACCACGGTACGTCTGGTTCATTGAGTCAACAGCTTTGGGGCTGCTTCGCAACCCAGCGGGGCGGTGCGACGTTTCGCTAAATCCCCTCGCCACGGGTTCCGTTTGCCATCGTCTAACCAACTGGAATCGACCCCATCCTGCCGCCGTTTTCTTGCCCACAGATTTCCGGAATATTGCTCGCCGGCAGCTTTGTTTCCGGATTGAAATATATGACGCAAGCCCCGGATTGCCCCTAGTATTCCACCCGTATTCATTGCCCGACGTGACCCCCGTGAGCCATTTACTCCTGGTGGACGACGACCTCGAAGTCCTCGCCCTCCTGCGCAAATTCCTCGAACAACATGGCTATAGCGTCGAAGTCGCCGCCGACGGCAAAGCGCTGTGGCAAGCGGTGGAACGCCGACAGCCGGACCTGATCATCCTCGACGTGATGCTGCCGGGCGACAACGGACTGGTGCTCTGCCAGCGCCTGCGCACCGAGCACCGGGTCGGGATCATCATGCTCACCGCCATGGGCGAGTTGAGCGACCGCGTCGTCGGCCTGGAAATGGGCGCCGATGACTACCTGACCAAACCCTTCGACGCCCGCGAACTGCTGGCCCGGGTACGCGCCGTCCTCCGGCGCACCGGTGAAGCCAGGGGCGCCTTGGGCGACTTGACCCGCCCGGTCCTGGAATTCGACGGCTGGCAACTGGACGTCACCCGCCGCGAGCTGCGCTCCCCCGACAAGGTCATGATTCCCCTGTCCAGCGGCGAGTTCGAACTGCTGCTGGTCTTCGTCGAACATCCACGTCGGGTGCTCAGCCGCCAGCAACTGCTGGACCTGGCCCGTGGCGAAACCTTCGATGCGTTCGACCGCAGCATCGACGTGCAGGTCAGCCGACTGCGTCGCAAGCTGGAGACCGACGTCACGGGCCCGTCGATGATCCGCACCGTCCGCAACAGCGGCTACTTGTTCAGCCCCCACGTGGTGAAGCGATGACACCGGGCGGCACGAAGGTGTCTCGACCACGGGACACCGTGGCGCGGTGGATCGCCTTGACCACGATGGTGGCGATGCTGACGTTGCTGGCCCTCAACGAATTGTTCGGGGTATTGGCCGGTGCCTGGGCACGCCCTCCCCTGATGGAAACCGGCCTGATGGACAAGGCCGCGGCAATCACGCGCATCATCGATTCCGCCGCTCCCGGGCAACGCCACGACATCGCCAAGACCGCCAGCGACCCGGGGCTCAGCGTGCAATGGTTGCAGCGCTATGAGGACGCGCGGTTGCCAGTCATCGGAGACCCGGAGTTCAGTGAAGGCTCGGTTTTCCTGCGCCGGCAATTGAACAGGCCCGACGCCCGAATCGAGGCCTATGAGCCGGACGATTGGCCAACCAAGGATAATCCTGACAGGCGCTACGCGGTGATCATCGAGCTGACCGACCACACCTGGGTCATATTCTCGGTGTCATCCCGCAGTTGGGGCCTGGGGGAATGGCAACGCAACCTGATCATCATCGCGCTGATCCTGCTCTCAACCTTGATCGTCGCCCTGATCGCCACACGACACCTGGCGACACCCCTGGAGCACTTTGCGGACGGCGCCCGGCGCTTCGGCGTGGACTTCCGGGCGCCGCCGATCCCAGTCGTGGGCCCCTATGAAATCCGCCAGGCGATCCTCGCGTTCAACGCCATGCAGGCCCAGCTCAAGCACTTCGTCCAGGACCGCACGCAGATGCTCGCGGCCATCTCCCACGACCTGCGCGCACCGTTGACCCGCATGCGCCTGCGCGGGGAATTCATCGAGGACGCCGACCAGCAATCGAAGCTGTTCAGGGATGTCGACGAGATGCAGGCAATGGTCAACGCCGCACTGGAATTCTTCCGCGACGAAGCACGCCTTGAACACGCCACGGCATTCGATCTGGCTGAGCTATTGCACACCGTCGTCGATGACTTCAGGGACGCCGGCACCGAAGTGTCGTTCGAAGGCGCGCAGCGTTTTGTCTATGTCGGCCGGCCCATCGGGATCAAGCGTGCGCTGACCAACCTGATCGACAACGCGGTCAAATATGGCAGCGAGCCCGGCGTTCGTTTGAAAGCCTTCGCCGATTGCGTCGAGATCCGCGTCGTCGACCGCGGGCCGGGCATCGCGCCTCACTATCAAGAGCAGGTGTTCGCGCCGTTCTTTCGCGTCGAGGGCTCGCGCAACAAGCATACCGGCGGCGTCGGCCTGGGCCTGTCGGCGGCACGGGCGACGGTGCTGGAGCATGGCGGGACACTGGTGCTCAGGAATCGACGCGAGGGTGGCCTGGAAGCCAGGGTCTCGCTGCCCCTCAATTGACCCCGGCGAGGCGCGCTGAACAACGATGCCCTAAAACCCACGCGATTTCGGTAGGATGTCCGGCCTTTTGACCCGGCCCCCTGTCTCGTGGAATTGCCCCGATGATCCTGATCGTTTACGCCCATCCCTACCCCGACCAGTCGCGGGTCAACCAGCAGATGCTCAAGCGCGCGTCCGCCAATCCGGACGTGGTCATACGGTCGCTCTACGATCTCTACCCAGACTTCGCCATCGACGTCGAGGCGGAACAGCGCGCCGTCGAACAGGCGGATCTGATCGTCCTCCAGCATCCGATGTATTGGTACAGCATGCCGCCGCTCCTGAAGTTGTGGATCGACAAGGTGTTCACCCATGGCTGGGCCTACGGCAAAGGCGCCACGGCCCTCAATGGCAAAGGCCTGCTGTGGGCTGTCACCACGGGCGGCGAGCGGGAACATTTCCAGATCGGCGCGTACCCCGACTTTTCAGCGCTGGCCCAGCCACTCCACGCCACGGCCCTTTATTGCCACATGCGCTGGCTGGAGCCGGTCGCCGTGCATGGCGCGTATGCCGCCGAGTCCGACACCCAACGCGCACAAATCGAACACTACGGCGCACGCCTGGCCTCCTGGAAGGAAGATTGAGATGGAGACGCACAGCCTGATCGAAATGCTCATCTACCTGGCCTCGGCGACGCTGATCGTGCCGATTGCCGTGCGCTTCGGCCTGGGCCCGGTGTTGGGTTACCTGCTGGCCGGCTGCGTGATCGGCCCGTGGGGGCTCAAGCTCATCACCGATGTGAAGGCGATCCTGGAATTCGCTGAAATCGGCGTCGTGTTGATGCTGTTCATCATCGGCCTTGAGCTCGATCCCAAGCGCCTGTGGGCGCTGCGCCGGATGGTGTTCGGCGGCGGCGCCTTGCAGATGCTGGCCTGCGGCGGCGCAATCGCGGCGTTCTGCGCGGTCCTTGGCCTGAACTGGACGGCGGCGCTGCTGGTCGGCCTGACCTTGAGCCTGTCCTCCACCGCTATCGCCATGCAGGCGATGAGCGAACGCAACCTGACCGCCACCGCCGTCGGGCGCAGCAGTTTTGCCGTGCTGCTGTTCCAGGACATCGCGGCCATTCCCCTGGTCGCCATGATCCCGCTGTTGTCGGCCCACGGCGAAACCCCATCCGGCATGGCCCTGGCGCTGTCAGTCGTGAAGATCGTCGCCGCCATCAGCGTCGTCGTGCTGCTCGGGCGCTATGTGACGCGACCGCTGCTGCGCTTCGCCGCGCGCTCGGGCCTGCGGGAGATCTTCAGTGCCGTGGCGCTGTTCCTGGTGTTCGGTTTCGGTTTTCTGCTCGAAGAAGCCGGCCTGTCGATGGCCATGGGCGCGTTTCTCGCCGGAGTCTTGTTGGCGAGTTCCGAATACCGCCATGCCCTGGAGAGCGACATCGAGCCGTTCAAAGGCCTGCTGCTGGGGCTGTTTTTCATTGGCGTCGGCATGTCGATCGATTTCGGCACGCTGATCAACGCACCGCTGAAAGTCATCACCCTGACCCTGGGCTTCATCCTGATCAAACTGCTGGTGATCAAGACCGTCAGCCGCTTCCTCAACGTCCCCGCCGGCCAGCGCTCCTGGCAAGCGGTGCTGCTCGGCCAGGGCAGCGAATTCGCTTTCGTGGTGTTCGGCGCCGCGACCCTGGCCGGCATTCTCACCGACCAATGGGGCAAGAGCCTGACGCTCGCGGTGGCCCTGTCCATGTGCCTGACGCCCTTGCTGATCCTGCTGCTGGACCGAATAGAGTCGGCCACCAAGAAGGACAGTCAGGAATCCGACCTCGTTGATCAGCAGAACCCACGGGTGATCATCGCCGGCTTCGGTCGTTTCGGGCAGATCGCCGGGCGCTTGCTGATGTCCTGCGGCGTCGAGGTGGTGGTTCTGGATCATGACCCCGACAACATCGAGACGCTGCGCAAGTTCGGCGTGAAAGTGTTCTACGGCGACGCCACGCGCCTCGATCTGCTCCACGCGGCCGGCGCGGCCCAGGCGGTGGTGCTGATCAATGCGATAGATGACCAGCAGGACAACCTGACGCTGACCCGCATGGCCCAGGAGCATTTCCCCGGGTTGAAACTGATCGTGCGGGCGCGGGACATGGCGCACCTGATCACCCTGCGGCAACTGGGCGTGGAAAGCGCCGAGCGGGAAACCTTCGAAAGCGCGCTGGCATTGGGTCGCAGCGCTCTGGTGCAGATGGGCGTCGGCGCGTACGAGGCGCGTGAACGCGCCGATCAGTTCCGTCGCCTGAACCTACGCATGCTCGAGGAAATCGTCGCCCAGCCGGAAGACGACCTCAAGTTCCGGCACGACGCCTACCGTCGCGCCAATGCGCTGCTCACCGAGATGTTCAACGAGGACCGCCAGCGACCGATTGACAGCTGGCCTGAACATCACCGAAACGAGACGGAAAAAAGCGACGGCTAGATCTTGATACAGCCCGTCTGAAGCATCCGTGGCGAGGGAGCTTGCTCCCGCTCGATTGCGCAGCAATCGCACGATCTTGGGTCTGCTGCGCAGCCCAGCGGGAGCAAGCTCCCTCGCCACGGGTGTCAGCCATTTACCCGCGCGCAATGATTGCCGGCGCGCGTCTTCAGTGAACCAACCCGTCCAACTCGGCCAGCATCTGCGCCGGGATCTTCAGTTCGCTCGCCGAGAGGTTTTCCCGCAGATGCGCCACGGATGACGTACCGGGAATCAGCAGGATGTTCGGCGCACGTTGCAGCAACCACGCCAGCGCGACGCACAACGGTGACGCCTCCAGGCGCGCCGCTACGCTCGACAGGGTTTGCGACTGCAGCGGCGTAAACCCACCCAATGGGAAAAACGGCACGTAGGCGATGCCTTGCTTGCCCAACTCGGCGATCAGTTGTTCGTCGTCACGATGGGTCAGGTTGTAGTGGTTCTGCACACAGGCCACCTTCGCGATGCCCTGGGCCTGCCTGACCTGGGACGCCGTGACGTTGCTCAGGCCCAAATGCCGGATCAAGCCCTGGCGCTGCAATTCGGCCAGTGCCGAGAATTGTTCCTCGATGTCGTCATCGGCGGGTGCATGCAGATTGCCCCAGGCGCGCAGGTTGACCACTTCCAACACATCCACGCCGAGGTTGCGCAAGTTGTCATGGACGGCGCGGGTCAACTCGGCCGGGCTGTGGGCCGGGTTCCACGACGCATCGGCACCGCGCACGGCGCCAACCTTGGTCACGATGACCAGATCCTCGGCGTAAGGGTGCAACGCTTCACGAATCAACCGGTTGGTGACATGGGGCCCGTAGAAGTCGGCGGTGTCGATATGGTTGACGCCCGCCGCCACCGCTTCGCGCAGCACGGCGATGGCCGCTGCCGGATCCTTGGGCGGCCCGAAGACCTGGGGCCCCGCCAGTTGCATCGCGCCATAACCCATACGCTTGACCGTCCGCTCGCCCAGTTGAAAAGCCCCTGCGGTGTCTGCCCTGCTCATCTCGTACCCCTTGGATTAAATGTGCCTGGGCCGACTATAGGCGTTGACCACTCCACTGATAATCAGGTGCAATCCGAACGGGTTGTACGGCGGAGAGAACAATGGCGACGGATATCCAGGACTTGCTGTCCTTTGTGGCGGTGGTAAATGCGGGTGGGTTTCGTGAAGGCGCGCGGCTCAGCGGCAAATCCGCGTCCAGCCTCAGCGATGCTGTACGCCGCATCGAAAGCCGCCTTGGCGTGCGCCTGCTCAACCGCACCACCCGCAGCGTGGTGCCGACCGAGGCCGGCGCGCGGTTGATGGAACGCATCGTGCCGGCCCTGGGCGAAGTCGAATCGGCGCTGGACGTGGTCAACGATTTTCGCGACCGCCCCTCAGGCACCCTCAGGCTGAACGTGCCGGTCAGCGCCGCCCGGCTGGTGCTGCCCGCGATCATCGCGCCGTTCTTGAAAAGCTACCCCGACATCAGACTGGAAGTGGTCACCGAGGAGAGTTTCGTCGATATGCTCGCGGCCGGGTGTGACGCCGGCATTCGCTACGACGAACGCCTTGAGCAGGACATGATCGCCATCCCCATCGGCCCTCGCTTGCAGCGCTTCGCCACCGCCGCCTCGCCGGCATACCTCGACGCCCGGGGCCGGCCCGAGCACCCGCGGGATCTGCTTCGGCACGCGTGCCTGGCCGGCAAGTTTCCCAGCGGGGCCATGCCGCTCTGGGAGTATGAACGTGACGGGGAAACCATCAGCGTCGAGCCGAACGGCCCGTTGATCGTGCGCATCGGCGGCGCCATGGACCTGGCGGTACAAGCGGCCATCGACGGCCTGGGTGTTGTCCATTTGTTCGAGGATTGGCTGCGGCCGTACCTCGACAGCGGCGTACTCGAGCCGGTGTTGGAACCCTGGTGGCAGCGCTTTACCGGGCCGTTTCTCTACTACCCCGGCCGCCGCTACCTGCCCTCGCCGCTACGGGCATTCGTGGACTTTATCAATCAGAACCGGGACGAAACGAACAACACCGTCCACTGTGGGAGCGAGCTTGCTCGCGATGGCGGCAGTACATTCAACATCTCTGCAAGCTGAACCACCGCTATCGCGAGCAAGCTCGCTCCCACAAAGGTTCTGCGCCGTGCCCGCGTCCAACAAACAACACTGCTCACTGTGGGAGCGAGCTTGCTCGCGATGGCGGCAGTACATTCAACATCCCCGCAAACTGAACCACCGCTTTCGCGAGCAAGCTCGCTCCCACAAAGGTTCTGCGCCGTGCCCGCGTCCAACAAACAACACTGCTCACTGTGGGAGCGAGCCTGCTCGCGAAGACGGTGGTTGATTCCCCCCACTGCCCGCTCGTCTCCCCGTCGCAAGGATTTTCGAACCAAGCATATCGCCACGGCTCGGACCTACATAACACCGCCGCAAGCCACCGTGCTGCGCTTCGACAAGCACGGTTTCGACGGCGGGATCATCAAGGTTCCTTTGCGCTTCGCTGCCGGGAGTTTTCGCTATGTGTGACGGTCTTGTTCAACACGTTTCTTCCAAGGACTCCCTGGCATATTTCGACCAGCGAGACACCTCCGGCGGTCATTTCGGGACAAGCCTGACGCCCGTGGAATTGTGCGTGGCCACGCCGCCGAAGACGCAGCCGCGACACGGCATGATCGAGCCAAACATGCAGGTCAGCGCCATCCGCCGTCGTGGTGGGCGCCTGGAGTGCATCAAGGTTCGCTGGGGCTGGTCGCCCATCTGGTCGGTGGGAACAATGCCTCCGCTGACGCACCTGCCGTTGCACCTGGTGATGCGCTCCAAGGTGTTCGACCAGATCAAGCGCGAGGGCCGCGTGCTGGTGGCGGTGGACGGCTGGTATGAATCGCCGGAACCGACCACGCCTCACCAGGCACAGCGTCCTGCCTACGTGACCTCCCGGCAATCGACTCCGATCTTCATTGCCGCCCTGGCCCAGGCCTGCGAAAACCCCCTTGGCTGCGACGGCCTGGCCCTGGTGACCTATGGCGACATCGCCAGCCAGCAGCAGCGCCTGTTGGCGTTCAACGCAGAAGACGCACTCGAATGGCTGGTGCCTGATCTGGGTTGGGAGCAGGCGCAGCAACTGATCGAGCGCATGAATGCCACGCCGCCGCACCTTGAACCGGGGGTGACCGTTCAACGCCCGGCCCAGGGCGGCCTTTGATCTGGAAGATGAAGCCATGTACGTAATCATGGGTGCCACGGGGCACGTTGGATCGGCCACGGCCCGAGCCTTACTGGCGCCAGGGCATGCGGTGATTGTCATGACCCGCAACGCCAGCCACGCCACGGAATGGCACGCCAGGGGCGCTCAGATCGTCGAAGCGCATGCTGAAAACGTCGAGTCACTGCGCGCCGCCTTTCAACTTGGGCGCAGGGCGTTCATTCTCAACCCGTCGGCGGCCCCCAGTACCGATACCGATGTGGTGGAACGAGGCACCGTCGCCAATATCCTGTCCGCCCTTGATGGCTCGGGGCTTGAGAAAATCGTGGTGCAATCCACCGCTGGCGCCCAGCCCGGCGAACGTATCGGCGATCTCAGCGTCTTGTGGGAACTGGAAGAAGGCTTGCGCAACCAGCCTATCCCGGCGGCGATCAATCGCGGCGCCTATTACATGAGCAACTGGGACAGCCTGCTCGACACCGTCCGAGATACCGGCAAGCTCCCCACGCTATTTCCCGCCGACCTCGCCTTTCCCATGGTGGCGCCTCGGGACCTGGGCGAAGTGGCGGCCGCACGGATGCTATCGTCGATTGACGACGTTGGCGTGCGTCACGTGCAAGGACCTCGCCTGTATTCGCCCAACGATGTGGCGCAGGCTTTTTCCAAGGCCCTCGGCCGGCCGGTCGAGGTCCAGGTGATACCCAGGGACCAATGGGAAAGCGCCTTCCAGCGCCTCGGTTTCAGTCTCGCCGCGGCGCAATCCTATGCGCGCATGAGCGCCGTCAGCCTCGACAGCGGCTTCGATGTGGGCGATGACGCGGCCCTGCACGGCACCACGACGCTGGAGGCCTACATTGAGGCGCTGGTGCAACGCAGCGGCCTGGGAGCGCTGGGATAACGGAATGCAGGAACGTTGCAGCAATGGGCGCTAAACTGCCGCGGTCTTTTTTTCAGCATGAGGTTTTGCATGAGCAACCCAGACATCACCTTCACCCCCGACCCGGATACAGACTCCATCTCCTCCGACGTCGCCGGCTTCGGCGGCCTGCTGGTTTCCACGCAAATCCCGACCCGCGCCGACGGCAGCCTGGAACTGGGCGACATCACGGCGCAAAGCGAGTGCACGTTGCAGGCGCTCAAGATTGCACTGGAACGTGCTGGCAGTTCCATGGACCGCGTGCTGCACCTGACCATCTACCTCACCGACATGGCTGACCGCGCAGCCTTCAACGAAGTCTACAAACGCTTCTTCGCGAAGCCGTGGCCAGTGCGCGCGGCTGTCGGCGTGGCGGCGCTGGCGGTCGAGGGGATGCGGGTGGAAGTGACGGCGATGGCGGCGAAGGGCTGAACCACACACCTCAGACAAGCGAGGAGCTTTTGTGGCGAGGGGATTTATCCCCGCTGGACTGCGCAGCAGTCCCAATAGCAGTCACCTCGGTGTGTCAGGCTTATCTCCATCCACCTCTTTGGGGCGGCTTCGCCACCCAGCGGGGATAAATCCCCTCGCCACGGGTTCTGTGTTTACTCATCTTTTCAGCCTACAGAGGGCTGTGTTTATTCGGTTGTAGGATCCTTCGCGTTAGGGCTACGTCGTCTTGCGCCGTTACCTACAACTACGCCAGAATCCGCCGGCTTGTGCGTCTTGGGGCCGGGCTTTACTGTTGCTCGGTCGCTGAAAATCAGCGATCGGGTTTGGTAGCCCGGCTTTCTGGTGCAAGTGCAGCCTCATGCAGGGGACTTCTACAACCTCTGTCTTATGGTGGTCATGCGCAGGGCGTCCTCGGACGCGCCGGGTTGCCAGGTAACCGGTCTACCAACCTTCGTATGGCCACCACCCTTCGTTTGGTAGCGAGGATGATGGCTCCAATTTCTTATCTGGAGTTTCATCTATGTTCAAAGTAACCCCGAATCCTCCCGACACCGATCCAGCCGACGCGAAGGCATTCGACGAAGCCGCCGACCGCGCCCTCGATTACTACCTCAAGCCCAAACCCAGCAAACCAACACCCGACCCCAGTCAACTGTTCACCGTGATCAACGGCGTGGGCAACGAAGCCCTGCTCGCCAACCTCAGCGAAACCCTCGCCTCGGCTAACGCGATGATCAATGACCTGGCGTTCGATCTGGACGGTTCGCGACGACACGTTGCGCTGGGCATCCTGCAACTGATCGAAATGGGCGCAATGCTGGCCAACCGTGCGCTGGACAACGTCGAAGCGCGCTAGCCGCCGTTGCACATCCCCTTTGTGGCGAGGGGATTCATCCCCGCTGGACTGCGCAGCAGTCCCAAGTTTTTTGCCAATGCATAAATTTTGGGGCGGCTTCGCCACCCAGCGGGGATAAATCCCCTCGCCACAAAGGGAGTTGCGTGCAATCCAGGGACAAATCCCCGCCTATACTTCTCTGCCAATCCCCCCGGGGCCTGCACTTCCAACAATAAAAAGCAGAGGTGGAACATGGTCTGGCAACAAGTCTACGATCCCTTCGGTAATGCGGTGCTGTCGACGTTCCTGGCGGCGGTTCCGGTGGTAGTGATGCTGGCGTCCCTGGCGTTCTTTCATGTCAAGGCGCACCTCGCGGCGTTGTACGCCCTGGCCTCGGCGTTGCTCATCGCGATTTTTGCCTTCGGCATGCCGGCCAACATGGCCGGTTCGGCGGCGCTTTATGGTGCGGCCAACGGGCTGCTGCCCATCGGTTGGATCGTGCTCAACATCATCTTCCTGCACCGGCTGACCACCGAGAACGGTTCGTTCAAGGTCCTGCAGGATTCCCTGGCGCGCATCACCGATGACCGCCGCTTGCAGCTGCTGTTGATCGCCTTTTGTTTTGGCGCGTTCTTCGAAGGCGCGGCGGGTTTCGGCACGCCGGTGGCGGTGACCGGCGCGATCCTGATCGGGCTGGGCTTTTCGCCGCTGGCCGCCTCGGGCCTGGCGTTGATCGCCAACACCGCTCCCGTCGCGTTCGGCGCCCTGGGCACGCCGATCATCACGCTGGCAAAAGTCACCGGACTGGATGAGATGGAGCTGTCGATGATGGTCGGTCGGCAACTGCCGTTCTTCTCGGTGATCGTGCCGTTCTGGCTGATCTGGGCGTTCGCCGGCTGGCGCAAGATGCTGGAGATCTGGCCGGCGATCCTGGTGGCCGGCGTCAGCTTCGCCATCCCGCAGTTCCTGGTGTCGAACTTCCACGGGCCGATGCTGGTGGACGTGATTGCCGCGCTGATCTCCATGGCGTGCCTCACCGGGTTCATCAAGGTCTGGAAACCGGCCACGATACATACCTCCGCAGCGCTGTCGGGCCGACACGATGATTCGAAGATCGACGCCAGCGAAGCACAGGCGCCGGTCGCCAGCGCCGCGTTTGCCAATGATGCCCGTCCCGCCGTGCTGCGCGCCTGGATGCCGTGGATCATCCTCACGGTGTTCGTGTTTGCCTGGGGCACCCAGGGCTTCAAGAACATCTTCGACACCCGCCCGGCCATCGACCCGCAGACGCAATCGGCCAAGCTCGACCCACAGGGCAAACCGATGCGCGAAGCCAACCCGATCTTCTCGCCCCTGCTGACCTTCGGCACCATCCACCAGCAGATCGAAAAGGTCCCGCCCGTGGTGCCCCAGCCTAAAACCGAGGAAGCGGTCTACAAATTCAACTGGTTCACCGCCACCGGCAGCGGCATCTTCTTGGCGGCGGTTCTCGGCGGCTTGCTGATGGGCTATTCCATCCCGCAACTGGCGCGCCAATACCTTCGAACGCTGTGGGTGGTGCGCTATTCGCTGATCACCATCGTGGCGATGCTGGCGCTGGGTTTCCTCACGCGTTATTCGGGCCTGGACGCGACCATGGGCCTGGCGTTCGCCGCGACGGGCATTTTCTACCCGATGTTCGGCACGCTGCTGGGCTGGCTCGGCGTCGCGCTGACCGGTTCGGACACGGCTTCGAACGTGCTGTTTGGCGGCTTGCAACGGGTCACGGCTGAGCAGTTGGGCATCAGCCCGGTGCTGATGGCGGCGGCGAACAGTTCAGGTGGGGTGATGGGCAAGATGGTCGACGCCCAATCGATCGTGGTCGCCTCGACCGCAACCCGCTGGTACGGCCACGAAGGGGAAATCCTGCGCTATGTGTTTTTCCACTCGGTGGTGCTGGCGATCCTTGTGGGCGGGCTGGTGACGTTGCAGGCGTATGTAGCGCCGTTCAGTCACATGGTGGTGGGAGGACGTTGAATGGAGAAAGACTCTTGTGGCGAGGGAGCTTGCTCCCGCTGGGCCGGTCCGACGCCTCGGGCGTAGCGGCCCCTGTTTTTGCGATTGCTGCGCAATCGAGCGGGAGCAAGCTCCCTCGCCACGGGTAAGCGGACTTACCTGGTCGGTATTACTGAACGTTCTTCAGCTTGACCACATCACCGGACACCGAGGTGGTGTAGCCGGTCAGGACCCAGGCCCAGAACCAGTTTTCCTGGACTTGGGTGTTGATCATGGCGTCGCCGCCCTTGGCCTGGATCGCCGCGGTCTGGGCACGGACGAAACGGTTGTTCTGGCGGATCGGGATCACGCCGAACAGCAGCAGGCCGGTGGCCTTGGCTTCGCTGTGACCGACGACGGTGTATTGGCTGCTGTCGTACTGCTGGGTCTTCATCGGGGTGCCGGTGCAACCCGCCAGGACCAGGCCGAACAGTGCGCCGGCGACAACTTTGCTGATGTGGTTCATTTGAGGCTCCATGGATAAACGCCCGGGATCCATCTCTCGGGCGGCGCGTACTCTAACCGATCAGCAATAAAATGACACAACATCCTCTGCCCATTTCAGGGCTCGAAAGGCCCATGGCAGAGCCATTCGTCAGGTGCGCCTCCAGCGAAACAGACTCGCGTCGATAGCATGAAAACTACGCCACGGAAGGCAGTTTCTTGTCTTGACGACCGCCAGGTAACGGCCGGTCCCGTTGGAGGGTTTCATCATGATCGACGTAACAGTCTGGAGCGTTACCCTGCCGGTGCAAACGCCCGCGCAGGTCGTGGCGACCAAAGCCATGCCGAGTTTGAAAAACAAGTATTTCGACAATAACGGCCAGCGGATCGTCTTCTGGGCGCCCGTCACCGGCTCCCATACCGGTAACAGCAAATTCCCGCGTTCCGAACTGCGGGAAACCAGCAAGGATGGGAAGCATCGCAATTGGCGCTACAACAGCGGCACCAACACACTCAAGGGCGAACTGTCGGTCAACCAGGTGCCGTCGGAAGGCCGTGTGGTGGTGGCGCAGATTCACGCCAAGAATGCCCCGACGCCGTTGTTGAAACTGGTTTACCGCTACGAAAAGGGCACCGGCAACATTGACGTGGAATACCGGGTCAAGCCCAACGACAAAAAGAGCCCGGTGATCTACACCGTGCCCAAGGTGCCGTTGAACAAATCCTTCTCCTACACGTTGCAAATGGACAAGCAAGGCCAGCTCACGATGCTGATCGGCAGCAGCGGCAAACAGGTGAAGCTGGACAAGTCCTGGTACGGCTACGACTTCTATTTCAAGGCCGGCGTCTACACGCTGGACAACAAGGGTTATTCCAACGAAGGCGGGAAAGTGACCTACACCAAGCTGAGCGCCAGTCACAAGTGACTGACGCTCTTCCCACATTTACGCCTTGGACGGTGCCACGGCCGCTTGACGACCACTGAAGGTCAACAGGAAACCCACGAACACCACCAGCGCAAAACCGGCCGGGAACAGCCAGATGCTTTTCCAATCATGGCCGCCTTCCACCACGAAATGATCGGTCACCTGCCCCGCCACCCAGAAACCGATCAACATCCCCACGCCATAAGTCGCCAGGGTGATCAAGCCCTGGGCTGAGCTGCGCAGGTGTTTCGGCGCCTTGGCGTCGGTGTAGACCTGCCCCGAGACAAAAAAGAAGTCGTAGCAGATGCCGTGCAGGGCGATGCCGATGAACAACATGAACGCCAGCTCGCCGTTGTCGCCGTAGGCAAACAGCACGTAGCGCAACGCCCACGCCAACATCCCCACCAGTAGCGCCAACTTGATGCCGAAGCGCTGGATGAACAGCGGCAACAGCAACATGAACAGCACCTCGGACACCTGCCCGATGGCCATTTTCGCCGTCGGGTTGGTCATGCCGGTTTCGGCCAGGAAGGGATTGGCGTTCTGGTAATAAAACGCCAGGGGGATGCAGATCAGGATCGAGGCGATGAAGAACACCAGGTAGCTGCGATCCTTGAGCAGGCCCAACGCATCGAGCCCCAGGGATTGCTTGATGCCGCTCGCACTCGCCTGCTCCTTGAGCGGTGCCGTGTCGGGGAGCGTGAAACTGTAGAGCCCGAGGACCAGCGAGGCGATGGCCGCCATCAGGAAGGTGTTGCGCAAGCCACCGGATGCAATCGCCTCGCGCGAATCCCAGGCGAACACGAAGCTGATCACCACGCCCGCGGCGATCCAGCCCAGGGTGCCCCAGACCCGGATGCGTGAGAACTCCAGCGCCGGGTCGCGCATTTGCCGGAAGGCCACGGAATTGACCAGGGCCAGCGTCGGCATGTAGATCACCATGTAGGCCAGCACGAAGGGGTAGAACGCGCCGAAATCCACCGCCGAATAAAGCTGATACAGCAACACCGCGCCCACCAGGTGCAACACCGCCAGGATGCGCTCGGCGTTGAAGTAGCGGTCGGCGATCAGGCCGATCACGAACGGCGCGATGATCGCCCCCCAGGACTGGGTGGCGAAGGCCATGCCGACCTGCCCGCCACTGGCTTGCAGCGTGCTGGACAGGAACGTGCCGAGGGTGACGAACCAGCCACCCCAGATAAAGAACTGCAGGAACATCATCACGCTGAGGCGTGCGTTTATCGTGGTCATGACTGTCACCGTCTTGTTGTTCTTGTGAAATTTGAAGCCTCGTTTAGAGCACTTTGTGGCGAGGGGATTTATCCCCGCTCGGTTGCGAAGCGACCGCAAAAATTTGGGGGGCGGCTGCGCAGCCCAGCGGGGCGGTGCGACGTTTCGCTAAATCCCCTCGCCACAAGGGTTACGTCATCGCATTGGGGGCAACCCCAACAACCGCCGGTTGGATGCCTCATCCGCCGTGACTCCGGCAAAATCATCGAACGCCTTGGCCGTCTTGTTGATCATGTGCCGCTGGATGAACGCCGCGCCCTCGGCCGCGCCCTGTTGCGAATCCTTCAGGCAGCACTCCCACTCCAGCACCGCCCAGCCATCAAAGCCGTATTGGGTCAGCTTGCTGAAAATCGCCTTGAAATCGATCTGCCCATCGCCGAGGGAACGGAACCGGCCCGGGCGATCCACCCAGCCCTGGTAGCCGCCATAGACACCGGAGCGGGCGTCGGGGCGAAACTCGGCGTCCTTGACGTGGAACATGCGGATGCGCGCGTGGTAGCGGTCGATGAAGCCCAGGTAATCCATCTGTTGCAGCAACAAGTGGCTGGGATCGTAGAGAATCGCGGCCCGTGGATGATGGTCGACCGCCTCGAGGAAGCGCTCGAACGAGGCGCCGTCGTGCAAGTCTTCGCCTGGGTGGATTTCGTAGCACAGGTCCACGCCCGCCGCATCGAAGCAATCGAGGATCGGCCGCCAGCGCCGGGCCAGTTCGGCAAAGCCTTGCTCGACCAGGCCCGAGGGGCGCTGCGGCCATGGGTACATATACGGCCACAGCAACGCACCGGAAAACGTCGCGTGGGCCTTGAGGCCCAGGCGCTGGCTGGCGCGGGCGGCCAG
The DNA here is from genome assembly GCF_052112105.1 of Pseudomonas sp. BP11-1-1. NCBI lineage: Bacteria > Pseudomonadati > Pseudomonadota > Gammaproteobacteria > Pseudomonadales > Pseudomonadaceae > Pseudomonas > Pseudomonas sp. BP11-1-1. The sequence goes on from NZ_JAUTYU010000004.1 coordinate 21,393, forward strand.
TTTCAGTTGCTCGATGGCCCACTCGGTACGCGCCTGGGGCTGGCCGCGCAGGTGGGCCGGGGCGAAGTCGTCGAACAACGCATCGAACGCAGGATGCACCGCCACCAATTGGCCTTGCAAGTGCGTCGACAATTCGCTGATCTCGACGCCGGCCGCTGCGCACGTGGCCTTGAGTTCGTCGCAATAGTCCTGGCTCTCGGCGGCCCGGGCCAAGTCGATGTAACGCGTGCCCAGCGTCGGCACCTGGATGGCTTTGTAGCCCTGCGAAGCGGCCCATCGGGCGATATTCGCCAAGCTGTCGAACGGCGCTTCGTCGGCCATGAACTGCGCCAGGAAAATCGCCGGCCCGCGCAGGCCGCGCGATGTTTGGTCGAGAGTCTTCACAGCTGCGATTCTCCGGTTTCCAGCGCGGTCCACTTCGCCTCGCCACGGTGATTGATGATGGCGGCCTCGATAAACGCCATGCCGCGCAAACCGGTTTCGATGCCAGGTACGCCCGGCACATCAGGGCCTTCGACCCGGGCACGAATGGCCTGGGCGAAATCGCCGTAGAGGTTGGCCATCGCCTCCAGATAACCCTCCGGATGCCCCGCTGGCAGACGCATCCGCCGAGTCGCCGCTTCACACAGCCAAGGCTGGCCGACACCACTGCGCAGGACGCGCAGCGGTTGGTCGAAGGCGCGATGGATCAGGCTCGACGGTGCTTCCTGGCGCCACTCCAGCGCGCCTTTGTCGCCATAGACGCGAATCTTCAGCGGGTTTTCTTCACCGGTGCAGACCTGGCTGGCGAGCAACACGCCGCTAGCGCCGCCCTCCATCTTGAATAGCATCGCGGCGTCATCGTCCAACTGCCGCCCCGGAACATGGCTGCCCAACGCGGCGCATAGCTGCTGGATCGGTTGGTCCGCGACGAACTCGGCCAGGGAAAACGCGTGGGTGCCAATGTCGCCGATGCAACCACCCAAGCCAGACCGGGCCGGATCATCGCGCCATTCGGCCTGCTTGTTGCCCTGGGCGGCGACGTCCTGGCTGAGCCAGCCTTGGGGATACTCGACGAACACTTTGCGCACCCGACCGATCACCCCCGAACGCACCATTTCCCGGGCCTGCCAGACCATGGGATAGCCCAGGTAAGTGTGGGCCAGGCCGTAGAGGCAACGACTGTCTTGCAGCACGTCCCTCAAGGCCAGCAACTCCTTGAGATTCAGCGCGGCGGGCTTCTCGCTGAACACGTGGAAGCCGGCCTTCAGCGCTTGGCTGGCAATCGGTGCGTGGAGGTGATTGGGCGTGACGATCACCAGCAATTCCATGCGCTGATCCAGCGGCAGCAGCGCTTCGTCGTCGAGCATCTGTTGCCAGTCGTGGTAACAACGCGATGCCGCCAGCCCCAACGCCGCGCCGGTCTGCCGGTTGTTGTGGGGATCGCGGCTGAACGCGCCGCACACCAGCTCGAAACCGCCGTCCAGGCCCGCGGCCTGACGATGGGCCTGGCCGATGAATGCGCCCTCCCCACCGCCGACGAAGCCCATTCTTATTTTCGGTGCTACAGGATTCATCGCGATTCTCTTCTGTCCGGATCGATGATGTAACCGGTTACATCATGACGGGAATCTAGGCTTGGTTTTGTCGCCTGTCAAACGCTATGGAACAGGCTTGAGATGTGTCGGGCGACAAACCTGCGGTAAGCTCGCCGCCATGCCTGGGTCGCCAGGCGCCGAATCGAGGTGCCCTTGTCCAACATCCGTGAAGTGGCCCGGCTGGCCGGTGTGTCGGTGGCCACGGTGTCCAGAACACTGAAATCTCCCGAACGCGTGCTGCCCGAGACCCGGGACAAGGTCAACGCAGCGGTACTCCAGGCCGGCTATCGACCGAACCTGATGGCGGTGCAGTTTCGCTCCCGGCGCACCGGCAACCTGGTGATTCTCGTGCCGACAATCGCCAACACGTTTTTCGCCCGGGTCATCAGCGGCGCCCAACAAGCGGCGCAAGCGGCCGGCTATCGGCTACTGCTGTGCGACACCCAGGGCCGCGAAGACATCGAGCAGGAATTCGCCGCGCTGGTCTACGCCCATCAGGCCGACGGCGTGATCCAGTTGCGCGCCAGCGACCCCTTTGTCTCATTGCCTCCCGGCACCGACGCGCTGCCGCTGGTCAACGCCTGCGAGGTGGTCAAGGACGCGCCCTACCCGACCATCAGCCTGGACAACCGCGGTGCCGCGCGCGCCATGACCGAGCACTTGATCGGACTCGGCCATCGTCGCATCGGCATCATCAAGGGCCCGCGCAGCAGCCCGCTGACCCTCGACCGCGTGGCCGGTTACCAAGATGCCTTGGGCAACGCCGGTATCGCCCTCGATCCTGAATTGGTCTGCCACGGCGACTTCACCCTCAAGGCCGGCTACGACGGCGCCGGGACGATGCTCACACTGGCCGAGCGCCCCAGCGCGCTGTTCTGCGAGAACGACGAAATGGCCATCGGCGCGCTCAAGCGCATCAAGCAGATGGGCCTGCGGGTGCCCGAGGATATTTCCCTGGTGGGTTTTGACGACATTCCGTTCGCCGCGTATTGCGATCCGCCGTTGACGACCATTTCCCAACCGGCAGAAACTTTTGGTCACAAAGCCGTGGAGATGCTGATTGCCTTGATCGAGAAGCGCCCCATCACGCAGCGGCATGTGCTGCTGCCGTTCGAGTTGACCGTGCGGGGCAGTTCGGCTCCCCTGGTAGGTTTCCGTTCCGAGCCAGACCGCTAAGACCAGGGCCGCTGCGCGCGCCAGCGGGAGCAAGCTCCCTCGCCACGGGGATATCTGCTACTGAGCGCATACCTCCGGCTAGGCGAGATTGCTTTTGTGGCGAGGGAGCTTGCTCCCGCTGGGGCGCGAAGCGGCCCCGAATCAAACTGATTACGAAAGTTCTTTGCTCGTGCTTACTCGCCACCACCCAATACCCTTGTTTCGACTACAGTGGAAAGACTCTGCATAAAGCCATAACAAGACGGAGAGTCCTCAATGCGAGTCAACAAGCGCTTCACCCTCCTGGCCGCCGCCGCAGCCTTGGCGGTCGCCACCACCGCCCAAGCTGCCCCGGTGTACATCAACATCCTGACCGGCGGCACCAGCGGTGTGTATTACCCGATCGGGGTCGGGCTTTCCCAGATCTACAGCAGCGGCATCGAAGGTTCCAAGACATCGGTACAGGCCACCAAGGCTTCGGTGGAAAACCTCAACCTGCTGCAAGCCGGGCGTGGGGAGCTGGCGCTGGCCTTGGGCGATTCGGTGGCCGATGCGAAAAACGGTGTGGAAGATGCCGGCTTCAAGGCCCCGCTGACCAAGCTGCGGGCGATTGCCGGCGCCTACCCCAATTACATCCAGATCGTCGCCAGCGAAGAATCGGGGATCAAGACCCTCGCGGACCTCAAGGGCAAGACCGTTTCCGTCGGCGCGGCGAAATCCGGCACCGAACTCAACGCCCGGGCGATCTTCAAGGCCGCCGGCCTGACCTACAACGATATGAAGGTCCAATACCTGCCCTTCGCCGAATCGGTGGACCTGATCAAGAACCGCCAACTGGACGCCACCCTGCAATCCTCCGGCCTGGGCATGGCCGCCATTCGTGACCTGGCGTCGACGATGAAATTGAACTTACGTGTCGATTCCCACTGACGTGGTACAGAAGATCGGCAACCCGGCCTACCAGAGCGCCATGATCCCCGCCAACACCTACGACGGCCAGGCGGATGCCGTGCCCACCGTGGCCATCACCAATATCCTGGTAACCCGCGCGGACGTCCCGGATGAAGTGGCCTATCAGATGACCAAGCTGTTGTTCGATAACCTCACCCGCCTGGGCACCTCTCACTCAGCGGCCAAGGACATCTCGCTGAAAAACGCCGCGAAAAACCTGCCGATCGCCCTGCACCCCGGTGCCGAGCGCTACTACAAGGAAGTGGGCGCGCTGTAGCCCTTGGCACTGCAACGGCGCCCGTCGCCGTTGCAGCATTGCGTTTCGCATCCGCACGTCGACAACAGGCAGGCATCTCATGAGTGAAGACCAGCACGGCATCGCCACGGACCCGCGGGACTGGCCCAAGACGCTGTTCTACGTGGCGTTGCTGTTTTCCATATTCCAGATCATCACGGCGGCCTTTTCACCGGTTTCCAGCATCGTGCTGCGGGCGGTGCATGTGGGCTTTCTGCTGTGGGTGGTGTTTTTGAGCTACCCGGCCCACGGCAAGCAACGGCCCTGGCAACCCCTGGCCTGGGTGTTTGGGCTGGCGGGGATGGCGACGGCACTCTATCAATGGGTTTTCGAGGCCGATTTGATCCAGCGTTCCGGCGACCTGACGACCGCGGACATGGTCATCGGCGTCATGCTGATCGTGCTGGTGTTCGAGGCGGCGCGGCGGGTGATGGGCATCGCCTTGCCGATCATCTGCGGCCTCTTTCTCGCCTATGGCCTGTTCGGCGAACACTTGCCAGGCGAACTGGCCCATCGCGGCTACGGCGTCGATCAAATCATCAACCAATTGGCCTTCGGCACCGAAGGCCTGTACGGCACGCCGACCTATGTATCGGCCACCTACATCTTCCTGTTCATCCTGTTCGGCGCGTTCCTGGAAAAGGCCGGCATGATCAAGCTGTTCACGGATTTTGCCATGGGCCTGTTCGGCCACAAGCTGGGCGGCCCGGCGAAGGTGTCCGTGGTGTCGTCGGCGCTGATGGGCACCATCACCGGCTCGGGCATCGCCAACGTCGTGACCACCGGCCAGTTCACCATTCCGCTGATGAAACGCTTTGGCTACAAGGCCGCGTTCGCCGGCGGCGTGGAAGCGACGTCGAGCATGGGCAGCCAGATCATGCCGCCGGTGATGGGCGCGGTGGCGTTCATCATGGCCGAGACCATCAACGTGCCGTTCGTGGAGATCGCCAAGGCCGCGCTGATTCCGGCGTGCCTGTATTTCGGCTCGGTGTTCTGGATGGTTCACCTGGAAGCCAAGCGCTCCGACCTCAAGGGCCTGCCCAAGGACCAATGCCCGAGCGCCTGGGGCGCGGTCAAGGAGAGCTGGTTCCTGCTGATCCCATTGGCCGTTCTGGTCTACCTGCTGTTTTCCGGCCGCACGCCGCTGTTCTCCGGCATGGTCGGGCTGGCGCTGACGGCCATCGTGATCCTCGGCTCGGCGATCATTCTCAAAGTGTCGAACTACGCCTTGCGCTGCGCCTTCTGGGTCGCGCTGGGCATCCTTTGCGTCGGGTTCTTCCGGCTCGGTATCGGCATTGTATTCGCGGTGATCGGCGTGCTGGTGGTGGCCTGCTGGTTCATGAAAGGCACCCGGGAAACCCTGGTCGTCTGCCTGCACGCCTTGGTGGACGGCGCCCGGCACGCCGTTCCGGTAGGGATCGCCTGCGCCTTGGTCGGCACCATCATCGCCGTGGTCTCGCTGACGGGCGTGGCGTCCACGTTCGCCGGCTATATCCTGGCGATCGGTAAGGACAACCTGTTCCTGTCGCTGCTGCTGACCATGCTCACCTGCCTGGTGCTGGGCATGGGCATCCCGACCATCCCGAACTACATCATTACCAGCTCGATTGCCGCGCCCGCCCTGCTGGAACTTGGCGTGCCGCTGATCGTGTCGCACATGTTCGTTTTCTATTTCGGCATCCTCGCCGACCTGACCCCGCCGGTGGCCCTGGCCTGCTTCGCCGCCGCGCCCATCGCCAGGGAGAGCGGCCTGAAGATCAGCTTCTGGGCGGTGCGCATCGCCCTCGCCGGCTTCGTCATTCCATTCATGACGGTGTACAACCCGGCGTTGATGCTGCAGGGCGACAATCTGTGGATGACGGCGTACATGGTGGTCAAGACGTTGTTGGCCGTCGGGCTCTGGGGGATGGCTTCCACTGGATACCTGCAACAGAAAATGCCGGTCTGGGAACGCCTGATGTGTTTTGCCGCCGGCGCGATGCTGGTGGTTGCCCTGCCCCTGACCGATGAGATCGGCTTCGTGCTGGGTGCGCTGCTGATTTTCCAGCACGTCTGGCGCTCACGACGTGTCGGGCGAGCCTTGGCGTGATTGGCTTGTGCCTGGGCTTGTCCGGCGTGGTCTGGGCACACCTTGAACTCAGCGAGTTCACGCTGGCCTGGAACCACACCATCGAGAAGATCCGTTGGGAGGAGGATTATCGGGTCAGCGAACAGGGCCTGATCCTGGGTGAGGCCAGGGTCAAGGGCAACGGCGCCGGCATGGAAATACCCGAGGGCGCTCGGCTGGAAAACGGCAGTTGGCGATACCACCGCGAACTGCCGCCGCTGCAACCGCTGAAGCTCGGCCGCACACCCCAGGCCGGCGACTATCAGCTGTGTCATGCCGGCGTTTGCCAGCCGATGGCGCATTGGCTGGGGCCGCCCGATGCGCAACAACCGGCCGTGGAATTGTGGAGTTGCCCGCTGTAATCGCTCAGTCAGCGCTGATGGAGCGCCACGCTGCTTGCGCCAATAATTCCCGGTGAATCTTCGGACTGGAGGGCACTCGCCCCGCCAGCCATGCCCGGCAATAACTTTCAGCCGCGCCGATGATCAGCGAGAACATCAACTCGGCGGGATAGCGCTTGAGCGCCTCGCCCTGCTCTGCGGCGCTCAGCCACTGCCACAGTTGACCGTTACGTGAGGTGTTGCGGCTGGCGAGCTCGTCCTTGAACGGTCCCTTGGTTACCGCAAAACGCGCGTGATACTGGAAACGCGCCCATTCGGGCTGGCTGTCCACCCAATCAACGTAGCTGTAGATCAACGCTTGCACGCCCTGTTCGGCGGTTGTCGCCTCGGACAGATATTGCTCGCGCAAACGCGCCTGATCCTCCAGGGCGGTGAAGAACAGCGCCGCCACCAAGCCTTCCTTGTTGCCGAAATGATGGTAGATCGCGCCGACGCTGGTCTGGCATTCGGTGCGGATCATTTCAATGGTGGTCGCCTCGATGCCCTGCTCGTTGAACAGCGCCAGGGCCTTGCGAAAGATATCGCGCTTGAGCTCGGCCCTTCTGCCGGGGAAGGCGCGTTCGAGTAAATCTGCTGTTTCCATGCTTGGCATTAACCGGTTCGTTGAATGGACCGGGCGCTGGGTTGCCCGTGATGAAGTGAGCACAGCTTGACAGATTCGCCGCCAACAGAATACCGTTCCGTTACAGAACATTATTCTGTAACGGAACATCATTCCGCAAAATCACTCGTCAGCGAGGCTTCACATGAATCAGGTTCTCGGTATGTTCAACAGCGCAGGTCCGGACGCGTTCAGCAAAATGGCCTGTCAGATGGCGCCGTACTTTTCCACCATCAACCCTCTGGTCACAGAGTTGCGCCAGGGCGCGGCAACCGTGCAGGTGCCGTTTCGCAAGGAAATCACCAATCACCTGGGCACAGTCCACGCGATCGCCATGTGCAACGCCGCCGAGTTGGCTGCGGGCATGATGACCAACGTTTCCATTCCGGAAGGCGCCCGCTGGATTCCCAAAGGCATGAGCGTGCAATACCTGGCCAAGGCCAAGAGCGATGTGACGGCGGTTGCGAATGGCGACGAGGTGGACTGGCAGACCGAAGGCGACAAGATCGTGCCGGTGGACATTCATGACGTGGAAGGCAAGAAGGTGTTCACGGCGCAGATCACCATGAACGTGAAGCTGGGTTGAGGCAGAGGGCGTCCAGGACGCCCTCTATCCAATGATTGTGAAAATCGTGGCGAGGGGATTTATCCCCGCTGGGCTGCGCAGCAGCCCCAAACCTGTGAACTCAATATTCCTGGCACACCGAGTTGCCTGGTTTGAGGGCTGCTTCGCAGCCCAGCGGGGATAAATCCCCTCGCCACAAAACAGGTGCTCGACTCACTGAGAGACGTTGCTGAGCCTATTTTTTGGTCAGGCGAACGTAGCCCCTCGGGTGTTCACGAACAACGAGTACAGCGAGTGGCTGCCGGCCATGAACAGCCGGTTGCCTTCTCGCCCGCCGAAGCAGATGTTCGGGCAGCGTTCCGGCAACGAGATGTGCCCGATAGCCTTGCCCTCGGGGTTGAACACCCGCACGCCGTCGAGTTTTTCCAGGTCGGCCTTGGGATCGCCATTCCCGCCCCAACCGCACCAGAGGTTGCCGCTCTCGTCGCACTTGATCCCATCGATGGCCGCGTAGTCCAGCCCTTCGATGTGCTTGCGCCGCTCCCCCAGGGTGCCGTCATCCTTGACCGTGATCGCCCAGATCAAACGGTTGGGCTTGGCCCGGCCTTCGACTACGTAGAGGGTTTTTTCGTCCGGGGAAAAGCACAGGCCGTTGGGCCCCGCCAAATCGTCGATTACACGGCTGAGCTTGCCGGTCTGGCCGTCGATGCGGTAGACCGCGTGAGGCTGCGCCGGGGTGACTTTGTGCCCTTCATAATTGTTGCCGGTCTGGAACGGTGGATCGGTGAACCAGATCGAGCCGTCCCGCTTGCAGACGATGTCGTTGGGCGAATTCAACGGCTTGCCGTCGAAACTGTCGGCCAGCACGGTGATGGTGCCGTTGGGTTCGGTGCGCGTGATGCGCCGACCTTCGCTCGTCGTGGTCGAACCTTCGCAGACCAGCAACCGCCCCTGGCGATCGCGGCACATGCCGTTGGAGAAGTTCGAGTTCTCGCGGTACACCGACAAGCCACCGGTTACTTCATCCCAACGCACGATGCGGTTGTTGGGAATGTCACTGACCAGCAGGTAGCGACCGTCGCCGATCCATACCGGCCCTTCCGCCCAGCGCAAGCCGCTGGCGAGCTTCTCGACGCTGGCGTTGAAGATGCGCAAGTCCATGAAGCTGGGGTCGAGGATATTGATCAGGGGGTCTGGATAGCGCTGGCTCAGCGGCTCGGCCTGGGCCAGGCCGGACAGGTTTCCAAGTGTCGCGGCGGCGGCCGAGACCACCAGGGATTTCTTCAGGAAGATCCGGCGCCCCTGATCGGCGGTTGCAGGTTGCGAAGCATCCATCGTACGTCTCCGTTAATTATTATTGGACGGGGACGTTTGTTTTACTCTCTGATAGGACATCGTACAAGATCAAAAATACAGTTGTTGCTTGGCAGCGGCCTTCACGGCGTAGAAAAAGCCGAAATCGGCTTGAACGCGGCATATAACCTGACACTGAAACCAAGAAGCGTTTTCCGACAGGCTTGTTAGCGCTCGCCATATACGGTAAAAATTCGACTCAGTTGTACGACAACAAAATCAAAAGCCCGCTAAAGGGCTGACGCTGCTCACTCAAGATCGTCTAACAACCTGTGGCGAGGGAGCTTGCTCCCGCTGGGTCGCGAAGCGGCCCCAAAACTGCTGAATGCGGAGTTTTATATACACCGCATTCGCCGGTTTTACGGCCGCTTCGCAGCCGAGCGGGAGCAAGCTCCCTCGCCACGGGCCCCCCTTTTTCTTAAGTGAGCAGCATTACGCTAATAGGGCTTGTTTCGCGCCCTCCTTTTGAGACGTCCTGCCATGACCCGCTCCATCGCCGCATCCAATGTTCCCATTCCATTCCCCCGCCCCATCGCCGTGCTCATTCTGCTTTGCATGGGCTGCGCCTTCGCTGGCAACCATGTCGCCGCGCGGGCGGCGTTCGATGACGGGGCCGGCGTGTTGCTGGCGATCCTGCTGCGCTCGGGCGGGACGTTGCTGGTATTGGCGGCGATGGTGTTGTGGCAACGCCAGAGCTTGCGCCTGCCGCCCGGCGCCTGGCGCTGGCAGTTGGCGTTGGGCCTGCTGATCGGCGCCCAAAGCCTGTGCCTGTATTCCGCCGTGGCCCGGGTGCCGGTGGCGCTGGCTCTGTTGGTGGGCAACGTCTTCCCGATTCTCCTGGCCCTGTTGACCTGGGCCCTCGGCGGCCCGCGCCCGACTGCCCGTACCGCAACGCTGATGGGCTTGATCCTGGTGGGCCTAGTATTCGTGCTGGAGGTGCCGACGCGGTTGGCGTCCCAGGCGGATGTCGGCCCGCAATGGCTGCTGGGGGTTGGCCTGGCGTTCTGCGCCGCGTGTGTCTTCGCGTGCGCGTTGTGGATCACCGATCACAAGTTGTCCCAGGTGCGCGGCTCAGTACGCAGCCTGCTGACGATTTTCATTGTGTTCAGCAGCGTCAACCTCGCCGGCCTCACCGGGGCCCTGCCCGGCGGCCTTGACTTCCCCGCCAGCAGCACCGGCTGGCTGGCGCTCGCCACCCTGATGGTGCTTTACGGCACCGGCTTCATCGTCTTGTTCATGTGCGTGCCGCGCCTGGACATGCCGCGCAACGCCCCGGTGATGAACATCGAACCACTGGCGACCCTGCTGATCGGCTGGCTGGTGCTGGACCAGATGCTCAACCCTGGGCAGATCCTGGGCGGCGCGATCGTGGTAACCGGCATCGTGTTGCTGACGTGGCGCAAGGTCGAGCGGGTCAAGGCGCCGGTGGAAGCTCACAACTGAACGCCTTTGTGGCGAGGGAGCTTGCTCCCGCTCGAGCGCGAAGCGGTCGCAAAAACCGGGGCTGCTGCGCAACCCAGCGGGAGCAAGCTCCCTCGCCACAGAGGGCTGTGTGGGTCCAGGGATTTAAGTGTTTGCCAGCTCTGAAACTAGTTTCAAAAGCCGCAGTCCTACCCCAGCCCTGAACGATGCATCCAGGGCTGACCGGCGCCGTTCTGGCGTCAAGGCAATTCCCTCCCGAGCCGTTCGCCCCATGCGCCATCCTGTTCGCTCTCGCCGTTTCGCTTCGCTGTGCCTCACGATCCTGTCTTCTCTCCTCGCCAGCCCGGCCCATGCCCGGGGCGAAGGGCAACTGGTGAGCGCTATCAACGACTACCGCAGCCAGTCCCAACGGTGTGACTGGCGAAGGTTGCGCGCCGCGCCCCCCTTGGTACTGCGCTCGAACCTGGCGTTGCCGATCGGTTTCCGTGGCGGACTGCGCGACGCACTGAAGGATGTGGGTTATCAAGCCCGCGAGGTGCGCAGCATTCGCCTGACCGACGCACGGGACGCCGACGAAGCGTTGGAAATGCTCGCAGACGAGCATTGCGCGGCGCTGCTGGACAATCGGTACGCCGATATCGGCGTCAATCGGGTCGGTGACGAGTGGCGTGTGGTGTTGGCGCAGCCCATGGGGGGCAGCACGCGAATGAGCGATGCGGGCGCGCCGGACAAGACGCTGCTGGCCCAGGTCAACGCCGCCAGGGCCAAGCCACGGATGTGCGGGCGCCAGCGCTTTGCCGCCGCTCGGCCGTTGAGCTGGAACGCCGCCCTGGGTACCGCTGCCCTCGGGCATAGCCGCGCCATGGCCCGGGGTAATTATTTCGCCCATCGCGCCCCGGACGGTCGCTCCACATCCGACCGGGCCAAGGGCGCCGGCTTTCGCGGACATAAGCTGGGCGAAAACATCGCCGCCGGACAGCGCTCGCCGAGCCAGGCGATGGGCGACTGGCTCGCCAGCCCCGGGCATTGCGCCAACCTGATGAACCCGATGTTTACCCAGATGGGCGCCGCATCCGCCAGCGATCCGAGCAGTGATGCGGGGGTGTACTGGACGATGGTGCTTGGCGCGCCATAAGCCAATAGGCAGACATCATTGTGGCGAGGGGATTTATCCCCGCTGGGCTGCGGAGCAGCCCCCTGAACCAGTGCTCGGTGTGTCGGGCCGTGAGGGAAGAGGGGCCGCTGCGCGCCCCAGCGGGGATAAATCCCCTCGCCACAAATGCGGTATTTCAGATACTGAACTTGGCCAGCCCTCAAACCGGCCGACGCACCGCCCTCACCTTGCCGCTGCCGCCCCCACCACAAAAGAACCGGTCCGCACCATCGGACTCCAGCCCCGACACGCCGATCCCCGGCGGCATCGTCACGCTTTCCAGCACTTGCGCCGTTTGCGGATCGATACGCCGCAGGTCGCTTTCATCATCTTCCCAGGTGCCATGCCACAGCTCGCCATCGACCCAGGTCACGCCCGTGACGAAGCGATTGGATTCGATCGTGCGCAGAATCCTGCCGTCGGCCGGGTCGATCTGCAGGATCTTGCGCGCCTTGTACTGACCGACCCAAAGTGAACCTTCGGCCCATGCCAGGCCGGAGTCATCACCACTGTTGGGCGCCGGGATCGTCGCCACTACCTGGCCGGTGCGCGGATCGATCTTGCGGATGCTGTCGCCGGCAATCTGGAACAGATGCTGACCGTCGAATGCCGTGCCCGCATTCGCTGGAACATCAAGGGACTGCACGGTCTGGCCACTGGCGGGATCGAGGGCGTGCAGCTTTTCGCCCGAGGCGAACCAGACGCGCTCGCCGTCATGGCTCACGCCGTGCACGCAGTCGACGCCTGGAAACGGGCCGTATTCACGCAGGATTTGTGCCTCTGAACGTTTCATCTCACATCGCCTCATCGGTGGGTGTGATTGCATCCTAGCCATCGAACGGCAGCGCAGTGAGTAACAATACCGTCGCGAATCCGGGCATCGGTGGCGCCGTCCAGCGCCGGGCCCTGGCGCGACCGAACGACTGCGCCTTGCCATTGGCCGCAAGGGTTTCCAAGGCTCGCTGCACACTGCGCTGGCTTGTGCCCAGGGCCAACGCGAGGGCCGAGCTGGACCAGGCTTCTCCATCCGCCAACAGCGCCAGCACCGCCCCGCAGGGTTGCTCGAGGACATGCGCCAGTACCTGGATCTCGTCGGCATGGCGTGGCTTTAGGATAAAACCGCGCCGGGTCGCGACAACGTCGGCCACTGGACGCAGCGCCTCGCGCAACCGTCCCATCTCGACCCGCAGCCGGGCGCGGTGGGAGTCGTCCGTCAACTTCAAGCCAAAGGCCTGGGTCATGAGCACTTCCCGCGAGGCGTCGCCGGGCCAGGCTTGAGCCAGTTCGCGGGCCAGGGCAAACAGCACCGGGCGCCGGGCAAGTGAAATCTGGCGGCCTGCATTGCCGACCGCATATCGGCAGGCATCCACCACCAGCGCCGCGCCGCCCAACAGGGCTTGCACCTCTTCGAGTGGCAACAAGCGCTCTTCGCCTCGGGCGACCAGGCGCGCTGCGGGCATACGCAGCATTTGCGAGGCGCTTTCGATTTCAGCATTCAACGCGCCAATGCCCGCTTGCCGTGCGGCGTGCCCGGCCCGTTCAAGGGCAGCGCGGGCGGTCTGCGCCTGCAGTCGTCGCATGGCAATGCCGGCGGTCGCCAATTCGCAAGCCGCCCGGGACGCCAAAGGCAGGCCGTCAAGGTCCAGCTCGACGAGTTTGAGCTCGGCCTCGTCGAGCCGGCCCATCAACAACGACCGGCGAATTTCAAGGGTCCGCGCATGGCCCGCGTTCGCTCGATCGCCTTGGGTTTCGAGCACCGACCGAGCGGCGTCGAGGCGCTTCATCGGCCAGGCGAGGTCACGGGAAGCCAGGGCAATTTCAGCCTCGGCGACGACGCACCGCGCCCGCGCCATGGCCTCCCTGGGCCCGAAGGCCAAACCGGCCCGCCGCATCAGGCCCTTGGCTTTTTCCAGCTCTCCCAACTGGGCCATGGCAATGCCACGAAGCGCGAGGGCCGGGGCATCATTGCGCAAGGCGACACGATTGAGCGCGGCCACCGGGTCCCCCGCCGCCAATGCGCGCGCTGCTGTGGTGATCATAAGATCCGTTACCATTCCCGCAGCTCCCTGTGGCGAGGGGATTTATCCCCGTTGGGTCGCGAAGCGGCCCCCTGTATCCCGACTGCTACACCGCAGTGACAGGCACAGCTGGGGCTGCTTTGCAGCCCAACGGGGATAAATCCCCTCGCCACAGAGTTGACCTGAGCGTTCGCTGGTTTTGAATCAAAGGCGGATCTTGGCCGCCGGCATCACATCGATCCGCGACACCGCACTGCTCAACCGCCCCAGTCGATGGTTATGATTGGCGATGATCTGCTCCGCCGTCATGCTGCCGTTGTCCACCGTCGAATGGGCGTCGGCGGCCAGGACCACTTCGTACCCCAGGGCATGGGCCTGGCGCACGGTCGCGTTGATGCAATAGTCGGTTTGCAGCCCGCAGATCACCACGCGATCGATGCTCCGGGCTTGCAACAGCGCCAGCAGGTCGGTCTGGTAGAACGCGTCCGGCGTGGTCTTGCGCACCCGCAAGTCATCAGGTCCGGTGAGCAGGCCGCCGGCCAATTGCCAGGCGGCACTGCCATGTGCCAGCGAACCGTCCAGCTCTTCATGCTGGACCAGGATCACCGGCAGGTCGACAGCCCGCGCCCTGGCGCTGAGGTCGTTGATGGTGTGGACCAGGCGCTGGCTGTCGAAGCATTCCTCCTCGCCAGCACACAACCCCTCCTGGACATCGATAATCAGTAATGCGGTGCTCATGTTTCCCTCTTCGAATGGTCAGTAGCCCAACGACAATCCGGTGTTGCGGCGTGGATCGTTAGCGCCGTAGAAGCGGTTCTTGCCCACCGGCTTGCCGCCCAATGACGGCGCGCCCACCAGGATCGCGGCGATGTGGTTCGGATCCTGTGGCCCGGCAAACTTATGCCCCCAGCTCTCCAGCAGCTTGAGCGTATCGGGGCTGGCGGCGAAGGTTTCCAGGTTGGTTTCCTCCGGCATCCACTGTTGATGGAAGCGCGGCGCATCCACCGCTTCCTGCAGGTTCATGCCGTAGTCGATCACGTTGAGGATGGTCAGCAAGGTTGCCGTGATGATGCGGCTGCCGCCCGGGGTCCCGACGACCATCACGGTCTTGCCGTCCTTGGTGACGATGGTCGGGCTCATGGACGACAGCGGCGCCTTGCCCGGCGCGATGGCGTTGGCTTCGCCCTGCACCAGGCCGTACATGTTGGGCACGCCGACCTTGGCGGTGAAATCGTCCATTTCGTCGTTGAGGATCACCCCGGTCTTGCTCGCCATCACGCCGGCGCCGAACCAGTCGTTGAGGGTGTAGGTGACGGAGACGGCGTTGCCCCACTTGTCGACGATCGAATAATGGGTAGTGTTGCTGCCCTCATGGGGGGCCACGCCGGGTTTGATTTTTTTCGAGTCACCGGCTTTCTGCGGCTCGATCGCGGCACGCAGCTTCGCCGCGTAGTTCTTGTCCAGCAGGTGGTCGATGGGGTTCTGCACGAAATCCGGATCGCCCAGGTAGCTGTTGCGATCGACGTAGGCGTGACGCATGGCTTCGATCTGGTAGTGCATGCCCTGTGCCGAGTGGAAACCCAGGTCTTTCATCGGGTAGCCGTCGAGGATGTTCATGATCTGGCACAGCACCACGCCGCCGGAGCTGGGTGGCGGCGCGGAGATGATGTGGTAGCCGCGATAATCGCACTCCACCGGTGCCAGTTCGCGGGTCTTGTACTTGTCCAGGTCAGCCTGGGTGATGATGCCTTTGTTGGCTTGGCTGGACGTGACGATAGCGTCGGCAACCCAACCTTTGTAGAAACCATCGGCGCCCTTGGTGGAGATTTCCCGCAGCGTCTTGGCGAGGTCCTTCTGCACCAGTTTCTGGCCGGCCTGCATCGGCTCGCCGTTGTGCAGGAAGATCGCGCCGGAATCACGCGCATCCTTCTTGAACACATCGGTGGCGGTTTCCAGCAGATCGACATCCCCCTGCTCCAGGACAAAACCGTCCTCGGCGAACTTGATGGCCGGCGCGATCAATTCCGCCCGGGGTTTGCTGCCATATTTCTTCAGCGCCAGTTCCATGCCGGAGACGGTGCCGGGCACGCCTACCGCCAGATGGCCGCGCGTGCTGAGTTCGGGGATGACGTTGCCGTCCTTGTCCAGGTACATGTCCGCCGTGGCGGCCAGGGGCGCTTTTTCACGGAAGTCCAGGAAAGTCTTGCGGCCATCGGCCATCTGCAAGGTCATGAAACCGCCACCACCGAGGTTGCCCGCCGCCGGGTAGACCACCGCCAGGGCATAACCCACCGCCACTGCCGCATCGACAGCATTGCCCCCATTCTTGAGCACATCGACGCCAACGTGGGTCGCCAAGTGCTGGGCGGTCACCACCATGCCGTTCTCGGCGGCAACCGGGGCCTGGGACGCAGCGTGGGCAGTCAGACAGCAGAGGGAGAGCGAGGTGGCGATGAGGGTCCGGGCCAGGGATTCGAACTTCATGAGTCGGTCTCTTCTTGTTTTAAGGGTCGGGATCGCTTCAAAAGCACAGACGAGTATGGCTCGGTTTGCGCAATGTGCCCGTTTCCCGTCGAGCGGCTTACGTCATCGTCGTCCTTGGGATAGGCTCACTGCGCTTGATCATCCCAATGCACAAGGACATCACTGATGACGCTGCGAATCGAACGCACGGACGCTCCAACCGATGAACAACGCCAGGCCATCCTCGCGCCACTGCGGGCCTATAACATCGCCCAGACAGGCGGAAGCGCGCCAGAACCGGTCGCCTGGCTGGTGCGCGACGAGCACGACGAAATCGTCGGCGGACTATACGGCCGAGTATTTTTTCGTTGGCTCTATATCGAGTTGCTGGTCGTGCCTGAACAGGCCCGGGGTCAGGGCACAGGCTCGGAATTGATGCAGATGGCCGAACAGCTGGCCAGGGAAAAGGATTGCGTGGGCATCTGGCTCGACACCTTCGACTTCCAGGCCCCGGACTTCTACCGCAGGCATGGTTTCACCGAGTGCGGCAAGATCGAGGACTATCCACCGGGGCATCAGCGTTTCTTCTTCCAGAAGCGCCTGATCCAGGCCGATTGAAATACCGATCTTGTGGGAGCGGGCTTGCTCGCGAAAGCGGTTAACTATTCAACATCGTTGCCGACTGACTCTGCGCTTTCGCGAGCAGGCTCGCTCCCACGGGGACAATAGTCAGGCCACCCCAGTCATTGTGGGAGCGAGCCTGCTCGCGAAGGCAGACACCTCGGTCTATCAGCTCAAAGACACGTCGCCAACGCCGCCAACCGGCGCTTGGCGACAAAGTCGTCATGCTTGGCGTAGTAATTCAACGCCGTACCCGTGGCACTGGCTTGCAGATCGACAAACGATTCGGCCGAGCGGGTGTACACCGTCGAGCCGCCATTCTTGCCCGGTTGCAAGTAGGCGCCGGCATCGACACCAAACACCGCTTCATCTTCCCAGGCAAACTTCACGCACTCAGCGACATTCTGCTGCGGCTTGTCGGAGGCCAGGGTCTTGTAGGGGGCTTGGGTCCGGGCTTGTTCCATCGCCGAACCCGCGCAGCCGGCCAGCAGGGTCGCGGCCACGGCCACCATCAGCATTCGCATCGCATTCACTCATCGAGAAAAAAACGGACTGTAGCATTGCGCCCCCTGTTGCCGTGCGGCTTTACCGAAATTTGCACGCGACAACGGCTATCGATTCGCGCAACCTGTTGGCTTATCGACCAAGGAGCGACCATGGCGACAACCGAACAGCAACACGAACGAGCCCTGCAGATCTTCCTCGACGAACGCCCCGAGCTGCGCGACGAACTGGACAACCTCAACCCGCTGCTGGCCCAGGCCAAGGGCGAAACCGCCGCGCAATACCGCGCCGAGCGGTTGCATGAAGCATTCGAAGCCGAGGCCGAAAGCGTCGGGTTGTTCGCCTGGGAACTGACGCTGTTGCTAACGACCGACTCAGCCGAGGACTACCAGGCCCAACGCATGGAAGTGCACAAGGAAGTGGCGGAAATGGCGGGGATGGAATGGGCAGAGTATTGCGAGCTGTATGGCCTCGAAAGCCAAAGCTGAACAACCCGCTGTGGCGAGGGGATTTATCCCCGCTGGGCTGCGAAGCAGCCCCCGGATGTGCCAACGCGGTGTATCAGGCAAACCACAGCGACCTAAAGAGGGGCCGCTGCGCGCCCCAGCGGGGATAAATCCCCTCGCCACAATGAGTACATCTGGGTTCTGTTTTGGAAGACCTGTAATCGCCCCCTCGTCCATAAAGCATTATCATGGCCGCAGTTTTGCTGATCGGGTCCGTCATGAAGTTCGCCATCGCGCTGTTTTCCGCCGCTCACGCGCCCTCCTCGCGCCGCGCCTTGCTGTTTGCCCAGGCAGCGCTGGCCGCCGGGCATGAAATCGTGCGGCTGTTTTTCTACCAGGACGGCGTCTACAACGCCGCCAACAGTGTCGTCACGCCTCAGGATGAACAAGACCTGCCCCAGCAGTGGCGCGCATTCGTCACCGAGCATCAGCTCGACGGCGTGGTCTGCATCGCGGCGGCGTTGCGCCGTGGCGTCTTGAACGCGGAAGAAGCCCAGCGCTACCAGCGTTCGGCGGCCAGTGTCGAAGCGCCCTGGGCGTTGTCCGGGCTCGGCCAGTTGCACGATGCGATCCAGGACGCCGACCGCTTGATCTGTTTTGGAGGCGCGTGATGGCCAAGTCCTTGTTGCTCATCAGCCGCCAAGCACCTTGGTCCGGCCCCGGCGCCCGGGAAGCGCTGGACATCGTCTTGGCCGGCGGCGCGTTCGACCTGCCCATCGGCCTGTTGTTTCTCGATGACGGCGTGTTCCAGCTCGCAGCCGGCCAGCACGCCAAGGTTGTCCAGCAAAAGGACCTGAGCGCCAACTTGCAGGCATTGCCGATGTTTGGCGTCGACGACCTGTTTGTCTGCGCCGACAGCGCCGCCGAACGCGGTCTCGCTGTCGATGCCCTGGCGCTGGACGACCTGAACGTATTGGGCGCAGCGGACATCGCCGCGCTCATTGACCGCTATGACCAGGTGATCACCCTCTGATGTCGACCTTGCATGTGTTGTCTCATTCCCCCTTCGGCGACAGCCGTCTCGCCAGTTGCCTGCGGATCCTGGGCACTCACGACGCGCTGCTGCTGTGCGGCGACGCGGCCTACGCGCTGCAACCCGGTACCGCGCCGTTCTCCACGCTGCACGCCAGCGGCTGCAAAGTGTTCGTCCTGACCGAAGACGCACAGGCCCGCGCCTTGCCTGTTCCGGACTGGGCCGAGGCCATCGATTATCCAGGCTTCGTCGAACTGTCGATCCAGCATGACAAGGTCAACACCTGGCTATGAAGACCCTGACCGTAGGCGAGCGCGGCATTGCGCTGGACAAAGATGGCTATTTGACCGATCTCAATGACTGGTCCGCCGACGTCGCCACCGCCTTGGCCACTGCCGAAGACATCGAGCTGAGCCCCGAACATTGGGAAATCCTCGAACTGCTGCGGGCCTTCTACGATGAATTCCAGCTGTCCCCCGCTACCCGGCCGCTGATCAAGTACACCGCGCTGAAACTGGGGCCGGACAAAGGCAACAGCCTGCACCTGAACCGATTGTTCAAAGGCACTCCCGCCAAACTCGCCGCCAAGCTGGCGGGCCTGCCCAAACCGACGAATTGCCTATGACCGACTTCCCAGCACTGACCCTCGAAACCCCCGCCGAGCACCCGTTCGCCCAGTTCGTGCGCATTCTTGGCAAAGGCAAGCGTGGCGCCCGCAACCTGACCCGTGAAGAAGCGCGGGAAGCCATGGGCATGGTGCTCGACGAGCAGGTTGAAGAAACCCAGCTGGGTGCGTTCCTGATGCTGTTGCGGCACAAGGAAGAAAGCGCCGAGGAAATGGCCGGCTTCACCGACGCCCTGCGTCAGCGCCTGGAGGTGCCGACATTGGCGGTGGACCTCGACTGGCCAACCTACGCCGGCAAGAAGCGTCATCTGCCCTGGTATCTGCTGGCCGCGAAATGCCTCGGACAAAACGGCGTGCGCATCTTCATGCACGGCGGCGGGGCCCACACGGCGGGCCGGCTCTACACCGAGCAACTGCTGGGCTTCTTGAGCATCCCCTTGTGCCGCGACTGGCAGCAGGTCGGCACCGCACTGGACCACGGCGGCCTGGCCTTCATGCCGCTGGTGGACTGGGCACCGCAGATGCAGCGCATGATTGACCTGCGCAACACCCTGGGCCTGCGCTCGCCGATCCATTCCCTGGCGCGGATCCTCAACCCGTTGGCCGCACGCTGCGGGCTGCAAAGCATCTTTCATCCGGGCTACCAGGCCGTGCACCGCGAGGCCAGCGGCTTGCTGGGCGACACCGCCATCGTGATCAAGGGCGACGGCGGCGAGATCGAGATCAATCCGGACGCCGACAGCCATTTGTACGGCACCACTGGCGGCAGCAGTTGGGATGAGGAATGGCCGCGCCTGTCCGAGCAACGCCACGTCAAACCGGAGAGTCTTGATCCCGAGCATTTGAAAGCGATCTGGCGTGGCGACATCGAAGACAGTTACCCGCAACTGGCGCTGATCGCTACCATGGCCCTGGCCTTGCGCGGCCTGGGCGATACTCGCGACGAAGCGTTCGACAAGGCACGCCAGTACTGGCATGCCCGAGACAGATCGATTTAATCGATCATCAGCGCCCAACCTTTGCGCTATTAGTTCGAACCTATCGGAATAGACTCGTCTCCAATGATTATTGAGCGAGGACATCCAGATGGGTTTGTTGGTCGAGGGCCGCTGGCAGGACCAGTGGTATGAAAGCAAGGACGGCAGCTTCCAGCGTGAACAGGCACAACGGCGCAATTGGGTGACCGCCGACGGCAGCGCCGGCCCCTCGGGTGAGAGCGGTTTTGCCGCCGAGGCCGGACGCTACCATTTGTACGTCTCCCTGGCCTGCCCCTGGGCGCACCGGACGCTGATCTTTCGCAAGCTCAAGGGCCTGGAAAACCTGATCGACGTCTCGGTGGTCAGCTACCTGATGCTGGAAAATGGCTGGACCTTCGACAAGGCCCACGGCTCGACGGGCGACAAACTCGACGATTTGCAATTCCTGCATCAGCGCTACACCGCCGACACGCCCGACTACACCGGCCGCGTCACCGTGCCGGCGCTATGGGACAAACAGAAGCGGCGCATTGTCAGCAACGAATCGGCGGAAATCATCCGCATGTTCAACAGTGCTTTTGATGGCTTGACCGGCAACGACTTGGACTTGTATCCCGAACACCTGCGCCATGAGATCGATGCGTTGAACGGGCGTATCTACCCGGCGGTGAACAACGGCGTGTACCGCGCCGGGTTCGCGACGACCCAGGCCGCTTATGAAGAAGCCTTCGACCAATTGTTTGCCGAACTGGATCGATTGGAAGCCTTGCTGGACACCCGTCGCTACCTGGCCGGCGAATACCTGACCGAAGCCGATATCCGCTTGTTCACCACGATGATTCGCTTCGACGCGGTGTACTTCGGTCACTTCAAATGCAACCTGCGGCGCATCGCCGATTACCCGAACCTGTCGAACTGGCTGCGAGAGCTGTACCAATGGCCGGGCATTGCCGAGACCGTGGATTTCACTCACATCCAGGGGCACTACTACGGCAGCCACAAGACCATCAACCCGAATGGGATCGTGCCCAAGGGGCCGAATCAGGATTTCACCGTGGCCCATGATCGGGAGCGGTTGAGTGGGAAAGGGATTTGGCGAGGTGCTGGGAACTGATCCTGGATTCTCGCGGTATTTGAAGGCCTCATCGTCGGAACGCCGCCCGGAGCAAGCTCGCTCCCACAGTGGACTGTGTTCAAACATGGCCTCCTGTGGGAGCGAGCTTGCTCGCGATTGGGGCCGACGCGGTCCTCAGACCTGCCCCTGAGCCCCTTCAAACCAAGCCAGTTTCTCGCGCAACTGCACCACTTCCCCAACGATAACCAGGGTCGGCGCATGCACTTCATGCTCGGCCACCAGCCGTGGCAAGTCCGCCAAAGTGCCGGTGAAAACCCGCTGGTTTGACGTCGTGCCTTGCTGGATCAACGCCGCCGGCGTATTCGCCGCGCGACCGTGCTTGATCAGCTCGGTGCAAATCACTGGCAAGCCGACCAGGCCCATGTAGAACACCAACGTCTGTGCTGGCGAAACCAGGTCCGCCCACGGCAAGTCGCTGGTGCCATCCTTGAGGTGACCGGTGATGAAACGCACCGACTGGGCATAGTCGCGATGGGTCAGCGGAATCCCGGCGTAAGCCGCGCAACCACTGGCGGCAGTGATGCCCGGGACGACCTGGAACGGGATGCCATGGGCCGCCAGTTCTTCGATCTCTTCGCCACCACGGCCAAAGATGAACGGGTCGCCGCCCTTCAACCGCACCACGCGCTTGCCTTGCCGGGCCAGGTCGACCAATTGCTGGTTGATCTGATCCTGCGGCACCGCATGCTCGGAACGACGCTTGCCAACGTAGACCCGTTCGGCGTCGCGCCGGCACAGTTCGAGGATCGCCGGTGCCACCAGGCGGTCGTACAGCACGACGTCCGCCTGTTGCATCAGGCGCAAGGCGCGGAAGGTCAGCAGGTCCGGATCGCCCGGCCCCGCGCCCACCAGATAGACTTCACCCGGCGCGTTCGGCGCCTCGCCGTCGATCTTCTCCCGCAGCAGCCGCTCGGCCTCCGCGCCCTGCCCGGCCAACTGACGATCGGCAATCGGGCCTTGGAACACCTCTTCCCAGAATGCCCGGCGCTGCTGGACATCGGGGAACAACCCTTTCACCTGATTGCGAAAGCGCGCCGCCAAACCGGCCAGTAGCCCATATGTCGAGGGAATCCAGGTTTCCAGCTTGGCCCGGATCAGTCGCGCCAGCACCGGCGCATCACCGCCACTGGACACCGCGATCACCAGGGGCGAGCGATCGACAATCGCCGGGAAGATCACGCTGCACAGCGCCGGCGCGTCCACCACGTTGACCGGCACACAACGCTTGTGGGCGTCGGCCGAGACCTGGGCATTGAGCGGCTCGTCGTCGGTGGCGGCAATGATCAGCCCGCAACCGTCCAGGTCCGCTTCCACGTAACCACGCTGGACGCATTCGCCGCCGCTGCCACTGACCAATTCCCGCAGTTGCGGTTCGATGTCGGGTGCGACCACCCGCAACAACGCGCCGGCGTCGACCAGCAGGCGAGACTTGCGCAGGGCAATCTCGCCGCCGCCGACCACCAGCACGCGGCTGCCGCGCAGGTTGTGGAACAGTGGCAGATAGTCCATTTAGCCGATGACCTCGACGCCGCCCATGTACGGTTTCAGCACCTCAGGCACACGGATCGAACCGTCGGCCTGCTGATAATTTTCCAGCACCGCCACCAGGGTACGACCCACCGCCAGGCCGGAGCCATTGAGGGTGTGGACCAGTTCCGGCTTGCCGGTTTCCGGGTTGCGGAAGCGGGCCTGCATGCGGCGCGCCTGGAAATCGCCGCAGTTGGAGCACGAGGAAATCTCGCGGTACTTGTCCTGGCTCGGAATCCAGACTTCCAGGTCGTAGGTCTTCACCGCACTGAAGCCCATGTCGCCGGTGCACAAGGCCAGGGTGCGATAAGGCAGCTCCAGCAGTTGCAGGACTTTCTCGGCGTTGGCGGTCAGGCTTTCCAGGGCTTCCATGGACTTCGACGGCTCGACGATCTGCACCATCTCGACCTTGTCGAACTGGTGCTGGCGGATCATGCCGCGGGTATCACGGCCCGACGCGCCGGCTTCGCTGCGGAAGCACGGCGTATGGGCGACGAACTTGATCGGCAGTTGCTTGGCATCGACGATCTCGCCCGCGACGATATTGGTCAGCGAGACTTCGGCGGTCGGGATCAGGTACAGGTCGGCTTCGCCGTCGCGGCTGATCTTGAACAGGTCTTCCTCGAACTTCGGCAACTGGCCGGTGCCTTGCAGCGCCGGAGCCTGGACCAGGTACGGGGTGTAGGCTTCTTCGTAGCCGTGCTCGGTGACATGCAAGTTGATCATGAACTGCGCCAAGGCGCGATGCAGACGGGCAATCGGCCCGCGCAGCAAGGCAAAACGCGCGCCCGACAGCTTGGCGGCAGTCTCGAAGTCGAGCCAGCCGAATTTCTCGCCCAGGGCCACGTGGTCCTGTACCGGGAAATCAAAGGTGGTCGGCGTGCCCCAGCGGCGTACTTCGACGTTGCCGTCTTCGTCTTCACCAACCGGCACCGATTCGTGGGGCAGGTTCGGGATGCCCAGCAGGATCGAGTCCAGCTCGGTCTGGATCGCGTCCAGCTCGGTCTTGCCTGCGCTCAACTCGTTCGCCATGCGCTCAACATCGGCCATCAGCGGCGCGATGTCTTCGCCGCGCTGCTTGGCCTGGCCGATGGATTTGGAGCGCGCGTTACGTTCAGCCTGCAGGGCTTCGGTGCGGGTCTGGACGGTCTTGCGCTGTTCTTCCAGCGCTTCGATGCGCGCGACATCCAGGGTAAAGCCACGGGAAGCCAGGCGGTCCGCTACGTCCTGAAGGTTGCTACGTAACAGTTTGGAATCGAGCATGTCGGTCTCTCGTTATCAAAGTTTGGTCAGGGACAGGCCGGCCCAGGTGGCGAGCAGCCCGCCGAATACGGTGATGGCCGCGTAGCCCAGGGCCAGCAGCACTTGGCCGCTTTCCAGCAGGCGCACCGTATCCAGTGAAAAGGATGAAAAGGTCGTCAGGCCGCCAAGAAAGCCGACCATCAGCCCCGCACGCACCTCGATGGGCACCTCGGGGCGAATCAAAAACAGGCCGTAAAGAACGCCGATCAGCAGACAGCCCACGATATTAACGGCCAGCGTCGCGGTATAGAAGTGCCTGGGCCAATTTGCATTGATCCAGTTACCGGTGGCGAAACGCAACAACGTGCCGGCAACGCCGCCAGCGGAAACTGCAAGTATCAGGGGGATCAAGGCTTTCTCCGCTGCCGTGGACTCAGGCGATCCAACTGCGCCAAGTGGTTGAGCTTCTCGCCGATCTTCAACTCAAGGCCACGGGGCACTGGCTGGTAGAAGTGCTGGGGGTCGAGTTCTTCGGGAAAATAGTCTTCGCCGGCGGCATACGCGTCGGGCTCGTCATGGGCATAACGGTATTCGTCGCCATAGCCCAACTGCTTCATGAGCTTGGTCGGCGCGTTGCGCAGATGCAGCGGCACTTCCAGGGAGCCGTGCTCGGCGGCGCTGCGCATCGCGGCCTTGAAGCCCATGTACACGGCGTTGCTCTTCGGCGCGCAAGCCAGGTAGGTGATGGCCTGGGCCACGGCGAGCTCGCCTTCCGGGCTGCCAAGGCGTTCCTGCACGTCCCAGGCCGCCAGGCACAGGCTCAGCGCGCGCGGGTCGGCATTGCCGATGTCCTCGCTGGCCATGCGCACCACCCGCCGGGCCAGGTACAGCGGATCGCAACCGCCGTCGATCATCCGCGCAAACCAGTACAGGGCACCGTCAGGATTGGAGCCACGCACCGATTTGTGCAGGGCCGAGATCTGGTCGTAGAACGCCTCGCCGCCCTTGTCGAAACGCCGACGGGTATCGCCCAGCAGGCTTTGCAACAGCTCGACGCCAATTTCGCTGTCGTCTTCGGCCAGGTCCGAGGCGTTTTCCAGCAGGTTGAGCAAGCGTCGGCCATCGCCGTCGGCGGCGCTGAACAGTATCTGGAAGCCCTCATCGCTGAGGCTCAGGTGACGCTTGCCCAGGCCACGCTCCTCAGTCAGCGCGCGATGCACCAGCTTGCGCATGGCCGCTTCGTCGAGGCTCTTGAGTACGTAGACCCGAGCGCGGGACAGCAAGGCGTTGTTCAGTTCGAACGAAGGGTTTTCGGTGGTCGCGCCGATGAAAATCAGCGTGCCGTCTTCGACATAGGGCAGGAACGCATCCTGCTGGGACTTGTTGAACCGGTGGACTTCGTCGACGAACAGGATGGTGCGCTTGCCGTACTGGCCGGCCTGCTGCTTGGCTATTTCCACCGCCAGGCGAATTTCCTTGACCCCGGCCAGCACCGCCGACACCGTTTCGAAATGCGCGTCCGAGACTTCCGCCAGCAGCCGCGCCAGGGTGGTCTTGCCCACGCCCGGCGGGCCCCAGAAGATCATCGAATGCAGGGCGCCCTGCTCCAGGGCCTCGCGCAGAGGCTTGCCGCGGGCGAGCACATGTTCCTGGCCGACGTACTCATCCAGGTTGGTCGCGCGCAGGCGGGCGGCCAATGGCTGGGCAATCGGGGCGCTTCGAAACAGGTCCATCACTGCCTATGCAACCTCCACTGGGGTCCTGTTGAACACCGCCCTTGTGGGAGCGAGCTTGCTCGCGATAGCGGTGGGTCAGTCACATCAAATCCAACTGATCCGCCGCCATCGCGAGCAAGCCCGCTCCCACAAGGGGGCCATTGGGTTATTCCTGGATCACATCCGCACCCTTGGGGATGTCGAACTTGAACTTGGACGCGGCGATCGGCTCGTTGGCCTTGACCCCGGTGAACAGGATATTGGTGCGCTGGCCAACGCTGTCGATCAGTTGCATATCGTTGACCAACCCATTGCGGAACGACAGCCGCAGGCTGTCGAACAGGCTGTCCTTGGTCTTGGGCTTGAGCGTGAAGTCAATCACGCCGCCCGCCTCCTTGGAGGTAATGTCGAAACTCTGGCTGATCTCGGAGATGTCACCGGACAGCAGCAACGCCGGTGTCTGGGTCAGGCGATGGTCGAGGGTCTTGATGGTGACTTGCTCCAGGTCCGGGTCCCACAGGGAGACTTTCTTGCCATCAGACACCATCAGTTGTTCGGCGGGCGCATCGGTGTGCCAGTAGAACAGGCCGGGGCGCTGCAGGGCCATGTCACCGGCGGTTTCCTGCAATTGGGTGCCACTGCCGTCGAGGGTCAACTGGGAAAAGCGTGCCGTCAGGGTCTGGGAGCCACCCAGCAATTGAGTCAGGCGGGCCACGTCCTTTTCGCCGGCGTGGGCCGACAACGTGCTCAAGGCCAATACGGGCAACAGCAGCATGCGAATCAGGCGCATGGGAATCCTCATGAATTCGTGGGGGGGCGAGCGGCGCGTCATCACGCCGCCCGGGTAGTCAGTCGCGCATCGGGCCCGGCGCGAGCACTTCGCGCGAACCGTTGGTGTTCATGGCCGTCACGACCCCGGCCATTTCCATGGCTTCGATCATGCGGGCGGCGCGGTTGTAGCCGATCTTAAGCTTGCGCTGTACCGCGGAAATCGAGGCCCGGCGGCTCTCCAGGACGAACTGCACTGCTTCGTCGTAAAGCGCGTCGGTCTCGGCATCGTCATCGCCGCCACCGCCACTGCCGCCCTCAAAGCCACTGCCAGCCTCTTCGACACCGTTGAGGATGTCATCGTTGTATTCGGGCGCGCCGCGCAGCTTCCAGGCTTCCACCACGCGGTGTACTTCATCATCGGAAACAAATGCGCCGTGGACACGAATCGGCAGGCTGGTGCCCGGCGGCATGTAGAGCATGTCGCCATGGCCCAGCAGTTGCTCGGCACCGCCCTGGTCGATGATGGTTCGCGAGTCGATCTTGCTCGACACCTGGAACGCCATGCGGGTCGGGATGTTGGCCTTGATCAGGCCGGTGATCACGTCCACGGATGGCCGCTGCGTGGCAAGAATCAAGTGGATACCGGCCGCACGGGCCTTTTGGGCGATACGGGCGATAAGTTCTTCGACCTTCTTGCCGACGATCATCATCATGTCGGCGAATTCGTCCACCACCACCACGATGGTCGGCAGCTTGTGCAGCAGCGGCGCTTCGTCGTGGATGCTTTCGCGGTGATACAGCGGATCGCTCAATGGCGTGCCGGCCTCTTCGGCTTCCTTGACCTTGGCATTGAAGCCCGACAGGTTGCGCACGCCCATCTTCGCCATGAGCTTGTAGCGACGCTCCATCTCGGCGACGCTCCAGCGCAGGGCGTTGGCCGCATCCTTCATGTCGGTGACCACCGGGCACAGCAGGTGCGGGATGCCCTCGTAGATCGACAGTTCGAGCATCTTCGGGTCGATCATGATCAGCTTGGCGTCTTCCGGGCCGGACTTGAACAGGATCGACAGGATCATTGCGTTCACACCCACCGACTTACCGGAACCGGTAGTACCGGCCACCAGCAAGTGGGGCATCTTCGCCAGGTCGGTGATGACCGGCTTACCGCCGATGTCGTGGCCCAGGGCCAAGGTGACCGGCGACTTGTGGTTGTCGTATTCCGGCGTCGACAGCACCTCGGAGAAACGCACGATCTGCCGGTCTTCGTTGGGAATCTCGATGCCCACGGTGGTCTTGCCGG
Source organism: Pseudomonas sp. BP11-1-1 (assembly GCF_052112105.1). Classification (NCBI taxonomy): domain Bacteria; kingdom Pseudomonadati; phylum Pseudomonadota; class Gammaproteobacteria; order Pseudomonadales; family Pseudomonadaceae; genus Pseudomonas; species Pseudomonas sp. BP11-1-1. The sequence continues at coordinate 49,350 of NZ_JAUTYU010000004.1, forward strand.
GAATGACCTCCACCACCCGCACGCTGGTCACGGCGAGGGAGCGCGCGAGGTCCTTCGCGAGGTTGGCGATACGGCTGACCTTCACGCCGGCGGCCGGCTGGATTTCGTAACGGGTGATGACCGGGCCCGGATGGATCGAATCCACCGAGACCTCGACACCGAATTCCTTGAGCTTGATCTCCAGCAGGTGACCGACCGCTGCCAGGGACTCGGGGGAATAATTGAGTTGCTTCTTCTCGGCCGGGTCGAGGATCGAGATCGGCGGCAAGGTGCCTTCGACCGCGCTGTCGACGAACAACGGTGCCTGTTTTTCCTTCTGCACGCGCTTGCTTTGCTCGGGCGGCTTGGCCGGGGCCATGGTGATGACCGGCGGCACCTGCTTCTCGCGCTCGGACATGTGCTTGCTCAGGGCCTGCTCGCGCTCGATCAGGCGTTCCTTGACCTTGGCCTGCTCGCGTTTGTCGGTCACCGTCGGCGCCACGACGTCGTGGACGCGGTCGTCGACTTCACGCAGCTGCGCCACCAGTTGCTTGCGTTCGTTGCGCGCCGCCCACCAGCGGTTCAGCGCGCCCTGGATCAGCTCGATGAGGTCGAGGGTGATCTTGCCGGTGACGTCCATGACCTTGAACCACGACAGGTCGGTGAACACGGTCAGGCCGAACAGGAACAAGGCGATGAACAGCAGCGTGCTGCCCTGGATGTTGAGGGCATTGCGGGCCAGGTCGCCGAGGCTTTCACCCAACGCGCCACCCGCCCCGGCCGGCAGGCCAGTGGGTGCGTGGAAATGAATGTGGGCCAGCGCGGCCCCCGACAACACCAGGAACACCAGGCCGATCAGGCGCCAGGAGAACAGCCAGCCACTCCACTGCCAGGGCTCATGGCGCTGGCGGAAGATCTGATAGGTCTTGATCGCCAGCAGCAAGGGGAAAATGTAGGCGAAATAGCCCAGCACCATGAACAGGATGTCTGCGCTATAGGAACCGGCGGGGCCGCCGAAATTCTGCACGTCGTCGATCTTGCTGTTATGGCTCCAGCCCGGATCGTCCTTGCCGTAGGTCAGCAAGGCCATCATCAGGAACAGGCACAGGGCACCAATGGCGATCAACGCACCTTCCTTGAGCCGGTAGTGCAATTGTTGGCGCCAGAGCGGAACGACTGTCTTGGGTGCTGCGGTGGATTTCTTCAAAACGCTTCTTTTCCTGCGCCTATGGCGCGTCCATCTGTTGAATGACTATGAAAAACTGCCCGTGACGAGCAGGTAAAAAAGTGAATGTGCACATCCGGTACTACTTTTACCACTGTGGCATGCGTCCGGAAAACCGCAGGTGTTGCCGAAGATTTTGATCTTTTGCCTTCCCTGCGCTCAAAACTCAAGCATTGTACGGGTTTGTCATGCCCAAGGCATTGCCCGCACGCTCGGCGACAGCATAGCCATGATCAGGGTTCCAGGGCGCCAATTTGAGCATGCATTCTCTTTTGTGACAAAGGCTTATGAGGTGTTTTTATGAGCGAAGCGAAGCATTCACGCCTGATTATTCTCGGTTCCGGCCCTGCAGGGTACAGCGCTGCTGTCTATGCGGCCCGTGCCAACCTCAAACCCGTTGTCATCACCGGCCTACAGGCCGGTGGCCAGCTGACCACCACGGTTGAAGTCGATAACTGGCCCGGCGACGTCGAAGGCCTGACCGGCCCGGTGCTGATGGAACGCATGCAGCGGCATGCCGAGCGCTTCGACACGCAGATCGTCTACGACCATATCCACACCGCCAAGTTGCAACAGCGCCCGTTCGAACTCATCGGTGACAGCGGCACCTACACCTGCGACGCGCTGATTATCGCCACTGGCGCCTCGGCCCAGTACCTCGGCCTGCCGTCGGAGGAAACCTTCGCCGGCAAAGGTGTTTCAGCCTGCGCGACCTGCGACGGTTTTTTCTACCGAAACCAGGTAGTGGCAGTGGTCGGCGGCGGCAACACCGCCGTCGAGGAAGCCCTGTACTTGTCGAACATCGCCAAGGAGGTGCACTTGATCCACCGGCGGGACAAGCTGCGCTCGGAAAAGATATTGCAAGACAAGCTTTTCGAGAAAGCCACCAACGGCAATATCCGCCTGCACTGGAACCAGAACCTGGACGAAGTTCTCGGCGATGCCAGTGGCGTGACCGGCGCGCGCCTGCGGCACAGCGAGAGCGGCAAAACCAGTACGCTGTCCCTGGCCGGGGTCTTCATCGCCATCGGTCATAAGCCCAACACCGACCTGTTCCAGGGGCAACTGAAGATGCGCGACGGCTATTTGATCGTGCGCGGCGGCAGCGAAGGCAACGCCACGGCCACCGACATCGAAGGTGTGTTTGCCGCCGGCGATGTGGCCGATCATGTCTACCGCCAGGCCATTACTTCCGCCGGTGCCGGGTGCATGGCCGCCCTGGATGCGGAAAAGTATCTCGATGACATCCCGGCCGTTTGACGGTTAACCTCTAGGCGGGCTCTGGTTCATCTGGAGCGCCGCCCTCCCCTTCTGCAAGCCCGGACACCCATGCTGACTTGGTTACAACGCAACACCTTCGATTTTCCGCCACTGGAAAAAGCCATGCGCGACCCCAACGGCTTGCTCGCCGCCGGTGGGGATCTGTCCGCCGACCGCTTGATCCAGGCCTATCGCCACGGTTGTTTTCCGTGGTTTTCCGAAGGCCAGCCGATCCTGTGGTGGTCGCCGGATCCGCGTACGGTGCTGTTTCCCGACGAGCTGCATGTCTCGCGCAGCCTGGGCAAGCTACTGCGCAAGCGCCGCTATGAAGTGACGTTCGACCGGGATTTCGCCGCCGTCATCAAGGCCTGCGCCGCGCCCCGCGATTATGCCGACGGCACCTGGATCACCGAAGCCATGCAGACCGCTTATCTGGAACTGCACCGACGCGGCTTCGCCCATTCGGTGGAAGTCTGGGATCAAGGCGCACTGGTGGGTGGCCTGTACGGCCTGGCGATGGGGCAACTGTTTTTTGGCGAGTCCATGTTCAGCCGGGCAGACAATGCGTCGAAATTCGGCTTCGCAACCCTGGTCCAACATCTCAAGGAGGCGGGTTTCGTGCTGATCGACTGCCAGATGCCTACGGAGCACCTGCACAGCCTGGGCGCGCGGTCGATCCCCCGCACGACGTTTGCCGGCTACCTGAAGGCGCATCTGGACCAACCGAACCACGCCACCTGGGTTTGCTGAGCGATATTCGCGCTCCTGGCTTACACTTGAATTTGAAGCTTATACCGAGGGTTGATCATGACCGAGTTGGCGCGCTTGAAGTTCTATGCCACTCAACCCCACTCCTGCAGTTACCTGCCCGAGGAGCAGGCCACGACCCTGTTCCTCGACCCTAGCCAGCCCATGGATGTGCATGTCTACGCAGATCTGTCGGAGATGGGCTTTCGTCGCAGCGGCGATCACCTCTACCGGCCCCATTGCCAGCACTGCAATGCGTGCGTTCCGGCGCGCATCCCCGTGGCCCGATTCACCCCCAACCGGCAGCAGAAGCGTATTTTCAAGCGCAACGCCGACGTACAGGTCCGCCCCGCCAAGCCGCAGTTCACCGAAGAATATTTCGACCTGTACCAGCGCTACATCGAACAACGCCACGCCGACGGCGACATGTACCCGCCCAGCCGGGACCAGTTTTCGACCTTCCTGGTCCGCGACCTTCCGTTCTCACGTTTTTATGAGTTCCGCCTCGAGGGTCGGCTGGTGACCATCGCCGTCACCGACCTGCTGCCCAACGGCCTCTCGGCGGTCTACACCTTCTATGAGCCCGACGAAGAAAAGCGCAGCCTCGGACGCTACGCAATCCTCTGGCAGATCAACGAATGCCGACGCCTGGGCCTGGAAGCGGTGTACTTGGGCTACTGGATCAAGAACTGCAAAAAAATGAACTACAAGACCCAATATCGGCCCATTGAATTACTCATCAACCAGCGGTGGGTTGTCCTGAACTAGGGGCCGCTCGTAGCCTGCGCTTTATCCAAGCGCCGCATTCATTGAGTAACTCCGAAGAACCCCTTGGCTTGCCCCCCCTTTTTCGGGCACAATGCACGCCGCTTTTGCCTGGCGCAGTTGCACCGGGCCATTCACTGGATACCGAGGGCTTTACTGCATGTCGAAAGAAGACAGCTTCGAAATGGAAGGCACTGTCGTCGACACCCTGCCCAACACCATGTTTCGTGTGGAGTTGGAAAATGGGCACGTCGTAACCGCGCATATCTCCGGCAAGATGCGCAAGAACTACATTCGTATTCTTACCGGTGACAAAGTGCGCGTCGAGCTGACGCCCTATGACTTGAGCAAAGGGCGCATCACTTACCGCGCTCGCTAACAAGTCAATACAAAACGCCCGGCTCATGTCGGGCGTTTTTGTTTGCCTGGGATTTGCCCCAATCTTCAGAACACACGCCCCCCTGTGGGAGCGAGCTTGCTCGCGAAGGCGGCGGCACAAGCACCGTTGATGCAAGCTGCCCCACCGCTATCGCGAGCAAGCTCGCTCCCACAGGGATTGGTGATAAAACGCAATCTTGTTCCATGCCCACAGCAGCGCCTGGTAGGCATGGAACAGCAAAAAGGCGCCTTTCGGCGCCTTTCGCTTTGTTGCAGGTAACGATCAAGCCATTTCGGCCGTAGTTTCGAAGTCGAAAGTCAGCTCGCCGTCCTTGATGTCGATGTGAACCACACCGCCATGCTCGGCCAGTTCGCCAAACAGGATCTCCTCCGCCAGCGGACGCTTGATCTTGTCCTGGATCAAGCGAGCCATCGGCCGCGCGCCCATCGTCACGTCGTAACCACCTTCCGCCAGCCAGCTGCGCGCCGCATCGGTGACCTCCAGCAATACACGCTTGTCTTCGAGCTGCGCCTGAAGTTCGGTAAGGAACTTGTCCACCACGCTCTTGATGACCTCATGGCTGAGGCGACCAAACTGGATAATGGTGTCCAGGCGGTTGCGAAATTCAGGCGTGAAGCTCTTCTTGATCACTTCCATCGCATCGGACGAGTGGTCCTGATGGGTGAAACCGATCGAAGCGCGCGCCGCGGTCTCGGCACCGGCGTTCGTGGTCATGATGATGATCACGTTGCGGAAATCCGCCTTGCGCCCGTTGTTATCGGTCAGCGTACCGTGGTCCATGACCTGCAGCAGCAGGTTGAAGACTTCCGGATGCGCCTTCTCGATTTCATCGAGCAACAGCACACAGTGAGGCTGCTTGGTAATCGCCTCGGTCAACAGGCCGCCCTGGTCGAAACCGACATAGCCCGGAGGCGCACCGATCAGACGCGATACAGTGTGGCGCTCCATGTACTCGGACATGTCGAAGCGCACCAGCTCGATGCCCATCGCCTTGGCCAGCTGCCGTGCCGCCTCGGTCTTGCCGACCCCGGTAGGCCCGGCGAACAGGAAGGAACCGACCGGCTTGTCCGGCGACTTGAGTCCCGCGCGGGACAGCTTGATGGCGGTCGAGAGCGAGTCGATGGCCGCATCCTGGCCGAACACCGTCAGCTTCAGGTCACGCTCCAGGTTACGTAGCAGTTCCTTGTCGGAGCTGGTGACGTGTTTTGGCGGAATCCGCGCGATTTTGGCGACGATGTCCTCGACTTGCGGCACCTCGATACGCTTGACGCGATTCTCCACCGGCTGCAGCCGCTGGTAGGCGCCCGCCTCGTCGATGACGTCGATGGCCTTGTCCGGCATGTGCCGATCATTGATGTAGCGTGACGCCAGCTCGGCAGCGGCGCGCAATGCCTCGTCGCTGTATTCGATGTTGTGGTGCAGCTCGAAACGCCCTTTCAGGCCACGCAGGATGCCGATGGTGTCTTCCACCGACGGCTCCGACACATCGACCTTCTGGAAACGCCGTGCCAGGGCACGGTCCTTCTCGAAGATCCCACGGAATTCCTGGAACGTGGTCGAGCCGATGCAACGGATATCACCCGAGGACAGCAGCGGTTTGAGCAGGTTCGAGGCATCCATGACGCCACCCGACGCAGCGCCCGCGCCGATGATGGTGTGGATCTCGTCGATGAACAGGATTGCTTGCGGGCGTTTTTTCAGCTCGCCGAGCAGCGCCTTGAAGCGCTTCTCGAAATCGCCACGGTATTTGGTACCGGCCAGCAAGGCCCCCAGGTCGAGGGAATACACCACACTGTTGGCCAGCAGATCCGGCACCTGGTTGTCGACGATGCGCTTGGCCAGGCCTTCGGCGATTGCGGTCTTGCCCACGCCTGCCTCACCCACCAGCAACGGGTTGTTCTTGCGGCGCCGGGCGAGAATCTGCGCAACGCGCTCGACTTCCGCCTCGCGCCCAACCAGCGGATCGATGCGGCCTTGGCGGGCCAGCTCGTTCAGGTTGCTGGCATACGCGTCCAGCGGATTGCCTGAAGAAGAAGACTCACCGCCCTCGTCGTCCTGCATATCCTGTTCACCCTCGGAATGATCGCCATGCCCCGGCACTTTGGAAATGCCATGGGCAATGTAGTTGACGACATCGATACGCGCGACGCTCTGCTGCTTGAGCAGGAACACCGCCTGGCTTTCCTGCTCACTGAAGATGGCGACCAGCACGTTGGCCCCGGTCACTTCACGCTTGCCCGAGCTCTGCACATGGAAGACAGCACGTTGCAGCACCCGCTGGAAGCCCAGGGTTGGCTGGGTTTCGCGATCCTCGTCGTGAACGGGGATCAGTGGCGTGGTGGAGTCGATGAACTCTTGCAAATCGTGCTTGAGTTTGTCGAGGTTCGCGCCGCAGGCACGCAAAACGGTGGCGGCAGCCTCGTTATCCAGTAGGGCCAACAGCAGGTGTTCGACTGTCATGAACTCATGACGCTTCGAACGAGCCTCCTTGAAGGCAAGATTGAGGGTGACTTCGAGCTCGCGGTTTAACATGGTTCACCTCATACCCAAGTGGTCGGCGTTAACCGTCCTTCTCGATTTCACAGAGTAGCGGATGCTGGCTTTCCCTGGCGTACTGGTTGACCTGCATGGCCTTGGTCTCCGCGATGTCGCGGGTAAACACACCACATACTGCCCGTCCCTCTGTATGAACGGCCAGCATGACCTTGGTCGCCAGCTCACGATTCAGGTTGAAAAACACCTCGAGCACTTCGACGACGAAATCCATCGGTGTGTAGTCATCGTTGAACAAAACCACCTTGTACATCGGTGGAGCCTGTAAAGCGGGCTTTGATTCCTGAACAGCAATGCCCGCTGAATCGTCGTCATGTTGATCCGGGCGATCCTGATTGAATGTTAGTCGAATCTGGCTGATTGCATGCATGGAAAGAAAGGTTCGTTTTAGTTGGCAAATACAGTGATGGGGCCGCTTGCGGGCGATTTCAACCGCTACCGCCCGATCACCTTGACTAACGGCAAATCGGTGTTACAACCAATAGAGCCCACCGTGGGTTAAAAAGGTCCGCGAAGTCAATCCGATTTCCATGATCGACGGCGGATCATCAGGATGATACTCCGTTGCCGGGGTGTGTTGCAGAGGGAAATTGGTATGTCAGGTACCACCAGCATGCGAGTCAAGGGAAAGGTCAAATGGTTCAATAACGCCAAGGGCTACGGTTTCATTATCCAGGACGGGAAGGACGAAGACCTCTTCGCTCATTACTCCGTCATTCAGATGGACGGCTATAAAACCCTGAAGGCAGGTCAGCCCGTGACGTTCTGCATGATACAAGGGCCAAAGGGCATACATGCCGTTGAAATTCGTCCGGTCGCCGTCGACGCTGAGAGCACTCAGGCCAGCGAAAAGCCAGAGCCGACCAGGGTCCACGTCAAGCCTCGGGTCACCGAGGACCACTAAAGGCCTGCCCCACCCATGAAAATGCCCGGTTTCGATCACTCGAACCGGGCATTTTTGTGTCCAGGCTTCGCTTACATATGGGAAATCAGCGCATCGCCGAAGCCGGAAGACGACACCAACTTGGCACCGTCCATCAGGCGCTCGAAGTCATAGGTCACGGTCTTGGCCGAAATCGCACCGTTGGTGCCCTTGATGATCAGGTCGGCCGCTTCAGTCCAACCCATGTGGCGCAGCATCATTTCCGCCGACAGGATCAACGACCCCGGGTTGACCTGGTCCTTGCCTGCGTATTTGGGCGCGGTACCGTGGGTGGCTTCGAACATCGCCACGGTGTCGGACAGGTTGGCGCCCGGCGCGATGCCGATACCACCTACTTCCGCCGCCAGGGCATCGGAGAGGTAGTCGCCGTTGAGGTTCAGGGTGGCGATCACGTCATATTCAGCCGGACGCAGCAGGATCTGCTGGAGCATGGCGTCGGCGATGGCGTCCTTGACCACGACATTCTTGCCGGTCTTCGGATTCTTGAACTGCATCCATGGCCCGCCGTCGAGCAAGGTTGCGCCGAACTCTTCGGCCGCCACTTCGTAGGCCCATTCCTTGAAGGCACCTTCGGTGAACTTCATGATGTTGCCTTTGTGCACGATGGTCAGCGAGTCGCGGTCGTTATCGACGACATATTGCAAGGCCTTGCGAGCCAGGCGCTTGGTGCCCTGTTTGGAAACCGGCTTGACACCGATACCGCAATCTTCGTCGAAGCGGATCTTGGTGACGCCCATTTCTTCTTTAAGGAACTTGATGACTTTGGTGGCTTCGGCCGAACCGGCCTTCCACTCGATGCCGGCATAGATGTCTTCGGAGTTCTCGCGGAAGATCGTCATGTCCACGTCGCCAGGTTTCTTGACCGGGCTGGGCACGCCTTCGAACCAACGCACCGGGCGCAGGCAGACATACAGGTCGAGTTGCTGGCGCAGCGCCACGTTCAGCGAGCGGATACCACCACCGACCGGCGTGGTCAGCGGACCCTTGATGGAAACCACGTAGTCCTTGACCGCGTCCAGGGTTTCCTGGGGGAGCCAGGTGTCCTGGTCATAGACCTGCGTGGCTTTTTCACCGGCATAGACTTCCATCCAGGAAATCTTGCGCTTGCCGCCGTACGCCTTCTCGACCGCGGCGTCGACCACCTTGATCATGACGGGACTGATATCAACGCCAATGCCGTCGCCTTCGATGAAGGGGATGATCGGATTGTCGGGAACATTAAGAGAATGGTCTGCGTTGACGGTGATTTTGTCACCGACGGCTGGAACCTGAATCTTTTGATACCCCATGCTGAACTCCATTGCTTGGATTGAACATCTGGCTTGCGTTCGAGCGTAACCCAGTTGAATCGGCACGCAAACCCTACGTTCGGCCCATCCCGGGCAAATCAATCAACTTCGCCACGTACAAGCCTGATAAACAAGGGAAAAGCGCCAAACTTGAGCATAGTCCAAGTCCCCGGCATGCGACGTTTAGACCAATGGACGTGTACGGAAGTCTATGAACCGTCGGCAGATCGCCAGCTACCTATGTATAATGCCGCCGCTGACCACAGGGTCACGACGGCTGACGGCTCTATAACGAGACTTTCCGCCAACTTGAAAGCCGGACCGTTACCGCGGCCCGACCGCTTGACGCTCGACTGATGCACCCAACATCACCGCGAAGAAACCTCGACATTCGGCTCACGGATGACTTTGAACGAACGCGCTTACCCGGCGCCCCTCGAGTTTCTGCGCATGCTTTAGCAAAGAAGAGAGTTAATCCGAATATGCCCACCCGCTCGAAGATCATCTATACCTTCACCGACGAAGCGCCTGCCCTCGCCACCTATTCGCTGCTGCCGATCGTCGAAGCCTTCACCGCTTCGGCCGACATCGCCGTGGAGACCCGCGACATCTCCCTCGCAGGGCGCATCCTGGCCAGCTTCCCCGAGCAACTGGGTGACAAAGCCGTAGCCGACCACCTTGCCGAACTGGGCGACCTGGCCGTTACGCCTGAAGCCAACATCATCAAGCTGCCGAACATCAGCGCCTCGGTGCCGCAACTGCAGGCCGCGATCAAGGAATTGCAGGCCCAGGGCTACGCACTGCCGGATTACCCGGAAACCGTGACCACCGACGCCGAGAAAGAAGCTCGCGCTCGCTATGACAAGGTCAAGGGCAGCGCCGTGAACCCGGTCCTGCGCGAAGGCAACTCCGACCGTCGTGCGCCGCTGTCGGTCAAGAACTACGCCCGCAAGCACCCGCACAAGATGGGCGCCTGGGCTGCCGACTCCAAGTCCCACGTCGCTCACATGAACGCCGGCGATTTCTACGGCAGCGAAAAAGCCGCCCTGATCGACGCCGCGGGCAGCGTGAAGATCGAGCTGATCGCCAAGGACGGCACCGCCACCGTCCTGAAGGAAAAGACCACCGTTCAAGCCGGTGAGATCCTCGATTGCGCCGTGCTGAGCAAAAACGCCCTGCGCAACTTCATCGCCGCCGAAATCGAAGACGCCAAGCAAAAAGGCGTCCTGCTGTCGGTCCACCTGAAAGCCACCATGATGAAGGTCTCCGACCCGATCATGTTCGGCCAGATCGTCGCCGAGTACTACAAGGACGCGCTGACCAAGCACGCCGAAGTGCTGGAGCAGATCGGTTTCAACCTGAACAACGGCATCGGCGACCTGTACGCCCGCATCAAGGCCCTGCCGGCCGAGCAGCAGGCCCAGATCGAAGCCGACATCCAGGCGGTCTACGCCGTGCGTCCAGCACTGGCGATGGTCAACTCCGACAAGGGCATCACCAACCTGCACGTGCCGAGCGACGTCATCGTCGACGCCTCGATGCCAGCCATGATCCGTGACTCCGGCAAGATGTGGGGCACCGACGGCCAGCTGCACGACACCAAGGCCGTGATCCCGGATCGCTGCTACGCCACCATCTACCAGGCGGTGATCGAAGACTGCAAGCAACACGGCGCCTTCGATCCGACTACCATGGGCAGCGTGCCAAACGTTGGCCTGATGGCCAAGAAAGCCGAAGAGTACGGTTCCCACGACAAGACCTTCCAGATCAAGGCCGACGGCGTGGTCCGCGTTTCGGACAACAACGGTCGCACCCTGCTGGAGCAGAACGTCGAGGCTGGTGATATCTTCCGTATGTGCCAGATCAAGGACGCGCCGATCCAGGATTGGGTCAAGCTGGCCGTCAACCGTGCCCGCGCCAGCGCCACCCCGGCGATCTTCTGGCTCGACCCGATGCGTGCCCACGACGGCGTGATGATCGAGAAGGTCCAGGCTTACCTGAAGGACCACGACACCAGCGGCCTGGACATCCGCATCATGTCGCCTGTCGACGCGATGAAATTCACCCTGGCTCGCACCCGCGAAGGCAAGGACACCATTTCGGTGACCGGCAACGTACTGCGCGACTACCTGACCGACCTGTTCCCGATCATGGAACTGGGCACCAGCGCCAAGATGCTGTCGATCGTGCCGCTGATGAACGGTGGCGGCCTGTTCGAAACCGGCGCCGGCGGTTCGGCACCCAAGCACGTGCAGCAACTGCTGGAAGAAAACTTCCTGCGCTGGGATTCCCTGGGCGAGTTCCTGGCCCTGGCCGCTTCCCTGGAACACCTGAGCGTGACCTACAACAATCCCAAGGCGCTGGTGCTGGCCAAGACCCTCGACCAGGCGACTGGCGAGTTCCTGGATCGCAACAAGTCGCCTTCGCGCAAGGTCGGCGGCATCGACAACCGCGGCAGCCACTTCTACCTGACCCTGTTCTGGGCCCAGGCATTGTCCGCCCAGGATGACGACGCAGCCCTCAAGGCGCAGTTCACCACGCTGGCCAAGACCCTGACCGACAACGAAGAAAAAATCGTTGCCGAGCTCAATGCGGTCCAGGGCAAGCCCGTGGACATCGGCGGCTACTACTTCGCCAACCCGGAACTGACCCGCAAGGCCATGCGCCCGAGCAACACCTTCAACGCGGCGATTGCTGCGCTGGTGTAAGGTTGCAAGGAAGCACCACGAACCCCGGCCTTGTGCCGGGGTTTGTGTTTTTATGCATACCCTATTTGCCCCTGTGGGAGCGGGCTTGCTCGCGAAGGCAATTTATCATTCAACATTTGCATTGACTGACACACCGCTTTCGCGAGCAAGCCCGCTCCCACAGGGGATTCGCATCTCAATCCAACAATAGAGGAACCATCATGGACTGGAACCCCCACATCACCGTCGCCACCATCGTCGAAGACCACGGCCGCTTCCTGATGGTGGAAGAATCCAAGGGCGGCCGCGCAGTACTCAACCAGCCCGCCGGCCACCTGGACCCCAACGAAACCCTGATCGAAGCCGCCGTGCGCGAAACCCTCGAAGAAACCGGCTGGGACGTCGAGCCCACCAGCGTCACCGGCATCTACCTCTACACCGCCCCGAGCAACGGCGTGACCTACCAACGGGTCTGCTTCGCCGCCAAAGCCCTGAAACACCATCCCGAATACCAACTGGACGACGGCATCCTCGGCGCCAAATGGCTGTCCCGTGACGAACTGCTCGAACAGCGCGATCACTGGCGCAGCGAGCTGATCATCCGCTGCATCGACGATTACCTGGCCGGCCATCGCCATAGCCTGGCGCTTATCCGCCCTTCTCTTTAGCCTTGCGCGCCCGGGCCTGATAGAATCGCGTCCTTTTTCAAGACACTCATTGAATTCCTATGCGTGATCCAGCCTCTTCGAACACCCCAAAGCAACGCGTCATCGTCGGCATGTCCGGTGGCGTGGACTCTTCCGTTTCCGCCCTTCTGCTGATGGAGCAGGGTTATGAGGTGGAAGGCCTGTTCATGAAGAACTGGGAAGAAGACGACGGAACCGAATACTGCACCGCCATGGACGACCTCGCGGACGCCCAGGCCGTGTGCGACAAGATTGGCATCAAGCTGCACACCGCCAACTTCGCCGCCGAGTACTGGGACAACGTGTTCGAGCACTTCCTGGCCGAATACAAGGCCGGCCGCACGCCGAACCCGGACATCCTCTGTAACCGCGAAATCAAGTTCAAGGCATTCCTCGACTACGCGATGATGCTCGGCGCCGACCTGATCGCCACCGGCCACTACGTGCGCCGCCGCGACATCGATGGCCGCACCGAACTGCTCAAGGGCCTGGATCCGAACAAGGACCAGAGCTACTTCCTGCATGCCGTCGGCGGCGAGCAGATCGCCAAGACCCTGTTCCCGGTCGGCGAGCTGGAAAAGCCCGAAGTGCGCGCGATTGCCGAGAAACACCAGCTCGCCACCGCCAAGAAGAAGGATTCCACCGGCATCTGCTTCATTGGCGAGCGTCGCTTCAGCGACTTCCTCAAGCAGTACCTGCCGGCCCAGCCGGGCGAGATCAAGACCACCGAAGGCGAGGTCATCGGCCGTCACCATGGCCTGATGTACCACACCATCGGCCAGCGCCAGGGCCTGGGCATCGGCGGGTTGAAAGACGCTGGTGAAGAGCCGTGGTATGTGCTGGTCAAGGACCTGGAGCACAACGAGCTGATCGTCGGCCAGGGCAACGACCACCCATGGCTGTTCTCCGGCGCCCTGCTCGCCTCCGACATCTATTGGGTCAACCCGATCGACCTCAGCGAACCGCGCCGCCTGACGGCCAAGGTTCGTTATCGTCAGAGCGACCAGCCTTGCACGCTGGAGAAAACCGCCAGCGGTTATCGCGCCACGTTCGATGATCCGCAGCGAGCCGTCACGCCCGGCCAATCCGTGGTGTTCTACGACGGTGAAATCTGCCTGGGCGGCGGCGTGATCGAAGTCGCCGAGCCATGGAGCAGCAAGGCATGACGCCGATCCAGGAACAACTGACGGCGCTGGGCGGGGTATTTCTCGCCGCCGTGCTGGTGGATCGCATCGCCAAGACCGGCCAGACCAACGAAGCCGGGCTGGGCTGCATGCTCGGCAGCCTTCTGGTGCGCGACCCCAAGGACACCCTGGAAGTCTACGGCGGCGATGATCTGAACCTGCGCGAAGGCTATCGTGCCTTGATCGGCGCCCTGGAACGCGACCCCAGCGCCCTGCAACGCGAACCGCTGCGCTACGCCTTGTCGATGCTCGGGCTGGAGCGTCAGTTGGCCAAGCGCGACGACCTGCTGGAAACCATCGGCAAGCGCCTGCCGCAGATCCAATCCCAGGTCGAACATTTTGGCCCGTCCCACGAAAACGTGATCGCCGCGTGCGGCGCGCTGTACCAGGACACCTTGAGCACACTGCGCCAGCGTATCCAGGTGCATGGCGACATGCGCAACCTGCAACAACCGAGCAATGCCTCGAAGATCCGCGCGCTGTTGCTGGCCGGGATCCGCTCGGCACGCCTGTGGCGGCAGTTGGGCGGCCATCGCTGGCAACTGGTGATCAGCCGACGCAAATTGTTGAAAGAGCTTTACCCATTGATGCGCAACGAATAAGTCGCCTCGACCTTTTTTTGTGGATTTGAGGGCTGCCTTGCAGCCCAACGGGAGCAAGCTCCCTCGCCACAGGTAATAAACAGCTTTATCTCGTTACGCGTAACACGCCGGTCAGTTGGCAACGGACCGGCGTCTGTTTTCATGTATGATACGCGCCCCATTTCGTTGCCCGACTGTCCGAGAACACCCCATGCAGCTCTCTTCGCTCACTGCGGTTTCCCCTGTAGACGGCCGCTACGCCGGCAAAACCCAGGCCCTGCGCCCGATTTTCAGCGAGTACGGCCTGATCCGTGCTCGCGTCCTGGTTGAAGTGCGCTGGCTCCAGCGCCTGGCCGCCCACCCTGGCATTGGTGAAGTCCCGGCCTTTTCCGCCGAGGCCAACGCAGTGCTGAACGCCCTGGCCGACAATTTCGCCCTGGAGCACGCCGAGCGCGTCAAAGAGATCGAGCGCACCACCAACCACGACGTCAAGGCGATCGAATACCTGCTCAAGGAGCAGGCGGCCAAGCTGCCGGAACTGGCCAACGTCAGTGAGTTCATCCACTTCGCCTGCACCAGCGAGGACATCAACAACCTGTCCCACGCCCTGATGCTGCGCGAAGGCCGTGACGACGTGCTGCTGCCGCTGATGCGCCAGATCGCCCAGGCCATCCGCGAGCTGGCGATCCGTTTCGCCGACGTGCCGATGCTGTCGCGCACCCACGGTCAACCGGCTTCGCCGACCACCCTGGGCAAGGAACTGGCGAACGTGGTCTACCGCCTGGAGCGCCAGATCGCCCAGGTTGCCGCCGTGCCACTGCTGGGCAAGATCAACGGCGCCGTGGGCAACTACAACGCCCACCTGTCGGCCTACCCGGACATCGACTGGGAAGCCAACGCCCGCGCCTTCATCGAAGACGAGCTGGGCCTGAGCTTCAACCCGTACACCACCCAGATCGAGCCACACGACTACATCGCCGAGCTGTTCGACGCGATCGCACGTTTCAATACCATCCTGATCGACTTCGACCGCGACATCTGGGGCTATATCTCCCTGGGTTACTTCAAGCAGCGCACCATTGCCGGGGAAATCGGTTCCTCGACCATGCCGCACAAGGTCAACCCGATCGACTTCGAAAACTCCGAAGGCAACCTGGGCATCGCCAACGCGCTGTTCCAGCACCTGGCGAGCAAGCTGCCGATCTCCCGCTGGCAGCGCGACCTGACCGACTCCACCGTGCTGCGCAACCTGGGCGTGGGTTTCGCCCACAGCGTCATCGCCTACGAAGCCAGCCTCAAGGGCATCAGCAAGCTGGAGCTCAACGAGCAGAAGATCGCCGCTGACCTGGACGCCTGCTGGGAAGTCCTGGCCGAGCCGATCCAGACCGTGATGCGTCGCTACAACATCGAAAATCCGTATGAAAAGCTGAAAGAACTGACCCGTGGCAAGGGCATCAGCCCAGAAGCGCTGCAGACTTTCATCGATGGCCTGGACATGCCGGCCGACGCCAAGGCTGAACTGAAGAAGCTGACCCCGGCCAGCTACATCGGCAACGCGGCGGCACAAGCCAAGCGCATCTGATCCATCGCTTCACCTTGAGACGCCCGGCCGCGCCGGGCGTTTTTATTCGCGTCTGAAAAGTATGTTTTTTCAATAGGTTACACATGAATCCTGACATTCCACTGCAACTCCTGGGCGGTATCACGGCACGGGAGTTCCTGCGCGACTACTGGCAGAAGAAACCCCTGCTGATCCGCCAGGCGATTCCTGATTTCGAAAGCCCGATCGATGCCGACGAACTGGCCGGCCTTGCCCTGGAAGAAGAGGTCGAATCGCGCCTGGTGATCGAGCACGGCGAGCGCCCGTGGGAGTTGCGTCGCGGCCCGTTCGCCGAAGATGAGTTCAGCAAACTGCCCGAGCGCGAGTGGACCTTGCTGGTGCAGGCGGTCGATCAATTCGTCCCGGAAGTCAGCGAGCTGCTGGAGCATTTCCGCTTCCTGCCGAGCTGGCGCATCGACGACGTGATGATCAGCTTCGCCGCCCCGGGTGGCGGCGTGGGCCCGCACTTCGACAATTACGACGTGTTCCTGCTGCAAGGCCACGGCAAGCGCAACTGGAAGATCGGCCAGATGTGCGACTCCGAAAGCCCGCTGCTGCCCCACGCGGACCTGCGCATCCTCGCCGATTTCGAGGCCACCGACGAGTGGGTCCTGGAACCCGGTGACATGCTCTACCTGCCGCCACGCCTGGCTCATTGCGGCGTCGCCGTGGACGATTGCATGACTTATTCGGTCGGCTTCCGCGCACCGAGCGCCGCCGAAGTCCTCACCCACTTCACCGACTTCCTCAGCCAGTTCCTACCGGATGAAGAGCGTTACACCGACGCCGATGCACGCCCGGTGACCGACC
Organism: Pseudomonas sp. BP11-1-1; assembly: GCF_052112105.1. NCBI lineage: Bacteria > Pseudomonadati > Pseudomonadota > Gammaproteobacteria > Pseudomonadales > Pseudomonadaceae > Pseudomonas > Pseudomonas sp. BP11-1-1. The sequence goes on from NZ_JAUTYU010000004.1 coordinate 66,059, forward strand.
CGCACCAGATCCAGCACGACGCCCTGGACCGCCTCAAGGGCCTGCTGGCCGAACACATGAGCGACGAGCGCTTGCTGCTGACCTGGTTCGGCCAATTCATGACCGAGCCACGCTACCCGGAATTGGTGGTGGGCCCGGAACTGGAAGAAGACGACTTGCTGGCCGGCCTGGAACAGGGCGCAGTGATCATCCGCAACCCGAGCGCGCGCCTGGCCTGGTCGGAAGTCGATGACGACCTGCTGCTGTTCGCCAGTGGCCAGAGCCGTTACCTGCCGGGCAAGCTGCGTGACCTGTTGAAGATGATCTGCGCCGCCGACGCGCTGCACATCGAAAACCTCGGCCCATGGCTGGCCGATGAAGACGGTCGCGGTCTCATCCATGAATTGGTCAAGCAAGGCAGCCTGGGGTTCGCCGATGAATAAAATTCACGTTCGTGTCGCAGACTGGCAAAAGGATAACGCCGAGATCCGGCGCATTCGTGAAGCGGTGTTCATTGCCGAGCAATCCGTACCACCGGAGCTGGAGTGGGATTCGGATGATCAGGACGCCGTGCATTTCCTGGCTCTCGAAGGCGACTTCCCGATCGGCACCGCGCGCCTGTTGACCGACGGCCATATCGGCCGGGTGTCAGTCCTCAAGGATTGGCGCGGGCTGAAGGTCGGCGACGCGCTGATGCAGGCGGTGATTGCCGAGGCCGAGAAACGCGGGCTCAAGCAGCAGATGCTCAGTGCCCAGGTGCATGCCACGCCGTTCTATGAGCGACTGGGGTTTGCAGTGGTCAGCGAGGAGTTTCTCGAAGCCGGCATTCCGCATGTGGACATGGTGCGGCGCTCGGCCTGAGACCCGCAGGAAGCACCACCATAATGCCCTGTGGCGAGGGGATTCATCCCCGCTGGGTTGCGCAGCAACCCCAATGAAGCTGCCTGGATTCAAACTGACACACCGCAGCGACTGATTTGGGGCTGCTTCGCAGCCCAGCGGGGATAAATCCCCTCGCCACGAAAGCGTCCTGCAACACCCAAAACGCCCCGCCATCCACCGATGCCGGGGCGTTTTGCCGTCTATCATTCAACTTGCCCCACTCGTGGCCGACAAACTGGCAATATCAAGCCTTTGTCTCGCGGAGAAATGGACATGTCCCTACGCACCCTGCTGGCCACCCTGCTGCTCGGCTGCAGCCTGTCAGTCATGGCCGACACGCAAGTCGTGCCACTGAACTACCGCACCAGCGCCGACCTGCTGCCGGTGGCGCAGAACTTCATCGGCAAGGACGGCCAGGTCAGCGCCTACGGCAACCAACTGATCGTCAACGCCGAGCCCGGCAAGATCGAAGAACTCCGGCAATTCCTGGCCCAATTGGACACCGCTCCCAAGCGCTTGCTGATCACCGTAGACACCAACGAAAACAACCTGCAGGGCGACCAGGGCTACTCGATCAACGGCGCCGCGCCCAGCCAGACCCGCATCATCAACCGCAGCACGGCCAGCCGTGACGGCGGCGTACAGCAGATCCAGGCCAGCGAAGGCCAACCAGCGCTGATCCAGGTCGGCCAGAGCGTGCCTTTCACCAGCAACCAGACTGACGGCTACGGTCGCATGCAAAGCCAGACCGAATACCGCAACGTCACCCAGGGTTTCTACGTCACCGCCAGCGTCACCGGCGAGACCGTTCATCTGAGTATCAGTACCAACCGTGACCGTATGAGCCAGGAACGTCCCGATGTAGTGAACGTGCAAAGTACCGACACAACCGTCAGCGGACGCCTTGGCGAATGGATCACCCTGGCTGGGGTGAATCGCCAGACTCAGGCCGACAAACAGGGCCTGACCCGCAGCTACTCGACCCAAGGCCGCGACGACATGATTCTGCGGGTGAAGGTCGATACCCTGAACTGAAGCACCAGAAACTGACTGATGAGTCGTATTAGACCAAAGATGTAGTGCCAGGAAAAAAGCACTACAAAACGTTTGACGAGCCAAAAAACCGAAGGCATGATGGCCTCGCTCCCGCTAATCAGGGGCCCTGGCAAGGGCCTTCGGGTCGATGCTTGCAACCACCCTGCGAGCCGATTCGTGTCTGTACCGCCCACAAGGTGTGTTTGACGAGGTTGCGACTGGAACGAAGTTGTCCCGAGGGACGGAAGCGTAACTAGGTAACCCGGCATCACTCTGAGTTCGTATAAAGGCCCACGACGCCCGAATGCGCCCGCAGTTCGCCCCTACCTGCTCACTTTCCCCTCGAGCCCATCGTTCATCCCGTCGCCACCCCGCCTTGACCGACTTGTATGCCAGCCTCCTGGTCAGCGAGCAGCCCTTCACACCCATGACGGGTGCGATTGGCAAGCTGGAATCTTCCAGCCCAGAACGACCATCCATACAAGACGCGACGAGGTTTATTTCCATGGCACTGACACGCGAACAGCAAATTGCAGCCCTTGAAAAAGACTGGGCTGAGAACCCGCGCTGGAAAGGCGTGAAGCGCAATTATTCCGCTGCTGACGTCGTCCGTCTGCGTGGCTCGGTTCAACCTGAGCACACCTTCGCGAAGATGGGCGCCGAGAAGCTGTGGAACCTGGTGACCCAGGGCGCCAAGCCAGCCTTCCGTCCCGAGAAAGATTTCGTCAACTGCATGGGCGCCCTGACCGGCGGCCAGGCTGTGCAGCAGGTCAAGGCCGGCATCCAGGCGATCTACCTGTCGGGCTGGCAAGTGGCCGCGGACAACAACTCCGCCGAGTCCATGTACCCTGACCAGTCGCTGTACCCGGTGGATTCGGTTCCAACCGTGGTCAAGCGCATCAACAACTCGTTCCGTCGTGCCGACCAGATCCAGTGGAAAGCCGGCAAGAACCCGGGCGACGAAGGCTACATCGACTACTTCGCGCCAATCGTGGCTGACGCCGAAGCCGGTTTCGGCGGCGTGCTGAACGCCTACGAGCTGATGAAGAGCATGATCGAGGCAGGCGCCGCCGGCGTTCACTTCGAAGACCAACTGGCATCGGTGAAGAAATGCGGCCACATGGGCGGCAAGGTACTGGTTCCGACCCAGGAAGCCGTACAGAAGCTGACCGCTGCCCGCCTGGCCGCCGACGTTGCCGGCGTACCGACCATCATCCTGGCCCGTACCGACGCCAACGCCGCTGACCTGCTGACCTCCGACTGCGACCCGTACGACCAGCCGTTCGTGACAGGTACCCGCACCCCGGAAGGTTTCTACAAAGTGCGCGCCGGCCTCGACCAGGCCATCGCCCGCGGCCTGGCCTACGCCCCGTATGCCGACCTGATCTGGTGCGAAACCGCCAAGCCGGACCTGGACGAAGCCCGTCGTTTCGCTGAAGCGATCAAAAAGGAATACCCGGACCAACTGCTGTCCTACAACTGCTCGCCTTCCTTCAACTGGAAGAAGAACCTGGACGACGCGACCATCGCCAAGTTCCAGCGCGAACTGTCCGCCATGGGCTACAAGCACCAGTTCATCACGCTGGCCGGCATCCACAACATGTGGCACAGCATGTTCAACCTGGCGCACGACTACGCCCGCAACGACATGACGGCCTACGTGAAGCTGCAAGAGCAGGAGTTCGCTGACGCCGCCAAGGGTTACACCTTCGTGGCTCACCAGCAGGAAGTGGGCACTGGCTACTTCGACGACATGACCACCGTGATCCAGGGCGGCGCCTCGTCCGTGACCGCGCTGACCGGGTCGACCGAAGAAGAACAGTTCCACTGATCCAAAAAGCAAGCGGCCCTTGCGGACCGAATAAAAACTAACCGCAAAGCCGACGATCTGAAGCCCCGACTGGTTCGGGGCTTTTTTTTGCCGGTTTCCCCGGTTCGTTTTTCACACCTTGAAATGACTGACCAACTGCTGCAACTGGTTGCCCAGGCGGGCCAGCTCGACGCTGGAGGCTGCGGTTTCTTCGCTGGCCGAGGCAGTCTGCTCGGATACATCGCGCACGCTCAGGATACTCCGGCTGATTTCCTCGGCCACCGAGCTTTGCTGCACTGCCGCGGCGGCGATCTGTTGGTTCATGGCCTGGATGCCCGACACCGCCTGGGTGATGTTGCCCAGGGATGCGCCAGCCTTGCCCGCCAATTCCACGCTGCTATCGGTCAGCTCGCGGCTATTTCGCATCATGCTCGATACCTGGCGCGTGCCGTTCTGCAAGCCCGCCACCAGGTTTTCAATCTCTTCGGTGGAATGCTGGGTACGCTGGGCCAGCCCACGTACTTCGTCGGCGACCACGGCAAAACCGCGCCCGGCGTCGCCCGCGCGAGCGGCCTCGATGGCCGCGTTGAGGGCCAGCAAGTTGGTCTGCTCGGCCACTGCCCTGATCACGTCCATGATCGTGCCGATGCGCCCGCTTTCCTGTTCCAGCTCGCTCATCGCTTCGACCGAGCGACCGACCTCGCTGGCCAGGCGCTCAATCTGGACGATGGCTTGCGCAACCACCTGATCGCCAATACGGGCTTGCGCATCGGCCTCTGATGCAGCTGCGCGAGCTTGTTCGGCATTGCGCGCGACCTCATGCACAGTGACCGACATCTCGTGCATGGCGGTCGCCACCTGATCGGTCTCGGTCTTCTGGCTGTTGACCCCGGCGCTGGTCTGCTCAGTGACAGCCGACAGCTCTTCGGCGGCACTGGCGATTTGGGTAACACCATCGCGAATGCCAGCGATCAGGTCACGCAGGGTGGCGCCCATGCGCTGGATACCCTGCTGCAACATACCCAGCTCATCACTACGGGTCACGACCCTGTGTTGTGTGAGGTCGCCTGCGGCAATGCGATCGACCACCGCCAATGTGTCTCGCAACGGCCGAGTAATCTGACGGGTAATGATCAGCGCGGCAAAAATCCCCAACACCATCGCCAAGGCAGCACAGCTCAACTGCAGGACGCGAGCCTGGGCGCTGTCTTCGTCCCGGGAGACGAGTTGGCTGGCATACATCTCGTCACAGAGGCGGGTGATGGTTTCACCCAGATCGACCGTGTCCTGCACGGCCTTGCCAATGGCCTGGGTGCTGGCCGTGAAATCCTGCACCGAACGGCGGTAAGCAACCAGCGCGGTTTCCAGTTGCTTGAAGGTGTCGGCGTAGGCCGGACCGAACGCGCTGTTGAGGGTTTCGATGCCCTTGAGCGTATTTTCGAGCTGGCGGTTGGCGGCCTGCTCGGTGGCGCTGTTGGGGTTGCCGGTATAGCCACGCACTTCATAACGCACCAGCGCCACGTCCTCTTTTGCCTTGAGGATGATCCTGTACAGCTCGAAACGGCGCTCATCCGAGGCAGGCATTGCTTGTACATCTTCGATGACCTTGGCAATCAGCGCGGCGCCCTTGACGGCATTGACGCCCATCTCCTTGCGCATGGCTGCGTCATTGCGATAGGCCTCGCGCATCGTATTCAGCGCCACCTGATATTGCGTGCTGGCTTGCTCGATCAGCGCAAGCTTCTTCAGGTTTTCCGGTTTTTTCAGCTCGCTTGCGAGGCTTTTCTGCTTGGCGACAAACTGCTCCAGCGAGGCCTGGATCAATGCTCCCTTTTGCTCATCGCCCCTGTCCAACTGGTATTGCAAGCGAGCCCGGCGCAGGTGATCAAGGCGGTTGCCGAGCTCGGTGATGCTGGTCATACGATCGGTACGCTCGATCATTTTCCCCAGGCTGAACCAGCCGGTCGCGGCGAGAACGGCGGTCAGAAGCAGCACAACGGCAAAGCCCAAAGCCAGCTTGAGCATAACGCTCATATTCGCGATCCAAGAGTTCATGGCATTCCTTACGGTACTCAGCCGCGAACCAGGAAGACCGGCACGGCTATCCAGGAAGCGGGCGTTAGCCTAATCACATATTGATATAGATGATTAGATGAATGAACCGCAAAGATAGCCATTTGATATCAAACCTTCAAGACAAGTTGACGATGTCTGTATTGGCGGAGGGCTGGCCGTCAAAAATAGGCAGGAGATCGGCCCTGAAGCATTGAAGCGTGTCGATCAAATGAAAATTGATCGAACGCAGTATCGGGGTGTCTGAAAAGGAGTAAAACGTCCGGCGCTGACAATTGCAGTAGCGGCGATGTAAGAAAGACTCTCATGCACGACAGTAAGTGCATCGCGGAAGGTCGGCACAGATAATAATAATTATCATTTGGAAGGCATTATCATTGTTACATTCCGCGCAAAATATTATTGATGAAGTGACGTCCAGTGCCCACCCAGCCTGGGTTGCAAGGCCATGGAGGTACGCTATGTCCTTATTCCAATAAATAATTTCGCTATAGGAATTTTACTTGCCCGGTGTTTAGCCATAAAATCACCGCGATTGATTGCTGCGACATATCGTCACTGCGTTATTTCTTTTCAAGCTCAGAGACCATTGCTCTCTGTTAAGGATTTCCAGCATGCCCGAAGCGACAGGACTCATGGCCCACAACTGGGGCTTTGCCATTTTCCTTCTGGGCGTGGTCGGCCTGTGTGCCTTCATGCTCGGCGTGTCGAGCCTGCTCGGGTCAAAAGCCTGGGGCCGAAGCAAGAATGAACCGTTCGAGTCCGGCATGCTGCCTACCGGTGGCGCCCGCTTGCGGCTCTCAGCCAAATTCTATCTGGTCGCGATGCTCTTCGTGATCTTCGATATCGAAGCCCTCTTTCTCTTTGCCTGGTCTGTGTCCGTCCGCGAAAGCGGCTGGACCGGATTTGTCGAAGCTCTCGTTTTCATAGCAATTCTGTTGGCAGGTCTTGTCTACCTTTACCGGGTGGGGGCTCTTGATTGGGCTCCGGAAGCTCGGCGCAAGCGGCAAGCGAAGCTGAAACAATGAGGCTTTGGCAATGCAATACAATCTCACCCGGATCGACCCCGATGCTCCTAACGAGCAGTATCCGATCGGCAAGCGGGAAACCGTCGCCGATCCGTTAGAAGATCAAGTCCACAAAAATATCTTCATGGGCAAGCTCGAAGACGTGCTGAACAGCACGGTCAACTGGGGTCGCAAGAACTCCCTGTGGCCGTACAACTTCGGCCTTTCGTGCTGCTACGTGGAAATGACCACCGCCTTCACGGCGCCCCACGACATCGCGCGCTTTGGCGCCGAGGTTATCCGGGCATCGCCGCGCCAGGCGGATTTCATGGTTATCGCCGGTACCTGCTTCATCAAGATGGCGCCGATCATCCAGCGCCTCTACGAGCAGATGCTCGAACCCAAGTGGGTTATCTCCATGGGTTCGTGCGCCAACTCCGGTGGCATGTACGACATCTATTCCGTTGTTCAAGGGGTGGACAAGTTCCTGCCCGTGGATGTCTACGTGCCCGGCTGCCCTCCTCGCCCCGAAGCGTTCCTGCAAGGCTTGATGCTGCTGCAGGAATCGATTGGCCAGGAGCGTCGCCCTCTGTCCTGGGTCGTTGGTGATCAAGGCGTCTATCGCGCCGAGATGCCGTCGCAAAAGGAACAGCGCCGCGAACAGCGTATCGCAGTCACCAACCTGCGCAGCCCCGACGAAGTCTGATCCAAGCTCTGTTCTGAAGAAGAAACGAGAACCTGGCTTCATTCTTTACGTTGACCGAAAGCGATAAATAACCATGACTACAGGCAGTGCTCTGTACATCCCGCCTTACAAGGCAGACGACCAGGATGTGGTCGTCGAACTGAACAACCGTTTTGGCCCCGAGGCGTTCACCGCCCAGCCGACCCGCACCGGCATGCCGGTGCTTTGGGTTGCCCGTGCCAAACTCGTCGAAGTCCTGACCTTCCTGCGCAACCTGCCCAAGCCGTACGTCATGCTCTATGACCTGCACGGCGTGGACGAGCGCCTGCGCACCAAGCGTCAAGGGCTGCCCGACGGCGTCGACTTCACCGTGTTCTATCACTTGATGTCGATCGAACGTAATAGTGACGTAATGATCAAGGTCGCCTTGTCCGAGAGCGACCTCAGCGTGCCGACCGTGACCGGCATCTGGCCGAACGCCAACTGGTACGAACGCGAAGTCTGGGACATGTACGGGATCGACTTCCCCGGCCACCCGCACCTGTCGCGCATCATGATGCCGCCGACCTGGGAAGGTCACCCGCTGCGCAAGGACTTCCCGGCCCGCGCCACCGAGTTCGACCCGTTCAGCCTGTCCCTGGCCAAGCAACAGCTCGAGGAAGAAGCCGCGCGCTTCAAGCCGGAAGACTGGGGCATGAAGCGTTCGGGCGCCAACGAGGACTACATGTTCCTCAACCTCGGCCCCAACCACCCTTCAGCCCACGGTGCGTTCCGCATCATCCTGCAGCTGGACGGCGAAGAGATCGTCGACTGCGTCCCGGACATCGGCTACCACCACCGTGGTGCCGAGAAAATGGCCGAGCGCCAGTCCTGGCACAGCTACATTCCGTACACCGACCGCATCGACTACCTCGGCGGCGTGATGAACAACCTGCCGTACGTGCTTTCGGTCGAGAAACTCGCCGGGATCAAGGTGCCGGACCGGGTCGATGTCATCCGCATCATGATGGCCGAGTTCTTCCGCATCACCAGCCACCTGCTGTTCCTGGGTACCTATATCCAGGACGTGGGCGCGATGACGCCGGTGTTCTTCACCTTCACCGACCGTCAGAAAGCCTACACCGTGATCGAAGCCATCACCGGTTTCCGCCTGCACCCGGCCTGGTACCGCATCGGCGGCGTGGCCCACGACTTGCCGCGCGGCTGGGAAAAACTGGTCAAGGATTTCGTCGAGTGGATGCCCAAGCGCCTGGACGAGTACACCAAGGCCGCCCTGCAGAACAGCATCCTCAAGGGTCGTACCATCGGCGTCGCTGCCTACAACACCAAGGAAGCCCTGGAATGGGGCGTCACCGGTGCCGGCCTGCGTTCCACCGGTTGCGATTTCGACCTGCGCAAGGCGCGCCCGTATTCCGGCTACGAAAACTTCGAGTTCGAAGTCCCGCTGGCGGCCAACGGTGACGCCTACGACCGCTGCATGGTTCGCGTCGAGGAGATGCGCCAGAGCGTCAAGATCATCGAGCAATGCATGCGCAACATGCCGGAAGGCCCGTACAAGGCGGATCACCCGCTGACCACGCCGCCACCGAAAGAGCGCACGCTGCAACACATCGAGACCCTGATCACGCACTTCCTGCAAGTTTCGTGGGGCCCGGTCATGCCGGCCAACGAATCCTTCCAGATGATCGAAGCGACCAAGGGCATCAACAGTTATTACCTGACGAGCGACGGCGGCACCATGAGCTACCGCACCCGGATTCGCACCCCAAGCTACCCGCACCTGCAGCAGATCCCTTCGGTGATCAAAGGCAGCATGGTCGCGGACTTGATCGCGTACCTGGGTAGTATCGATTTCGTTATGGCCGACGTGGACCGCTAAGCATGAACAGCACGCTTATCCAGACAGACCGTTTCGCCCTGAGCGAAACCGAGCGCTCGGCCATCGAGCACGAGCTGCATCACTACGAAGACCCGCGCGCGGCGTCGATCGAAGCCCTGAAGATCGTCCAGAAGGAACGTGGCTGGGTGCCTGACGGCGCGCTCTACGCCATCGGCGAGATCCTTGGCATCCCGGCCAGCGACGTCGAAGGCGTCGCTACCTTCTACAGCCAGATTTTCCGCCAGCCGGTAGGCCGCCACATCATCCGTGTCTGCGACAGCATGGTCTGCTACATCGGCGGCCACGAATCGGTGGTCAGCGAGATCCAAGGCAAGCTGGGCATCGGCCTGGGCCAGACCACCGCCGACGGCCGCTTCACGCTGCTGCCGGTGTGCTGCCTGGGCAACTGCGACAAGGCACCGGCGCTGATGATCGACGACGACACCTTTGGTGACGTCAAGCCGGATGGCGTCGCCAAACTGCTGGAGGGCTACGTATGACCCTGACTTCCTTCGGGCCCGCCAACCGCATCCAGCGTTCGGCCGAAACCCATCCCCTGACCTGGCGCCTGCGTGACGACGGCGAGGCAGTCTGGCTGGACGAATACCAGGCGAAGAACGGCTATGCCGCCGCGCGCAAGGCATTCGCCGACATGGCCGCCGATGACATCGTCCAGACCGTGAAAGACTCCGGCCTCAAGGGCCGTGGCGGTGCGGGCTTCCCCACCGGCGTGAAGTGGGGCCTGATGCCCAAGGATGAGTCCATCAACATCCGCTACCTGCTCTGCAACGCGGACGAGATGGAACCCAACACCTGGAAGGACCGCATGCTGATGGAGCAACTGCCCCATCTGCTGATCGAAGGCATGCTGATCAGCGCCCGTGCGCTGAAGACCTACCGTGGCTACATCTTCCTGCGCGGCGAGTACACCACCGCCGCCAAGCACCTGAACCGTGCCGTGGAAGAAGCCAAGGCCGCAGGCCTGTTGGGCAAGAACATCCTGGGCAGCGGCTTCGATTTCGAACTGTTCGTCCACACCGGCGCCGGGCGTTACATCTGCGGTGAAGAAACCGCGCTGATCAACTCCCTGGAAGGCCGCCGCGCCAACCCGCGCTCCAAGCCGCCCTTCCCTGCCGCCGTTGGCGTGTGGGGCAAGCCGACCTGCGTGAACAACGTCGAGACCCTGTGCAACGTGCCGGCGATCATCGCCGACGGCGTGGACTGGTACAAATCCCTGGCCCGCGACGGCAGCGAAGACATGGGCACCAAGCTCATGGGCTTCTCCGGCAAGGTCAAGAACCCTGGCCTGTGGGAACTGCCGTTCGGCGTCACCGCGCGCGAGCTGTTCGAAGACTACGCCGGCGGCATGCGCGACGGCTACAAGCTCAAGTGCTGGCAGCCTGGCGGCGCCGGTACCGGTTTCCTGTTGCCGGAACACCTGGACGCCCAAATGTACGCCGGCGGCATCGCCAAGGTCGGCACCCGGATGGGTACTGGCCTGGCAATGGCGGTGGACGACAGCGTCAACATGGTCTCGCTGCTGCGCAACATGGAGCAGTTTTTCTCCCGTGAATCCTGCGGTTTCTGCACCCCTTGCCGCGATGGCCTGCCCTGGAGCGTCAAGCTCCTGATGGCCATCGAGAAAGGCCAAGGCCAACCCGGCGACATCGAGACCCTGCTGGGCCTGGTGGGTTTCCTCGGCCCAGGCAAGACCTTCTGTGCTCACGCACCGGGTGCCGTGGAGCCGTTGGGCAGCGCAATCAAATACTTCCGCCCTGAATTCGAGGCCGGCATCGCGCCAACCCGCGCGGGCGATCTCAATCAGGTGGTCACGCCGACCATGGTCGGCGCGTAACGACGCTTAAAAAAGGCGAAGGGTCCGTGCCCTTCGCCTTTCGTTCGATGACGCCTTTTCACCGAGGCTGTTTGGATTCGGACGAATGACAAGATTCCATTAGCCACGCCCGCTGACACCGGGCCAACGAAGAACTTTGAACCATGGCCACTATCCACGTAGACGGCAAAGAGCTCGAAGTCGATGGCGCAGACAACCTGTTACAGGCATGTCTGTCGCTGGGCCTCGACATTCCTTATTTCTGCTGGCACCCCGCCCTTGGCAGCGTTGGCGCCTGTCGCCAATGCGCAGTCAAGCAGTACACCGACGAGAACGACAAGCGTGGTCGGATCGTCATGTCCTGCATGACCCCCGCCACCGACGGCAGCTGGATCTCCATCGACGACGAAGAAGCGAAAGTGTTTCGCGCCAGCGTCGTCGAATGGCTGATGACCAACCACCCTCACGACTGCCCGGTCTGTGAGGAAGGCGGACACTGCCACCTGCAAGACATGACCGTGATGACCGGCCACAACGAGCGCCGTTATCGCTTCACCAAGCGTACCCACCAGAACCAGGACCTCGGCCCGTTCATTTCCCACGAGATGAATCGCTGCATCGCCTGCTACCGCTGCGTGCGTTTCTACAAGGACTACGCCGGCGGCACCGACCTGGGCGTATTCGGCGCCCACGACAACGTGTACTTCGGTCGCGTTGAAGACGGCACCCTGGAAAGCGAATTCTCCGGCAACCTCACCGAGGTCTGCCCGACCGGTGTGTTCACCGACAAGACCCACTCCGAGCGCTACAACCGCAAGTGGGACATGCAGTTCGCACCGAGCATCTGTCATGGCTGCTCCAGCGGTTGCAACATCAGCCCGGGCGAGCGCTACGGCGAACTGCGTCGCATCGAAAACCGCTACAACGGCTCGGTGAACCAGTACTTCCTGTGCGACCGTGGCCGTTTCGGCTATGGCTACGTCAACCGCAAGGATCGCCCGCGCCAGCCGCTGCTGGCAGACGGCGCCAAGCTGAGCCTGGACGAAGCCCTGGACAAGGCCGCCGAACTGCTGCGCGGTCGCAACATCGTCGGCATCGGCTCGCCTCGCGCCAGCCTGGAAAGCAACTACGCCCTGCGTGAACTGGTCGGTGCCGAGCACTTCTACAGTGGCATCGAGGCCGGCGAGCTGGAACGCATCCGCCTGGTGCTGCAGGTACTCAAGGACAGCCCGCTGCCGGTGCCGACGATGCGCGACATCGAAGACCACGACGCGGTGTTCGTCCTCGGTGAAGACCTGACCCAGACCGCCGCCCGCATGGCCCTGGCCCTGCGCCAGTCGGTCAAGGGCAAGGCCGAGGACATGGCCGACGCCATGCGCGTCCAGCCGTGGCTCGACGCCGCCGTGAAGAACATCGGCCAGCATGCGTTGAACCCGCTGTTCATCGCCAGCCTTGCTGAAACCAAGCTCGACGACGTGGCCGAAGAATGCGTCCACGCCGCCCCGGACGACCTGGCGCGCATCGGTTTTGCCGTGGCCCACGCCCTGGACGCCAGCGCCCCGGCCGTCGAAGGCCTGGACAGTGAAGCCGCCGCCCTCGCCCAACGCATCGCCGACGCCCTGCTGGCCGCCAAGCGTCCTTTGATCATTGCCGGCACCTCCCTGGGCTCCAAGGCGCTGATCGAAGCCGCCGCCAACATCGCCAAGGCCCTGAAGCTGCGCGAGAAGAACGGCTCCATCAGCCTGGTCGTGCCGGAAGCCAACAGCCTCGGCCTGGCCATGCTCGGTGGAGAATCGGTCGATGCAGCCCTGCAAGCGGTGATCGACGGCAACGCCGACGCCATCGTGGTGCTGGAGAACGACCTGTTCACCCGCACTGACAAGGCCAAGGTCGATGCCGCGCTGAACGCCGCCAAGGTTGTGATCGTCGCCGACCACCAGAAAACCGCCACCACCGACCGCGCCGACCTGGTGCTACCGGCGGCGAGCTTCGCCGAAGGCGACGGTACGCTGGTCAGCCAGGAAGGTCGCGCCCAGCGCTTCTTCCAGGTTTTCGACCCGCAATACCTGGACGCCAGCATCCTCGTCCACGAAGGCTGGCGCTGGCTGCACGCCCTGCGCGCCACCCTGCTGAACCAGCCGATCGACTGGACGCAACTGGACCACGTCACCGCCGCCGTCGCTTCGAGCAGCCCGCAACTGGCGCGCATCGTCGATGCCGCGCCGTCCGCCGCGTTCCGCATCAAGGGCCTGAAGCTTGCTCGCGAACCGCTGCGCTACTCCGGTCGCACCGCAATGCGCGCCAACATCAGCGTCCACGAACCACGCACCTCCCAGGACAACGACACGGCGTTCTCGTTCTCCATGGAAGGTTACTCGGGCTCCGCCGAACCGCGCTCGCAAGTGCCGTTCGCCTGGTCGCCGGGTTGGAACTCGCCACAAGCCTGGAACAAGTTCCAGGACGAAGTCGGCGGTCACCTGCGTGCCGGTGATCCGGGTACTCGCCTGATCGAAAGCCAGGGCGATGCCCTGGGCTGGTTCGCCAGCGTCCCACGTGCCTTCAATCCGGCACCGGGCACCTGGCAGGTCGTGCCGTTCCATCACCTGTTCGGCAGCGAAGAGAACTCTTCCAAGGCCGAACCGGTGCAGGAACGCATCCCGGCTGCCTACGTGGCGCTGGCCAAGTCCGAAGCCGATCGCCTGGGCGTCAACGACGGTGCCTTGCTGAGCCTGAACGTGGCAGGCCAGACCTTGCGTCTGCCGCTGCGCATCAATGAAGAACTGGGCGCCGGCCTGGTGGCCCTGCCGGCTGGCCTGGCGGGTATTCCACCGGCGATTTTCGGCAAAACCGTCGACGGTCTGCAGGAGGCAGCGCAATGAGCTGGTTCACCCCTGAAGTGATCGCTGTGATCCTGACGGTCCTCAAGGCCATCGTGATCCTGCTGGCCGTGGTGGTCTGCGGCGCATTGCTGAGCTTCGTCGAACGTCGCCTGCTGGGCTGGTGGCAGGACCGCTACGGTCCGAACCGCGTTGGTCCGTTCGGCATGTTCCAGATCGCCGCCGACATGATCAAGATGTTCTTCAAGGAAGACTGGACGCCACCGTTTGCCGACAAGGTGATCTTCACCCTGGCACCGGTCGTGGCCATGAGCGCCTTGCTGATCGCCTTCGCGATCATCCCGATCACCCCGACCTGGGGCGTGGCGGACCTGAACATCGGCCTGCTGTTCTTCTTCGCGATGGCTGGCCTGTCGGTGTACGCGGTGTTGTTCGCCGGTTGGTCGAGCAACAACAAGTTCGCCCTCCTCGGCAGCCTGCGGGCCTCGGCCCAGACCGTGTCCTACGAAGTGTTCATGGGCCTGTCGCTGATGGGCATCGTGATCCAGGCCGGCTCGTTCAACATGCGCGACATTGTCGAGTACCAGGCGCAGAACCTGTGGTTCATCATTCCGCAGTTCTTCGGCTTCTGTACTTTCTTCATCGCTGGCGTGGCCGTGACGCACCGTCACCCCTTCGACCAGCCGGAAGCGGAACAGGAACTGGCCGACGGTTACCACATTGAATATGCCGGCATGAAATGGGGCATGTTCTTCGTTGGCGAGTACATCGGCATCATCCTGATCTCGGCATTGCTGGTGACGCTGTTCTTCGGTGGCTGGCACGGTCCGTTCGGCATCCTGCCGCAACTGTCCTTCGTCTGGTTCGCCCTGAAGACCGCGTTCTTCATCATGCTGTTCGTCCTGCTGCGCGCCTCGATCCCGCGCCCACGCTACGACCAGGTGATGGATTTCAGCTGGAAATTCTGCCTGCCGCTGACCCTGATCAACATGCTGGTGACCGCTGCGATCGTTTTGATGAACGCGCCTGCGGCCGCGGTTCAGTGAGGATTTGACCCATGTTCAAATATATTGGCGACATCGTTAAGGGTACCGGTACCCAACTACGAAGCCTGGTCATGATCTTCGGCCATGGCTTTCGCAAGCGCGACACCCTGCAATACCCGGAAGAACCGGTCTACCTGGCACCGCGTTATCGCGGTCGTATCGTCCTGACCCGCGACCCCGACGGCGAAGAGCGCTGCGTGGCCTGCAACCTGTGCGCCGTGGCGTGCCCGGTGGGTTGCATCTCGCTGCAGAAAGCCGAGACCGAAGACGGTCGCTGGTACCCGGACTTCTTCCGCATCAACTTCTCTCGCTGCATTTTCTGCGGCCTCTGCGAGGAAGCGTGCCCGACCACCGCGATCCAGCTCACGCCGGATTTCGAGATGGCCGAGTTCAAGCGTCAGGATCTGGTGTACGAGAAAGAAGACCTGCTGATTTCCGGTCCCGGTAAAAACCCTGATTACAACTTCTATCGTGTTGCAGGTATGGCCATTGCCGGTAAGCCGAAAGGCGCCGCGCAGAACGAAGCCGAACCGATCAACGTGAAGAGCTTGCTGCCTTAAGGAAGAAAGATGGAATTCGCTTTCTATTTCGCATCGGGTATCGCGGTGGTGTCCACGCTTCGTGTGGTCACCAACACCAACCCCGTGCACGCCCTGCTCTACCTGATCATTTCGCTGATCGCCGTGGCCATGACCTTCTTTGCCCTCGGTGCGCCGTTCGCCGGTGCCCTGGAAGTGATCGCCTACGCCGGCGCCATCATGGTGCTGTTCGTCTTCGTGGTGATGATGCTCAACCTCGGTCCGGCGGCGGTCCAGCAGGAACGCTCGTGGCTCAAGCCTGGCATCTGGGCGGGACCGGTGATCCTGTCCGCCCTGCTGCTCGGTGAACTGCTGTATGTGCTGTTCGCCCACCAGAGCGGCCAGGCCATCGGCCACACCACCGTGGGCGCGAAAGCCGTGGGCATCAGCCTGTTCGGTCCGTACCTGCTGGTGGTCGAACTCGCCTCGATGCTGCTGCTTGCCGCAGTCGTCACGGCGTTCCATTTGGGCCGTAACGAGGCGAAGGAGTAATCACATGCCTGCTATCCCTCTCGAACATGGCCTGGCAGTTGCCGGCATCCTGTTCTGTCTCGGTCTGGTCGGCCTGATGGTCCGCCGCAACATTCTGTTCGTGCTGATGAGCCTGGAGGTCATGATGAATGCCTCCGCCCTGGCCTTCATCGTCGCGGGCGCTCGCTGGGCGCAACCGGATGGACAGATCATGTTCATCCTGGTGATCAGCCTGGCAGCCGCCGAGGCCAGTATTGGCCTGGCGATCCTGTTGCAGCTGTATCGCCGCTTCCACACTCTCGATATTGACGCTGCCAGCGAGATGCGCGGATGAACCTTCTTTTCCTGACTTTCATATTCCCCCTCATCGGTTTCCTGCTGCTGTCGTTCTCCCGTGGACGCTGGTCGGAAAACCTTTCGGCGCTGGTTGGCGTGGGTTCCATCGGCCTGTCCGCCATCGTCACGGCCTACGTGATCTGGCAGTTCAACGTCGTCCCGCCGGAAGGTGGCGCGTACGTGCAGGTGCTGTGGCGCTGGATGGCGGTAGAAGGCTTTACGCCGAACTTCGCCCTCTACCTGGACGGCCTGTCGGTGACCATGCTCGGCGTGGTGGTCGGCGTGGGTTTCCTGATCCACCTGTTCGCCTCCTGGTACATGCGCGGTGAAGCCGGTTACTCGCGCTTCTTCGCCTACACCAACCTGTTCATCGCCAGCATGCTGTTCCTGGTGCTCGGCGATAACCTGTTGTTCCTGTACTTCGGCTGGGAAGGCGTGGGCCTGTGCTCGTACCTGTTGATCGGTTTCTACTACAGCAACCGCAACAACGGTAACGCCGCACTCAAGGCCTTCATCGTCACCCGCATCGGCGACGTGTTCATGGCCATCGGCCTGTTCATTCTGTTCCAGCAGTTGGGCACGCTGAACATCCAGGAACTGCTGGTCAAGGCACCCGAGCACTTCAAGGCCGGTGACTTCTGGATCGTCCTGGCGACCCTGATGCTGCTGGGCGGCGCCGTCGGTAAATCCGCGCAACTTCCGCTGCAAACCTGGTTGGCGGACGCGATGGCCGGCCCGACGCCGGTTTCGGCACTGATCCACGCCGCGACCATGGTCACCGCCGGTGTCTACCTGATCGCCCGTACCCACGGCCTGTTCGCCCTGGCGCCGGACATCCTGCACCTGGTCGGTATCGTGGGCGGCGTGACCCTGGTGCTGGCTGGTTTTGCCGCACTGGTGCAGACCGACATCAAGCGCATCCTCGCCTACTCGACCATGAGCCAGATCGGCTATATGTTCCTGGCCCTGGGCGTCGGCGCCTGGGAAGGCGCGATCTTCCACCTGATGACCCACGCCTTCTTCAAGGCCCTGTTGTTCCTCGCCTCCGGTGCGGTGATCGTGGCCTGCCACCACGAGCAGAACATCTTCAAGATGGGCGGCCTGTGGAAGAAACTGCCGCTGGCCTATGCCAGCTTCATCGTTGGCGGCGCGGCCCTGGCGGCCCTGCCACTGGTCACCGCCGGCTTCTACTCCAAGGACGAAATCCTCTGGGAAGCGTTCGCCAGCGGTAACCAGGGTCTGCTTTATGCCGGCCTGGTGGGTGCGTTCATGACCTCGCTGTACACCTTCCGCCTGATCTTCATCGCGTTCCACGGTGAGGCCAAGACTGAAGCCCACGCCGGCCACGGCATTGCCCATTGGCTGCCGCTGTCGGTGCTGATCGTGCTGTCGACCTTCGTCGGCGCCATGATCACCCCACCGCTGGCCGATGTGCTGCCGCAAAGCGTCGGCCATGCCGGCGGCGAAGCCAAGCACAGCCTGGAAATCGCCTCGGGTGCCATCGCCCTGGCGGGTATCCTGCTGGCCGCCCTGCTGTTCCTGGGCAAGCGTCGCTTCGTCACGGCCATCGCCAACAGCGGCATCGGGCGTTTCCTCTCGGCCTGGTGGTTCGCTGCCTGGGGCTTCGATTGGATCTACGACAAACTGTTCGTCAAGCCATACCTTGCGATCAGCCACATTCTGCGCAAAGACCCGCTCGACCAGACCATTGGCCTGATCCCGCGCATGGCCAAGGGCGGCCACACCGCCCTGAGCCGTACCGAGACCGGTCAACTGCGTTGGTATGCGGCTTCCATGGCGGCTGGCGCCGTGCTGGTTATCGGCGCCATCGTGCTGGTAGCGGTCTGATATGAACCTTGCGAACTTGCGAAAGGAAACGAGCCCGTCATGATTCTGCCCTGGCTAATCCTGATCCCCTTCATCGGCGGCCTGCTGTGCTGGATGGCGGAGCGTTCCAGCTCTACCCTCCCGCGCTGGATTGCGCTGCTGACCATGTCCCTGGAACTCGCGCTCGGCCTCTGGCTGTGGGCGACCGGCGACTATTCATTTGCACCGGCCCCTGGCGCCGATCCGACCTGGGCGCTTGAGTTCAAGCACACCTGGATCGCGCGCTTCGGCATCAGCGTGCACCTGGCCCTCGACGGCCTGTCGCTCCTGATGATCCTGCTGACCGGCCTGCTGGGTATCCTCTCGGTGCTCTGCTCCTGGAAAGAGATCCAGCGTCACGTCGGTTTCTTCCACCTGAACCTGATGTGGATCCTGGGCGGTGTCGTCGGCGTGTTCCTGGCGCTGGACCTGTTCATGTTCTTCTTCTTCTGGGAAATGATGCTGGTGCCGATGTACTTCCTCATCGCGCTCTGGGGTCACAGTTCGTCGGACGGCAAGAAGACCCGGATCTACGCGGCGACCAAGTTCTTCATCTTCACCCAGGCTTCCGGCCTGATCATGTTGGTGGCGATCCTTGGCCTGGTCCTGGTGAACTTCAACAACACTGGCGTGATTACCTTCAACTACGCCGACCTGTTGAAAGTGCAGATGTCCAAGACCACCGAGTACGTGCTGATGCTGGGCTTCTTCATCGCCTTCGCGGTGAAGCTGCCGGTGGTGCCGTTCCACTCCTGGCTGCCGGATGCCCATGCCCAGGCACCGACCGCCGGTTCCGTGGACCTGGCCGGTATTCTGCTGAAGACCGCGGCCTACGGCCTGCTGCGCTTTGCCCTGCCGCTGTTCCCCAACGCTTCGGCCGAGTTCGCGCCGATTGCGATGACCCTGGGCCTGATCGGGATTTTCTACGGTGCGTTCCTGGCCTTCGCCCAGACCGACATCAAGCGCCTGATCGCATTCTCCAGCGTTTCGCACATGGGCTTCGTGTTGATCGGGATCTACTCCGGCAGCCAGCTGGCCCTGCAAGGCGCGGTGATCCAGATGCTGGCCCACGGCCTGTCGGCGGCGGCGCTGTTTATCCTCAGTGGCCAGTTGTACGAGCGCCTGCACACCCGTGACATGCGTGAAATGGGCGGCATCTGGTCGCGCATCGCCTACCTGCCGGCCATCAGCCTGTTCTTCGCGGCCGCGTCCCTGGGCCTGCCGGGTACTGGCAACTTCGTCGGCGAGTTCCTGATCCTGATCGGCTCGTTCGTCAGCGCGCCATGGATCACCGCGATTGCCACCTCCGGCCTGGTGTTCGGTTCGGTCTACTCGCTGATCATGATCCACCGCGCCTACTTCGGTCCGGCCAAGTCGGACGAAGTGCTGCGTGGCATGGACGGTCGCGAACTGATCATGGTGCTTGGCCTTGCGGTGCTGCTGGTTTACATCGGTGTCTATCCGCAGCCGTTCCTCGACACTTCCGCCGCCACGATGCATGGCGTGCAGCAGTGGCTCGGCACCGCCTTCTCTCAACTCGCTTCGGCCCGGTAAGAGCGCTATGGAATTCACGATTCAACACTTTATCGCGCTTGCGCCGCTGTTGATCACCAGCGCCACGATCATCGTGGTGATGCTGGCGATCGCCTGGCGCCGCAATCACGCACAAACCTTCCTGCTGTCGGTGGCGGGGCTGAACCTGGCCTTGCTGTCGATTCTGCCGGCCCTGAAAGTCGCGCCTTTGGCGGTCACGCCGCTGATCCAGATCGACAGCTTCGCGTGCCTGTACATGGCGCTGATCCTGGTCGCCACCCTCGCCTGCGTCACCCTCGCCCACGCCTACCTGGGTGATGGCGGTTCGGGTTACCCGGGCAACCGCGAAGAACTGTACCTGCTGATCCTGATGGCCGCCGCCGGTGGCCTGGTCCTGGTCAGCGCGCAGCACCTGGCCAGCCTGTTCATCGGCCTGGAGCTGCTGTCGGTGCCGGTCTACGGCCTGGTGGCCTACGCCTTCTTCAACAAACGCTCGCTGGAAGCCGGCATCAAGTACATGGTGCTGTCGGCGGCCGGTTCCGCGTTCCTGTTGTTCGGCATGGCCCTGCTCTACGCCGAAGCCGGCACCCTGAGCTTCGTCGGCATCGGCCAGGCCCTGGCGGCCACCGGCCTGCCTAGCCCGATCGCACAATTGGGCCTGGGCATGATGCTGATCGGCCTGGCGTTCAAGCTGTCGCTGGTTCCGTTCCACCTCTGGACCCCGGACGTCTACGAAGGCGCCCCGGCGCCCGTGGCGGCGTTCCTCGCCACCGCGTCGAAAGTGGCGGTGTTCGCGGTCATGGTGCGGCTGTTCCAGATCTCGCCAGTGGCGAGCAGCGGCGTGCTGAGCAACGTGCTGACCATCATCGCCATCGCGTCGATCCTGTTCGGTAACCTGCTGGCACTGACCCAGAGCAACCTCAAGCGTCTGCTGGGTTACTCGTCCATCGCCCACTTCGGCTACCTGCTGATCGCCCTGATCGCCAGCAAGGGCCTGGCCGTGGAAGCCATCGGCGTGTACCTGGTCACCTACGTGATCACCAGCCTCGGCGCGTTCGGCGTGATCACCCTGATGTCCTCGCCGTACAACGGCCGCGACGCCGACGCCCTGTACGAATACCGCGGCCTGTTCTGGCGCCGTCCGTACCTGACCGCCGTGCTGACCGTGATGATGCTCTCCCTGGCCGGCATCCCGCTGACCGCCGGTTTCATCGGCAAGTTCTACATCATCGCCACCGGCGTCGAGGCTCACCAATGGTGGCTGGTCGGCTCCCTGGTGCTGGGCAGTGCCATCGGCGTGTTCTACTACCTGCGCGTGATGGTCACCCTGTACCTGATGGAACCGAACCTGCGTCGCCACGATGCCGAGTTGCACTGGGAACAGAAGGCAGGCGGCGTGATGCTGCTGGCCATCGCCATCCTGGCGTTCTTCCTCGGTGTGTATCCGCAGCCGTTGCTGACCTTGGTTCAGCAGGCTGGGTTGACCGGCTGATTGCCTGAGCGTCATCGGTAACAAAAATGCCCGTATCGTGAGATGCGGGCATTTTTTTTGGCTGCTCTATCACAAGGCGTGATAGCCGGCCGGCCTTGGCTCAGCCAGACTCAGGCGATTGATACTGACACCTTATTCAATATGATTTATTTTGCTGCTCATAGCTTCAAAATTAATCACCTATACTCAGCCTTCGAGAGTGACTGCTTCAGAAGACTGGCTCCTACTGTCGATTGCCAAGGAGAAATCCACCATGACTACCACTGCGAAGACCCGATCGGTCACGGCTCATGTCCCGGTCCACCTGGCCGAGAAAGTCGACCTGATGGCCGAGCGACTCGAGCGCTCCAGGAATTGGATCGTCAAACAGGCGTTATCTGCCTGGATCGACCAGGAGGAGGAGCGAAGCCGGCTGACCCATGAAGCGTTGGCGGACGTGGACGCTGGCCGAGTAATTGACCATCAGGCTGTCCAGGCTTGGGCCGACAGTCTCAGCACCGACGCCCCGTTACCGGTACCGCGCTGATGGAGTTGAAGTGGACCAGCAAGGCGCTTTCCGACATTGCTCGACTTTATGAGTTTCTGGCTTCGGTAAATCAACCCGCCGCCGCGCGGACCGTGCAACAACTCACGGCAGCGCCCAGCTCTCTGCTGGTTAACCCGCGAATTGGTGAACGCCTGGAAGAGTTCGAACCTCGAGACGTACGCAGAATTCAGGTCGGCCATTACGAAATGCGCTATGAAATAGTCGGTTCTACCCTTTACCTGCTACGCCTTTGGCACACCCGTGAGGATCGATGACTTGGGCTTGACCAACCAGACCACCGTCGCGCAGAAGCTGTTTTGATTTTGGAGGCCGCTGCGTTGAGCGTCGATATCGAGTGCGTAGTGGTCGGCGCAGGCACCGTCGGCCTGGCCGTGGCGCGGGAGATGGCACAGGCCGGGCATGAAGTGCTGGTGATCGAAGCAGGCGATGCCATCGGCACGGGCATCAGTGCGCGCAATTCCGAAGTGATCCATGCCGGGCTTTATTACCCGCCCGGCAGTCTCAAGGCGCAGTTGTGCGTCGAAGGCCGGCGACGGCTATATGAGTACTGCGACAGCCACGGCGTCGAGACTCGCCGGCTCGGTAAATTGATCGTGGCCAAGGATCAGGCACAGTTGGCGGTGCTTGAAATGCTGCTGGCCCGCGGCCTGCTCAACGGCGTCGACGACCTGCGCCTGCTCGATCAGGAACAAGCACAGGCACTGGAGCCGGAGCTGTCCTGTGTCGGCGCGTTGTACTCGCCCTCCACCGGAATCGTTGACGTCCATGCCTTGATGCTGGCGCTGCAGGGCGATGCCGAGGCGGCCGGCGCCAACGTGGTGTTTCGCACGCCCTTGCTGGAGGCCCGGGTTATCGACGAGGGCTTCAGCCTGGTGTTGGGCGGCACGGCGCAGATGACATTGTCCTGCCGGCAATTGATCAACGCCGCCGGCCTCCAGGCCCCTGCCCTCGCCCGCCGGATCGAAGGCCTCGACCGGCATTGGGTGCCTGATGAATACCTGTGCAAGGGCAACTACTTCCAACTGTCCGGGCGGGCGCCGTTCCGCCATCTGGTCTACCCCGCGCCGGAAGCGGCCGGCCTGGGCATTCACATGACCCTCGACCTGGCCGGCCAGGCGCGCTTCGGTCCTGACACCGAATGGGTCGATACGGAAGATTACCGAGTGGATCCGGCTCGAGCCGAAGCCTTTTACCAGGCCATTCGAAATTACTGGCCAGGCCTGCCCGATCAGAGCCTGCAACCGGCCTACAGCGGGATCCGCCCGAAAATTTCCGCACCGGGGGAACCGGCTCGGGACTTTCTGATCAGCGCTGCCGCCGAGCATGGAATACCGGGTCTGATCAACCTGTTCGGCATCGAATCGCCCGGACTGACATCTTGCCTGGCGCTGGCGGAACGGGTTCGGCAACAGATCGACAACACCTGACCCGGCAGCGCAAAGTGCAAGGCGTTTTAACCGCCGCTCATGCAGCCTGCACGATGACAAAACTCGACTCCGTCATAACTAACTGTTTTTAAAGAGAATTTAAAAGCGACTCGGCTGGCACGAGGGATGCACCTTTCCTGTCACGTGGCGTCGGCGCTCGAAGCCGGCCCGCATCCGTGAATGACCGAGGAGCAGCACATGAACGCCATCGACCTGTTGAAAGCCGACCATGAACGCGTCAAAGCCATCCTCACTCAGCTGAGTGAATCCACTGATCGCGCCGTCAAGAAACGCACCGAGCTGCTGGCGAAGCTGGAAATGGAAGTGACCATCCATACCCGCCTGGAAGAAGAAATCCTTTATCCGGCCTTCAAGCAGGAAGGCGGCAAGGAAGAAGCCGAGATGTACTACGAAGCCAAGGAAGAGCACCGTACCGTCGACTCGCTGGTGCTGCCCGACCTGAAAACCACCGATCCTTCCCAGCCGGAATTCGCAGGCCGGGTGAAGGTGGTCAAGGAGCTGCTGGAGCACCACATCGAGGAAGAAGAAAAGGAAATGTTCCCGAAAGCCAAGAAGGTGCTGGGCAAGGCCAAGCTGGACGCCTTGGGCGAACAGATGGAAACCATGAAGGCGCAGTACAAGAAAGAACTGAGCAGCGCCAACCTCGCCGCTTGATCGAAGGCCGCGAACGCTTCAGCCACTCATCAGGATTGAAGCGTTCCGGCCTTTATTGCATCCGCTCGCGCAGGAACTCCACCAGCGCCTGCACCGGGCGCGAAGCCTGGCGATGTTGCGGGTAGACCGCCGACAGCGCCAATGGCTCGGTTTCAAAGCCCTCCAGCAGCTTGACCAACCGCCCGTCCTTCAACGCCTCACCAAGGATGAAGGTCGGCAGGTAGGTGATCCCCATACCGGCGATCGCCGCATCCCTGAGCAGGTCGCCGTTATTGGCCCGCATCCGCCCCGCCACTTCCAGGACCAGCGGTTTGCCATTTCCCTCGAAACGCCACTGCACCTGACGGCTGTGTCCATAGGGCAGGCAGTCGTGATTGCGCAGGTCTTCAGGTCGTGCGGGCGTGCCGTTCTCCGCGAGATAGGCCGGGCTGGCGCAGTACACCCGTTCGATGCTCGCGATGCGCCGGGCGATCAGGGTTGAATCCTCCAGCACGCCGATCCTCAGCGCCAGGTCGTAGCCCTCGCCCAGCAGGTCCACCGAGCGATCGCTCAGGTCCACCTCGACGCTAACGTCCCGGTAGCGCTGCAAGAACTGCGGCAGCAGGCAGCCCAGGTGCGCCACGGCGAACGACAACGGCGCGCTGAGTCGAATGGTCCCGCGCGGCTCGCTGGTCTGGCCGCTGATGCCCTGCTCCACTTGCTCGACTTCACTGAGCAGGCGCAACGCCGCCTCGTAGTAGCGCTGGCCGAGCGGCGTCACGTCCAGCCGTCGCGTCGAGCGGTTGAGCAGGCGCACGCCCAGCCGTTGCTCCAGTTCCATGAGCTTGCGGCTGACGAATTGCTTGGACAGTCCAAGCTTGTCCGCCGCCGCCGTGAAACTGCCCGACTCCATGACCTGGGCAAATATGCGCATTTCTTCGAAGGGGTTCATTGTCATTCCGTGGGTGGGACTTAGAAACATCCAAGCCAAATACAAAACCTGTGGCGAGGGGATTTATCCCCGCTGGGCTGCGTAGCAGACCCAATAACTAACCATGTGAACATTCTGACACACCGAGTAAGCCTATTTTGGGGCTGCTGCGCAGCCCAGCGGGGATAAATCCCCTCGCCACAAGGGTGCTTCGGCAGACAAAAAGATGCCCGCACATTGGCGGGCACCTGTTCAGCCAGGACGCTGCTTACTTGGCCGTCAGCGCCGAGTAGCTGTTCATCAGGTTGCGGTAGTTCGGAATGCGCTGGGACAGCAGGTTGCCCAGGCCTTCGATGTCGTTGCGCCAGTCGCGGTGCAGCTCACAGGCCACCGAGAACCAGTTCATCATCTGCGCGCCCGCAGCAGTCATGCGCACCCAGGCGGCTTGCTGCACGGTTTCGTTGAAGGTACCCGAGGCGTCGGTCACGACGAATACGTCGAAACCTTCCGCCAGGGCCGACAGGGTCGGGAATGCCACGCAGACATCAGTCACCACGCCAGCGATGATCAGTTGCTTGCGGCCAGTGGCCTTGATCGCCTTGACGAAGTCTTCGTTGTCCCAGGCGTTGATCTGGCCTGGACGTGGAATGTACGGCGCGTCCGGGAACATTTCCTTGAGCTCCGGCACGATCGGGCCGTTAGGGCCTTGTTCGAAGCTGGTGGTCAGGATGGTTGGCAGGCCGAAGAATTTAGCCAGGTCAGCCAACGCCAATACGTTGTTCTTGAACTCGTTGGGCGAGAAATCCTGGACCAGGGAAATCAGGCCAGTCTGGTGATCGACCAGCAGGACCACCGCGTCGTCTTTGTTCAGGCGGTTGTAGGCGGGAACGTTGCTCATGGGATGACTCCTTTGGGATGGATGTTACAGCCCCCATGTGGGAGCGGGCTTGCTCGCGAAGGCGTCGTCACATCCAACAACCTTGCAAGCTGACACACCGCTTTCGCGAGCAAGCCCGCTCCCACAGGGGAATATGTTTGTCAGTCAAAAGGCAAAGCAGGAACAGCCAAACGCGCCCCAGAAACCCTGGAAGTCGCTGACCGGGACGTTCGACAAGCGCGCCCGTTCGTGGCTGTGGGAGTGCACCGTGCACGGACCGCTGCACTGGTGGACCTGGGCCTGCAACGGTGAGGTCGGACGCCAATGGCCCGGGACCTTGACCACCGGCGACCAGTCCGGCAGCACCGGGACGCTGGCCGGGCCGAGTTTTTCGAAGTCGCCGGCGGCGTAGACCACCTTGCCGTCGACCACGGTCAATACCGACTCGATCCACTTGATGGCTTCTTCCTCGACGCTGAAGAAATCCGCGCTCAGGGCCGCCAGGTCCGCCAGTTGGCCGACCTTGATCTGGCCTTTCTTGCCCTGCTCGGACGAGAACCAGGCGCTGCCATGGGTGAACAGTTCCAGGGCGGTCAGGCGCGGCAGGCCTTCTTCGTGCAACGACAGGCCGCCAACGGTACGACCGCTGACCATCCAGTACAGCGAGGTCCACGGGTTGTAGCTGGAGACGCGAGTGGCGTCGGTGCCGGCGCCCACCGGCACGCCTTCGGCGAGCATGCGCTTGATCGGTGGCG
This sequence comes from Pseudomonas sp. BP11-1-1, assembly GCF_052112105.1. Taxonomy (NCBI): domain Bacteria; kingdom Pseudomonadati; phylum Pseudomonadota; class Gammaproteobacteria; order Pseudomonadales; family Pseudomonadaceae; genus Pseudomonas; species Pseudomonas sp. BP11-1-1. The sequence continues at coordinate 92,593 of NZ_JAUTYU010000004.1, forward strand.
TGGCTTCGGCCGCCTTTGCGCCGTAGCGATCGACGAAATATTCGCCCTGGAAGGCCATGCGGTCCTGGATCGCGATACCGCCGCCCAGTGCTCGCACGCGTTCGATGTTCTTCGGCGTAATGGTCTCGGCGTGGTCGAAGAACCACGGCAGGCCGTTGAATGGAATGTCGCGGTTGACCTTCTCGAACACGTCGAGCATGCGGCTGATGGATTCGTCATAGGTCGCGTGCAGGCGGAATGGCCAGCGCTGTTCCACCAGATGACGAACCACCGGTTCCAGGTCCTGCTCCATGCCTGGCGGCAGGTCCGGACGCGGTTCGAGGAAGTCTTCGAAGTCCGCTGCGGAGAACACGAGCATCTCGCCGGCGCCGTTGTGCCGCAGGAAGTCATCACCCTGGTGCAGCTTGACGCTGCCGGTCCAGTTCTTGAAATCGGTGAGTTCTTCCTTGGGCTTCTGGGTGAACAGGTTGTAGGCGATGCGCACCGTCATCTGTTGCTCGCGGGCCAATTGCTCGATCACCGCGTAGTCGTCCGGATAGTTCTGGTAGCCGCCGCCGGCGTCGATGGCGCTGGTCAGGCCCAGGCGATTGAGCTCGCGCATGAACTGGCGGGTGGAGTTGACCTGGTATTCCAGCGGCAGCTTCGGTCCCTTCGCCAAGGTCGAGTAAAGAATCATCGCGTTGGGCCGCGCCACCAGCATGCCGGTCGGATTCCCGTTGGCATCGCGAACAATCTCGCCACCGGGCGGGTTCGGCGTGTCGCGGGTGTAGCCGGCGACACGCAACGCGGCGCGGTTGAGCAAGGCGCGGTCGTACAGGTGCAACACGAACACCGGGGTATCGGGCGCGGCCTGGTTGAGTTCTTCCAGGGTCGGCATGCGCTTTTCGGCGAACTGGAATTCGTTCCAGCCGCCCACGACGCGTACCCATTGTGGCGTCGGCGTGCGGTCGGCCTGGTCCTTGAGCATGCGCAAGGCATCGGCCAAGGACGGCACGCCTTCCCAGCGCAGTTCCAGGTTGTAGTTCAAGCCGCCACGGATCAGGTGCAGGTGCGAGTCGTTGAGCCCGGGAATGACGGTGCGGCCCTTGAGGTCGATGACCTGGGTGCCGCCGCCACGCAAGGCCATGGCCTCGGCGTCGGTGCCCACGGCGACGAAGCGCCCCTGGCTGATGGCAACCGCGCTGGCGCGAGGCTTCTCGCGGTCGACGGTGTGGAATTGGCCATTGAACAGAATCAGATCGGCGTTCATCGGGTTTCCTTGTGAATGGGAAGAAGCAAGGGACAGGCGCGGCCAGAAAGCCGCGGCGGCGCTGAGCAACGATCCGGCGGCGAGCAGTTGGCGGCGCAGCGGATCGGTTGGATCGTCGTTATTGGCCATGGCCGGGCTCCAGGTGTTCGTGGGCCTTGGACGCTTCCAACCATGGCGCGAACAGGCGGGTCGCCAGCGGCATGCACACGTACACCACCGAAAGCACGATGGTCACGGTGATCAGGAACGTGGCGACCACGTAGTTGGACAGGAACGCGTTGAGTTGCAGCAGCGGGCCCCAGAGCAAGGGCACCAGCAGCGTGTGCGGCAGGATGACGAATAGCGTCACCACCGATTGTTTCCAGCGCGGTGGCGGCGTAGCGGCATCGGCCAGCGGGGCGAACCAGAATTCCTTGTGGGAGGCGACTTCAGTCTGGTCGCCGTCGGCCAGCAGCGGCGTGGCCTCATTCACCAATTCGCGGCGCTCGGACGAGTCCAGCCAGCGCTGCATGGCCTCGGTGGAACAGAAACGCAGCACGCAGGTAAACAACGACAATCCGCCCTGCTTGCCCCGGACCACATCCACGCCCAGATGCCCCGGCCACTGGCCGGCAACGCTGACGATGCGCCGCAACCAGGCTTCATAGGCGCCGTCCTGGCCGGCCTTGATCCGGTGCTTGACCACCAGCGTGACGATTTCGTCGGAACCGGGCATGGCCGGTTTCGCGGTGGATTCGAGGGTTGGGGATTCAGACATGGCGAAGCACTCCATCAAAACGTGTGTTCATCGCCAGGCGGCCGGGGCCGGCAATGAATACGCTGGTAAATATGATCAGCAGTAACCAGCCGAACTGCCCTTCTTCCAGGCTCCACTGCGGATGCACCACCAGCAGCGCCACGGCCAGCAGGAACAGGATCGGCAGGCACGCCAGGCGCACCAGCACGCCGGCCATGATCAGCAACGGACACAGCACCTCGGCGAAAATCGCCAGGATCAGCGTGGGTGCCGCGCCGAGGTGGAACGGGTCTTCGATGCGGGTCAGTTCGGTGCTGTAGTTCAACAATTTGGGCAAGCCATGCACCCACAGCAGGAACAACGCGCCGCTCAGGCGCAGGAACAGCAGGCCCAGGTCCTGCATGCGGCGTTCATCAGTGGTATTCATCGGTGGGCTCCGGCCGGGTCCGTCGAGACGGCCGCGGCGGCAGGCAACGGTTGGGACATGTGGGTGGCGATGCGCGAACGCAGCCAGCGCTCGGCGGGGTCGTTGTCATGCACGCCGCTCCAGACCATCGACAACTCGGCGGCATTGATTTCGAACGGCGGGTCTTCGGCGCGTAGCGCACAGCCTTCCACCAGCGCACAGGCGGCGTAGTCGGGAACGGTGGCGATCAGCTCGGTGCCGGCCAGCAAGGCCCGCAGGCCGCTGAATTGCGGTACCGCCAGCACGACCTTGCGCGCCCGGCCGATGCGGGCCAGGTCCAGGTCGATGTTGCCGCTCAGGTCGCCCGAAAACGAGACCATGGCGTGGGGCCGCGAACAGTACTCGTCCAGGGTCAACGGCCCGGGACGGTTGTCGCCGCGCAAGACCTTGCAGGGAATGTCCCGCAGTTTCTTGCGCTTGGCATTGGCTGGCAAGTCGGTGGTGTAGCTGACGCCGACGCTGATCTCGCCGCTGGCCAGCAGCGACGACATCAGCAGGAAATTGGCCCGGCGCACCACGACGATGATGCCCGGCGCTTCTTCGCGCAGTTGACTCAGCAGTGGCGGAAACAGGCCGAACTCGGCATCGTCCGACAGACCGACGCGGAACACGTCGCAACTGGTGGACGGGTCGAATGCCTTGGCCCGGCTGACCGCGCTGGAAATGGTGTCCATGGCCGGCTGCAGTTCCTGCAGGATCGCCAGGGCCCGCGGCGTGGGTTCCATGCCTCGGCCGTGGCGGATCAGCAGCGGGTCGTCGAACAGATCCCGCAGCCGCCCGAGCGCCGCGCTCACCGCCGGCTGGCCCATGAACAGCTTTTCGGCGACGCGGGTCAGGTTCTTCTCGAACATCAATGCCTCGAAGATCACCAGGAGGTTCATGTCGAGACGGCGTAAATCGTTGCGGTTCATGGGTGTCGTTCCTGTTCAATACCGAACCTGTGGGAGCGAGCTTGCTCGCTCCCACAGGTTTGCGCCCTGATCAGCCTCGGATGAACGCCAACAGGTCAGCGTTCAGTTGGTCCTTGTGGGTGTCGGTCAGGCCGTGGGGCGCGCCTGGGTAAACCAGCAGCTGCGAGTTCTTGAGCAACTTGGCCGCCGCGATGCCGGCGGTTTCGATCGGCACCACCTGGTCGTCATCGCCATGGACCACCAGGGTCGGCACGTCGATGTTGCGCAGGTCTTCGGAAAGGTCGGTCTCCGAGAACGCCTTGATGCAGTCGTAAGTGTTCTTGTGGCCGGCAAGCATGCCTTGCATCCAGAACCAGTCGATCATGCCTTGGGAAACTTTGGCGCCCGGACGGTTGGCACCGAAAAACGCGCTGGCCACGTCCTTGTATAGCTGAGAACGGTCGGCCAGGGAGGCTTGGCGGAAGCCGTCGAAGACTTCGATGGGCAGGCCGCCAGGGTTGGCCGGGGTCCTGAGCATCAACGGGGTGACGGCCGAGATCAGGCCGAGCTTGGCGACGCGGGCGGCGCCATGACGACCGATGTAGCGCGCCACTTCGCCACCGCCGGTGGAGAAACCGAGCAACACCGCGTCCTTGAGGTCCAGGCGCTCGATCAGTTCGGCCAGGTCATCGGCGTAAGTGTTCATGTCATTGCCATCCCACGGCTGGCTGGAACGCCCGTGGCCACGGCGGTCGTGGGCAATCACCCGGTAGCCGTTGGATGCGAGGAACATCATCTGCGCCTCCCAACTGTCGGAGTTCAATGGCCAGCCGTGGCTGAAGACCACCGGTTGGCCAGTGCCCCAGTCCTTGTAGTAGATCTCTGTGCCGTCGCGGGTGATGAACGTGCTCATGACATGACTCCTTGAGGTGGGTGGATCGCTCAATGGTCCGGCCAGGGGAGATATTTGCGTGAGTTAAACGTTGTTAATTTTTTCGGAACTGACGTGCTTTTGTGGCGAGGGAGCTTGCTCCCGCTGGGCTGCGCAGCGGCCCCGGGATTGTCGCCTCGGTGTGCCGGATTGATTGGGAAACGAGGGTTTTTGGGGCCGCTTCGCGGCCCAGCGGGAGCAAGCTCCCTCGCCACGGGTTTGGCGTTGCGCAGGGACATGGCAACACCACCCGCCGTTGCGCTTGACATAAAACCTGAGGAATATAGTCGGGTACAGCCCATCTCCATGGACAGAACCATGAGCACGCCATGAGCCAATACCTCAGCCTGCCCGTCGAAAAGACGGTGCATTTCGGCCCCTATCGGGTCCATCCGCGCCAGCGCCTGGTGTTGGAGGGCGGGCAGCCGTTGCGCCTCGGGCGGCGGGCGGTGGAGATTCTGCTGGTACTGCTCGAACACGCTGGCCAGGTGGTGAGCAAGCAGCAATTGATCGCCCGTGTCTGGCCCAAAAGCGTGGTGGAAGACACCAACCTGCGGGTTCACGTGGCAGCCCTGCGCAAGGCCTTGGGCGACGGACAGGCTGGCCAGCGCTACATCGTCACCGTGGCGCAGCGTGGCTACAGCTTTGTCGCGCCGGTCACCAGCGAACCGCCCGAGCAACTGGCCCGTATCCCCCACCCTTCCCTGGCAGGCAACCTGCCGCCGCGCCGCACCCGCGTGATCGGACGCCAGGGCCTGGTGGAAAGCCTGGTCGCCCAGTTGCCGCGAAAACGCTTCATCACCCTGGTCGGCAGTGGCGGCATCGGCAAGACCACCGTTGCCTTGCGCGTCGCCGAGCGGCTGATCGGACATTACCGTGATGGCATCTATCTGCTGGACCTGGGCTCGCTCAACGACCCGGCCATGATCGCGCCGAACCTCTGCGCCCTGCTGGAGCTGTCGCCGCAAGACGGCGCACCGCTTGAAACGATCCTCAGACCGCTCAAGGATCGCCATTTCCTGCTGGTGATCGACACCTGCGAGCATTTGATCGACGCCGTCGCCCTGCTCTGCGAGACCTTGCTGCGCGGCGCTCCTCATCTGCACATCCTGGCCACCAGCCGCGAGGGCTTGCGCGCCGAGGGCGAGCATGTGCAGCGCCTCGAGTCCCTGGCGCTGCCGCCCCGGGGAATGGCCATCGAAGGCTATCCGGCCCTGGAATACCCGGCACTGCAACTGTTTGCCGAGCGGGCGATGGCCAGCCAGGACGACTTCGAGCTGACCGACCATCAGATCCCGCTGGTCATCGACATCTGCCAGCGGCTGGATGGCATTCCCCTGGCCATCGAGCTGGCGGCCGCACAGGTGGGACGCTTCGGGCTCGAAGAGCTGCGCCGCCAATTGCAGGACAGCGTCGCCCTGCTCGTCCACGACAATCACGCCAGCGCACCGCGCCAGCAAACACTGCGGGCCACGCTGGATTGGAGCTTCGCGCTGCTCACCGCCTGCGAGCAGACTTGCCTGCGACGGTTGGCGGTGTTCATGGGCAACTTCAACCTGGCATCGGCGGCAGCGGTCATCGTCGGCCAGCATGTGGCGCCCGAACAGGTGCTGGTGTCGATCAGTCAACTGGTCGCCAAATCGCTGCTCAACGTCGAGATCGGTGACGAAGAGGTCCGCTATTGCCTGCTGGATACCACCCGCAGCTACGCCTTGGAGAAATTGATCGCGGCAGGCGAACTCGCCGCCAGCCAGGCGCGCCACGCCGAGCGCTGCCTGACCCTCATGGAGCAGGCTGAAAAAGATTGGGAACAGACCCCGACGCGGCTGTGGATCGCGCGCTACGCGACCTACCGCGACGACATTCGCGCGGCGCTGGACCGAGGGCTGGGCCCGCACGGTTCCCACAGCGTGGCGATCCGCTTGACGGCGCGCACCCTGCCCCTCTGGCAGGAGTTGTCACTCCTCAAGGAGCACGGTCTTTACGTCAACAAGGCCCGGGAACTGCTGCAAGGCAGCGCCTCGCCATGCCCAAGGTTGACCCTCGCCCTGGAACTGGCCCACGCCAGTCTCAACTACCACACCGAAGGCGGCACGCCCGCCACCGTCGCGGCGTTCGCCACGGCTCGGCGCCTCGCCCGACAGTATCAAGACCTGGCCGGTGAACTGCGGGCCCTGTCCGGCCACATGACGGTCAACCTCAGTTGCGGGCGCTATCAACAGGCGTTGGAACATTGCCAGGAGTTCGACCGGCTGGGCCTGCCGGGCGATCCGGTCATGTCCTTGAGTGCCCAGCGCCTGCGAGTACTGGCGTTGCATTTCATCGGCGACCAGGGTGCGGCGCGGCACGATGCCGAGCAGGTCATCCAGCGCCTGGCCCAGAACGGTCACTTGAGTCGCTTCACTCACGGTTTCGGCGTGCAATACGAACAGAGCGTGGCGGCGCTGACGATCCTGGCGCGGATCCTCTGGCTCCAGGGCTTCCCCGAGAAAGCCCGGCGCACCGCCAACCTCGCCCTGCAGATTGCCCTGCAAATCAACCACGGCCTGTCGATCTGCTACACCCTGGCGGTGAGTGGTTGCGTGATCGCCCAGTACACCGGGGATTACTCCACCGCCCGGGAACGGCTCGATATGCTGAAACACCAGGCCCGGAAACACTCGGTGATGCTGTTCCATGACTGGGCCTGCCACTTCGAGCGCGCGTTCGACGGCGGGCCCCTCGAGGCGTGCCCGTCCCCTACCAGTCTTATCCAGGACATGGTCGTGACTGTCCGGCCGGATACCGTCAGCCCGACCCAGATCGAACGTGCCCACAGTGGCGCGGCGGGCTGGTGCTCGGCGGAGATCCTGCGTGCCGCCGCCGAAGCCTTGCTGGCACAGGGCGGTGCGGGTGCCGAAGCGAATGCCGAAGCCCATCTGCTGGCCGCGCTGGCCGTGGCACGACGCCAAGGCGCGCGCGCCTGGGAGCTGCGCGGTGCCATCTCCCTGGCCCGCCTGTGGCAGCGGCAAGGTCAGGACGAGGCCGCGCACGACCTGCTCGGGCCGGTCTATCGAGGCTTTGCGGAAGGGTTCGACACCCCCGATCTAACGGAAGCCGGCGTGCTGCTCCAGGCGCTGGCTCGTCGGCTCGGGTCGTGAATGGCGCAGCTGCCACGCGTTCTGGAGCACGTAGCGGCGCCGCAGCAGATGCCACTGGCCATTACGCCGCAATTTTTCCAGGGCATAGCTGCGGGTGGTGTTCAGCAGATAGAACCGAGTCCCTTCGGCCCGTTGTTCGACCATCACCAGCGATTGCCTCACCAGCCGTGACAGCAGCCAGGGCAACCGCTCCATGCCCAGGTCAGTGCAACTGATGACGGCCATCGCGGCTTTCAGGGAAAACGCCTGTTCAAACACCGCCAGTCTCTGGAACACCGTTTGTTCATCGCGACTCAAGCGCTCGAAGCTCCAGTCCAGCGCTGCCTCCAGGCTGCCGTGACGCGCCACGGCCGTGCGACGCCCGTGGCTGAGCACCGACAGACCGCCGTCCAATTGTTCCAGAACGCCAGCAACCCCCAGGACATCGACTTGGGCCGCCGCCAATTCCAACGCCAGCGGTACGCCATCCAGGCGCCGGCAAATCTGCGCGAGGAGCACCAGGTCACGCTCCCCCGGCGTGAAGCCTTGCTGTCGGGCGCCGACGCGATCCATCAGCAACTGCACCGCCGGGCACGCCAGCACCTGGTGATCCGGGTCGCGGGGCGACGCCACCGTCAGGCCGGGCAGTTGCAGGACATTTTCTTGCGCCAGATCGAGGATTTCACGGCTGCTGAACAACAGCGACACACCGGGGGCCGACGCACCCAGCATCAGGGCCAATTCCCGACAGGCCCCGAGCAAGTGTTCAACACCGTCGAGCACCAGCAACACCCGGCAGGATTGCAGTCGCTGCTCCAACGGTCCGTCTTCCAAACCGAGGGCATGGCAGATCCGCGGCGCAATCAGGCTCGGGTCGTTGATGTCGGACAAGTCAATGAACCAGGCGCCTTGGTCGAAATGCTCCAGCAGCAGCTCTGCTGCCCGCAGGACCACAGTGGTCTTGCCGACGCCGCCCGAGCCGGTGACGGTGGTCAGGGGCTGGCGCGGGACTTCGACAAGCAACCGCCCCAGCACTTTGTCGCGTCCGATCACCGGGCTCAGGCGCGCGGGTAGATTGTGCCGCTCGCCCTGTTCGGCATCGGGCCCGTCGGCACTCGGCTCGACAACCAGCGGCGCGGCAAAGCAGTAGCCCTGGTGGGGGTGATTGAGGATGTAGCGTTTGCCATCCCGTCCGTCGCCGAACGTTCGCCGCAGCGCCGCGATATGCACCCGCAGGTTGATCTCCTCCACCACGCTGTCAGGCCAGACGTGAGCGATGAGCGTTTGTTTGCTGACGAAGCTGCCGGCGTGCGCCACCAGCAGTTGCAGAATATCCAGGGCGCGACCGCCCAACGCCAGGGGTTGGCCGTCGCGGGTGACCAGTCGCTGCTGTCGGTGAAAGACAAACGGACCGAAGCCCACCGTCTGTTCGGTGCCAGGTTTGACGAAGCTGTTCATTGAGCGATCCTGCGCCAGATAACCGGTCCGGGCGTGGCGTTGCGAATCATCGCAAGCGTCTGCCCTGGCTCTTTGCGCATCCTTTCCAGAGGGTTCGCCCTTATCTTGGCAGCCACCCGCCAGAGAACAATGCTGGCACAGGACGCATCACGGACATCACGGTGCCCTGGACGGACACCGACGGCTCAACTGAACTGTTGACGGTACTGGACTGGGGTCAGGCCGAGCTTTTCGCTGAACAGCAAGCGCATGTGGCGGACGCTGCCGAACCCGCTGCGAAAGGCCACGGTCTTGAGGGGCAAGTCGGTGGACTCCAGCAACTGTCGCGCCCGGTCGATGCGCGCGCCCTGGAGGAATTCCATGGGGGTCATCTTCACTTCCCGGACGAAGAGCCGGGCGAAGTGCCTGGAACTCATGGCCGCCAACGCCGCCATGCGCTCGATGGTGAACGGCTCTTCCAGATGCTCCATCACGTAATGCTGCACGCGGGTGACCGCCGACTCCTGGGTCGCCACCGCCGCCACCAGCGGACTGAACTGCGCCTGCCCGCCTTGGCGTTTCATCACCACCAGAAGCACCTTGGCGATATCCAGCGCGACCTTCCGTCCATGATCCTGGGCGACGATAGACAACGCCATGTCGATACCGGCCGTGACACCGCCGGAGGTGATCAAGCGCCGATCCTGCAAATAGATTTTGTCGGTCTCGACCAGCGCCTTGGGGAAACGCTGGATCAAGCGTTCGGTGTAATGCCAATGGGTGGTGACGCGGTGTTCGTCGAGCAACCCCGCCTCGCCCAGCACGAAGGCACCGGTGCAGATAGAGCCGTAGCGCGTGGCCCGTTGCGCCGACGCCCGCAGCCAGGCATGCAAGCCAGGATGCCTATCGTTATAGGCACCAGGACCGCCCGGCACGAGCAAGACGTCATAGGCGGCCCACGCCTGGTCGATGTGGAAATCGGCCTGGACCGTCACCCCGTTGGACGCCCGCAATGGGCCCCGCTCGGTGCCCAGGGTCAGCAGCTGATAGTGCTGATCGGGCGCAAGAAAACGATTGGCGATGGAAAACACTTCGAGCGGCCCGGCCATGTCGAGCAGCAGGAAATCAGGAAACAGCACCATTGCAACGGTTTTCATGGGAGAGACGCCAAGATCGAGAAGAACATGCCGGACCTTGTGGGAGCGAGCTTGCTCGCGATAGCGTCCCTCCAGTGGCATCCATGCACCTGACACGTCGCTATCGCGAGCAAGCTCGCTCCCACAAGGATCATCGGCTGGCATTATGACGAAGCCAAGCGCCCGCTGCGAGATTGTCCACTCAGAACGGACAGTATTTCGCCATTGAGCCGCTTATTGAACAGGCCGATTACCATTAATCTTCTTCTGAACCCGGCGAACGGCCACGGCCACCGCCCACTGAACCAGGAGAATTCTCATGCTGACCCTTCGCAAAGCTTCTGATCGCGGCATCGCTCGTCACGGCTGGCTGACCTCGTTCCACACCTTTTCCTTTGCCAGCTACCGCGACCTCAACCAACAAGGTTTTTCCGACCTGCTGGTCATCAACGATGACCGGGTTGCCGCCGCCAAAGGTTTTGGCCAGCACCCGCACCGGGACATGGAGATCTTTTCCTATGTGCTCGAAGGCGCGCTGGAACACAAGGACACCTTGGGCACCGGATCGGTCATTCGCCCGGGCGACGTGCAGTTGATGAGCGCCGGCAGTGGCGTGGCCCACAGTGAGTTCAACCACAGTGCCGACGAGCCGGTGCACTTCCTGCAAATCTGGATCGTGCCCAACGTGGTCGGCGCCACGCCGCGCTACCAGCAGGAGCACTTCAGCCCCGAACAGAAACGCGGTCGCCTGCAACTGATCATTTCTCCGGACGGCGCCGAGGGATCGCTTCACGTTCGCCAGGACGCACGGGTGTATGCCGGGCTGTTCGACGGCCAGGAAAGCGCCACGCTGACGTTGGCCGCCGATCGCTACGCCTATGTCCACGTGGCCCGGGGCAGTGTCGAACTCAATGGCGTGCGGTTGCAGGAAGGCGATGGCGTGCGGGTGCGCCAGGAACAGGCGCTGACATTGGGCAATGGCCAGGATGCCGAGGTACTGGTGTTTGACCTGCGGCCACAGGAACTGCCGCAGATGCCATGAGACCGGTGCCTTGTGCAACCTGTGGGAGCGGGCTTGCTCGCGAAAGCGGAGGGTCAGTCAACATTGAGGTTGACTGGACTGACGTCTTCGCGAGCAAGCCCGCTCCCACATTTCTCTTATCCGCTGTTATTCGTTTTCCTGGGCAAACGCCCCGACGATCTCATCGATCACCGCCCGCACCCGCGCCGTGTGGCGTAGGTCCGCGTGCGTCACCAACCAGACCTCGTACGGCAGCGGTCGCGTGCGTTCCGGCCACAGGCGCACCAAGCCATCGCGCTCGCCCATGTACACCGGGATTTCCCCGACACCGATACCCGCCGCAATCGACCGGCGCACCAGCAGGCTTGAACTCAGGCTGGCAACGATCCGCCCCCGACTGACCGGCTCGGCGACCAGGGTGAAATCCTTCTGGCCCTGCAAGTACGGTTGGTAGACCACCAAGTCATGGCCCTCGAATGCGCTGCCAGGCGTCGGCTCTCCATGGGCATCGACATAATCCCGCGAAGCAAAAAGTCCCACCGGCCAGCGGGCGATCCGCCGGGCGATCAGGTCGGGATTGTCTGGTCGGGTGTTGCGCACGGCGATGTCCGCTTCGCGCTTGACCAGGCTGATGATCTGCGTGGAGGCGTCCAGTTGCACGCGCACATCGGGGTGCCGTTGATGCAGGCGGGCAATGGCCGGGATCAGGAAATCGATCGCCAGCGAATCGGTCGTGGCCACGCGCACGTTGCCGATCAAGCGATCGTCCAGGCCCTGGATCCGTCGCTCCAGCTCCAGCGCCGATTGCTCCATTTTTTCCACGGACTTGAGCGCGGCTTCGCCCATTGCCGTCAAGGCATAACCGTCGGAGGTACGCAGGAACAGCGCCGCGCTCAGGGATTTCTCCAGCGCCACGATACGTCGTCCGACAGTGGCCTGGTCCACCCCCAATACCCGTGCGGCGCCACGCAAGGTCGACTCTCGACAGACCGCCAGGAACACCCGTGCGTCATCCCAATTCATCCGTCCTCCGGTGATGCATAACTGCATCGCTGTGCCGCGTAATCGCTGCATAAACGCAACAACGATAGCCGATATGCTGGGCGCCATAAACCTCTCACGGGATCGCCATCATGCGTACATCATCCGCAGCGCTCGATTCACCTCCAAGCGGCATCTGGCTGCCAATATTCGCCGGTCTTTGCGCCAGCCTCGTCGGTATCGGCTTGGCGCGATTCGCCTATACCCCCTTGATTCCTTCGCTGATCGAGGCGCATTGGTTCAGCGCAGGCGACGTGGTCTACCTCGGCGCGGCCAACCTCGTGGGCTACCTGATCGGCGCCCTGCTCGGTCGGCCCATGGCTCGGCGGCTGACCCATAAAAATGCCCTGCGGTTGATGATGCTGGCAGTGACCGCTGCGTTTTTCGCCTGCGCCTTTCCACTGTCGGTGACGTGGTATTTCGCCTGGCGGCTGCTGTCGGGGATCGCCGGTGGCGCGATCATGGTGCTGGTGGCGGCGACCGTGCTGCCCCATGTGCCCGCCGCGCGCAGAGGGTTGGCCAGCGGCGCGATTTTCCTCGGGATCGGGCTGGGTATCGCGGGCTCCGGGACGATCGTGCCGCCCTTGTTGAGCCTGGGCCTTGAGGCCACCTGGCTGGGGCTCGGCGTGCTGTCGCTGGTGCTGACCGGGCTGAGCTGGTTCGGTTGGCCGCAGGATCTGCCCCACGTGGCCGCCGCGAAACACAGCACCCCGGAGGACACCACGCCCCGAGCCGTCTATCTGTTATTCGCCCAATACGCTTTCATGGCGGCCGGGTTGGTGCCAGCGATGGTGTTCCTGGTGGATTACGTGACCCGCGGCCTCAAGGCCGGTGCTCATGTCGGTGCGCTGGTGTGGGTGATGTACGGCGTCGGCGCGATTATCGGGCCCGTGAGCTATGGCTTTCTCGCGGATCATCTGGGCGCGCGCCGAAGCATTCGCCTGGTGCTCGTCGTGCAGGCCGTTGCCCTGGGTTTACTGGCAATCTCGCAGACATTCCTGGCGCTGGCGTTGCTGGCGGTGCTGATCGGTTCGTTTCCGCCGGGTATCGTGCCGCTGGCCCTGGCGCGGGTGCATGAACTGGTGCCAAACCATCACCGCCAACAGGTGGCCTGGAGCCGTGCAACGGTGTCATTCGCCACGTTCCAGGCGGTGGCCGGTTTCGCCTATTCCGCGCTGTTCAACGCCAGTGGAGGGCACCATGCGTTGCTCTTCCTGATTTCCGCTGGCGCGATTGTCATTGCCTTTTTGTTCGACTACATTCCTCGCATTGCGGTGTCTGACACAAAAGCTTAAAGTTCCGCAAATTCGTCGGAGTCCGACCAGCGGTCAGCATTGCCATCATATTGCAATGTTGACTCGCTCCGACAAGCCAAGCAAAATGATTTCACTTGGCCACCACCCTCTGTCGTAGGTCCTTTCACGGAAGAAAAGAATGAAAAGGGTTATTTCTCTGGTCGCTGTCCTCGCGGCTTGCCCAGCGACAGCAGACGTACAGCAGATCCAGTACAACTACGATGATTCGAATGCCGAGTACGCCATCGTCTCGTTCGTCGAAACGGGTTCGGCTGTGCAGGCAACCGTTAGAAGAACCGGTGCCTATTTCACCAATTACACCAGGCTCGAACTTGATTGCGCCAACCGCAATGTCCGTCACATGGGCATGTACAACAGCGTCGAAGGTGTTGAAAAAGCCGAGTTCGACCAGATGCAAGGCCGGATCATAGACGGTTCGATCGCCGACGAAGTGGGAAAGGTGCTGTGCAAGGGCACGACCTTGACCGCCTCGCAGACAGAAGAATTGCCGACCGAAGATTTATTGGACGACAAGAGCTGAATCTAATCGCTTGCCTTCAGCGCTACCATTCGTAGCCGCGAAGGCAATTGCAGAACGAGTTCCTGAAGCTCTCGGACATTGGATGTCCCGCAGTTGATAAGCAAGGCCTTGCGGCTCGCCACTCGCTGCTCGAAGACTTCTTTTATTTCTGCCCAGACAGAAAAAAAGCCAACCTGACCGATCGCTTGAACACCCGCCTTGATCGGCGGGCGGGGAATCCTGATGCACGCTAGAAAGATATTCGAACTGCTGATGTCGTCGCTGGGCTACGTCTTGATCTCACTGCTTTGGTTCGTCTACGCCGTCCCGGGGATGATCGAACTGGATTCCGACTTTTCCCTCATAGCCGCCGCTTTTGGCTCCATCGTCTGGCTGTGTGCCACGGGCTGCATCGTCCTGTACGTCGTCCAGCGGATGCGCACGGCCTGATAGGGCTCATTGCGATACGTGTTTTCGCCCGAAGGCCGAACGGTAGCTGCCGGGCGGAACACCAAAAAAATCCCGGAAACGTCGCTGGAAATGCGGGGAGCTGACAAAGCCCGTGGCCACGGCGATTTCCGTGACTGATCGATTGGTCTGCTGGATGAGCTGGCGTGCACGGGTCAGGCGCAGTTCCAGGTAATACCGCGTCGGGGTCGCACCGAGAAACCGACAGAACCGCCGCTCCAGTTGACGCTTGGACACCTTGACGCACGCCGCCAGCTCATCGATCGTCAACGGCTCCTCGACGTTCTGCCACATCAGTTCCAGTGCCAGCTTGAGACTTTGCGGCAGCGTCGGATCGGTCTCGACGAAGATCGGCGGCAGGTCGCTGGCGTCGTCGCCCGACTCGTCGCAGCGCAGGATCTCCTCGATCGCCCCCACCAGCGCTTCCCCACCCGTGCGGCGAATCAACTGCAGCATCATGCGCAACGAACTGTTGGCACCCGCGCAACTGACGCGCTCGCGATCCACCACATAAGCGCGGCTGGAGACCTTCACAAGGGGGAACATCTCGGCCATGGTCGCGCGACTTTCCGGATGGACCGCGCATTCGAAGCCGTCGAGCAGGTTTGCGTCAGCGACAAAGAACACGCCGTTCCACAACCCGCCCAACAAGGCGCCAGAGGTTGCGTTGGCGCGCAGTTTGCGCCGCAGCAACGGCGAGCCTTGCAGCTTGACGCGAAAGCCGCCGGCGACAATCAGCACGTCCAGGTTGTCCGGCAGTTGCGCCAGCTCGACATCGGCCGAAATGACGATGCCCAGGTCACTCGTCACCTGCCCGCCCGACGCGCCGACCGTCAGCACTTCATAAAGCGGCATGTCGCTCATCAGGTTCGCGGTGACCAGCGCGTCCACCGCGCCGGTAAAGGACATCATCGAAAAATTGTCCATCAATACAAACGCGACACGGACCGGCGCCTGGCCGGGCGACGCAGCGCCCTGGGGCCGATAGGCCATGTTCTTGTTCTTGAGTACGCTTTCGAATGCGCTTGGCATGGGGCCTCGGGAGACAGGAAGGCGATCTGGACCGGAGCCGGGCACACGGCCCGAACCCTGCCATCTTCCCGATTAACCACCCAAGCGACCATCGTCTGCGCGACATCACTGTCAGCGATAACGACCTCCGACAAATGGCTACCTCAAGGGAATACGACCTTGGTCGATAGCCTATGGGTAGGCATGGGCGCTTTCCCTTCCAGAGTTCGCAACGCTCACCGCTAATGTTTCCGCCGTTCCAACACCGATAAATACCTGCGGGAGAAGTCATGAATATCAAACAGAAGCTGACATGGGCGTTCGCGGCCATTGCCTGCGTACCGGTGATCCTGGTGGCGGTGCTCGTGGTATTGAACCTGCGCGATGCGGCACAAGCCAACTTCCTGGACAGCAGCGGTCGCGAGATCCGCCAGATCGACAACGGCATGAAGCAGTTCTTCGACGGCATCATGCAAAACGTCGAATTCTTCGCCAAGGACCCGCGGATCGTCGCGGCCAAGGACTTGAAGAATTATTCCGCCGCCGACGCTGCGCAAACACCCCTGCCCGAGACCAACAAACAGATCCTGGACATTTTCGACCGGTTCGCCAAGAGCCATCCAACCACCGCCTACCTTTCCGTCGGCCTGGCGGACGGTGGCTATGCCAGTTGGCCGGATGATCCGAAAATCTCCAATTACGACCCGCGCGTGCGCCCTTGGTACAAGGCCGCCATCGCCGCGCCAGGCACCACCGTGAAGACCGATGCCTACTACTGGGCGCCGGATGACGTGTCGTTGATCGGCATCGTGCACACCGTCAGCGACGCCGCCGGCAAGCTGGTGGGCGTGGTGGGCCTGGACGTGTCGCTCAAGCAACTGACTGAGCTGGTCAAGAACATCAAGCTCGGCGACAGCGGCTACCTGATGCTGGTGGAAGCCAGCGGCAACGTCCTGGTGGACCCCGCCGATGCCAAGCACAACTTCAAGCCGCTGGCCGATCTCGGCCCGAACTACGCCGCACTGGCCAAGAGCAGCGATGGCGCCACCCAGATCGAGATCGATGGCGTGCCCTACATGGCCAACATCGTCACCTCCAAGAGCCTGGGCTGGCGCTTCATTGGCCTGATCAAGCGCGACGAAGTCATGGCCGGTGCATCGAGCCTGACCTGGCTGATCGCCGTCATTGCCGCCGCCCTGGCCGTGGTCTTCGCCATTGTCGGCGCCAGCTTCGCCAGCGTCATCGTCCGGCCGATTCGTGGCGTTGCCAACGGCCTGCAGGAAATCGCCGAAGGCGAAGGCGACCTCACCCGTCAGCTGGCCGTGCAAGGCAAGGACGAAACCGCCACCCTGGCGAGCTGGTTCAACCAGTTCCTCGGCATGATCGCGCAGTTGGTACAACGCATCGGCAGCGCCTCCTCCGACCTGCAGAATGCCGCCGCCGATACCAGCGATGTGGCCCAGAACATGAACGAAGCCGCCGGGCGCCAGCGCCAGGCCGTGGAACTGGTGAGTACCGCGTTCAACGAAATGGTCGCCACCGCCAACGAAGTCGCCCGCTCCTGCAGTCAGGCCGCCGTCAGCGCGGACACGGGTTATCGCGACGTTCACGACGGCCAGCACCACATCGGCGAAGCCACCGGCAGCGTGTTGAAGCTGAGTGAGGAATTGCAGCAGTCGACCCAGACCATGCAGGCGCTGGAGCAGGACAGCAAGAACATCAACACGATCCTGGACACCATTCGCTCGATTGCCGAGCAGACCAACCTGCTCGCCCTCAACGCGGCCATCGAAGCCGCCCGTGCCGGTGACCAGGGCCGCGGCTTCGCCGTGGTGGCCGACGAGGTACGCGCCTTGGCACGGCGTACCGCCGACTCCACCGGCGAGATCGACAGCCTGCTCGGCAACCTCGCCCGGCGCACCCAGGAAGTGACACACCAGATGCAGAACAGCCTGCAGGTGTCGCACACCAGCGTCGAGCGCATCCAGCAGGCCCGCGACAGCTTCGACAAGATCCGCACGTCGGTGGACTCGATTCGTGACCAGAACACCCAAATCGCCACCGCTGCAGAGCAACAGCACCAAGTGGCCGAAGACATCAACCGGCACATCGCGCAGATTCATTCCGATGCGCAACTGGTCGAGGAATTCGCCCACACCGCACAGACCGGTTCGAGCCGTCTGACGGATATTTCCGGGCAGCTCAAGGGCTTGGTGGGACGCTTCAAGTTCTAAACCGGGCTTAGGTCCACTGAAGATCCAATGTGGGAGCGAGCCTGCTCGCGAAAGCGTCGTCACAATCAACGAAGAAGTTGAATGTGCCGGCCTCTTCGCGAGCAGGCTCGCTCCCACAAATGGTTTTGTGTTACACGTCGGGAGGCAAGCTCAACCAACAGGACAGGCTCCATGCTCCACAAGCAACTGATCAGACGCCTGGACCTCATCACGCTTCAGTTGTTCGTCGCCGTCCATGAAGAAGGCACCTTGACCCGCGCGGCATCGAGGGAAGCTATCGCGGTGTCGGCGGCCAGCAAGCGCTTGATGGAGCTTGAGGAAGTGCTGGGCGTCGCGCTGTTTTCCCGTACCGCAAAAGGCATGTCCCTGACCGCCGCCGGCGAAACACTGCTGCACCACGCGCGACGCATGCTGGCCGAGGTCGAGAAAGTCGGCATCGAAGTCGGTGAGCATCTGCAAGGGCTCAGGGGCTACGTGCGCATGCTTGCCAATCTCTCGGCCATCATCCAATTCCTGCCTGAAGACCTGCACAGCTTCGTGTCCACCCACCTGCGGGTGAAGGTCGATCTGGAGGAGCGCCCCAGCACCGGTGTGGTCGAAGGGATCATCGACGGTGTGGCCGACCTGGGCATCTGCACGATGGACAGTGACACCAAGGACCTGTTCAGCGTGCCTTACCGCCACGACCGCCTGGCCGTGGTCATGCGCCCTGACCATCCATTGGCCAACCGGGCCCAGGTGGCCTTTTCGGAAACCTTGCCCTACGACCATATCGGCCTGCACGCCGCGAGCTCGATCAACAGCCGCGTCCACGCCGCCGCCAACGCCCTCGGCGAATCCTTGCGCGTGCGCATCCATGTGCCGGGGTTCGACGCGGTGTGTCGGATGGTGCAGGCGAACATGGGCATCGGCGTCCTGCCATACAAAGCCTACGAATTGTTTGGGCAAGGCCTTGGATTGACGGTCGTGCCGCTCACCGATGACTGGTCCCATCGAACGCTGTTGCTGGTGGTGCGCGACCGCGATGCCCTGTCCCCCGTGAGCCGGTTGTTGTTCGACCATCTTCAGCTCAGCGAGTGATCCAACGCCGCGTTCGCGAAACGCGAACGCCCCTTTCCAACACAAGGTTGGAATCCGCCTCGGGTCAGCCTCTAGTCTTGGCACAAATTCCAAGAAACACGAGGCTGCACCATGACTGCTCTTAGCGGAATCCGCGTCATCGAGATCGGGACACTCATCGCCGCCCCTTTTGCCGCGCGCTTGATGGCTGAATTTGGTGCCGAGGTGATCAAGATCGAAAGCCTTGGCCAAGGCGACCCACTTCGCAAGTGGCGAAAGCTGCATGAAGGCACCTCGCTCTGGTGGTACCTGCAGTCACGCAACAAAAAATCCCTGGCACTCAATCTCAAATCCGCCGAAGGCATCGCGATCGTCAAGCAACTGGCCGAAAGCGCCGATGTGCTGATCGAGAATCTTCGCCCTGGTGCATTGGAAAAACTCGGGCTGGGTTGGGACGTGCTGCATGCGCTCAATCCCAAGCTGACCCTCGTGCGGATCTCCGGTTATGGGCAGACCGGCCCTTACCGCGACCGCCCGGGATTCGGTGCGATTGGCGAGGCCATGGGCGGGGTTCGCTACACCACCGGCGACCCGCAATCGCCGCCCGCGCGCATGGGCGTCAGCCTTGGCGATTCGCTGGCCTCGATGCATGCGGTCATGGGCGCGCTGATGTCGTTGTTGCGGGTCAAGACCGGCCAGGGCGACGGCCAGGTCGTCGACGTTTCCCTCGTCGAAAGCGTGTTCAACGTGATGGAAAGCCTCGTGCCGGAATACGCCATGCTCGGCCATGTCCGCGAACGCAGCGGCGGCGCCTTGCCAGGCATCGCGCCGTCCAATACCTACCCGACGGCGGATGGCGGCTACGTCGTCATTGCAGGCAACAGCGACCCCATCTTCAAGCGCCTGATGATCGCCATTGGGCGACCCGACCTGGGTGAAAATCCGGCATTCGCCCATAACGACGGACGGGTCGCAGAATGCGAACAGCTCGATCGCGCCATCAGCGAGTGGAGCATCAGGCGGCCAATCGATGCGGTCCTCGACACGTTGGAAAAAGCCGAGGTGCCGGCGGGGCGAATCTACTCCGTGGAGGACATCGTCAGCGACCCGCACTACCAGGCGCGCGACATGATCCTGGATGCCCAGCTTCCGGGCGGCGCCGCCGTAAAGATGCCCGGGATTGTCCCCAAGCTGTCGGCCACACCCGGCACCGTCAATTGGCAAGGACCGAGCCTGGGACAACACACCCAAGCCGTTCTGGGCGAACTGGGCCTGAGCGAAAGCGCCATCCAACGCCTGAAAAATGAAGGGGTCGTGCAATGATCACCGACTACTCGCAACGCCTCATCGTCCAGGAAGTCTCGCCCCGGGATGGCCTGCAGATCGAGCCGACCTGGGTCGAAACGGCGGACAAGGTCCAACTCATCGATCAGCTGTCCCTGGCCGGCTTCACGCGAATTGAAGCAGGATCCTTTGTGTCGCCCAAGGCCATTCCCGCGCTGCGCGATGGCGAGCAAGTGTTCCAGGGCATCACGCGGCGCCCCGGGGTCATTTATGTCGCGCTGATCCCCAACCTCAAGGGTGCGCAACGGGCACTCCACGCCGAGGCCGACGAACTGAACCTGGTGCTGTCGGCCAGCCAGAGCCACAACCGGGCCAACATGCGCATGACCCGCGAGCAGTCCCTGGCCGCCTTCGCCGACGTGGTTTCGCTGGTGAGTAACAGCGGCGTCAGCCTCAACGGCTCGGTAGCGACGACCTTTGGCTGCCCGTTCGAAGGGCCGGTCGATGAAGACGTGGTGATGCGCCTGGTCGATGCCTACCAAACGTTCGGCATGCAAGGTGTGACCTTGGCCGATACCACCGGCATGGCCAACCCACGCCAGGTCTACCGACTGGTGCGCCGGGTGCTGGAACGACTTCCCGCCAGTGCCTTGACGTTGCACTTCCACAACACCCGAGGCCTGGGCCTGTGCAACGTGCTGGCAGCCTACGAGGCCGGGGCCCGGCGTTTCGACGCCTCGCTCGGTGGACTGGGAGGCTGCCCTTTCGCCCCGGGTGCCTCAGGAAATATCTGCACCGAAGACCTGGTGAATCTGTGCGAAGAAATCGGCATCGACACCGGAATCGACCTGCCCCACTTGCTGAAACTGTCCCGCACCCTGCCCTCGCTTCTCGGGCACGAGATGCCAGGGCAAGTGGCCAAGGCGGGACGAAATCGTGACCTTCATCCGCTGCCTCCTGGTATCGATTGACACACAACGAGGCGACTCGGGTCGCCAGCCAGACAACAAAAACAAAAGGGTTCCCCTAGGGAAACTCGCCTGGAGAAAAAACTCATGTCCGTATCCGTAACCTCACAGGGCGACGGCGTCGCCACCGTGGCCAACGATGAAAAAGCCTTGATCGCCAAGGTGGCATGGCGCCTGATGCCCTTGATCATGGTCTGCTATCTGTTCGCGTTCTTCGACCGCATCAACATCAGCTTCGCCAAGTTCCAACTGCAAGCCGACTTGAGCCTGAGTGATACCGCCTACGGGCTGGGCGCCGGACTGTTCGTGGTCGGCTACGTCCTGTTCGAAGTGCCCAGCAACATGATGCTCTACAAGGTTGGCGCGCGGCGCTGGATCGCTCGCATCATGATGTCCTGGGGTATCGCGACGGCGCTGATGGTATTCGTCACCGCCGAGTGGCAGTTCTACGTGCTGCGCTTCATCATCGGAGCCATGGAAGCAGGCTTCGCCCCCGGTGTGCTGTACTACCTCACCCTGTGGTTTCCACAGAACTACCGCGGGCGCATCACCTCCACGCTGTTCCTGGCGTCTGCGTTTGCCGGGTTGATCGGCGCACCGGTCTCCGGCCTCGTCCTGGGTCATATGGACGGCGTCCTGCAGATGCGCGGCTGGCACTGGCTGTTCCTGCTGGGTGGCATTCCCTGCGTGGGCCTGGGCCTGGTCGTGCTGTTCACCCTCAAGGACCGCGTCACGGACGCCAAATGGCTGACCGATGCCGAGAAAACCTACCTGGCCAGCCGGATCGCCAGCCAGGAACCCCACAAGCATGGCGGCTCATTGATGACGGCGCTGAAATTGCCGGGCTTCCTGATGCTGGGCCTGATCTACTTCCTCATCCAGGTCGCCTCGTACGGGCTCAATTTCTGGGCGCCGCAACTCATTCGCAGCGCCGGCACCGAAAGCCCGACCATCATTGGCCTGCTCACCGCGGTGCCTTATGTCTGCGGCGCCATCAGCATGATTGTGATCGGGCGCTGGTCCGACGCCACCGGGGAGCGGCGCAAATTCGTCTGCGGCCTGGTGCTTGCCGGCGCGATCGGTTTCTTCAGCGCGGGCATCTTTGCGAGCCACACGCTGCTGCTGACCATTTCCCTGGCGTTGCTCGGCAGCGGCATCATCGCCTCGATCCCGGCCTTCTGGGCGCTTCCTCCCAAGCTGCTCGCAGGTGCAGGAGCCGGCGCGGCGGGAGGGATCGCGCTGATCAACACACTGGGGCAGTTCGGCGGGATCGTCAGCCCGGTGATGGTGGGCTACATCAAGGACATGTCCGGCAGCACCACGCCAGCGCTGTATGTCATCGGCGGCACCTGCATCCTGGCCGGGGCCTTGCTGATGTGGGGCTTGCCGCAGTCGTTGAGGACGCTGGACAAGAATCAATAGCGACCTTACGAGCCATGGACGGCTCGCCCACCCGTTCGCTACCCTTTTGCCTTGATCGCATACATCCCGCCGGCAATCACCAGACAGGCGCCCACGACGGTCCAGGTGTCGGGTAGCTCGCCGAAGACCAACAGGCCGATCAGCGTGGCGAACACCAGAAGAGAATAGTTGAACGGCTGGAGTGTGGCCGCCGTTGCAACCTTCAGTGCCTGGAGCAATAACAGCTGGGCCACCACGCCGGTCATGGACAGCACTGCTATCAGGCCCCATTGCGCCGGGCTCGGTGATACCCAGCCTGGAAGGCCCAACATGGTGATCGCTACCGCGCCGAAAAAACCCATGTGAAGCATATTCGTGGCGAACGAGTCCTGCCGGCTGATACGTCGGGTCAGCACACTGAAAATCGCGAAACCCAACGCAGACAACAACGGAATCAGCGCTGCCAGTTCGAAGACGCCGGAGCCTGGACGAAGGATAACCAGCGTCCCCGTGAAGCCAATGGCGGCGGCAATCCATCGACGCACACCAATGAACTCGCCCAGGAACGCCCCTGCCAATGCCAACGTCATCAAGGGGAACACCGCATACAGCGCATGCATTTCCGCCAGCCCCAGATAGCGCAGCCCCAGTCCAAACAGTGCGCTTTCACCGACCCCGATGAGCGCACGAATGACCTGCTGGCAAGGATGGTGGCTTCGATACGCAGTCCGCAGGCTGCCCTGATAGACGCTGTAACCGACAGCAAAAGCCAGGAACACCCAATAGCGCACCATGACCAGTTGTGCGATCGGGAGGTCTTTGACCAGTACTTTGGTGACGCCATCCTGGGCTGCGAAAATCAGCATGGACAGAAGGCACAGGGCGATCCCTAACCGAGGGCGGGGGGTGTCATGATCATGCACCGCGCGCACCTGGGACGGTATCTTCAAGCAGGCTGCTCTCTGTGCGGCGCCTCGCAATGCTATGGCGCAACCGATCCCGTTCCAGCGCTTCGGCGGCTACGAGTGCTTCAACGCCGGCCCCGGCTTCGACTTGTTCAATGAAGTTCAAAATCGCCTTTTTCATGAACCAGTGCGAGGTCCGGTCCAACCTGGCCGATGCCGACTTCAACCTGGCGCGTGTCTCCTCATCCAACTTGATACCCAGCGTTGTCACGGTCATCGCTCAGCCTCTGAATGGAACAACCCCCTGCCCTGCTACACCTGCGACAGGACACAGCAGACAGTGCCCTCGGCTCTCGACCAAGGGCACCGGACTGCAACAGCTATCGGATAGCAACGACGATTACTGGGCTGGCGTCGCAGAAGCCGTCTGGCTGCCAAACATCGCTTCGAAACGCGGCTTGTTGGTTGCGTAATATTCCGCAACCACTTTGTCCGCCGTGCTGTCACGGGCATCCGCCATCAACTTCTCGAGGTCAGCCTTGGGGATCTTGAAGTTGGCGAAGAAGCGCGCCACGTCAGGGTGCTCCGCGCTGAATCCTTTGCGTGCGACGGCGTGGATCTGCTCGGCACCACCGAAGATCTGCTTCGGATCATCGAGGTAGCGCAGCGGCCATTTGGCGAACATCCAGTGCGGACTCCAGGCGTTGACCAACGACCATTTGTCGCGCTTGATGTTGCGATCCAGCTCGCTCAGCATCCCGGACTCCGACGAAGCCACCATCTTGTAGCCGTCGAGCTTGTATTCCTTGATGGCCTTTTCCGTCAGCTTGTACTGACCGTTGCCCACTTCCGATGTGAGGATCTTGCCACCGAGTTTTTCCCGCACTTCAGGCTTGTTGAGGTCCTCGACACTGGCGATCTCGCTGGTGGGAATGGAAGTGGGCACCGCCATGCCGATCCGGCCTTCGTACAGCACGCCGAGGTCTTCGAGCTTGTCCTTGTACTTGTCATAGAAGGACTTGTGGGTGCTGGGCAGCCAGACCATCGGGATCAAGTCGATATTGCCGTTAGCCAGCGCCTGGAACTGGATGCCGATGTCGGCCAGCACCAACTTGACCGGTTGCTTGAGGTGATCCTGCAACGCGGTGTTCGCCAGTTTCACCGCGATTTCCGTATCCGACCAGTTCACCCAGCCGATACGGATGGGCGCGGGTTCCTCGGCTTGGACGATCAGGCTGCTGCAGGCTAAAGCAAGGCCTGCAAACCAGCCGATTAAAGTTTTACTGGGTAACGTCATCATGTGCATCTCCGCAGACTGTATTAATAGTTATTGGCAGGGCAGCAGAAGCATTCACTTTTCCATCACGGCCGCACGCGGCCATCCGGTGGGTTCTAGTTATGAAAATCACGGGGACTGAAGTTTTTCGGCCCTCCTCCGCCCTATGGCGTTTCCAACCGCAATGACCGGCTCATTCACAACGCTTTCTCGAGTGCCGGCAAAGCCTCGAACAAATCCGCCACCAACAGGTAATCCGCCACCTGGGCAATCGGAGCCTCGGCGTCCTGGTTGATCGCGACGATCACTTTGGAACCGCTCATGCCCGCCAGGTGCTGGATGGCCCCGCTGATACCCGCCGCGATGTAAAGCTCTGGCGCGACGATTTTTCCCGTCTGCCCAACCTGCAGATCGTTAGGGGCGAACCCTGAATCCACGGCTGCGCGGGAGGCACCCACCGCGCCACCGAGCTTGTCCGCCACGCGTTCGATCAAGGCAAAATTGTCTTTGGCTTGCATCCCCCGGCCGCCGGACACCACGACGCGGGCGCTCGACAGATCGGGCCTTGCGCTGGTTGTCAGTTGTTCACTGATAAAGCGGGCGTGGGTTGAGCTTTGGCCGCCCTCCACCTCCATGACTTCGCAGGGTTTGTCATGGGATAACGCCTGGGCAAACGCCGAGGCGCGAACGGTGAGCAGCTTGATTGGATCGAGGGACTGCACCGTGGCGATCGCGTTGCCGGCATAGATGGGACGCTGGAAAGTGTCCGCCGAAACGACGGCGGTAACGTCTGAAAGCATCCCGACATCCAGGCTGGCCGCGACCCGTGGCAACAGGTTGCGGCCCATGCTGCTGGCGTCGGCGAAAACGTGCGTATAACCCTCGCAGACCAACGACGTGATCAGCGGCTGGGTATTTTCGGCCAGTGTTTTTTCGAACAGCGCATCCTGTGCGAGCAGGACTCGGCCCAGGCCTTGGACGAGCGCAGCTTGACGCGCCACTTCCGGCGCATCCGCTCCACCCAAGACCAGCAAATCCGTCTCGCCCCCCAGCGCCAGGGCGGCGGTCACGGCACTGCGTGTACCTGCCGTCAGTTGACCGGCACTGTGCTCGGCGATCACTAAACTGCGCATCAAATCAACCCCGCCACGTTTTTCAGTTTATCCACCAGCTCAGTCACCGAAGCGACCGTGATGCCTGCCTTGCGCACCTGCGGTGGGACCACGCCCAACAATCGAGCGTGTTCCTTCACACTCGCGCCCAAGGTGTCGGCGGCAATGATTTCCAACGGTTTTTTCTTGGCTTTCATGATGTTCGGCAACGAGGCGTAGCGCGGTTGGTTCAGGCGCAAATCACAGGTCACCACGGCGGGCACCGTGAGGGCGACGACCTGGCTGCCGCCGTCGACTTCACGCTCGACGACCCATTGCCCGTCGACATGATTGACCGCCGAGGCGTAAGTGGCCTGACCGCAGCCGATCAACTGCGCCACCATTTGCCCGACCTGATTGTTCTCCTGGTCAATCGCCTGCTTGCCGAACAGGATCAGTTGCGGCTTTTCCTGATCGATCACCTTGCTCAAGTACTTGGCGACGTTGAGCGGCTCAAGGACCGCGCTCGTCTCCACCAGAAGTGCTCGATCCGCGCCCAGCGCCAATGCGGTGCGCAATTGTTCCTGCGCCGCAGGACTGCCCACCGAGACCACCACGACCTCGGACGCCAGCCCCTTCTCCTTGAGGCGGATTGCCTCCTCCACTGCGATCTCGCAGAACGGGTTCAAGGCCATTTTCACGCCGTTGAGCTCAACGTCCGAACCGTCAGCCTTTACCCGGACCTTCACATTCGGGTCGATGGCGCGCTTTACCGCAACGAGCACTTTCATGATTCCTCGCATCCCCCTCGCACTCTGGATCGACGCGGGCGACCGGCTACACGTGCCGGATCACCCCCTGTTTCGACTGGATGGTAATCCTGGTTTTTCCGAGGCGCAAGAAAAATGTACACCTATGTCTCAATCATTGACACACATGAACATTGCACATACCGTTATGTCAAAACCAAGCCTGATGTTCTGTTCCCGGAGCAACACCATGTCCAGTGATCCTCTGCTGCAGCCCTACAAAATCAAGCATCTGACGCTCAAGAATCGGATCATGACCACCTCTCATGAACCGGCGTATCCCGTCGATGGCATGCCGAAGGACTTGTACCGTGCCTATCACGTCGAACGGGCGAAAGCCGGCGTGGCGTTGACCATGACCGCCGGCTCCGCCGCTGTTTCCCGGGACAGCCCGCCAGTGTTCAACAACGTGCTGGCGTACAAGGACGAAGTGGTCAAATGGATGAAGGACCTGACCGACCAGTGCCATGAGCACGGCGCGGCGGTGATGATCCAACTGACCCACCTGGGCCGGCGCACGCGCTGGGACAAGGCTGACTGGCTGCCGGTCGTCTCGCCGTCCCATCGCCGCGAAGCATCCCACCGGGCCTTTCCGAAAAAGATGGAAGACTGGGACATCGACCGGATCATCAAGGATTACGTGGACGCTGCCGAACGCATGAAGGCCGCGGGCCTGGATGGCCTGGAGCTGCAGGCCTACGGGCATCTCATGGATCAATTCTGGTCGCCACTGACCAACGATCTCGACGGGCCCTACGGCGGCTCGCTGGAAAACCGCATGCGCTTCACCTTCGATGTGTTGCGCGGTATCCGCCAGCGTTGCGGCGAGGATTTCCTGCTGGGGGTGCGCTACACCGGCGACGAAGACTTGCCAGGGGGCTTCGGTGCCAGCGACGGCATCCGGATTTCCCACATGCTCAAGGACAGCGGCCTGGTGGATTTCCTTAACGTCGTGCGCGGGCATATCGATACCGATGCCGGCCTCACCGACGTGATCCCGATCCAGGGCATGCGCAACTCACCGCACCTGGATTTTGCCGGCGAGATTCGCTCGGCCACCGGTTTCCCGACGTTCCATGCGGCGAAGATCCCGGACGTCGCCACCGCGCGACACGCCATCGCCTCGGGCAAGGTGGACATGATCGGCATGACCCGCGCCCACATGACCGACCCGCACATCGTGCGCAAGATCATCGAGAAGCGTGAAGAAGACATCCGCCCCTGCGTTGGCGCCAACTATTGCCTGGATCGCATCTACCAGGGCGGCGCCGCGTACTGCATCCACAACGCCGCCACCGGGCGCGAAACCACCATGCCCCACGACATTCCCAAGGCGCCGGTCAAGCGCAAGGTCGTGGTGATCGGCACCGGCCCGGCGGGGCTGGAGGCGGCACGGGTAGCCGGTGAACGCGGCCATGACGTCACGGTGTTCGAAGTGGCCGACCAGCCAGGCGGGCAGATCCGCCTGACCGCGCAGAGCGAGCGTCGCCGCGAGATGATCAGCATCATCGACTGGCGCATGGCGCAGTGCGAACGACTGGGCGTGAAGTTCCAATTCAACACCTGGGCCGAAGCCGAGACAGTCCTGGCCCAGGAACCGGACGTGGTGATCGTCGCCACGGGCGGCCTGCCCCACACCGAGGTGCTCAAGCAAGGCAACGAACTGGTGGTTTCGACCTGGGACATCATTTCCGGCGACGTCAAACCCGGCCAGAACGTGCTGATCTTCGACGACGCCGGCGACCATGCGGCGCTACAGGCGGCCGAGGTGATCGCCAACAGCGGTGCGAAACTGGAGATCGTCACGCCCGACCGATCGTTCGCGCCGGAAGTGATGGCCATGAACCTCGTGCCATACATGCGCAGCCTGCAAGACCTGAACGTCACCTTCACCGTCACCTATCGGGTCGATTCCGTGGAGAAGCGCGACGGCCAGTTGGTCGCCAGCTTCGGCAGCGATTACGGCCAGGTGCACAAGCAGCGCGTGGTCGATCAGGTGGTGGTCAACCACGGCACCCTGCCCCTGGATGATTTGTACTTCGAACTGCGCCCGCATTCGAAAAACGACGGCGCGGTTGAACAACACGATCTGATTGCCGGGAAAACCCAGAACATCGTGACCAACCCCGAGGGCCGCTTCCAACTGTTCCGCATCGGTGACGCGGTGTCGGCGCGTAATACCCATGCCGCGATCTACGATGCGCTGCGGCTGGTCAAGGACATCTGAAGACGCAGCCCGATAAGGATCGGGCAACGTTCGCACTGAATAAGAAATGCGCTCAATCCGTGGCGAGGGAGCTTGCTCCCGCTGGGCTGCGCAGCAGACCTGTTATGAGCGCTTCGCACTCAAGCGGGAGCAAGCTCCCTCGCCACGGGTTATCCCGTCCGTAAACCTCTACAACCAACAGAAAGGAAATGAAATGTCCGTTTTTACCCATGTCACCGTCGGCACCAACAACCTGGCAAACGCTCGCGCATTCTATGACGCTACCTTGAAGGAAATCGGCCTGAAGCGCGTTGCCGACCTTGATGAGGCCGGTTCCATCTGGGGCGTCGACAAGCCTTCGTTCTTTGTACTGAACCCGGCCAACGGCAACCCGGCGTCCATCGGCAACGGTGTCACCGTGAGTTTCGAAGCGCCGGACCGGGCGGCGGTCCATGCCTTCCATAGCGCCGCGCTGGCGAACGGCGGCGTGTGCGAGGGGCTGCCGGGCTCTCGCGGCTGGGCGGAAAATGCCTACGCGGCTTATGCCCGGGACCTGGATGGGAACAAGCTGGCGGTGTATTGCTTCAAGGCTGAGTAATGAGATGTAGCTTGCTCGCAAAAGCGGTGGGTCAGTCACAGGGATGTTGGATCGGCTGTCGTCATCGCGAGCAAGCTCGCTCCCACAAGGGGATTGAGTTGCATACGATGTTTGTGGTGGATAAAGAGCCCAATGTGGGAGCGAGCCTGCTCGCGAAAGCGGTGGGTCAGTGACGGGGATATTGGATTGGCTGACGCCTTCGCGAGCAAGCCCGCTCCCACAAGTTCCATGCAGTGGATCAGCCTTGGAGCCCTTTGCGTGCGACTGCGGCGCCGGCTTGCAACGCCCTTCCCACCTGCGCCTCGAAATGCCCCTGGGTCATTGACTGCAAGGCGGCGGCCGTCACGCCGCGATAGGCGACCAGGGCATCGATCATCTGCTGGGCATCACGACTGACGAGCAACTGGCTGCTGTCGACCACGACATTTTTCGCGGCAAGCAGGGCAATCTCGGCTGGAATGCCGGCCGCCATTGCCTGATTCGCCAACGCCGTCATCAACAAGGCAGGAAAGGCCGGACCGGTGCCCGACAGCGCGCAGAGGTAATCAATGAAATCTTCCTGCTGGACCTCGGCAGCCGTGCCCACGCATTCGAACAAGCGCTGAACCAGGCTTTTCGTCGTCGGCTCTGCCACGCCAGCGCAATACCACGGCGTAAAGGATTGCCCGATCTCCACCGCCGCGTTGGGCATCGCCCGTACGACCCTTGAAGCCGAGGTCTGCGCGGCAATAGCCTGCGCCGTGATTCCGGCCATCAGTGAAATGACCGTCTTGCCCATCGCGTCGAGGGTCAGGTTGGCGAACTGCTCGGGTCGTACCGCGATGACGATGACGTCGCTGCGGTCCACCAGTGCCTGGTTGTCGGTGACCAGGCAAACGCCTTGCTGCGCCAGTGGATGTGCCCCGGAGCGATTGGAGAGGATCAGATTACCCGCCGGCAACAAGGCCTTCGCCAGCACGGCCTTGGCAATCGCCCCACCCAGCCAGCCCGTACCGCCAATGATGCCCAGCGTCGGCTCGATCATTTTCCAGCCGTCTCTTCAAAAGTTTCCACCAGCGGCACAAAGACCCCAGGCTCTTTTTCGGCATAGCCGAATTTGCCATAGAAACGATCCAGCTCACGCTGCTTGGGCACCTTGCCGGTGAAGATGCTCACGTACTGGGGGATGCGCTGGAAACGCACGGTGATCAGCTCGCTGGTGTTCATGGTGATGTAGCCGATCTGCGTCAGGTAGATCGTCCGGGCTCGCGCGTCGGCCCCTTGGCTGTCGTAGCCAAAGCGCTTGAACATGCTCGCCAGCGCGCCCATTCGCTGCTCGTCGACAACGGCAACTTCTTGCGCGACCTCTGCGGACTGGAGCGCCCAACTGCGCACCGCGAATTCAAACTGCGAGTCGAACAGTTGTGGGTTGAGCCAGCATTCGAAGACATTCAGGATCGCCTCGGAGATGCTCTCGGCGTAGCTTTCGCTTTGCCGGATCAACCCGCCGGTGTTGGTCTCGCGCCAGCGCGACAGCAGGGCCGCCAGCAACTGTTCGCGGTCCTCGAAGAACCAATAGAAACTGGTGCGTGACAAACCCAGGCGCTTGGCCAACGGCATGACCCGGACCGCATCGATGCCGGACTCCTTCAAGGCCTCGTAGGCCGCTTCCAGCCACCCTTCGGGCGACCCCCGCCAACCCGCGTCCTGGGCCTTGCCACGTGCCTTCCCTACCTGGGGCATCTTGCATCCACCTTATTGAACATACGTAACGCGAATGTACTCGGATGCCCGCTAAATGTACACCTAAGTACATTTGATCGACTCTCCGCCTCTTCTTCCCCCGAGAGCGCAAAAAAGATTGATGAGAAAAAGTCATGAACGGCTGATTTTAAATGGTTTGTCAGCATGGCAGGCCCGGGACGAGTATCTGCTCCAGGCAAACCAAAACAACAACGAGCCGCCTCTATGTGGACTACGCAAGAAAAACTTCCATTGGGCGAGCACATCGCCCGGTACGTCGAGTGGCTGACCCAGCATGGCGCTGATGTATTCGACGCCATATCGTCGTCGCTCTCCGAAATCATCAGCCTCCTCACCAGCGCCCTGCTCTGGTTCAATCCGTTGGCCTTGATAGGGCTGCTGGCGCTGCTCGCCTTCTACATTCAACGCAAGGTGAGCCTGACGCTGTTCGTCGCGCTGTCGTTCCTGCTGATTCTCAACCTGGGCTACTGGCAGGAAACCATGGAGACCCTGGCCCAGGTGACATTCGCCACGCTGGTGTGCGTGATCGTCGGCGTGCCGCTGGGGATCGTCGCGGCGCATCGCCCCTGGTTCTACGCAGCCTTGCGACCGGTGCTCGACCT
Organism: Pseudomonas sp. BP11-1-1; assembly: GCF_052112105.1. Taxonomy (NCBI): domain Bacteria; kingdom Pseudomonadati; phylum Pseudomonadota; class Gammaproteobacteria; order Pseudomonadales; family Pseudomonadaceae; genus Pseudomonas; species Pseudomonas sp. BP11-1-1. The sequence goes on from NZ_JAUTYU010000004.1 coordinate 124,089, forward strand.
GATGCAGACCGTGCCCACCTTCGTCTACCTGATCCCGACCTTGACGCTGTTCGGCCTCGGCGTCGTTCCGGGGTTGATCTCCACGGTGGTCTTCGCGATCGCCGCGCCGATTCGCCTTACGTACCTGGGCGTGCGTGACGTCCCGCAAGAATTGATGGACGCCGGCAAGGCGTTCGGTTGCTCGCGTCGCCAGTTGTTGGCCCGCATCGAACTGCCCCATGCGATGCCGAGCATCGCCGCCGGCATCACCCAATGCATCATGTTGTCGCTGTCGATGGTGGTCATCGCCGCGCTGGTTGGCGCGGACGGCTTGGGCAAACCTGTCGTCAATGCGTTGAACACGGCTGATATCGCCATGGGCTTCGAAGCAGGCCTGGCGATCGTGCTCCTGGCGATCATCCTCGACCGCATTTGCAAACAGCGCGAAACCGTAAGACGAGGTGACGCATGAGCATCATTCGTTTCGAAGACGTCGACGTCATTTTCGCCCATCGTCCCAAGGCCGCGCTGGACCTGCTGGATCAAGGTTTTTCCCGGTCGGACATTCTGCAGAAGACCGGCCTGATCGTCGGCGTGGAAAAGGCCAACCTGGAAATCAACAAAGGCGAAATCTGCGTATTGATGGGCTTGTCGGGTTCCGGCAAGTCCAGCCTGCTGCGCTGCATCAACGGCTTGAACACGGTGAGCCGCGGCAAGCTCTTCGTCGAACACGAAGGTCGGCAGATCGACGTTGCCGCCTGCACCCCAGCCGAGTTGAAAATGATGCGCACCCAGCGCATCGCCATGGTCTTCCAGAAGTTCGCCCTGATGCCCTGGCTGACGGTGCGCGAGAACATCGGTTTCGGTTTGGAGATGCAGGGTCGCCCGGAGAAGGAGCGGCGCAGACTGGTCGACGAAAAGCTTGAACTGGTGGGCTTGACCCAGTGGCGCAACAAGAAGCCGGACGAGTTGTCCGGCGGCATGCAGCAGCGCGTGGGGCTGGCCCGCGCCCTGGCGATGGACGCAGACATTCTGCTGATGGACGAGCCGTTCTCGGCCCTCGATCCGCTGATTCGCCAAGGGTTGCAGGACGAATTGCTCGATCTGCAGCGCAAGTTGCACAAGACCATTGTGTTCGTCAGCCATGACCTGGACGAAGCCCTCAAGCTGGGGACGCGGATCGCGATCATGAAGGACGGCAAGATCATTCAGTACAGCAAGCCCGAAGAAATCGTGCTCAACCCGGCCGACGACTACGTGCGCAACTTCGTCGCCCACACCAACCCGCTGAATGTGCTGTGCGCGAAAAGCTTGATGACTCCGCTGGACCGGTGCGTCTTCGCCCAAGATGAATACTGCCTGGATACGGTACAGAACCTCTGGATGGCACTGGATCAGTCCCGAGGACTGGCCAGCATCCGACGAGGCGCAACCGCCCTGCCGACGCAACGCTGGGAGGATGGCAAGGCCCTCGGGACCTTGCGCCGCCAAGTCACACTGGTAGCGCCGGAAACCAGCATGCGAGTCGCCTTGGGGATCCGTTATGAAACAGGTCATCCATTGCTCATAGTCGACGATGCCCAAACCGTCCTGGGCGTATTGGGCGACGTGGAACTGTACCGGGCGTTGCTCGGCCATGACCTGTCGCGCCCGGTCTTACCCGAGCCATTGCCGGAGCCTTCGGTGGCTTGAACAAACGACACCCATTTTTCCTGCTGCACTGCTTGCCCGCCAACCACCGATCATTTGCCTTGAGTGAGATCGACGATGAACCCTACCTTGAAAACCCATCGTGAACTGCTGGCCGATCGCGCCCCCGGCCATGGCATGCCCGGCGGTCTGTTCGGCCGCCAGGATATTTTTGAAACCGACGTCGATGTCTTTTTTACCAAACACTGGATCCTGGTGGGGGTCACCAGCGACGTTGCCGAACCCGGCGATGTCTCCACGATCGACATCGGCAAATCCTCGATCATCCTGGTGCGCGATGACGACGAGCATGTGCAGGCCTTCCGCAACGTCTGCCGCCACCGTGGGGCGCGCCTGAAACAGGCCGGCAAATCGACGGTGGGCATGCTGGTCTGCCCTTATCACCAATGGACGTACGACCTCGATGGCAGCCTCAAACATGCCGCGCACATGGGCAAGGACTTCGACCCGGGGTGCAAGAGCCTGATCCCTGTCCATACGCGCGTGGTCGGCACCCATGTTTTCGTCTGCCTGGGTGACGAGCCGCCAGAAGACATCCTGTACCTGGACCAACTCATGACGCCGCGTTTCGCTCAATATGACCTTGCCCATTCCAAGATCGCCTACGAGTCGGAGATCATCGAGAACGGCAATTGGAAACTGGTGATCGAGAACAACCGCGAGTGTTATCACTGCGCCGCCACCCACCCCGAACTGACGGCGTCGTTCCTGCCGGAGGATTTCGGCTTCTGCACCGATGGGCTGGGAGAGGACTCGCTCCAAGCGCTGCAGGAGTACCACCAGCGCAACGCCAATACCAAGCAGGACTGGGAGCGCGAAGGCTACCTGTGTGACGCCGTCGAGCATCTGGGCGAGGACGCGGTGACTCAGTTCCGCTCCCAGCGCCTGGTCATCGCGGGCAACGGCGAATCCCAGACCCTCGATACCCGCGTGGCCTGCACCCGGCTGTTTGGCGACCTCACGCGCCGCGACCTGGGCGACATGCACTTGTGGACCCATAACTCATGGACCCACATCATGAGCGATCATGCGATCGTCTCGTACATCATCCCGCTGGCGCCCGATAGAACCCTGGTGCGCACCAAATGGCTGGTGCACGCCGACGCCGTCGAAGGCGTGGACTACGCGTTGGACAAGCTGACCGAAGTCTGGGCGGCGACCAACCTCCAGGACGCCAGCCTCGTCGGCATCACCCACAGCGGCACCCAGGACCCGGCCTACACGCCCGGACCGTTCTCGGCGTTTACCGAAACCTATGTCGACCAGTTCTCGCGCTGGTACGCGGCGCGTCTGGCCGCCCACGGCGTGTGAGGGATGAACATGACGATTTACGAAAAGCTGACGCGCCCTGAACGTTTTACCGATCCGACGACCTGGGGAGCGTTTGGCGCGCAATGGCACAGCGGCGAGCAGAAGACCTTGCAGTGTTGCGCCGTGCGACAGGAAACCCATGATGTAAAAACGTTCACTTTCCAATGCGCGGACTTCAGCGCGTTGAGTTTCGAGCCGGGCCAGTTCATTACCCTGTCGCTCGTCATCAATGGGCAGGCCATTGCTCGGTGCTACACCCTGTCGTCTTCACCGACTCGCCCGTTCGCTTTTTCGATCACCGTCAAACGCGTGCCCGGAGGCGTGGTGTCGAACTGGCTGCATGACCATCTCAAGCCTGGAGACAACCTCAAGGCGTCCGGGCCGGCGGGCAGCTTCACGCCGGTTGGTCATCCAGCGGCAAAACTGTTGTACCTCTCCGCCGGTTCCGGCGTGACCCCGTTGATGTCGATGACCCGCGCCGCCTGCGACATGGCTGCCAACCTGGACATTGTTTTCGTGCACAGCGCTCGCACGCCGGCGGATATCATTTTCCACGGCGAGTTGACGCGAATGCAGGCCGATATGCCGGGACTGCGGGTCATCGATATTTGTGAAGGGCTTGGCGACGCCAGCCACTGGCAACAGCCGATGGGTCGTCTCGATTTGCCTTTGTTGAGCCAACACGTCCCGGACTTCAAGGAGCGAGAAATCTTTACCTGTGGCCCCCAGGGTTACATGGAAGCGGTCAAGGCGTTGCTCAGGGAAGCGTCGTTCGATTTCGGCCACTATCATCAGGAAAGCTTCGATATCGCGGTGTTGAATGAGGAACCGTTGATCGAGCAAGCCGCTCCATTGGATCAACAGGACATCTTCACGGTCACGCTGGCACGTTCGGGCAAGACCTTCAGCATGCCCGGCCACCAGACCGTGCTGAGCGCAGCCAAAAAGGCCGGTGCGATTGTGCCTTCATCCTGCAGCCAGGGCGTTTGCGGCACCTGCAAGACCGCCCTGCTGGAAGGCACCGTGGACATGAACCACAACGGCGGCATCCGGCAACGGGAGATCGACAAGGGCCTGCGTTTGCTGTGTTGCAGCAAGCCGACGTCCAACCTGGTGATCGATCTCTAGCCGTCATGCCGGATTAGGTAGTCACTGCGCGCAGGCTTCTGCACAATCGCCCTGCGCTTGAAACCAACAAGACAGTGACCCAGCCCGATGAAACTGCAACCGTTGCCGCCGCTCAACAGCCTGGTAGCGTTCGAAGCCGCCGCACGCCACCTGAGTTTCACCGTGGCGGCCCGCGAACTGAACGTCACCCAGGGCGCTGTCAGCCGCCAGATACGCCTGCTCGAGGATTACCTGGGCACAGCGCTGTTTGTCCGTACGACCCGTGAGATCAACCTCACTTCGACAGGCAGCCAATACTACGAAAGTGTTCGCGATACGCTGCAACAGATCGCCCGTGCCACGGCTGGCGTGCGTCATTGGCAAGGCGCGCAGCAAGTCACGGTGGTCACCAGCACGGCGATGGCATCGCTGTGGTTGCTGCCGTTGGTATCGGAGTTCCGGCGTCAGCACGAGGAGATCGACCTGCGCATCATCGCGACCGATCAAGTCGAGGATTTCTCCCGCCTCGACTGCGACCTGGCGCTGTACTACTGCAGCACGCCCCCCAAGAACATGAAGGTCACTGCGCTGTTCAATGAAGAAATTTTTCCGGTGTGCAGCCCGGCCTACCTGTCTCAGCATCCCGAGGCGGGCAACCTTGAACAACTCGGCGCCTGTACCTGGCTGTGGCTCGAGGACCAGCATCGGGACTGGATTGGCTGGAAGGAATGGTTCCAGCGCCTGGGCCATCCAGCGCCAGAACCTCGTCGACGCATCAACATCAACAACTACTCGATGCTGATCCAGTCGGCGCTGGCGGGCCAGGGAATCGCCCTGGCCTGGACGCGGTTGCTCGGCGACCACCTACAGACCGGCAATCTCGTGCGCCCGACATCCGCCATCTTGTGCACCGATGCGCAATTCTGCTTGTTGGAGCCCCTGGGCCAGGTGCCGAACCGGCAAAGCGTCAACCGCTTCCGCGAATGGTTGATGGCGCACCTGGCACAGACAGAGGATGCCTGACCCGTGGAACCTCGAACCCGTTTATCAATCAGCTTCAAAAATCAGCATTCACGGCCGATAACCAGAAAAGAGCCCAGTGATTGGGTGGTGGGAATACGGCGGGAACCGGTGATGACAGACATATATCTGCTGATAGCGAGCGGAACTGACCAGAGCGATGCCTACGTCCTGGGTTGGTTCGATGATCGAAACAAAGCCAGGGAAGCGGCCGAGCAGAAGGAATGGGAAGCTTATCGCGCCAGCCTGAAAGCGGAACATCCTTGGTCCAGCCAAAAACCGTTGGCGCCGGACAAGACCGAGTATCGGCGCTATTGGATCAAGACCGTTTCGAAGTTCGAACATGTGTCCGTGCCGAGGTCCCTGGCGGTTCACTGAGCGGCGCCCAGGCTTTTTACCCATCGCGCAAATTTAACGAACTGTGCGCTCTCGCCAAGGGTCTAGAAAATTAAGCCCATCCGATGAGAGCGTTCCTATGTTGAAATTTCTTGGTGGTACCGTTGGGATCATTTTCCTGATCGGCCTGATCGTGGTCATTGCCCTGTTCAAGTTCATCTTCTGATCCCCCACAGCGGTAGCGCAATGCGCTACCGCTGGTTTTCCTCGGGGTCGGAGGCTGGCAAGGACGCCAGGATCTGATCACGGCAGACTTCAAGGATTTCGTCTGCCAACGGCGAATCATCCGGGCAAGCGCGCGAGAGCATGACCGCGCCGATGGCATGGGCGAGCAAGTTGATCATCTTTGCCCGTCCACCTTCTCCTGTGGGCTCGAACTTTTCCTCAAGGGTAGCCAGCGTGCCTTCCACCCCATTGGCAAACGTGGCCTTGACCTCATCGGACTGACGCGCCGCGTCGCCACACAACGCCGCCATCGTGCAGCCGTTGCCCCGAGCGTCGCGGTGCTCCCGCGAGACATACATGGCAAAGAACCCAGCGACATCCAGGTCGCTGGCGCTGGTCAATGAGCGCGAAAGACTGTCCGCAGCGGCTTCGGCCATCAGGTCGGCCTTCGAACCGAAATGCTTGTAGAAACCGCCGTGGGTGAAGCCGGCCGCGGCCATCAAGTCCGCCACGCCTATCCCGTCAAAACCTCGCTCGCGAAACAACACGGACGCCGTCTCGACGATGTGTTCCCGGTTTGCCTGTGCCTGGGCCTTGGTGACTCTCATGTTCGTTTACCTCGTACCACTCCGATCAAGTCTTCATCATACATAGATGCCAACCGTAATCAAATTCGTTGACAGTTTAGATTTCGATCATCATCCTAAGCGCAAGCCGCACCCACCGCTCATCTACTGGCACGGAAACGAGAGACATGACCGATCAGATGCTGTTTACCCCCTATACCCTGGGCTCCCTCACCCTCGCCAACCGAGTCGTGCTGGCGCCGCTGACGCGTAACCGCGCAGGCAAAGGCTTCGTTCCCAGTGAATTCGCGGCGACCTATTACAGCCAGCGCGCATCGGCAGGCTTGCTGATTGCCGAGGCCACGCAGATCTCGCAGCAGGGACAGGGTTATCAGGACACGCCCGGCATCTACACCCAGGCGCAGATCGCCGGCTGGCGCGAAGTGACCGATGCGGTCCACGCCAAGGGCAGTCGGATATTCCTGCAACTGTGGCACGTCGGGCGCGTGTCCCACGTGGCCCTGCAGGAAAACGGCGCCGCCCCGGTAGCGCCTTCCGCCCTGCGCCCCGCCACCAAGGTGTTCGTCAATAACAGCTTCGAGGATGTGTCCGAACCGCGAGCGCTCGACGTGAGCGAGTTGCCGGGAATCGTCAATGATTTCCGCCAAGCGGCTGCCAATGCCATCGCCGCCGGGTTCGATGGCGTGGAGATCCACGGTGCGAACGGCTATCTGCTCGATCAGTTCATCAAGGACGGCGCCAACATACGTACCGATGCCTACGGTGGCTCGATTGAAAACCGCGCCCGCCTACTGCTGGAAGTGACCGCCGCCGTCGTGAGCGAGATCGGTGCCGGACGCACCGGCCTGCGCATCTCGCCGGTCTCGCCCGCCAACGGCGTGTCCAGCAGCGCACCGCAGGCGCAGTTCGACTACATCGTCGATCAGCTCAACACCCTGGACATCGCCTACCTGCACGTCGTCGAAGGCGCGACCGCCGGGCCGCGTGATGTGGCGCCGTTCGATTTCGCCGGCTTGCGCCAGCGCTTCAACAACACCTACATCGCCAACAACGGCTACGACCTGGACCTGGCCACTTCGCAGGTCCTGGAAGACAAGGCCGACTTGATCGCCTTTGGCCGCCCGTTCATTGCCAATCCAGACCTGGTGGAACGCCTGAAAAGCGCCGTCCCTTTGGCTGCCCTCAACCCCGCGACCCTCTATGGCGGCGGCGCCGCAGGCTACATCGACTACCCGACGTTCGCCGAGGCGAATGCCCAATAGCGCCGAAAAAAATCACGCGGTTGATCGCCCCCCAATCCTGAAGAGACTGACACCATGACCACTCGCACAACCGTTCTCATCACCGGCGCTTCCACCGGTATCGGCGCCGTCTATGCCAAGCGCTTCGCCCAGCGCGGCCATGATCTGGTGCTGGTTGCCCGCGACAGCACGCGGCTAGAAACACTGGCGACTGAACTGCGCAACGAACACACCGTGACCGTTGACGTGCTCCAGGCCGACCTGACCCAAATCGGCGACCTGCACAAAGTTGAAACCCGCCTGCGCGATGACGACCGCATCGGCATCCTGATCAACAACGCAGGCGCCGCCCAGTCCGGCAGCTTCATCGAACAGACCACCGACAGCGTCGCGCACCTGGTTTCACTCAACACCACTGCGCTGGTCCGGCTCGCCAGCGCCATCGCCCCACGCCTGGCAAGCGCTGGCGACGGCGCGATCATCAACATCGGCTCGGTGGTTGGCCTGGCACCGGAATTCGGCATGTCGGTCTACGGGGCGACCAAGGCTTTCGTACTGTTCCTGTCCCAAGGGCTCAGCCTCGAACTGACCCCAAAAGGCGTCTACGTCCAAGCCGTCCTGCCGGCGGCGACCCGGACCGAAATCTGGGAACGCGCCGGCATCGACATCAATACCTTGAACGAGATCATGGAAGTGGGCGACCTGGTCGATGCCGCGCTGGTCGGCTTCGACCGTCGCGAACCGGTGACCATCCCGCCGCTGCAGGACGGTGCTCGCTGGGATGCGTTGCAGGGGGCGCGGCAGGGATTGTTGTCCGAAATCAAGCAATCGGCGGTTGCCGAGCGCTATAAAACCCAGGCCTGAACGGGGCAAACGATGGCGAAGGTTTCAACTTTGCCATCTTTGCAATGCCGCCAGAAAAAAGCCCAAATTACTTGGGCGCATATTCCTTGCACATGTCCTGGGCCATGGCCCCGAGTGGTGAGTTAGTTAAGGTGCTCACCATGTTTGAAACCTGGAATTTATAGGCGGGATCGGACTTTATCTTCCTGATTTGCGCCTTGGCTGCTTCGTTGAATTTTGGTTCAGTGGCCATGGCGTTCTCCACATCCCCGTTCAGGCCAGGGTTATTCTTGTTGCATATCTGTTCCATGGCCACCAAGACGACGTACCCCTGGTGCTCTTGATCTTGCTGATTCGCGAGCGAGCTGCCAGCAACGCTGATTCCAGCCAGGCACAAAGAAAATGTAGACATCCTTAACAGCGACATTCAAAACTCCTTATTGATAAAACAGCCTCTACTGCCTGCGGAGCAAGATCGCCGCACCTTGTCACGCCCTTCAGTTTTTCCGCACAGTTGCCCGAACGATTATTGCGAGTCTTCGGCGGACGCTTCGTCCGCATCCTCCGGTGGCGCCCCATAAGGCTTGCCAATCTCGACCCGGTCAGCCTTTACCCAACCGGTATAGTCCTCGCCATCCTTGGCGATGAAATTCACTTCCAGCCATGATTCGTCCTCCAGGCTGGAGTAGACGGTGAGGGAGTCGCCCGGTATGACGAAAATCTTCTTGTTGGCACAAGCTTCATCCGGCGCTTCGTGGAAATGCAGGCGCCCGGTGCCGATGACCTTGCCTTGCACCGAAGGATGAAACTCAGGCACTGTCCCCGAGAGTTTTTCCGCCAGGGCCGAGCAGTTAACCTTAACGGCGGCCTGGCTCAGGCTGCTGAACAGGCATAGGCACAACAGGCTAGCGCGCAGATACATTCGCGGATTCCGTCCGGATGGGAGCCGTAGGATATAAAGTCTGGAATGCGCGGGGAAGAGACGTATCAGCATTTATAAATGGCTGCGTGGAGCCAAACCATCAGACCTCAAGGCCGCAATGACATGACGGACACAGAGACAGTCTGCGCCGACTGGGAACCGCTTGATCTTGAGTGGCATCAAGGCTTCGCGTTCATGGACGACGTGCTTCTGGGCGATGGGCGCGTGCCAGACGTCTACATCCTGCTCAGCCCTGAAGGCGCACGACCCGGCGAGCTAGCCCAACGTGCCGGGGACGGAGGTTATCCGCCCTCGCCGTTGATGGCCGGCCAGCCGGTCTGGCGGCATCGACGCAACCCGTGGATCTTGCGTGATGCGTTGCACGATTATTACCTGCTCCCCGGTTACCGGGAGCGCCATGGTTACCATGCGCTTCAGGCCCTGCCTTTTCAGTTCCACCGGGGTTTGGAAAGTCTCGGCCACCAGTACTGGCGTGACGAAACCGGCGCCTATTGGTTCGGCGAATACGCGATCACCGAAATCCGGCAGGCACGACCCGACAGCCTGGCGCTGTTGCCATCGTCGCCCGTCTCGGTGGCTTCAACCTCTGCGTTGTTCAGCGACGGGGCGAGCATCTTCCTGCACGGAAAATTCATCGCCGCCGCCACCGCTCGGGTGCGGTACTGCAACCATCCGTCTTATCGGGTGATCGACGGGCAAGTCTACAAGGGCTTCAAGCCCCTGCACCAAAAGGACGGCACACCGCTGCCGATCGCAAACCCCGACGACTTCCACATGCTCGCCCAACGCTGGGGAACTGACGGACAGTCGATCATCGTGCAAGCGCAGCAAGGCTCGAGCATTTCGTACGACTACTTCTACCGCATCGACAACGCCGACCTGGCAACCTTCACCGTGCTTAACGAACGCTACGCCAAGGACAATCGACGGGCCTATTACCTGACGGGAAAAACCATCCGCTACGTCGGCGATTTCCGCCTGCTCAAGTGTTCGCAGCCGACATTCGACGAGTGCGGCCGCGTGGTCAGCGCCAGTGAGTACGAGGATGACTATTTTGCCGTGGACGACAAATTCGTCTACGCCGCCGGGACCCGCTTGCGTGACGCCCATGGCCCGAGCTTTCGCCACTTGGGATTCGATTACTACCGTGATCGCCAGTACGTCTATCAACGCCAGAAACGCCTTGATGTCGACGTGGAAAGTTTCGTAGTGGCCCAACTCTATCGCAATGACCAGGATTACGCGCCCGTGCTGGCAGGCGACAAGAACGGCCCGCTGGGTTCTGGCGGAATAATCGATGCAGCCATGCAACAAGCCTGGGCCCCCTATTTCGAGGCCCATCCGCAATTGAAGGATTATTGGTGGCACCGCTTGCAGGCAAAGGCTGGCGCCGCGCAAATATTTTCAGAAACGGCGCCTTTACGCGCCATCGGCCTCGGCTTCGATGTGGGCCGCCAAGTGCATTTTCATGGACGGGCGATCAACGGGCTGGACGCGGCGAGTTTCAAACTGCTGGACACCCACCTGTGCGGCGATGCCCACGGTCTCTATCTGATCCCGTTCCATAACGCCGAAACGCAAGTGCCCGAACGGTTCTCCACGGAGCCTGCCGAGCACTTCCGCTCCTTGGGATCGCCTTACCTGACAGACGGAAAAACCGTGTATTGCCACCGGGTCTTCTATCATCCCCCCGAACCCATTCGGAAGGCTCACGCGCCGAGTTTCGAGTCCTGTGGACATGGCTGGGCCAAGGACCGGGAAGCGGTGTATTACTACGGCGAGGCGAAAAAACGCCTCCATCCCGCTGAGACCCGCGTGCTCGGCACTTACGCCATCAGCCCTGCCCTGATCTTCTCGGAGGGCAAGTGGCTGGATGTCGACTTCGCCCCTGATGAAGTTCGTGTACCGCATCCGGATTTCCTGCAACTGGGGACACGCAAGTTGTTCTGCCATCGACGGCCGCTGAGCGCCAAGCGTTTTGATCTGGCCACCCTGGAGTTCCTGACCGAGCGCTATGCCCGGGACAGGCATCGGTTCTATTACTACGATGGGTATGGGACATTGACGGAGGTTGAAGAAGCGGATTATCGGGCATCCCTTGGACAGCCGGTGGCGGGCGCTTAGAGATTGCACTCGTATTGATATTCGAAGGGGAAAAATACGGTATCGACCACCAAGGAGAACGGTGCGTCGATAAGCAAGAAAGGGATCAGCTTTCCTTTGGACGTGCCCACCAGCCACCAGTCGAAGCGCAGACCGATGTAGGGGCATCTGTGCTTGTCGTAGTCCATCCGCATCGCGGTGGCCATGCAGCCGCTCAAGCTGGTGATCAAGATCAGTAGAATTGCTTTCCGTAGCACTTGATGTCCTTGTTAGTTTTGCAAAGCCCGCGTAGGCCACCTTGGTTGGAAACCCCAGCGATGGATACGAAGGCGCATGGTTGTATGTTTTGCATACGCAAAAGAAAGCCGATCTATCTGATCGGCTTAAATATCTGAATCAGTCAGGATACAGGGTCTGGACGGAGTGATTCGAACATTCAAGCTTGGTCAGGAGCATCAATCCTTGCGCCAGGTCTTCGAAGGTTGGGCCGCCGAGACAAAGCCGAATGCCGGCCGCCTGGTCAGTGTGATCGACCATGACCGATTCTGGCGCAGTCACTTTGATGCCAATCGCGGCAGCCGCTGTGGCGAAGCGATCGGCAGCGTCGCGTGGCATCGGTAGCCAGACGTGAAAGGCGTCCGGATGCCAAACAAGCCCGGCCGCGCCGAACAGCGAAGCGGCCAGGTCTGCTCGGCGTCGCGCTTCATGGCGCAGGTCCTGGGGGATCGATGCGATAACGCCACTGGACAGCCACTCCTCCACCACCGCGCAGGACAATGGCGACGGGGTCATGGGGACATCCTGCAAGGCTGCTTGCGCGGCGGCATTCATGCCGTCCGGTAGCGTGAGCATGCCGATCCTCAGCCCGGGACCGATGGATTTGGACAGCCCGTTGACGTGCAAGACTCTCTCGGGCGCCAGCGTCACAAGCGCAGGTTCAAGTGGAGGTCCCAACGCGTAGACGCCATCCTCGATGATCCAGGCCCCGGACCGTCGACAGACATCGACGATAGCCTGCCGTCGCGCCGTGTCCATCGTTGCCGTCGTCGGATTGTGCAGCGTCGGGGTGAGATAAACCGCTTTGCCTGCGCTTGATTCGAGGCTATCGAGGGCGTCTGCAAGCGCCTGCGGCAGCATGCCTTGCGCATCGATCTCGACGCCTTGCATCCGGTAACCCTTGCGCCGGGCCAGGGCAATCGCGCCGGGATAGGTGATGCGTTCTGTCAAAATCACCCCTTCAGGACCGCAGGCAATATCGAAGGCCAGGGAAATGGCTTGGCGGGCATTACTCGTCAGCGCCAGATGCGACGGCTTGACCTCTATGCCGAGCGTTTCAAGCCAGCGCGCCAACAGACGGCGATGCTCCAGATGCCCGGCGGGCGGTGAATACAGGTTGAGATGATCGGTGTCGATCTTGCGCGCAATACCGGTCAGCGTCCGCGCCAAAAGACCGGCCGTCAGCATTGCCGGCGGCACGTTGGACGAGAGGTCGATCTGCCGGTCCTCATGTGCCTGGTGGATCGCCACGAACATTCCCCGGCCCTTGATGCTGCGCACCAGACCTCGTCGCTCCAGCACCGCATAGGCTTTGGTCACCGTGCCAAGACCGATCTGCAACTGCCACGCGAGGTCTCGATGGGCAGGCAGACGGTCACCCCCTTTCAGTCGCCCCTCGATGATGTCGTCGGCCAGGGCGAGCACCAGGCGCTCGGCGACACTCGCCTCGATGTCTGCAAGGCGGGGTATCCAGGGCGATTGAAGACGCATTGCCATCCTCCAGAATGATTAATAGTGTCGCGTGACACTATATAAATAGCCATAAAGTGTCACGCATATTAGGGTATTTCACGAAATCAATCTTTCACCATCAGTCTGGCCGCGATGACGGGGCGAGGCAGCGGAGCGTCTAATGTTTAGCCATGTGACCGTGGGCACAAATGATCTTGAGCGTGCAGGCGCTTTTTATGACGCTATCCTCGCGCCACTCGGTCTGAAACGACGAGTCGTAGTACCTGATGGCGGTCCGGCAGCGCTTTGCTGGGTCACCGCTGAGGCGCCTCTGCCACGCTTCTATGTCTACATCCCTGCCAATGGCGAGCCATCGTCCATCGGCAACGGCAGCATGGTCGCCTTCTTGGCGTCCTCTGATCACGCCGTGGCGCTGGCCCATGCGGCGGGACTTGCCCATGGCGGGACGGACGTAGGAGTGCCCGGGCCGCGTCCCCGCTACGGTGACGGCTATTTCGGCGCATACCTTCTCGACCCCGATGGAAACAAGGTTCATATCGTTCATCGCGCGGATCTACCGCAACCATGAAAAAAAACCACGCTTTACAGCGCAGCGGATCGCCGCATCCATTTCATGGGTTGCGGTATCCATTCCAAGGAGCCGCTCAATGATCGGCAGCCCGATCCTGCTCGCCTTCGGCACCTATGTCCTTGCCGCTGCAAGTCCAGGCCCCAGCAACATGGCAATCATGGATGTGGCGATGCGTGATGGTCGCACGCGCGCCCTGATGCTGGCGTCCGGCGTCATCACCGGCTCGCTCTTCTGGGCGATCCTGGCGGCCACGGGTATCAGCGCCTTGCTGGCCGCCTATGCCCAGGCGCTGTTATTGATCAAGGTGGTCGGCGGTGTCTATTTGCTTTATCTCGCGCTGCGTGCCGGCAGATCCGCCATGCAGTCGACTGCGGACCGCACCAGCACGGTGGCAGGACAGGCGCCGCGTTACCTGTCGCTGTACCGCCAGGGTGTCCTTATGCACATCAGCAATCCCAAGGCCATCATGTCCTGGATGTCGATCATGTCGCTCGGACTCCGAGGGGACGCTCCACCGGGCACCTTATCGGGGATCATCGGTGGTTGCGCAGCGCTCGGCGTCATCATCTTCGGCGGCTACGCCATCGTTTTCTCGACCGCCACGATGATTGCCTGCTACGCCCGCGCAAGACGCTGGATCCAGGGGCTTTTCTCGGCGCTGTTTGGCGTCGCGGGATTGAAGCTTCTGGTCTCGACAAACTGATTTCGTGTTGAAACCAATGGGCCTGGTTCCCCTTCAAGGCAGGTCAGGCGAGCCTGTGTCGCCACGCAGGTGAGAGAGAATGTGATGACCCATGTGATCCATATGATCGACGTATTCGGAGCAAAAGCCCTGAGTGGAAACCCACTGGCGGTGGTCATGGACGCGGATGCATTGCAGACAGATGACATGCAGCGCCTGACGCGCTGGCTCAACCTGTCGGAAACAGCCTTTGTGCTTTCGCCCACGCATCCGCAGGCGGACTACAGGCTGAGGATTTTCACGCTGGACAGGGAAATGCCATTTGCTGGACACCCGACGCTGGGAAGCTGCCATGCCTGGCTTTCGACCGGACGGGCGCCGAGGAACGAAACGCACATTGTCCAAGAGTGCGGTGTGGGCCTCGTGACCATTCGCCGTGAACAAGGACGGCTTGCCTTTGGCGCTCCCCCACTGCTCCGTTACGGCGCTCCGTCGAAAGAAGAATTAACCGAGGTGCTGCAGTGTCTCGGCATTGAACCCTGTGAGGTCGTTGATGCGGCGTGGATCGACAACGGTCCCGGATGGCTGGGAATCCGCCTGGCTTCGGCAGAGAAAGTCCTTTCCCTGCAACCGGCCCGGAGCTGGCCACGCAGAATCGACTTTGGCGTCATTGGTCGTCACGCCCATGGCGATGCCACCTTCGAAGTTCGCGCCTTTTTCAGCGATCACCTCGGTGCCATTGTCGAAGACCCGGTTACAGGCAGCCTTAATGCCTCACTGGCACAGTGGTTATTCGACACAGGTGTGGTTGAGCAAGACTATGTCGCCGCCCAAGGAACCCGCCTCGGTCGCCAAGGGCGCATCCACGTAACTCGCGATGATGCAGGCCAAATCTGGATCGGCGGCGAGACACGCACTCAGGTTGAAGGTCGGATTAGCGCAGGGTGAAGGTTGCAGTAATGCTTAGGCGGCGGCGTGGAGATCGCGCACCTGCCGAGGTGTTTCCGGCCTTTTGCTGGACGGCGCCAATGAACGATTCACGCGTTTTGAATATCAGCGAAATTACCGGTTAGTTTGCGCATGTTTTACGCGCACACAAAAAAGCCGATCTATCTGATCGGCTTAACTGCCTGATTCTACTCAGAAAATATGGTCGGGACGGAGTGATTCGAACACTCGACCCCTAGCACCCCATGCTAGTGCGCTACCGGACTGCGCTACGCCCCGACTAGGCGTGAATCTTGTTCCGCTTCTCAACGGAACGCTCAGGAATATATCGCAAGCTTTTGAAAACTGGAAGTATTTAAAAGCAGAAATTTATTTCTTGAGCACCACCAGCACATCTTCAAGCTCGGCGATCATCTGGCGGATCATTTGTTTGTACTGGGTTGTGTCGTCCTTGGCCTCGTCACCGGAGAGGCGCAGGCGCGCGCCGCCGATGGTGAACCCCTGGTCGTACAGCAGCGCGCGGATCTGCCGGATCATCAGCACGTCCTGGCGCTGATAATACCGGCGGTTTCCGCGGCGCTTGACCGGGTTGAGTTGAGGAAACTCCTGCTCCCAATAGCGCAGCACGTGCGGCTTAACCGCACACAGCTCGCTGACTTCACCAATGGTGAAGTAGCGTTTGCCTGGGATGACGGGTAGCTCGTCGTTATGACTTGGTTCCAGCATAAGCCTCAACTCGGGCCTTCAACTTCTGCCCTGGACGAAAGGTGACCACACGGCGAGCCGTGATCGGGATTTCTTCTCCCGTTTTCGGATTGCGGCCAGGCCGCTGGCGTTTGTCCCGAAGGTCAAAATTGCCGAAACCCGACAATTTGACCTGTTCGTTGTCCTCGAGAGCGTGCCTGATTTCTTCGAAAAACAGTTCGACCAATTCTTTGGCCTCCCGTTTATTCAGGCCCAACTCCTCATACAGACGTTCCGCCATCTCAGCTTTCGTCAGAGCCCCCATACGTCACTTCCTTAACGTGGCGTTCAACCTGTGTTCGAGCGAGGTGAGGATATTCTGCGTTGCGGTATTCACCTCATCGTCATTAAGAGTGCGCGATGGATGCTGCCAGGTCAAGCCGACGGCAAGGCTTTTTCTATGAGGATCAATGCCTTTACCCTGATACACGTCAAATAGCCTGAGGTCCGTCAGCCATTCGCCTGCATTTTCACGAATTACTGCCAGAACCGCACTGGATGCGACGCCGACATCAGCCACCAGGGCCAGGTCGCGACGCACTTCAGGAAAGCGTGACAACTCCTGGAATTTCGGCATTTTTCCTTGGGCGACTTCGGCCAGGATCAGCTCGAAAACGAAGACTGGACGGTCGAGACCCAGGGTCTTGGACAGTTCAGGGTGGATCGCGCCGACGTAACCGACTTCACGACCTTCTCGCTCGATGCGCGCGGTCTGGCCCGGATGCAGCGCCGGATGCTTGCCAGGCACGAAAGTGAACGCGCCGAGCGCGCCGGCAAAGCCCAGCACGGCTTCCACGTCGGCCTTGACGTCGAAGAAGTCGACGACATCGCGCCCTTGAGCCCAGCCTTCCGGCAGGCGGCTGCCGCAAACGACACCGGCCAGCATTGGCTCTTGCTTCAAGCCGTCCAGCTGACCCACGAAGCGCAGGCCACTCTCGAACAGCCGCACGCGATCCTGCTGGCGGTTCAGGTTGTGCTGCAACGACTTGACCAAGCCCGGCCACAGGGACGAGCGCATGGCCGCCATGTCGTTGGAAATCGGGTTCGCCAGCAACAGTGGTTCGACACCTGGATTGAACAGTTCGAACTGACGCGGATCGATGAAGCTGTAGGTGATCGCTTCCTGATACCCACGAGCCACCAGCAGGCGACGCAGCTCTGGCAGTTCGCTGCGAGCCTCGGCCTTGGCTTGCGGGGCCAGACGCGCCTGCGGATAGCGAACCGGCAGGCGGTTGTAACCGTACAAGCGAGCCAGTTCTTCGATCAGGTCGACTTCCAGGCTGATATCGAAGCGGTGGCTCGGCACTTCAACCTGCCACTGCCCTTCCCCATCGGCACGGATGGTCAGGCCCAGCGCGCTGAGCAGACGCTCGACTTCGGCTGGAGCCATTTCCATGCCCAGCATCTGGGTGATGCGTTGGGCACGCAAGGTGACCGGCGCAATCTTTGGCAAATGCTGTTCGTTGACGGTCTCGACGATCGGACCGGCTTCGCCACCGGTGATCTCCAGCAGCAGGCCAGTGGCGCGCTCCATGGCTTCACGTGCCAGTTGCCAGTCCACGCCACGCTCATAGCGGTGCGAGGCGTCGGTGTGCAGGCCATAGGAACGCGCCTTGCCGGCCACCGCGATCTGGTCGAAGAATGCGCTTTCGAGGAATACATCGCGAGTGGTCGTAGACACGCCGCTGTGTTCGCCACCCATCACGCCAGCAATCGCCAGGGCTCGGGAATGGTCGGCAATGACCAGCGTATCGCTGCGCAAGGCCACTTCCTGGCCGTCGAGCAGTACCAGTTTTTCGCCTTCTTCGGCCATGCGCACGCGAATGCCGCCGTTGATTTCGGCGAGATCGAACGCGTGCAGCGGTTGACCCAGTTCAAGCATCACGTAGTTGGTGATGTCGACAGCCGCGTCGATGCTGCGCACTTCGGAGCGACGCAGGCGTTCAACCATCCACAGTGGTGTCGGCTTCGAAAGGTCGACGTTTCGGATCACTCGACCCAAGTAACGAGGGCATGCCGCCGGCGCCAGGACGTCGATCGAGCGCACTTCATCGTGCACGGCGGGTACAGCGATGATTGCCGGACGCGTTACAGGAGCGTCATACAGCGCGCCCACTTCCCGGGCCAGGCCGGCCACCGACAGGCAGTCGCCACGGTTCGGGGTCAGGTCAACCTCGATGCTCGCGTCGTCCAGGCCCAGGTATTCACGAATGTCCTGGCCCACCGGCGCATCGGCTGGCAGCTCCATCAGGCCATCATTGCCTTCGCCAATCTGCAGTTCCGCCTGGGAGCACAGCATGCCGTTGGACTCGACACCGCGCAGCTTGGCTTTCTTGATCTTGAAGTCGCCCGGCAGTTCGGCGCCGATCATGGCGAACGGAATCTTCAGGCCCGGACGCACGTTGGGCGCACCGCACACGACCTGGAACGTTTCCGCGCCATTGCTGACCTGGCAAACCCGCAGCTTGTCGGCGTCTGGGTGCTGCTCGGTGCCCAGCACCTCTCCCACCACCACGCCGCTGAAGGCACCGGCGGCCGGCGTCACGCTATCGACCTCGAGGCCGGCCATCGACAGGCGAGCAACCAGCTCGTCCTGGCTCACCTGCGGGCTTACCCAGCCACGCAGCCATTGTTCACTGAATTTCATCCTGCTCTCCTAAAGGTTCGTTACGACTAGCGAAATTGCGCGAGGAACCGCAAGTCGTTGTCGAAGAACAGACGCAAGTCATTCACGCCGTAACGCAGCATGGCCAGGCGCTCGACGCCCATGCCGAAGGCAAAGCCCGAGAATTCTTCCGGGTCGATCCCGGACATGCGCAGCACGTTCGGATGAACCATGCCGCAGCCCATGACTTCCAGCCAACCGGTCTGCTTGCAGACACGGCAACCTTTGCCGCTGCACATCACGCATTCCATGTCGACTTCAGCCGATGGCTCGGTGAACGGGAAATACGAAGGGCGGAAACGCACGGCCAGTTCTTTTTCGAAGAACACCCGCAGGAACTCTTCGATAGTGCCCTTCAGGTCGGCGAAATTGATGTCGCGATCAACCAGCAGGCCTTCGACCTGGTGGAACATCGGCGAGTGGGTGATATCGGAGTCGCTGCGATACACACGGCCTGGGCAGACGATGCGGATCGGCGGCTGCTGCGATTCCATGGTGCGGACCTGTACCGGCGAGGTATGGGTCCGCAACAGCATGTTCGCATTGAAATAGAAGGTGTCATGCATCGACCGGGCCGGGTGATGGCCTGGGATGTTGAGCGCCTCGAAGTTGTGATAGTCGTCTTCGACCTCAGGGCCTTCGGCAATGCCATAGCCGATGTGGGTGAAGAACTGCTCGATGCGTTCCAGGGTCCGGGTCACCGGATGCAGGCCACCGGAAGTCTGGCCACGGCCAGGCAGGGTCACGTCGATGGACTCGGCGGCGAGCTTGGCAGCCAGGCCTGCCTCCTCGAACAACGCCTTGCGCGCATTGAGGACCTCTGTGACACGTTCCTTGGCGACGTTGATCAGCGCACCGACCTGCGGACGCTCTTCGGCCGGCAGGTTCCCCAGGGTCTTCATCACCTGAGTCAACTCGCCCTTCTTGCCAAGGTAGTGAACCCGGATTTGCTCCAGGGCATTGATATCTTCAGCGCTTTGCACAGCCTCTAGTGCTTGAGCGACCAGCGCGTCCAGGTTTTCCATGTACAGACTCCAGATACAAAATAGGGGAAGAGCTTTAAGGCTCTTCCCCTATTTATGACGTTTGACACCTGGGCCCGCAGATGCGGACCCCGGTGACTGCCGGGGGTACTTAAGCCAAGGTGGCTTTAGCTTTCTCGACAATCGCAGCAAACGCCGCTTTTTCGTTCACTGCCAGATCAGCCAGAACCTTACGGTCGATCTCGATGGACGCTTTTTTCAGGCCAGCGATGAAACGGCTGTAGGACAGACCGTTAACACGAGCACCAGCATTGATACGAGCGATCCACAGAGCGCGGAACTGACGTTTTTTCTGACGACGGTCACGGTAGGCGTATTGGCCTGCCTTGATTACCGCTTGCTTGGCAACACGGAATACGCGGGAACGCGCGCCGTAGTAGCCTTTAGCAAGTTTCAGAATTTTTTTGTGACGCTTACGGGCAATGACGCCACGCTTTACACGAGCCATGAGTTACTTCCTCTATTCTTGATCCAAAAATTAACGAAGGCGCAGCATGCGCTCGACTTTTGCCACGTCAGACGGATGCAGCAAGCTGCTACCGCGCAGTTGACGCTTACGCTTGGTCGACATTTTGGTCAGGATGTGGCTCTTGAAAGCGTGCTTGTGCTTGATACCGTTAGCAGTTTTCAGAAACCGCTTAGCAGCACCACTTTTGGTTTTCATCTTTGGCATGTTCGGATACTCCGCATTCAGTTGATAAACATAATCGCAAGGCCTGCCGTGCCCTGTTGATTACTTCTTCTTTTTCGGGGCGATGACCATGATCAGCTGGCGTCCTTCCATCTTAGGATGCTGTTCGACCGAACCGTACTCAAGCAGGTCTTGTTCAACCCGCTTGAGGAGTTCCATCCCCAGCTCCTGGTGGGCCATCTCACGGCCGCGGAATCGCAAGGATACCTTGGCCCTGTCCCCGTCACTCAGGAAACGTACCAGGTTGCGCAGTTTTACCTGGTAATCCCCTTCCTCCGTCCCTGGACGAAACTTGATTTCTTTTACCTGAATCTGCTTCTGGTTTTTCTTCGCCGCGGCAATCTGCTTCTTCTTCTCGAAGATCGACTTGCCGTAGTCCATCACCCGGCAAACGGGCGGGACTGCGTCCGCGGAGATTTCCACCAGATCAAGCTTGGCTTCTTCAGCAATACGAAGCGCTTCATCAATCGAGACGATGCCAATCTGCTCGCCATCAGCGCCAATTAACCGAACCTCGCGTGCCGAGATATTCTCGTTGATCGGGGCTTTCGGTGCAGCTCGTTTATCTTGTCTCATTTCACGCTTAATAATAATTACTCCGAATCTGGGCGACCACGCCGGGAAACCGCTTGCGCGAGAAACTCAGCGAATTCGGCGACGGGCATCGAGCCCAGGTCAGCACCTTCACGAGTACGCACAGCGACAGTCTGCATCTCGACCTCCCGATCTCCAATAACCAAGAGAAAGGGAACCTTGAGCAAAGTATGCTCGCGGATTTTAAAGCCGATCTTTTCATTTCTCAAGTCGGACTTGGCACGAAATCCGCTTTGGTTGAGAGTTTTTTCGACCTCGGCGGCAAAATCTGCCTGTTTATCAGTGATATTCATGATCACTGCCTGGGTCGGCGCCAGCCACGCGGGGAACGCGCCCTCGTAATGCTCGATCAGAATCCCGACGAAACGCTCGAACGAACCGAGGATCGCGCGGTGAAGCATGACCGGGTGCTTGCGGCTGTTGTCTTCGGACACATATTCAGCGCCCAGACGGATCGGCAGGTTGAAATCGAGCTGCAAGGTACCACACTGCCACACGCGACCGAGGCAATCTTTCAACGAGAATTCAATCTTCGGACCGTAGAAGGCGCCCTCGCCTGGCTGCAAGTCGTACGCAAGGCCCGCACTATCAAGGGCTGCGGCCAGGGCGGCCTCGGCGCGATCCCACAGCTCGTCGGAACCGACGCGTTTTTCCGGACGAGTGGACAGCTTCATTTCGACTTCGGTGAAGCCGAAGTCGCGATAGACGTCCATGGTCAGCTTGATGAAGGCGGCGGATTCGGCCTGCATCTGCTCTTCCGTGCAGAAGATGTGCGCATCGTCCTGGGTAAATGCCCGCACGCGCATGATGCCGTGCAGCGCACCCGATGGTTCGTTACGGTGGCAGGCACCGAACTCGGCCAGGCGCATTGGCAGTTCGCGGTAGCTCTTCAAGCCCTGGTTGAACACTTGCACGTGGCAAGGGCAGTTCATCGGCTTGATGGCGTAGTCGCGGTTTTCCGACTGGGTGGTGAACATGTTGTCGGCGTAGTTGGCCCAGTGCCCGGATTTCTCCCACAGGCTGCGGTCGACCACTTGCGGCGTCTTGATTTCCAGGTAGCCGTTTTCACGCTGGACCTGGCGCATGTACTGCTCAAGCACCTGGTACATCGTCCAGCCGTTCGGGTGCCAGAACACCATGCCCGGGGATTCTTCCTGGGTATGGAACAGCCCCAGGCGCTTGCCGATCTTGCGGTGATCGCGCTTCTCGGCTTCTTCGATACGCTGGATGTAGGCCGCCAGTTGCTTCTTGTCCGCCCAGGCAGTGCCATAGACGCGCTGCAACTGCTCGTTCTTCGCGTCGCCACGCCAGTAGGCGCCGGACAGCTTGGTCAGCTTGAAGGATTTCAGGAAACGCGTGTTCGGCACGTGCGGGCCACGGCACATGTCGACGTATTCTTCGTGGTAGTACAGGCCCATGGCCTGCTCGTCCGGCATGTCTTCCACCAGACGCAGCTTGTAGTCCTCGCCACGGGCCTTGAAGACTTCGATGACTTCGGCGCGCGGGGTGACTTTCTTGATGACGTCGTAATCTTTCTCGATCAGCTGCTGCATGCGCTGCTCGATGGCCGCCATGTCGTCCGGGGTGAAAGGACGTTCGAAGGCGATGTCGTAATAGAAGCCTTCGTCGATGACCGGCCCGATGACCATTTTCGCGCTCGGATACAGCTGCTTGACCGCATGGCCAACCAGGTGAGCGCAGGAGTGACGAATGATCTCCAGCCCCTCTTCATCCTTGGGCGTGATGATTTGCAGCGTGGCATCGCTGTCGATGACATCGCTGGCGTCGACCAGCTTGCCGTTGACCTTGCCGGCCAGGGTGGCCTTGGCCAGGCCCGCGCCAATGGATGCGGCGACCTCGGCTACGGAAACCGGGTGATCGAATGAACGTTGACTGCCGTCGGGAAGAGTAATAGTTGGCATGGCGCCTCCTCTCCTAGTGGTGACCCCTACCAAAGGTCACGTGGGTTGGGATGAGCCAGTACAAGATCCAGTCCAGGCCATTCAATGACGAACGCCTGCCTTACAGCGGCAGGAGCCTTGCGGCCAACCGGGAAAACCGAACCAGAGTGACTGGGATTCAAATCAGGGTTAATCGAACATTTGCCGCCACCGGGACCTGTCGTCATCCGGCGCCTGAGAAATACCCGAGCCCGGCATCCTAGCACAGATGAACGGTCATCGCCGCCTCCGGATGGAAGCGCGCGTAAACTCACGTTTTTTATGCCAAAGTGCTGAACCGAAGCGCCTGCAACGCCTCAGATAACAAGACATCGACCCCAAAAGGAGCATCCTCGCATGCGTCTGAATACACTACTGGCAGTAGTCGCCCCCCTCGCCCTGCTGCTTCCGCTGGCCGCCCACGCCGAATGGCCGAAGGGCGAGCGTGAAAAATACATGGCCCAGTGCACTGAAGCGGCCACTCCCCAGATCGGCGCAGCAGCGGCCAAATCACACTGTGCCTGTGGCGCCGACGCGATCAAATCCTATCCGGCCAGTGACATCCAGGCGCTGATGGACAACAAGGCCACCCCTGAACTGCAGCAGAAAGCGCTCGGTCAAATCGCCAAATGCAAGGCCAATCCACCTGCGAAAAAATGAATAATCGGTACCACGCGAGGCCCTCGGCGCCGATAAAAAGGGCCGAATAAACGCTTTTTCGTACGATTTTTTCAGGTTTTTCAGCTTTTTTTATCGTCTTCACTTTGGGCTGAAAGCCTTTGAAACCGGGGCTTTCAGCCAATCCGGACGATAGAGAAAACACGACTGATTGGCAAACAGCTCGTCCGGGGGGCTCCCAAATCGAACATTTCGACTATGATACCCGGGTGTGCCCAGTTGGCCTGAGCAGCACAGTACACTGAAAATATATGTTTCTTGGAGATACACCATGTCTAATCGCCAAACCGGCACCGTTAAATGGTTCAACGATGAAAAAGGCTTCGGCTTCATCACTCCTCAAGGTGGCGGTGACGACCTGTTCGTACACTTCAAAGCTATCGAAAGCGACGGTTTCAAAAGCCTGAAAGAAGGCCAGACCGTTTCCTTCGTGGCTGAGAAAGGCCAAAAGGGTATGCAAGCTGCACAAGTTCGCCCAGAGTAATTTCCCGGCGCGCTAAAAAAACCCCGTCCAAGTGACGGGGTTTTTTATGGCCGGTCGAAAACCGAATCAGCCGCAGTTCACCCGATTGATCACCAGGTTGGCATCGGTATTGAGGTTCAGGCGATCGGAGCGGTACTCAAGGGTCACCATGTCGTTGGGCTTGAGAATACGAGCAATCTGCGCACCCGCACGAGTCCGTGCCTGCTCCAACAACTCCGGCGAGGCCTTCTTGCCGATCGCGAACTCGGCGGACTTCGCTTCGCAGCGGTCATGGCCGGTCTCGGCCGCCGCAGGTTCGGGGGTCGATTCAGAGGTGCTGCTGCAACCGCTCAACAGCGCAACGGCCAGCAAAGTACTCAGTGACGCGAGCTTCCAAGGCATGAAGCCTCCTTTTTTGATTGATAAACAGAGAGCGTGCGACAACCCAAACGGGGCTTGGTTTCAGCACCGTTGCCATCCGCCTGGGCAAAGCTGGCAGTTTGCCTGAGCCCGCGACCCTGTTCGGTCCAGAATCGTGACTGGATATGAACGCGGCTCAATAAACGTCGATGTAATCGAAAGGTGGATTGGGCCAGTTGTCCTTCAGCGCGTTGTAGATCTGCATGACCCAGACCTCGTCGCTGGCAGCGACCCGACCGACATATCCCGAGCCCTTCGCCCAGGTCTCGAGCCGAAACCGCAAGTCGCCGATATCAGTGCCACCGACCACACCCGAAGACAAATAGGCGATACCGCTCTTGGTCACGCGCAACTGCGTATGCTCGTCGTCACTGGCCGAGGCCAGCAATTGACGAACCGCCTCGACGGTGAGGCCGTCAGGAGCATTCAAATCGATCTGCACGGCGGGGCTCCCTTGAAAAATAAAAAGACGAGTGTCGCACAGCCCTCCCCCGATGCCTAAGTCGCAGTGCCAAATCCCTGGCAAAAATGTTTAACTCAGCCTACCGACCTCCAACTCGCGAGCCCTACCATGAGCACCGTCAGCATCGAAGCCACCATCAATGCCAAATGGTCGGAGGGCCATAGTTCCTATAGCCCGGGCAGCCCGGAGGAATTGGCAGTTATCTGCATAGAATTGTTGGTGAGAGAGTTGGGCACGGAGGTCGCCCGCGACTTTATCCAGCAAGCGTTCGAACGCTACCCGAGCATCGTCGACGCGGTGGATTGAACTCATGTGCCCCCAGGCCCAGCCTGCGGACACATAGCCAGGCAGGTTACTTCAGGCGCGCCAGTCGCTCGGTCAGCAAGTCAAAGAAGCCCTGGGCATCGCCGTTTTCCACCCAGAACGCGTTCTTCGGTGCTTTCAGGCCGTCGTACCAGTCGACGATGGTCTGCCCGAACGTCGGGCCCTCGCGACTGTCCACGACGACATTGACCGAACGACCGCTAAACAGTTGCGGCTTGAGCAGATAGGCAATCACCGTCGCGTCGTGCACCGGCCCACCCGTCATCCCGTAGTGCTCCATGTCGCCCTTGACGTATTCGTTGAGGATATCGCCGACCAATTTGCTGGCGTTGTTATTGAGCGCCGCAATCTGCTTCAGGCGTGCCTCGCTGGTGAGGATCTTATGGGTCACGTCCAACGGCAGATAGGTCAGCTTCACGCCACTTTTGGCAACCACTTCGGCCGCCTGGGGATCGGCGTACAGATTGAACTCGGCCACCGGCGTGATATTGCCGCCGTTGAAATGCGCGCCGCCCATGATGACCACTTCCTTGATGCCCTGGACGATGTCCGGTTCCTGGATCAGCGCAAGCGCGAGGTTGGTTTGCGGCCCAAGCATGGCGATGGTGATGCTGTGCGGCTTGGCGGCCTTGAGGGTGTCGATCAGGTAGTTGACTGCATTGCCCTGGGCCAAGCCTTTCTTCGGCTCATGCACGGTTACACCCGACAGGCCTTCCTTGCCATGGATGTTTTCCGCGTAGATCGGCGTACGCATCATCGGCTTTGGCGCACCGGCATAGACCGGGACCTCTTCGCGCCCTGCCCACTCCCGGGCCAGGCGCGCATTGCGAGAGGTCTTGTCCAGGCGCACGTTGCCTGCGACCGTGGTCAATGCGCGGATATGCAGTTCTTCGGGCGACGCCAGGGCGAACAACAGCGCAACCACATCATCGGCGCCCGGGTCGGTGTCGATGATCAGGTCGATTTTTTCTGCCGCCTGGGCGCTTGCGGTGGTGATCAGGGACAAAAGCAGCAGACTCCGCAGCAGTTGATGGACCTTCTGAGCATAGCGGTGCATGGCGCACTCCTTGTGCAGGTGGGTAAGACTCAGAACGTGACGCCCGCGACGAGCACCACGTTGCAATAGGGAGAGCATTCTCCCGTGCGGATAATCGCCCTCGCCTCGCGGCTGAGCAGCTTGAACTGTTCGTGGCTGACCAGCTCCCGCGAGCCCAACGCGCCTTCGGCATGCAACGCCTCCAACGTGGCCAGGGCCGACGGTTGCTTATCAAGGATTTCCTCGGCCAGTACGTGGCTCTCGACCTGCATTTCGCTGAGCACCACCTTCAAAGTACTGACGAAATCAGGAATACCATGGGTCAGCGCCAGGTCAATCAGCTCGACGTGTGGCGGGACCGGCAGGCCGGCGTCGCCAATGACCACTTTGTCGCCATGGCCGAGGGACGCAATCAACCGTGACATGGCCACGTTCAGCAACGGAGTCTTTTTCATGATTTGAACGCCTGTACTTCCAGCAAAGTGGGGATGGAGGGCTGAGCGCCCGCGCGAGTGACCGACAGCGCAGCGGCGACCTGACCAAAACGAATCGCCTCGGCTTCGTCCTTGCCGCTCGCCAGCGCGGCTGCGAAGCCACCGACAAACGTATCGCCGGCCGCCGTGGTGTCCACGGCCTTGACCCGTGGCGCGGGGAAGTGCTCGAAGCTCGAGCCATTGGCGAACATCAGCCCTTGGGCGCCCAGCGTCACAATCACTTTGCCGGCACCGCTGGCGATCAACTGCGTCGCGGCAGCTTCGGCGGTTTCCAGGGAGTCCACCGCCAGACCACTCAGGACCATCGCTTCGCTTTCATTGGGGATCAGGTAGTCGACGTAGGCGTACCATTCGGCCGGCAGCGCACGGGAGGCCGGCGCCGGGTTGAGGATGACGGTCTTGCCGAGTTCGCGTCCGCGCTTGAGCGCATGCCCCACAGTGGCATCCGGCACTTCGAGCTGACAGATGATGACATCGGCGCTTTGCAGCACGGCGTCGAAACGCTCGAGAACCGTTGGCGTCAGCTCGCCATTGGCCCCGGCGACGATGACGATCGCATTCTGGCTGTTGTCATCGACCACGATCAGCGCCACACCGCTGGAGCCGTCCACGACGCTGACCGCCTGGCAATCGATACCCTCGGCCAACAGCGCACCGCGCAGTTGCTGGCCGTAGGCGTCACTGCCGACGCAGCCGACCATGGACACCTGCGCGCCCAGGCGCGCGGCGGCCACCGCCTGGTTGGCGCCCTTGCCACCTGGAATGGTAGAGAACGACTCTCCGATCAGGGTTTCACCACCGCGAGGCAGACGCGGTGCACGGGTCACCAGGTCCATGTTCAGGCTGCCTATTACCACTACGTTTGCTGGCATTGCTTCATTACTCATCTATTCGGTTCAGCGGTACTGGGCGAATGTGCCGGACAGCGGTGCAGTCGATTCTCGCAGGACAATGCTCGGCGTCACGATCCGCTGGTCAGTGACAAGCCCCGGCGTAGCGATGCGTCGCAGCAGGACTTCCGCCGCCATTTCGCCAAGCTGCAGGATCGACTGCCCCACCGTGGTCAGCGCCGGGTAGACATAACGGCTCATCTGGATGTCATCGAAGCCGATGATCGACAGCTCGCTGGGCACGCGCACGTTGCGTTCGGCGGCGGCGCGCAGCGCACCGATGCCGATCATGTCGTTGGCGGCGAAAATCGCGCTGGGCGGTTGCTGCTCAAGCAGTTGTGCCGCGGCCCGATAGCCGCCGGTACTGGTGAAATCACTTTCAAGCATGCGCTCCACAGGCAGCTCGATCCCCGCCTCTTTCAGCGCACGGCAATAGCCCGCCAGGCGCATTTGCGCCACGCTGGTGTCCGCCGGCCCACCAATAAAAGCGATGTCACGATGGCCCAGCTCCAGCAGGTGCCGAGTCGCGAGGTACGCGCCGTACTCGTGGTCGATGCGCACCAGGTCCGCGTCCACGCCGTCAAGCCCACGGTCAACGATCACCATGGGCGTGCGCACGTTGGCCAGCCCTTCGGCCAAGCCGACATCGCCCCCGGCCGAGGCCACGATCAGCCCGTCGATGCGTTTTTCCAGCAACACCCGCAGATAACTGCGCTGCTTGTCCGGGTTGTCATCGGAGTTGCAGAGGATCACGCAGTAACCATTGCGCTCGCAGTAATCCTCGATCCCCCGAGCCAGCTCGGCGAAGTACGGGTTGAGACTATTGGGCACCAGCAGGCCGATGGTTGCCGTGGTCTTGGCCTTGAGCGAGCGCGCCACCGCGCTGGGCACGTAGTCCAACCGCTCGATTGCCGCCTCGACTTTGCGTCGCACCTCGTCACTGACCGGCCGCGTCTTGTTCACGACGTGGGACACGGTCGTGTAGGAAATGCCTGCAAGCGCCGCCACATCCTTGATCGTCGCCATGGTTCAAGCCCGCCGACTGGCGCGCTGGCTGCGGTACGTGTCGAGCACCACCGCCACCACGATCACCGCGCCGGTAATGATGCGCTTGGTCGGTTCGGTGGCGCCGATCTGGGCCAGGCCCGCCGCCAGCACCGAAATGATCAGCACGCCGAAGAAGGTACTGATCACCGAGCCACGCCCGCCCATCAGGCTGGTGCCGCCGATCACCACGGCCGCAATGACCTGCAACTCAAGCCCCGAACCCGCGTTCGGATCCGCCGCTTCCAGGCGCGAAATCTGGAACAGCGCCGCAACGCCAGCCAGCAACCCCATCAGGCTGAACACCAGGATCTTGTAGGGTTTTGGGTTGATCCCCGCCAGGCGCACGGCCTCCTCGTTGGTGCCGATGCCGATCAGGTAGCGGCCGAACACGGTGCGGGTCAGCACCGCCTGGGCAATGAAGATCACCAGTAAGGCGATGATGAACGAAGGTGAAATGCCAAAGGCGATCGGGTTGGACAGCCAGGCGAACGAATCGCCGATGTAGGCGGTCCGCGAACCGGTCATCTGGTACGCCAGGCCCCGGGCCATTTCCAGCACGCCCAGCGAGACGATGAACGATGGGATACGCCAGGCCACGGTAATCGAGCCGGTGACAGTCCCCGCCAACGCGGCCACGGCCATGCCAAGCAAGGCCGACGGCCAGACGCTCCAGCCCCAGCCGAGCACCGCGATGCTGACTGTCGAGGCGGCGAGCGCCAACACCGATCCCACCGATAGGTCGATGCCACCGATGATCAGGATAAAGGTCATGCCGACGGCCAATACCATCAGGTCCGGAATCTGGTTGGCCAGGGTGCTGAACGTGTCATAGGACAGGAAGTGGCTGCTCAGGACCGAGAACAGCGCGACCATGGCCAGCAACGCGCCAGCCAGGCCCAGGTAGGTGCCGAGGCCATAGAAATTGCCAGTGGATTTGCCAGCGGCAGGTGCGGTTTTCATGAGAGATCCCTAGGCGCTGCTTCGTTGAGCAGCGCATCACGTTTCTGGTAGCCGGCGAACGCGGCGGCAAGCAAGTCATCCTGGGTCCAGCTGTCGCGCTCGAAGGTATCGATCAGGCGCCCGGCGGACAACACGCCGATGCGATCACAAATCAGCATCAGTTCCCGCAGGTCACTGGAGACCACGACCAACGCCTTGCCCTGGCGAGTCAACTCACCGAGCAATGCATAGATGTCGAATTTGGCGCCGACGTCGATGCCACGGGTCGGCTCGTCGAACAGCAGCACCGAGCAATCGCGCTCGAGCCAGCGGCCGATCACGACTTTCTGCTGGTTGCCGCCGGACAGTTCGGACACCAATTGCGTCGGGCTCGAGCTGCGGATGCGCATCGCGTCGATCTGCCGCTGCGCCAACGCCACCTCGGCGCTGCCATTGACCAGGCCGGCGCTGGAAATCTCCGGCATGTTCCCCAGGGCGATATTCGCCGCGATGGATTGCGTCAGCAGCAGGCCTTCACCCTTGCGATCCTCAGTGATCAAGGCGATGCCATGGGCCACCGCATCGGCCGGCGACCGGATGCTGACGACACTGGCCGGCGAGCCCAGCGCCACGGTGCCGCTGTCGGCCGCATCGGCGCCGAAGATCAGCCGCAACAACTCGGTGCGCCCTGCCCCGATCAGGCCGGAGATGCCAAAGATTTCACCACTGCGCACTTCAAAGGATACGTCGCGGACCTTGTCGGACCGGCTCAGCCCCTTGACGGTCAGTGCAGGAGCACCGATTTGCCGGGGGCCCAGGTCGATGTGCTCGCCCAACTCACGGCCGACCATCAGCGTCACCAATTGTTCGCTGTTGTAGTTCGCCATCGGCTCGACGCAGACCAGGTTGCCGTCGCGTAGCACCGCAATGCGCTGGGCGACCCGCGCCAACTCTTCGAGGCGATGGGAGATGTAGATGATCGACACGCCGCGCGCCTGCAAGCGTGTGATCTGCTCAAAAAGCATTTCGACTTCGCGGGCCGTCAGCATCGCGGTCGGCTCATCGAGAATCAGCACATGGCAATCGCCGATCAGGTTGCGGGCGATCTCGACCATCTGCTGGTGGCCGATGCCCAGCTCACCGACCAGCGTGTCGGGATCAATTGCGTCGAGCCCCACCTGGGCCATGGCCTCGACCGCCGCCTTGCGCAGTTGCTTGCGGCTGATCCAGCCACCGTGGCTAGGCAGGTTGTCGAGGAACAGGTTCTCGGCCACGGACAGCGTCGGCAGCAGGTTGAGTTCCTGCATGACCATGCGTACACCCAGCGATTCCGCCTGGGCCCGGCTGCCGGGGCGGTAATCCTGCCCCTGGAATTGCATCTGCCCGGTCGTTGGCGTGACCAGGCCACCGATAATCTTGGACAAGGTACTTTTGCCGGCACCATTTTCGCCGGTCAGCGCCAGCACTTCACCGCGCATCAACGTCAGGTTGATATCGCTCAGTACCGGCTGGGCATAGGTCTTGCCGATACCGCTGACGCACAGGACAGCGTTCGGGTCGCGAACGGACATAACAAACTCTCCAATGCGCTCGCCCGGACGGGCGAGCGCCGTTGTGTCGCCAGGGTTACGGCTTGGTCACCAGCTCGACCGGAGTTTCGATAACGCCGTTGGCGCCGCTGTCGACTTTTTCACCCTTGAGGATCTTCAGCGCGGTCTCGATACCGAACACAGCCTGCTTGGCAGCGAACTGATCAGCAGTCGCCAGGACACGACCGTCCTTGAGCATCGGCTTGATCGCGTTGATGTTGTCGTAGCCGACCACTTGCACCTTGCCCGCCTTGCCAGCAGCGCGCACGGCCGAGACCGCGCCTACCGCCATGCTGTCGTTACCAGCCAGCAACGCCTTGATGTTCGGGTATTCGCTGAGCATCGACGAGGCAACCTGGTTGCCCTTGTTGATTTCCCAATCGCCCGATTGCAGTGAAACGACCTTGACCTGCGCCGCCTCCATCGCATCCTTGAAGCCCGCGGTGCGTGCCTGGGCATTGGTGGTGGTCGACACGCCTTCGATAATGCCGACCTCGTCACCGGCCTTGAGCTGCTTGGCCAGGTATTCCCCCACCAGGCGAGCGCCCTTGCGGTTGTCCGGACCTACGAACGGCACGTTGATGTTCTTGCTCTTGACCACTGCCGGGTCGAGCTGGTTGTCGATGTTGATCACGGTGATACCGGCGTCGACGGCTTTCTTGATCACCGGCACCATGGCCTTGGAATCGGCCGGCGCGATAATCAGCGCATCGACTTTGGACACGATCATCTGTTCGACGATGCGAATCTGATTGGCGGTGTCGGTTTCATCCTTGATCCCGTTGGAGATCAGGTCGAAATCGGCGGAGTGTTCCTTTTGATACGCCTTGGCGCCATCTTCCATGGTCAGGAAGAATTCATTGGCGAGGGACTTCATGACGAGCGCGACCTTGGGTTTTTCCGTGGTCTGGGCGAGCGCCGAGGAGAAAGGCAGCGCTGCGGATGCGGCCGCGAGCATGGCGACGGCGAGAAGGCGTCCAGCGAATGGCAGCTTCATGGGTTCACTCCGATTTTATGATTATTGTGAGCAAAATCGTCGCACGGCAATCGCGCAAACGTTTGCGTGGAATGAACTATGGTAAAGCATCGGCGTTTTGTCAACGTCCCGTTTTCATCCGGAACGTCATCGATCAAGCCGTGGTGTTGACCAGCGAACCCGAGCTGGAATCTTTCGCCAGCTCCTTGATCAAGCTACCCGTAACCTGCTGCAGCGCGCCGGTGGTGTCGGCGATCTGACCCTGGATCGACAGGATAGCAGTCGTCTTGGCATCAGGCGTCGGATAAGGACGCGCCTGTGCCGCGGCAAGCTGCTGTTGTTGCTCGCGCAGTTGCTGTTGAAGCTCCTGCATGCGCTTGAGCAATATTTTTGTGGCAATGCTCTGGTCGCTGTCGCTTTTTTCGGTCTTGCTCTCGGCTTCGGTCGCCAGATTCGCACGGACCTTGCCAGGCACTTGCGTTTCGCCAAGGGCCTCGTCGGCTGCGTCGGCGCTCGCCTCGCTCAGGGCATTCAGCGTGGCCGCGGATTTTCCGCCAATGGTGATGGCGGCGGCATTTGGAAAGCCGATTGAAATGGACATGTCTCGCTCCGTGAAAAAATTTCCTACAAGCAAGATCGTCCGCCGGGGAATTTTCTTTAGGCCTCTGGCGGAATCTGCTGAAGACAAAGGACCTTTCTCAATAAAAAAATCCTTCTTCCTACATCAAAACGCAAAAAGCGCTGTCAGACGATTTTCTTGATTTTTAAGCAGTTGCGTAAATGCCTACAAATAAATACTGTATGCACGTACAGCTTAATAAGGATAATCCTGTGGCCACGCCCTCCGCTGCAACTACTCCCTTAGATTCCTATTCACGACTCGGTCTTCGGGTCTCGAAAATCATCAATTCCCCCTCCGCACAAAAAGCCAAGGCCGCACTGATCTTCCGCCTTCCTGATGAGCCGGTGGATGAATGGGAACGCTTGCTGGAAGAAATCGACGAGAACGACAACGTCACCCTCGCTTATCGCGACGATGGCGGCGTGCAGGTTTTCTGGGTTGTGCCGAAGGAAGATTGAGCCTGATGATCGTTCGCTGTTTAGCTTTATCGCTCGTCTTCGTTGCCATGGGCGCGCAAGCCGCTGCTCCCCGCACCTTCAACGAAGCCAAGAAAGTCGCCTGGAAACTCTACGCCCCGCAATCCACCGAGTTCTACTGCGGCTGCAAATACACCGGCAATCGGGTGAACCTGGCGGCCTGCGGTTACGTGCCGCGCAAGAACGCCAGTCGCGCCGCGCGCATCGAGTGGGAACATATTGTCCCGGCGTGGCAGATCGGCCATCAGCGTCAATGCTGGCAACAGGGCGGGCGCAAGAACTGCACGCGCTACGACCCGGTGTACCAACGGGCCGAGGCTGACCTTCACAACCTGGTGCCCAGCATTGGCGAGGTCAATGGCGACCGCAGCAATTTCAGCTTCGGCTGGTTGCCGGTGCAGAAGGGTCAGTACGGCTCATGCCTGACCCAAGTGGACTTCAAGGCCAAGAAAGTCATGCCCCGCCCTTCCATCCGGGGAATGATCGCCAGGACGTATTTCTATATGAGCAAACAGTACGGCCTGCGCCTTTCGAAACAGGACCGGAGCCTGTACGAAGCCTGGGACAAGACCTATCCCGTGCAGGCCTGGGAGCGCCAGCGCAACCAGAGCGTTGCGTGCGTGATGGGGCGCGGAAACGAATTCGTCGGCCCAGTGGACCTGAAGGCCTGCGGCTGAGCGGGCATTTTTGAACCGCACAAACCAACTGTAGGAGCGAGCTTGCTCGCGATAGCGGTGGATCCACCAACAGAGACGTTGGCTGGCATGCCCCTATCGCGAGCAAGCTCACTCCCACACGTTTTGTCCTACCCGTTTATTTGGCCGTTGGATAATCCACAACCTGAGTCTCGATGTTGCGCTTCTTGGCGCGGACCAGGGCAGCGGTGATTTGCTCCTGCTTGGCTTGAGCCTCGGCTTCGGAGCTCAACGGCCCGACCAGAACCCGATCCTTGCCATCCTCCCGGACCACAGTGGACATGAAACTGTGCTCGATCAGCCATCCGGTGAGATCGCTGACGGCCTGGGGCGTCTCGCCGCGAACCTCGACCGCCCATTGCGGCGCCGCAGCGGCCGCCGGCGTGGAGCTCGCCACTGCTTTCGGCTTGGGTGCCTCGACGTCGCGCCCTTCCCCACATCCAGCCAGCGCCAATACCGCGATAACCCAAGCCAATTTACGCACAACGATTCCCTCGCAAGACATGAAGCGGGGATTTTAGCATCCACTCTCGCCAACAACGCCCTAAACAGTGCGCAAAACACGAGAATCCTGCCCGGCGTCTCTGTATAGTCGCACCCTGGGAATTAATGCTGCGTCTGCACGTCAGAAAGAGGCACCCACATTGTGACACTTAGCACTAATCTATAAGCAGTACCGACATCTGCACTGTCTGAATCAGGTGCCCTATAAAGCTATCAAGGAGAACACCATGCTGATACTCACCCGCAAAGTCGGTGAAAGCATAAACATTGGTGACGACATCACGATCACCATTCTGGGCGTAAGCGGCCAACAAGTCAGGATCGGCATCAACGCCCCGAAAAACGTTGCGGTGCATCGTGAAGAGATTTATCAGCGTATCCAGGCCGGCCTTACCGCCCCGGACAAGCCTCAAACGCCCTGAGCCTTGTCGCAGTCCGCAGCCAGCCCGCTTGCATCACCGCAAGGCTGGCTAAAGATGCATATCGACCGCGCCTCGCCCTGCCCCATCCGCCTTGACCTCGTCCAGCCGTGAAACCGATATTAATGGCTTGCCTCGTAGCATGGCTGTCAGACGTTTCGTTTTAATGGCGGGGAAGCAGGCGTTCGTGGCCGGTCAACCCAAGCTCACGCCGCGAGCCATCCCCGTGGCGGCGATCACCATCAGGATCAACAGCAACGCCTCCAAATGACTGATCCGCGCAAAGCGCCCCGCCCTCGATGGATCGATCGCGCCCCCTTTGCCGAGGGCTATCCGCCATTTGATCAGGGCGATCATCGGCGCGATTTCAAGCAACAGAATCGCCACGAACAGCGTCATCTTCAGGTGAAACAGCGGCTGATGCAGGTAATAGTCAGCGCCTTTTTCGTACCCGGCAAAAGCGCGCATCCCACCCGTTACCAGCAACACCAGCGCTGACAGTCCCCATACGTTGTCCGCAACCAGGACATTGCGAACCACGTCAGCGCCGCTTGCGAGGCGGCGCAACGCCGTGCCACGGGTCAGCACCGCCCAGAACCCGAGGGCGAACGCCAGGAGATGGATGGCCGCGAGAGACCAGTGAGCGAGCATGGGAGGACTCCTGTCAGAGGATGTCGAATTGACCTGACAGTACTAGCTCATAATTAATTGATTGCTAGGGTTGGAATGCAAAAAACTGTGGGAGCGAGCTTGCTCGCGATGGGGATATATCAGCAGACAAACATGTTGCCTGACACTCCGCCATCGCGAGCAAGCTCGCTCCCACAGTGGGTATTGCGCGCCTAAGAGATCTTAGTCCGCCAATCGCCAGGTCGTCCCGCCCTTCCCGTCTTCCAGCACCACGCCCATGGCGGTGAGCTGGTCGCGGATGCGGTCGGATTCGGCCCAGTCCTTGTTGGCTCGCGCAGCCAGGCGCGCCTGGATCAACGCCTCTACCTCGGCCGCGTCCACGCGACCTTCGGCGCCGGCTTGCAGGAAGTCATCGGCTTCGAGCTGCAACACACCCAGCACACTGGCCAGTTCCTTCAAGCGTGCCGCCAGGCCCGCCGCCGCATCAACATCGCTCTCGCGCAGGCGGTTGATCTCACGCACCATCTCGAACAGCACCGCGCACGCTTCCGGCGTGCCGAAGTCGTCGTTCATCACTTCGGTGAAACGCGCCACGAATGCTTCGCCACCGCCAGGCGGCACGCTCGGCAGGCCCTTCAACGCATGGTAGAAACGCTCCAGGGCACCCTTGGCATCCTTGAGGTTATCTTCCGAATAGTTGATGGCGCTGCGGTAGTGGCTCGATACCAACAGGTAACGCACGACCTCCGGGTGATACTTGTCGAGCACGTCGCGGATGGTGAAGAAGTTGTTCAAGGACTTGGACATCTTCTCGCCATTGATGCGAATCATGCCGCAATGCATCCACGCGTTGGCGTAGGTCTTGCCGGTGGCTGCTTCACTCTGGGCGATTTCGTTTTCGTGGTGCGGGAATTCCAGGTCGCTGCCGCCGCCATGAATGTCGAAGGTCTCGCCCAGGCAGCAGGTCGACATCACCGAGCACTCGATATGCCAGCCCGGACGCCCGGCGCCCCATGGCGAATCCCAACTCGGCTCACCCGGCTTGGCGCCCTTCCACAGCACGAAGTCCAGCGGGTCTTCCTTCGACTCGTCGACTTCGATACGCGCACCGATGCGCAAGTCTTCGATCTTCTTGCGCGACAGCTTGCCGTAGCCCATGAACTTGGCGACGCGGTAGTACACGTCGCCATTGCCCGGTGCATAGGCGTAGCCCTTGTCGATCAAGGTCTGGATCATCGCCAACATGCCCGGGATGTGGTCCGTGGCGCGCGGTTCCAGGTCCGGCTTCTGGATGTTGAGGCGCGCCTCGTCCTCGTGCATGGCCTTGATCATGCGCTCGGTCAACGCATCGTAAGGCTCGCCGTTTTCACGGGCACGGTTGATGATCTTGTCTTCGATGTCGGTGATGTTGCGCACGTAGGTCAGGTCATAACCGCTGAACCGCAGCCAGCGGGTCACCAGGTCGAAGGCGACCATGCTGCGGCCATGACCGATGTGGCAGTAGTCGTACACGGTCATGCCGCAGACGTACATGCGCACCTTGTTGCCATCCAGCGGCTTGAAGACTTCTTTGCTCTTGGTGAGCGTGTTGTAGATCGTAAGCACAGGGTTTCCCTTAAGACTTGATCACTGACCCCAGGAATCGCGCAAGGTCACGGTACGGTTGAACACCGGAGCACCGGGTTTCGAGTCCTTGATATCCGCGCAGAAGTAACCTTCGCGCTCGAACTGGAAACGGTCTTCCGGCTGTGCGTTGCCCAGCGATGGCTCGGCACGACAACCAGTGAGTACTTGCAAGGAGTCAGGGTTGATGTTGTCCAGGAAACTGGCGCTGTCTTCGGCCTTCTCCGGGTTCGGCGAACGGAACAGGCGATCGTACAGGCGCACTTCGCACTCGACGCTGGCGGCGGCCGGCACCCAGTGGATCACGCCCTTGACCTTGCGACCTTCCGGGTTCTTGCCCAGGGTGTCGGGGTCATAGGAGCAACGCAGCTCGACGATGTTGCCGTCGGCGTCCTTGATGGCTTCGTCGGCGCGGATCACGTAGCTGCCGCGCAGGCGCACTTCGCCGGCAGGCTCCAGGCGCTTGTAGCCTTTTGGCGGCTCTTCCATGAAATCTTCACGGTCAATGTAGATTTCCCGGGCGAACGGCAGGACGCGCACGCCCATGTCTTCCTTCGGGTGGCACGGCAGCTCGAGGTTCTCGACCTGGCCTTCCGGGTAATTGGTGATGACCACTTTCAGTGGGCGCAACACGCACATGGCACGCGGCGCACTGTGGTCGAGGTCGTCGCGGATGCTGAACTCCAGCATGCCGAAGTCCACCACGCCGTCGGAGCGGTTGGTGCCGATCATCTCGCAGAAATTGCGGATCGACTTCGGCGTGTAGCCACGACGGCGGAAGCCCGACAGCGTCGACATGCGCGGGTCGTCCCAGCCGCTGACGTGCTTCTCGTCCACCAGTTGCTTGAGCTTGCGCTTGCTGGTGATGGTGTAGTTCAGGTTCAGGCGGCTGAATTCGTACTGGCGCGGGTTGGCCGGCACCGGCAGGTGTTCCAGGAACCATTCGTACAGCGGACGGTGGCTTTCGAATTCCAGGGTGCAGATCGAATGCGTGATGCCTTCGATGGCGTCCGACTGGCCGTGGGTGAAGTCATAGTTGGGGTAGATGCACCACTTGTCGCCCGTCTGGTGGTGATGGGCATGACGGATGCGGTACATGATCGGGTCGCGCAAGTTCATGTTCGGCGAGGCCATGTCGATCTTGGCGCGCAGCACACGGGCACCGTCCGGGAACTCACCGGCGCGCATGCGGGCGAACAGGTCCAGGTTCTCTTCCACGCTGCGATCGCGGAACGGGCTGTTCCGGCCCGGTTCGGTCAGGCTGCCACGGTATTCCTTGGCCTGCTCCGGCGTCAGGTCGCACACGTAGGCGTTGCCGGACTTGATCAGCTCGACCGCCCAATCATGCAACTGGTCGAAATATTGCGAGGCGTAGCGCACTTCGCCGGCCCATTCGAAACCCAGCCACTTGACGTCGCTCTTGATCGCGTCGATGTATTCCTGGTCTTCCTTGGCCGGGTTGGTGTCATCGAAACGCAAGTGCGTGACGCCACCGAACTCCTCGGCCAGGCCGAAGTTCACGCAGATGGATTTGGCGTGACCGATGTGCAGGTAGCCGTTGGGCTCCGGCGGGAAGCGGGTGACGATCTGCGTGTGCTTACCCGAATCCAGGTCCGCCTGGACAATCGGGCGCAGGAAATTGACCGGCACGGCCGGGCCGGTCTTGGAATTCGAGGTAGGGTCGACAGTGGGCTTGCTCATAGGATCCTTGAACGTACAAGTGCGCGGCCGGGTGCGGCCTGATAAATCAAAGCCCGTATCATAGCCGATGCTGTCAAGCACCTGACAGGCCGAGCCGGCAAACGATTGAATTTAATCGATGAGCCGATGAAAAACAGCCTCGAAATTCGTGCCCGGCACGCTAAACTGCCCAACCTGGCGATTGCGACCAGACCGGTTGCGGGCGTCCGCGCCCCCGAAACCCACGAATTCCTTGAAAGAGTAGTGATCATGACCCAAGTCAAACTGACCACCAACCATGGCGACATCGTCCTGGAACTGAACGCCGAAAAGGCACCGATCACCGTTAAGAACTTCCTTG
Organism: Pseudomonas sp. BP11-1-1; assembly: GCF_052112105.1. NCBI lineage: Bacteria > Pseudomonadati > Pseudomonadota > Gammaproteobacteria > Pseudomonadales > Pseudomonadaceae > Pseudomonas > Pseudomonas sp. BP11-1-1. The sequence goes on from NZ_JAUTYU010000004.1 coordinate 163,450, forward strand.
AGTACGTCGAGGCCGGCCATTACGAAAATACCGTTTTCCACCGTGTCATCGGCAACTTCATGATCCAGGGCGGCGGTTTCGAGCCGGGCATGAAAGAAAAGAAAGACAAGCGCCCAAGCATCCAGAACGAAGCCGACAACGGTCTTTCCAACGACAAGTACACCGTCGCCATGGCTCGCACCATGGAGCCGCATTCGGCCTCCGCGCAGTTCTTCATCAACGTTGCCGACAACAGCTTCCTGAACCACAGCGGCAAGAACGTCCAGGGCTGGGGCTACGCAGTATTCGGTAAAGTCACCGCTGGCACCGACGTGGTCGACAAGATCAAAGGCGTGTCCACCACCTCCAAGGCCGGCCACCAGGACGTGCCCGCAGAAGACGTGATCATCGAGAAAGCCGAGATCATCGAAGCGTGATATTGCTGATTTCAGATTTGCATCTGGAAGAGGAGCGCCCGGACATCACCCGGGCGTTTCTGGATTTACTCGCCACACGCGCCCGCTCGGCGCAAGCGTTGTACATCCTGGGCGACTTTTTCGAAGCCTGGATCGGCGACGATGCCATGACGCCGTTCCAGCGTTCCATCTGCCAGGCCCTGCGCGAATTGAGCGACAGCGGCACGGCCATTTTCCTCATGCACGGCAATCGCGACTTCATGCTCGGGCAGGCTTTCTGCAAAGCGGCTGGCTGTACCTTGCTCAAGGATCCGAGTGTCGTGCAGTTCAACGGTGAACCGGTATTGCTGATGCACGGCGACAGCCTCTGCACACGGGATATCGGCTACATGAAGATGCGCCGCTGGCTGCGCAACCCGGTCACGTTGTTCATCCTGCGCCACCTGCCACTGGGCAGTCGCCAGAAACTGGCCCGCAAGCTGCGCAGCGAAAGCCGCACCCAGACGCGGATGAAAGCCAACGACATCGTCGACGTCACGCCCGAAGAGATCCCGCGGATCATGCAGCAATACGGCGTGAAGACCTTGGTCCACGGCCACACCCACCGTCCCGCCATCCACAAGCTGCAACTGGGCGAACACGCAGCGAGACGCATCGTGCTGGGGGATTGGGACAAGCAAGGTTGGGCGTTGCAGGTGGATGAACAGGGGTTTGCGTTGGCGCCGTTCGGGTTTGCCCCGCCGCCACAACTGCCGGCACCCGATACAATCCCTGACTACATATAGATCCCTTGTGGGAGCGAGCTTGCTCGCGAAAGCAGTGTGTCAACCGACGTTAAAGTTAACTGACCCACCGCCTTCGCGAGCAAGCTCGCTCCCACAGGAGTTCATGGTTGCTTCAATGACCGCTGGCAGCAGGCCCCGCCTTCGCCGCGAACGGCGGCTTCGCCAGCCACACCAGCAAAATCAACCCCATGAACGCCCAGCCCAGCAACGTGAAGTAATCCACGGTGGAGAGCATGTACGCCTGGCTGGTGAGGATCTGGTCGAGCTGGGCATAGACCGGCGTGCTCGCGCCACCGAGTTGGTTGATCGTCTCGCGGGTGGCCGGCTCGAAGGTGCTGATGCTTTCGCTCAGGTACGCATGGTGCTGGTCGGCGCGGCGGATCCAGATCCAGGTGGTCAGCGACGCGGCGAAGCTGCCGCCCAGGGTTCGCAGGAACGTCGCCAGCCCCGCGCCATCGGCGATCTGGTGCGGCGGCAGGTCCGACATCAGGATGCTCAGGGTCGGCATGAAGAACAGCGCCACGCCGATGCCCATGAACAACTGCACCAGGGCGATGTGCTGGAAATCCACCTCGTTGGTGAACCCGGCGCGCATGAAGCAGCTCAGGCCGATCGCCAGGAACGCCAGCCCGGCCAACAGGCGCAGGTCGAACTTGTGGGCGTACTTGCCGACGAAGGGCGACATCAGCACCGGCAGGATGCCGATGGGCGCCACTGCCAGGCCGGCCCAGGTGGCCGTGTAGCCCATCTGGGTCTGCAACCATTGCGGCAGGATCAGGTTGATCCCGAAGAACCCGGCGTAACCGCCCACCAGCACAATGGTGCCGATGCGAAAGTTGCGATAGGCGAACAGCCGCAGGTTGACCACCGGGTGTCCATCGGTCATCTCCCAGATCACGAAGACCGCCAAGGCAACGACTGAAATCAGCGCGCCAATGATGATGAAGTTCGATTCGAACCAATCCAGGTCATTGCCCTTGTCGAGGATCACCTGCAACGCACCGACCCCGATGATCAGCGTGATCAAGCCGACATAGTCCATCGGCTGGCGACTGGTGACCACGGGCCGCGCCTTGAGCTGCTGGCGCACGACCATCACCGCGAAAATGCCGATGGGCACGTTGATGAAAAAAATCCACGGCCAGCTATAGCTGTCGGTGATCCAGCCGCCGAGGATCGGCCCGGCAATCGGCGCCACCACCGTGACCATCGCCAGCAACGCCAGGGCCATGCCGCGCCTGGCCGGCGGGTACACGGCAATCAACAGGGTCTGGGTCATCGGATACAACGGCCCGGCGACCAGCCCCTGGAGTACACGGAAGCCGATCAGCTCTGGCATGGAGGTGGATATCCCGCACAGGAACGAGGCCAGGACGAACAGCATCGTCGCCCACAAAAACAGCTTCACCTCGCCAAAGCGACGGCTCAGCCATCCGGTCAGCGGCAGCGCGATGGCGTTGCTCACGGCGAACGAGGTGATCACCCAAGTGCCCTGCTCCGAACTGACACCCAGGTTGCCGGAAATGGTCGGCAAGGCAACGTTGGCGATGGTGGTGTCGAGCACCTGCATGAACGTCGCCAGCGACAAGCCAATGGTGCTGAGCAACAGGCTGGGCGGCGTGAAGGACGCGTTATTGCTCATTGCGAGAATCCTATGAAACGGAGGTGGTGAACTACTGGCGCCCCGATGAAATGGAATTACGCCCTGTGGCGAGGGGATTTATCCCCGCTGGGCTGCGTAGCAGCCCCTGTTTGATTAGATGAGTGAGTCCCTGATACACCGGGTCGCAGTTTTAGGGCCGCTGCGCAGCCCAGCGGGGATAAATCCCCTCGCCACAGAGGCCGGCATCGCTGCCTCAGCGCTGCGCGGTATTGCTCGTCGCCGCGCTGTTCTCATGAATCAAACGGCTGATCATCGCGTCGGCATCGGCCAGCTGACGGTCATAGACCTGGGTGCTGAACGAGGCTTTTTGCGGTGGCTGCTGGGCCAGTACCGGGCCGCTCTGGTCATGCAGGTTGACGTTGACCTGAGTCGACAGGCCGACCCGCAGCGGATGCTTGGTCAGCTCCTCGGCATTGATATGAATGCGCACTGGCACCCGCTGGACGATCTTGATCCAGTTACCGGTGGCGTTCTGCGCGGGCAGCAAGGCAAATGCGCTGCCGGTGCCGGCGCCCAGGCTGTCGACCGTACCGCTGTATTTCACGTCGCTGCCATACAGGTCAGTCTCGATGTCCACCGGCTGGCCGATGCGCATGTCGCGCAGTTGGGTTTCCTTGAAGTTGGCGTCGATCCACAACTGATCCAGCGGGATCACCGCCATCAACGCCGTGCCCGGCTGCACTCGCTGCCCCAGCTGTACGGTGCGCTTGGCAACATAACCGGTCACCGGCGCGATCAAGGTGCTGCGCGCGTTGGACAGATAGGCCTGGCGCAGTTGCGCAGCCGCCGCTTGCACGTCGGGGTGGGACGACACCACCGTGTCATCCACCAACGCGCTGGTGGTCTTGAGCTGTTGCCGGGCGTTGGCCAAGGCGTTCTGCGCCGAGGTCAGGTCGTCCCGTGCGTGGGACAGTTCTTCCTGGGAAATCGCTCCGCCGGCCGCGAGGTTCTTGCGTCGGCTGTAGTTTTCCTGGGCCTTCTGCACTTCGGCCTCTTGCGCATGCACCTGCGCCTTCATGCCATCGACATTGCTGTACAAGCCGCGCACCTGGCGCACGGTACGGGCCAGGTTGGCCTGGGCACTTTGCAGCGCGACTTCGGCATCGTTCGGGTCGAATTGCACCAGCACCTGGCCTTCGCGCACCAGGTCACCGTCATCGGCGCCAATGCTCACCACCGTGCCGGTGACTTGCGGGGTGATTTCCACCACATTGCCGTTGACGTAGGCGTCGTCGGTGCTTTCGTTCCAGCGACCATACAGTTCGTGCCAGGCCCAGACACCCACGCCGGCGAGAATGACGATCAGGGCCAGGGCCAGCAGCATCACCTTGCGCTTGCGCGGATTGCTGCCGTCCTGTGGGGTTTGTTGAGTTGTTTCGGCAGTTGCCATGACAAATACCTCGAATCAGTGAGTTGGCGCGGTGGCGGCCGGTGTGGCCGAAGCTACGGTCCGGGTCTCGAAACCACCGCCCAGGGCCTGCATCAGTTGGATCGACAGGTCGATCTGCTCGGCATTGAGGGTCGCCAGTTGGCGTTGGGCCTGGAGCAGTTGCTGCTCGATGCTCAGCACGTCCAGGTAATTGCCGATGCCGGAGCCATAGCGCTGGACCACGGTGTCGTAAGAGCTTTGCGCGATATCCACGGCATGTTGCTGGGCGCCGATCTGCCGACCGATGTCACGCAACTGGTTGATGGTGTCGCTGACATCGCCAAGGGCCGCGACCAGGCTCTTGTTGTATTGCGCCACCGCCAGGTCGTAGTCGGCGTCCCGGGCATCGAGATCGGCCCGCAGGCGTCCGCCGTCGAAAATCGGCAGCGACACCGTCGGTGCCACATTGAAGAAACGGCTGGCCGAGCCGAACATCGCGTCACCCAACAGCGATTGCACTCCCGCCGCCGCGCTCAAGTTGAGGTTGGGGTAGAAATTGGTCTTGCCGGCTTCGATGTTCTTGCTCGCCGCCTCGACCCGCCACCGCGCCGCGACCAGGTCCGGACGACGGCCCAGCAATTCGGCCGGCAGATTCGACGGTAACGCCACGGCGCTGGCCTGCAGCACGTTGGGCCGGGCGATTTCGTTGCCACGGTCCGGCCCTTTGCCCAGCAGCACCGCCAAGGCGATCTTGGCGCTTTGCAAACGTTTCTCCGCGTCGATCAACGTTGCATCGGCGCTCGCTTCCAGGCTTTCGGTCTGCTGGAACTGATACTGGCTGTCGATCCCGGCGCCGAGGCGACGCTTGCCCAGGTCCAGCATCTGCCGCGTGCGCTTGAGGTCTTCGTTGGCCAAGTCATGAATGATATGGGCCTGGCCCAGGTCGCTGTAGGCCCGGGCCACATCGGCAGCCAGGGTCAGTTGCGCGGCCTGGCGGTCGATCTCGGCGGCGCGGGCCTGACCGAGGGCGGCTTCCCAGGCGGCGCGCTGGCCGCCCCAGAGGTCGAAGTTGTAATTGAAATCCACGCTCAGCGAACGCAACGTGCTGTAGGCCCCACCCTGCCCTTGCGGATCCTGGTCGCGAGCCAGGCGCGAACGGCTGACGCTGCCGCTGGCATCCAGGGTTGGCAGGCGTGCGGCGTTGGCGGCATAGGCGGCGGCACTGGCCTGGTGAACCCGGGCGCTGGCGATCTGCATGTCCGGGCTGTCGTGCAGCGCTTCGCGGATCAGGCCATCGAGTTGTGGGTCGCCGAGGCTTTTCCACCAGTCGCTTTTCGGCCACGAGGCCGGCGACAGCTTGACGCCAGTCAGGGACTGTCCCGCCTGGAGGCTCTTGGCTTCGAGGCTGACCCCTTCGGTCTTCAGGCCGCTGTAGCTGGCACAACCGGCGAGGCTCATGGCCAGCAGCACCAGGCCCAAGTGGGTACGCAAGGTTTGACGCTTCATTTTTCCCCCAATCGCAAGACGGTGATGGGGTCACCGGCGGCGAGCAGTATTTTCTTGAGGATGTCTTCGAGGGTTTGCAGCTCCTCGCGGCTGATGGCACTGGCCAGTTGATTCATCGCATCGGCACCGATGAACGGCAGGCGATCGGCAAGGGCCTGGCCGGCTTCGGTCAGCACCAATTGCACTTGGCGCCGGTCCTCTGCCGAGCGTTGGCGAACCAGGAAGCCCTTCTGCTCCAGGCGATCGAGCATCCGTGTCATCGAGCCGCTGTCCAGGGACAGGTAGCGGCACAGTTCGACCGGCGTGTCGATGCCGTGCTGGGCCATGATGATCAGCACCTTGAACTGCGCGGCGGTGATGCCGACGGGCTCCATGTGGGTGTCGATGATCCGATCCTTGAGCAGCGCGGCACGGCCGAGCAGCATGCCGAGATGGCAATTGTGGAAATCGCCTGGGGTGAAATGCTTCATCTGGATACCGTTGTCGGAAGACGTTTTGCTGCCTAGGCAGTGAATGTATGTCGAGATATTACTGCTTAGGCAGCAAATGTCAAACAAATAGTTAGTTAGCTACGCATAGACAGACCTGTGGGAGCGGGTTTACTCGCGAAAGCGGTGTGCCAGTCAGCAATTTTTTAGCTGATAGACCGCATTCGCGAGCAAGCCCGCTCCCCACAGGTTGTTTTGAGGAGGGATCAGAAATCGCGCTTGTAGAAGATATCCAGCGAGCTGGCGACGCCGCTGGCGGCTTCGAGGTAGACCTTCTTGCTCAGCTTGTAGCGCAACGCGATGGTATTGGCCGGTTCGAACACGCCCACGCCATAGCGCAGGCTGAGTTTTTCCGACAGGTTGCCACTGGCGACCACGCTGGTGTCGTTGCCGCTGCCCTGGGTGTCGAGCTGGAAATCTTCGATACCCAGGTTGTTGGCCAGGCTGGTGGTCACGCCGGCGCTGCCCATCAAGCCCAGGCCCAGCGCGGCCTGGGCGAGCATGTTGTTGTCCTCGCCGGTGGTGCTCAACGGCCGGCCCAGCACCAGGTAGGACAACGCCTGCTCCTGGCTCATGGCCGGCTCGGAGAAGATCTGCGTGGTCGGCTGCTCGGCGCTGCCACTCAAGCGAATACCGGCGATCACATCGTCGGTCTGGCGGATCGCTTCAATGTCCAGGTAAGGCTGGTCGATCGGCCCGGCAAACAACAATCGCGCCCGGCGTACCGTCAGGCGTTGTCCGTAGGCCCGGTATTTTCCGTCGTTGAGCCAGAGCTCGCCGCGCGTGTCCATGTTGTCGCCGATGTGTACTTGGCCTTGGACGTTGGCCGTCAGGCCAAAACCCGAGAAGGCGAGTTTTTCCTGGCCGACGATGACATCGATGTCCATCGCCATCGCAATCGGTGCCTTGCCCTCTTCAGTCTGGTGGCCGACGATCACCGTGTCATCCGATACCTTGACCGTGGACGGCGGCAGCTCGCGAACGGTGATCTCGCCCTTGGGCACCAGGACCTTGCCGGCAATCGAAAGTCGTTCGCCCTGCATCGTGATGTTCAGGTTCGGCGCCACGTCCAGCACCGCGTAGGGTTCGACAGTGACCGGCAGTTGCGAGCCCTTGAGGGCCAGGTCCATGGTCAGGGCCTCGCCCCAGCCAATGCTTCCGGTCAGGCGGCCCTGCCCGCTCTTGCCACTTTTCCAGGCGCCATCGAGCCTTACCGTATCACCGGCGATCATGGCCCGCAGTTGCAGGGCTTCGAGGCTGATCGGCAGTTCCGGGCCGGACATTTCGCCGTCGCTGAGCACCAGGTTGCCGTTGACCTGGGGCGCGAGCAATCCACCGGACAGCGTGCCACTGCCGTTCAAATGACCGGTCAGGGTTTCCACCATCGGCACGAACGGCCGGGCCACCGACAGGTCCAGACCATTGAGTCGGAAGGAGCCGCTCAAAGGCTTGCTGGCCGGCAACGGGTTGATCCGTGCCTGGAGCGTCAGCTCACCCAGCCTCGCGCCGACGAAATTGATATCGGTATCGATGCGCGTCGGCGTCAGGCGGCTGCTGAGCGTCAGGGTCTGGTAGGGGAAATCCAGCCATTGCCCCTTGTCCTGCTCCTTATCTCGAATCCGCAAAGTACCGCCGCTGGCATCCACCAACACGCGGCCGTTCGGGCCGCTGGCCGGCAGGTCCAGTTGCAGGTCGGCGTTGAGCTGTCCGCGCCAGCCAAAATCCTTGGGCATCCACTGGGCCAGGCTTTCGATGGGGAATTGCTTGAGGTGATAACGCAGCTTTGGCTCCGGCATCAATCGCTGATCTTCCCCGCAGAGGCTGGCCTGGCCGGATCGCCAGCAGTGGGCACCGAAGTTCAGCGTGCCGTTGGCCAGGCGCTCAAGCTTCGCTGGTGCCTGCAAGCGCCAGGTCTGCCCGCCGACCTGCACGTCGCCGCTGGCGAGGCGTCCGCGCCAGTTGCCTTGGTCGAGCGAACCGTCGAGGGCCAAGGTGGTTTCCAACTGCGGCCCCTGCAGGTCGAGGTTGAGCCTCTGTTGCTTGATGTCGCCCTGGCCGCTGACCGTCAACACGCCCAGCGATGTTTCGCCGGCCCGGATGCCGCTCGCCTTCAAGTCGACCTTGCCCCGCTGCGCACTGTCGAGCGTCGCGTCCAGGTTCAGGCTTTGCAAGCGGTTGTCCTGGAAGGCCAGTTGCGTACCTTGCAAGTCGAGCTTGCCTTGCGGTGCCTTCAGCGTCCCGGCGAGATCGACGCGGCCGGTGATTTGGCCGCGCAATTGCGGCCAGAGCTGGGCCAGGCGCAAGAGCTTGATATCGATCTGCCCTGTCAGTTTCTGCTGCAGGCTGCCCGTGCCGTTGATGCGGTTGTCGCCCAGACGAATATCCAGCGCGCCGAGATTCCATTGTTCGCCAGCCCCGCTGGCCTTGGCCTGGAACAGCGCCGGCTGGCCGCGCAGCTTGCCCTTGAGGTCCAGGTCCGCGTCGAGCTCGAGGCGCTCGTTTTTCATCGTTCCCTTGCTGCGCAACGGCCCGGCCAGGGTGCCGGGCAACTCGCCGAGCCAATACGCCGGGTTGATGGCCGACAATTGCAGCGCCGTATCCCAGGCAACGCCGTCGGCAAATTGCAGGCTCAAGTGCCCTTCGGCCTTGCCCTGCCCGGCGGCGAGCTTGAGCTGTGGCAAATGGATCTGCGTCAGGTCGCCGCTGAACGGGCTGTCCAGGCTGAACGCCCCGGCCGGACCGTCCAACGCCGCGTGGAAATTGCCGAGGTATTTGCCATCGGTGTACGAGACTTCGCCATTAAAACGGCGCAACGTCACTTGCGGTTCGTCGATCAGTGGATAGAGGCGATGCCAAGGGAACTCCAGCCAAGCGATCTTCGCTTCGGCGCTCAGGCCTTCGCGCCAATCCAGCTGCCCGGTGAGCTTGAGGCTTTGCTGGTCGCCCGCATCCAGATCGAGGCCAGCGATCTGTGCGCCGTTGGCGTCGACCTTGCCGCTGAGCGACAACGCCACCGGGCCTTTCTCGGCGGGCAAACTCGCCTTGCCGAGCAGTTGATAGCCATCTTTCAGGTTACCCTCGCCGGTCAGTTCCAGCTGATTGAGCAACAGCGTGTCCGGCAGGTCGGCGCTGGCCTTGAAGCCGTCGGCGGTGATGCGCACCTTGGCCGGCAGGTTGTCCGCGAGCGGTTGCAGCTCGCCACTCAGGTGGCCTTGCAGATAACCGCTGCTGTCGGCAGTGAGCTCAAGGGTCCTGAGCAGATCGCCATCGACTTTCAGATCCAGCATCCAAGGTGTCGCACCCGGTGCCGGCAATGTCAGTTGGCCCGCAGCACTGAGCGGCCAGTTCCCACGCGGCTGCAACAGGCCGGACAGTTTCAGGCTCAACTCGTCGCGCTGCAATTGCACCGAGTCGATCTGCAGACCTTCGGCGGTCCAGTGCGCCGCCAGTTGCAACCCCTTGAGCTGTTCGCTGCCGTTGAACGACAGGCTGCCCACCTGGACGTCGCCCAACTCGATCGCCAAGGGCAAGTCCAGGTCCGGCAGGCTGATCGGACCGCTGCTCGGTGCATCGGAAGAGGCCGGCAGCTGCAAGGCAATCCTGTCGGCCTTGAGCTGCTCGATGCACAGGGTCATGCGTAAAAGGCAAAACGGCGACCAGGCGAAGATCGGCCGATCGAGTTCTACCCGGCTGGCGTCCTGTTGCCACACTACCCGGTCGGCATTCCACTGCCCGCCCAGCCGCCCCTGGAAACTCTCCACGGTCAGCCCTGGCACCAGGCCAAGGGCCCAGCGGCTGCCAAACGCCGTGCCCAACACGATGCTCAAGGCCAGCAAGACCGACACCAGCAACCCGCCAAGGGCAAGCAGCGTTATTTTCAAACCGCGATTCACAACTCAGGCCCCATGGAAAAGTGCAATCGAATGCCGCCGTCGTCGTCCAGGGCATGGGCCAGGTCGAGGCGGATCGGGCCGACCGGCGACACCCAGCGCACGCCGACACCCACGCCGGTCTTGAGGCTTGGCAAATCGAGATTATTGAAAGAGTTGCCCTGGTCAACGAAGGTTGCGACGCGCCATTTTTCCGCGACCGAATATTGATACTCGACGCTGCCGGCCACCATGTAGCGGCCGCCGATGCGATCGCCGTCGGAGTTTTCCGGCGACAGGCTCTGGTAGTCGTAGCCGCGTACGCTCTGATCGCCGCCGGCAAAAAAACGCAGGGATGGCGGGATCGATTTGTAGCCATTGGTAGCGCTGCCGCCGATCTGGGCGCGGGCCAGGAAACGATGCTTGTCGAACACAGTGGTCAAACCCTTGACCATGGCGGTGCCATACAAAAGGTTGTTGTCCGAACCCAACCCTTCCTTGGCGACCTTGGTGTCGAATTGCAGGCGATAGCCATGGTGCGGGTCGATACGGTTATCGCTGCGCAGGTACGAATAGCTGACGCCCGGCATCAGCAACGTACTCAGGCCCGAATCGTCGCCAAGACGGTATTCCTCGCGCTGCCACTTGAGCGACACCACACGCTGCCAGCCGCTGGGCAACTTGCTGTGCCATTCGGGCCCCACGGTCAGCAGTTTGCTGAGGGTGTCGGTGCCGGCCAGTTCTTCATATTGATAACCGCCGGCGTAGCGCAGCTTATCGGTCAACGGCGGGTCCAGCGGCACGTCGTACCAGAGGCCGATGTTTTGCCGGGGCGCCGAGACTTCCGCCTCCCAACCGTAGCTGTGCCCTTGCGGATTGACCCAGTGGCGCGTCCAGTTGGCCTTGGCCCGGGGGCCGACGTCGGTGGAGAACCCCAGGCCCAGCCCCATGGTGCGAGGCTTGCGGGTGTCGAGCTTGACCGCCACCGGGATCACGTTGTCGGTGGCCGCGGTGGGCGTCGCATCGACGCGCACGCCTTCGAAGTAGCCGCTCGATTGCAAGGCCTGGTTGAGTTCGGCGATGAGCTCGGAGTCGTAGGGCGCACCCGCCTTGAACGGCACCATGCGTTGCAGCAGGTCTTCATCGAAGGGTGTATCACCTTCGAAGCTGACCGCGCCCAGGGCGTAGCGCGGCCCGCTGTCGTAGATCAATTCGATGTCGGCGATACCGGCCTGCGGGTCCACGCGCAACGTCTGGCTGATGAACCGCCCACTGAAAAAACCATAGCGCGAGGCCTGGTTCTGGATTGTCCGCTTGGCGTCTTCATAGCGCCCGTGGTTGAGCACCGCTCCGGGTTTGAGGCCTGGGTTGTCAGGCACGCGGAAGCCCTTGAGCGACGCCGCCGGGCCGTCGATGCGGATCGTGACATTACGCAAGTGCACCGGCTCGCCGGGGTCGATGCTCAGGATCAGGCGCGGCGCCTTGCCCGCCTGGACCTCACTGTCGATCTGCGGCTGGTAGTAGCCCAGCGCCTGGGCCGCTTTGCGCGCCTGCTCCTCGGCGCCGCGACTGAAACGCAGCAACGCCTCTTCGTCACGATCGCCCACACCACCGATGTAGCCTTCTACGTTGGCCTTGAGTTCGTCATTGGAGGGTTTGACCCGCACATCCAATTCACTTTGTGCCAGCGCCACGCAGCTGAGGGACAGCAAGAGCGCGCCACCGGTCATTCGTCCTGGGAAATTCATGGCGCGGATGCTATCACGAGGTCGGGAGCCTGATAGAGCCAGACGATTCCCAAAAGTTCGTCTGACTAAGCCGTCGCGCTCTGCAGGACCTGCGGGTTCGCATGAAAGAAAACATGCTCGCGGATCGGTCCTACCGCTATTTCGCCAATTTCCTCATAACCCTGGCGTTTATAAAATTCGAGATAACGGGGATTTCCAGTGTCCAGCACCACGCCTTGGGAATGCTCGTCCACGGCACACCAGTTGTGCACCGCCTCGAGCAACTGTTCGCCGTAGTGTTTGCCCTGGAATTGCGGATGAACGCCCAGCAACGGCAATACATGCACCGCGTCCGAAGGCAGGCAGGCCAGCACGGCGGCGTGATAGTCCAGGTACCGTCGGGTACAGCGGAACCCCGTGCTCAAGACCATGCGCAGGCGCCAGGCCCAACTCTCGGTGATACCCAGGCGCCGCTGCGGCGGGGCGATCAGGGCGATGCCTATCAGGCGGTCGTTGACCAGCAGGCCAATGGCCGGCAGGTCCTGGAGGAAATGCTGCTTGACCAGTTCACGCACGGTCGCCCGCACCCGCTGTTCATAGCCGGGACGCTCGGACTCGAACAGGTAGCTGAAGGTCGGCTCATGACGATAGGCCTGGTAGAGCAACGAACGGGCTTCGCGGGAATAGCCGCTGTCGAGCATATGGATATCAGCAGTGGCGGTTTCAGGCATGGCGTTGCGTCTCCTGGGCGGGCTCGATGAGGCCTGCTCTTATTGACTACGAACCCGATAGGGCTGCGATCGTTCCTACATGCCAAGGACATTAGCAGTGCATTTGTCCTACTGCCACGCTAGCCCCGTTCCCACATGTCAGCTAGCATCGCAGTTTTGCCAGGACAGCCGACCATGAAGATCGTCTCCTTCAACATCAACGGCCTGCGAGCCCGTCCCCATCAGTTGGCGGCACTGATCGACAAGCACCAGCCGGACGTGATCGGGTTGCAGGAAACCAAGGTCCACGACGAACAGTTCCCGCTGGCCGAGGTGCAAGCCTTGGGCTACCACGTGCATTACCACGGTCAGAAGGGCCACTACGGTGTCGCCCTCCTCTCGCGCCAAGCGCCGCTGACCCTGCACAAAGGCTTCGAGACGGACGATGAAGATGCCCAGCGGCGTTTCATCTGGGGCACGTTTGCCGATGCCAACGGTGTGCCGGTGACCATCATGAATGGTTATTTCCCCCAAGGTGAAAGCCGCGACCACCCCACCAAATTCCCGGCCAAAGAGCGCTTCTACAGCGACCTGCAGCAATTGCTGGAAACCCGCTTCAGCAACGACCAGCCGGTCGTGGTGATGGGCGACGTGAACATTTCCCCGGAAGACTGTGACATCGGCATCGGCCCGGACAACATGAAGCGCTGGCTGAAGACCGGTAAATGCAGCTTCCTGCCGGAAGAACGCGAGTGGATGGCGCGCCTGAAGAATTGGGGCCTGGTGGACAGCTTTCGCCACCTGAACCCGGACGTCACCGACCGCTTCAGCTGGTTCGACTACCGCAGCCGCGGTTTCGAAGACGAACCCAAGCGCGGGCTGCGCATCGACCTGATCCTGGCGTCCCACGGCCTGCTGCCACGGGTCAAGGATGCTGGCGTGGACTATGAACTGCGGGGCATGGAAAAGCCGTCGGACCATGCGCCGATCTGGTTGGAACTGAGCTGAATCCCAGCCTTCAGATTCTCTGTAAGAGATCCCTGTGGGAGCGAGCTTGCTCGCGATAGCGGTTTATTTGCCACATCAATACTGACTGTGCTGCCGTCATCGCGAGCAAGCTCGCTCCCACACTTGATCGCGCCGGTCATTCGTTTCTCGTCGCACCCCTGTCATCTTTCAGTAACGCGACTGACTTAATCTTCCGGCACTTCCCAAGGTCAGAAGGTGCCGGCATGCGGCTCAGCGTTGTGTTTTTCCTCGGCTTCTGGCTGCCGTGCGGCGCATGGGCGGACCGCTTGCCCATTCCCGAACACGGCCCTGCCCTGCGCCTCCAGGGCTCCAACACCATTGGCGCGGCGTTGGGGCCGGCCCTGGTCCGCGGACTGATGGAGAACCAGGGATTGCTCAAAGTCAGCGCCGAAATCACCGGCCGCGACAACGAGCAACGCATCGTCGGGCAGACCGCCGAAGGCCAGCGAGTCACAGTCGACATCGCCGCCCACGGCTCCAGCACCGGATTCACTGCGCTCAAGCAAGCCAACGCCGACCTGGCCGCCTCTTCCCGGCCGATCAAGGAAAGTGAACTGAAGGACCTGGCGGCCCTCGGCGATCTGAAAAGCCCGACATCCGAACAGGTCATCGCCATCGACGGCCTGGCGATTATTCTTCACCCACAAAACCCATTACGGCAGCTCGACACCGTGCAACTGGCACGCATCTTCAGCGGCGAGGCAAAAACCTGGGAAGCGGTGGGTGGCGTTGGCGGGGCGATTCATCTATACGCCCGGGACGAGCAGTCCGGTACGTATGACACCTTCAAGGAATTGGTACTCAACCGACAGGGAAAAAAGCTGGATCCTACGGCCAGACGCTTCGAATCCAGTGATCAACTGTCGGATGCCGTCAGCCAAGACCCACAAGGCATCGGTTTCATCGGTCTACCCTACGTGCGCCAGGCGAAACCTCTGGCGATTGTCGATGGCGATTCCCAACCCATGTTGCCGCTGAACAACCTGATCGCCACCGAGGACTATCCCCTTTCCCGGCGTTTGTTCTTCTATTTACCGCCCTTGCAGACCAATCCGTGGGCCGAGGCGCTGGTGGACTTCACCCAAAGTGAACAGGGCCAGGCTATCGTCGCGGCCAACGGCTTCATCGCCCAGACAGTCCAGGCGATGTCGGTCACCCCCAACGCCTTGATGCCCGAGGGTTATCAGGCCCTAAGCCGTCATGCCCAGCGCCTGACCGTGAATTTTCGTTTCGAAGAAGGCAGCGCCAATCTCGACAACAAGGCCCATCAAGACCTCGGTCGGGTGCTCGACTACATCAAGCAGCATGGCAAAACCGATCGGCGTGTGACCCTGGTGGGTTTCGGTGACGCCAAGGACGATCCAGCGCGCGCCGACCTGCTGTCCAAACTGCGGGCAATGGCGGTGCGGCGTGAATTGGTCAAATTCGGCGTGGCGTTGCGTGAGGTGCGCGGTTTCGGCGCGTTGATGCCGGTGGCGGCCAATAGTGAAGATGAAGGACGGGTTCGCAATCGGCGGGTGGAGGTTTGGGTGTATTAGAAAGCTTCGCAATCCAAAGCGAAGCCAGTCATGTGGCGAGGGGATTTATCCCCGCTGGGCTGCGCAGCAGCCCTAAAACAGTGAACACAATCTTTCTGACATACCGAGTTGGCTGGTTTGGGGGCCGCTGCGCAGCCCAACGGGGATAAATCCCCTCGCCACGAAAGCTCTGATGTTTATGTCGATAATCTTGGCGTAGGAAGGGACTCCAACTTCTTGCGCCATTGCCTACAACTACGCCAGAATCCGCCGGCTTGTGCGCCTTGAGGGTGGGCTTTACTGTTGCCCGGTCGCTGAATATCAGCGATCGGGTTTGGTAGCCCGGGTAAAACTAAGGCGCACAGTTCCGGCATATTTATTATGGCGGCTGTGCGTGGGGCGCCTCCTGGCGCGCTGGGTTTGCCTTGGTACCCGGTCTACCAACCTGCGTATAGCCGCCACCCAATGTTTGGTAGCAAAGGGTTGCGGCTCCCATTACCAAGGAGTTTCATCATGTTCAAAGCAACCCCAAATCCGCCGGACAACGATCCAGCCGACTCAGCAGCGCTCGACAAAGCGGCAGCAGACCGCGCCCTCGATTACTACCTGAAACCCAAATCCAGCACACCGAAAACCGATCCAGGCCAGCTCTTCACCCTCATCAACGGCATCACCACCGAAGCCCTCCTCGCCAACCTCAGCGAAACCCTGGCCTCGGCCAACGCCATGATCAATGACCTGGCCTTCGACCTGGACGGCTCACGCCGGCACGTCGCCCTGGGCATCCTGCAACTGGTCGAACTGAGCGGACTGCTGGCGAATCGCGCGCTGGATAACGTCGACCCACGCTAGTCGAGGACAACCCTGTTGTGGCGAGGGGATTTATCCCCGCTCGGCTGCGGAGCAGTCGCAACCCTGCTGGCGGGGTTTATCTGGTGTACCGCGCCACTTGGTTTTGGGACTGCTTCGCAGCCCAGCGGGGATAAATCCCCTCGCCACAAGGATTTTTGGGGTCCGGGAGTGGACAGCTACCGCCCCGCCAATTCCATGATCATCCGCGAGAGCAAATAGATTCGCGGCACCACGCTCTCGACTTCAGCGTATTCCTCAGGGGTATGAATATTCCCCCCGACGATGCCAAAGCCATCCAGCGTCGGCGTGCCAACCCCGGCCGACAGGCTGGCGTCCGCCGCCCCGCCGCTGCCTTCTTCGGTGAGTTTGCGCCCCAGTTCGCCGTAGATACCCTGGGCCATGGCCATCAATCGATCCGACTCCTTCGTCTGCGGCATCGGCGGCAAGCCACGCTGCAGGCTGGTGGTGACTTCGGTGTCGGCGATCAACTTGTCCTTGGACACCCGGGCCAGGTCTTTTTCGATGCGGTCGAATTCTTCCGGCACCGCCGCCCTCACGTCGGCCTTCGCCGTGGCCTGGTCGGGAATCACGTTGGTCCGGTCACCCGCCTTGAGCACGGTGAAGTTGATGGTGGTTTTCTTCTCCGCGTCGCCGAGCTTGCCCAGTTGCAGAATCTGATGCGCCGCCTCCATCGCCGCGTTGCGCCCCAGCTCCGGCGCCACACCCGCGTGGGCCGCCTTGCCCTTGACCTCCACCAGCGCCGTTGCGCTGCCCTTGCGCCACACCACCAGACCGTCAGCCGGACGACCCGGTTCAAGGTTCAGGGTCACGTCGTGGGCCTTGGCGGTTTTCTTGATCAGGTCGGTGGCGGCGTCCGAGCCGGTTTCTTCGCTGGCGTCGAGCAGGAAGGTGATCTGCGCGTAATTCTTGAAGTCGAGGTTTTTCAGCACTTTCAAGGCATAGATGCCGGCGACGATACCGCCCTTGTCGTCCATCACCCCCGGCCCGTAGGCCCGGCCATCCTTGATATGAAAAGGCCGCTCGGCGGCGGAGCCTTCCTTGAACACCGTGTCCATGTGGGCCATCAGCAAGATCTTCGCCTTGCCGGTGCCCTTGAACGTCGCCAGGACATGTTGAGTACCGTCCGAATTGGGCACCTTCTCGATGGTCGCGCCGAGCTTTTGCAGCTCATCAATGGCGATATCACCGACCTGGGTCAGCCCCGGTACATAACCGGAACCGGAGTCGATATTCACCAGCCGTTCCAGCAGTTTCAGGGCCTCGCCCTTGTACTGCTCGGCATCGGCCAGCACTTGCTGATGGGGCTGCGCAAAGACAGCGGGGGCGAAGGTGCCAAGGGCCAGGCTCAAGCCAAGACTGACGGCCAGACGGGAGCGACGAGCGATAACGGTCATGAGTTCATCCTTGTTTCGTCGGGAAAGTACCCTTGAGGGAGTCAAGGGGCACCCTACCCGACAAAACGCCAATGCTCTAGACCGTCGACGTCTCCAACACCGGTCGATGTCGCTGACAGACAACCCGATTACGCCCGCCAGTCTTGGCTTCGTAGAGCATCTGGTCAGCGTCGTTGAGCCATGCACTGGCATCGCCATAAGCCGGGTTGAACGCTGCCAGGCCAATGCTCAGGCTCACTTTCAAGGCCGGATCCTGCTCATAGGCGAGCGTGGCAAAGCGTTCGCGCAAACCGTCCATGGCCTGCACCGCGTTGTGCAAGGTCAGGTCCGGCAGGATCACGCAAAACTCGTCGCCACCGTAGCGCCCGACAATGTCGGCAGCCCGCAGGTTTTGCCTGAGCAGCTTGCCGAGCTGGCGCAGCACAACGTCGCCGGCACCATGGCCGTAGGTGTCGTTGATGGCCTTGAAATGGTCGATATCGATCAGCGCGATTGCGCCGTGGATTCCGTCCGATGGATGACGCAGGCAACGCTGGAACTCTTCATCGAGTCGATCTTTCCAGGCGCCATGGTTGAGCAGCCCGGTGAGGCTGTCAGTGCGACTGAGGGCCAGCAATTCGCGCTTCTGCCGGCCGAGCGTGTAGGCCTGGCGAAAGCAGATCCAGCCCAGCGCCAGCGGATACAGGCACAGCAGCGGCAGGCAGGCATAGAGCTGCGCCGGGCTGGTCATGGGCACGCTGCTCAACGGAAAAATCACGCCTCCTATCGCAATGCCGGCCACTTGGGCCGCGGCCCCGACCAGCAGGAAACGCAGCCCGCCGATAGCGACATTGTTCATGGCCATCATCGCCAGGGTGACGGCCGTGGGCAGCGGATTGAATTGCATCGCGGCGACCCAGAAGCCGCCAAGGAAAGCATCGATCAGCAGGTTGCGGTGTTCGGCGTGGTACGGCACCGCCGAGCGACGCGCCCATTGATAGGACACGTGCGGCCAGAGCAAGCCGTTAAACAACATGAAGCCCCAGACCCAGGGCGCCGGGTCGAGGGGCAGGACGGCAACACTCACCACCAGCAACCCCAGCGCCAGGCCTAGGATGCGCGATGTATACAGCCTCCTGGCCAGCGACAGTCCCTTTTTTCCCGTCTTATGCATAGAGGCCTCTGCACCGCCGGTCTCCCGATCGCCGGGATGGGTTGTTGGGAGTCTATCAGGGTGGCGTCAAATAGCCATCACTCCATGCAGGGGTATTTATCCCACCGGACGAACGTAGTTCTTCGCATATTTTGGCTATACATGAGGAGGGGAATTGTTGTCCGACACAGCGCGTATCAAAGCAGACACCTGCATGACATCGCGATATTCCAAGGTTTCAGCTTCACTTACCTTGATCCGTCGGATCATATCGACGGGTCAACATCCAACGTGACCCATGGAGGGCAACGACATGCTGGTGTTGTGGGTGGTCCTCGCCGTGTTCATCGCCTGGAGCTGGCTGACGTATCCGGGCATCGGCCACGTGCTGTATGACCTGGGCATGGCCCTGGAAGCGCGGCTTTACCGGCTGCACAAGATCACGGTGCCCATCAGTGAAATGACGGTGTCGACCTGGCAAGGTGGCCCTTATGAAGCGTCCGGCAGCATCCTGATGCTGCACGGCTACAGTGCCGACAAGAACCTCTGGCTGCGCTTCGCCCGGCATTTTGTCAGCCAGTACCGCGTGGTGATTCCCGACCTGGCCGGCCATGGCGAAACCGGCTTCAAGGCTGGCGGCGGCTATGACATTCCGACCCAGGCCCGGCGGGTGATCGAGCTGCTCGATGCCTGCGGCCTGGACAAGGTTCATGTGATCGGCAATTCCATGGGCGGCCACCTCGCGGCGTGGCTGGCGGCGACCTCACCTGACCGCGTGCTGACCCTGGCGCTGATCGACCCGGCGGGCGTCACCGCCCCCCAACCCAGTGACATGGAACGCCACCTGGCCGCTGGGCATAACCCGTTCCTGGTGTATTCGCGGGATGATTTCGCACCGTTCTACGCCATGACCATGGCCTCGCCGCCCTGGTTGCCGAGCGTGGTGCTGGCGGCACTGGCCGAGCGTTACGAACAGCGCCGGGAAGAACTGGCGGAAATCTTCGTCGATTTTCGCGCCAGCCCACCGATGGAGCCCCGCCTGAACGACATCCGCGCGCCGTCGTTGCTGCTTTGGGGGCGCAAGGACCGGCTGATCGACGTCAGCAGCGTGCCGGTCTGGAGCAAGGGCATCGCCGATTTGCGGGTGGAGATCTGGGACGGCGTCGGCCATATGCCGATGGTAGAGAAACCCGGGAAAACGGCGGCGTTATATCGGGATTTCCTGAGGGGATTGGGGCAGTGAACACAAGGCAGGCTTGATTGCTTGCGACGACGTCTTCGGCGGGAGCCTTCGGATCAGTCCCTGGCAGAATGAAGTCCTGAAGATTCTTCGTTTGCCGGCATTGGCGAAGGCTGCGATCTTTCGTTCAACTTTCCCACAGCCCTCGCCAGGAATTCTCACGATGAGCTTCGTCAGCCCCGACTTGATCCGCCAACGCTTTTCCAGGGCGATGTCCGACATGTACCGCGACGAGGTGCCGCTGTACGGCGCACTGATGAACCTGGTGGAACAGACCAACGCCCAGGTGCTGGCAAACGACTCCCCGCTGGCCGAACACCTGCGCAGCACCGGCGAGCTCGAGCGCCTGGACTTGGAACGCCACGGTGCGATCCGCGTCGGCACCGCCGCCGAGCTGGCGATGCTCGGTCGCCTGTTTGCGGTGATGGGCATGGAGCCGGTGGGCTATTACGACCTCACGCCTGCCGGGGTACCGGTGCACTCCACGGCATTTCGCGCTGTACACGAGGCATCGTTGCAAGTAAGCCCGTTCCGGGTCTTCACCTCGCTGTTGCGCCTGGAGCTGATTGAAAACACCGAGCTTCGGACCTTTGCCGAGTCGGTGTTGGCCAAACGGCAGATTTTCACCGCCGACGCCCTCGATCTCATTGAGCTGGCCGAGCGCCAGGGTGGCCTGACGGAGCACCAGGCTGACGAGTTTGTCCTGCAAGCATTGGAAACTTTCCGCTGGCACCACAGCGCCACGGTCACCGCCGAACAATATCGACAACTCAGCGCCCAGCATCGGCTGATCGCCGACGTCGTGGCCTTCAAGGGCCCACACATCAATCACCTGACGCCGCGCACCCTGGACATCGACATCGTCCAGGCCCAGATGCCGCGGCATGGCATCACGCCGAAGGCCGTGGTCGAAGGTCCACCTCGCCGACAGTGTCCGATCCTGCTGCGCCAGACCAGCTTCAAGGCCCTCGACGAACCCGTCGCGTTTACTGACTCGCCTCAGTCCAAGGGCAGCCACAGCGCGCGTTTCGGCGAGATCGAACAACGCGGCGCCGCCCTCACGCCCAAAGGTCGTGCGCTGTACGATCAATTGCTCAACGCCGCACGGGACGCCTTGGGGGAATTTCCCAACGAAGCCAACGCGCAACGCTACAACGCGTTGATGGCTGAACATTTCGCCCAATTCCCGGACACCCTCGATGAGTTACGCCAGCAGGCACTGGCGTACTTCCGCTACTTTCCGACATCGAAAGGCCTGGCCGCCAAGGGCACGTTGGCCAAACCGCTCACACTGGAGTACTTGTTGGAACAGCAATGCCTGCGCGCAGAGCCCTTGGTGTACGAAGATTTCCTGCCAGTCAGCGCCGCCGGTATTTTCCAGTCGAACCTCGGCGATGCCGCCCAGAGCCACTATGCCGGACAGTCCAATCGGCAGGCATTCGAAACCGCACTGGGACGAACAACCATCGATGAGTTGGCGCTGTACGCCGCGACACAGCAGCGCTCCATCGATGAGTGCATGTCTGCGTTGGGTGCGTAGAAAAGCCGAAGGCAAGACGGCGCAAGAAGTTGCACGGGGCGCTGGCTTCAATCCAGCGCTTGTCGCCGTTTCAGCCGCCCCAGCGCAGTGTGCAATCGACGGGGATACACGGCGCAGTCCATTGCGTGAATGTCCGGCGCTTGATGTCGGATTCGACAGCGCCGCTTCACCAAACAACTGATTTATAGAGGTTTTTTAGCGAATGGCACAGCTCTTGATAACTCAGGCAGCCTCGGGACGATTCGCGACCCGGGCTTTCAGATTATTCCGCAAGGAGAGCATCCATTGGCTACCCCCGCTTACATGTCCATCGAAGGCACCAAACAAGGTCTGATCACTGCCGGCGCGTTTACCGCCGACTCGGTGGGCAACACCTATCAGGAAGGTCATGAAGACCAGGTCATGGTGCAAGGCTTCGAGCATCAGGTGATCATCCCGCGCGATGCCCAGTCGGGCCAGCCAACCGGTCAGCGCGTGCACAAGCCACTGGTCATCACCAAGGTTTTCGACAAGGCCTCGCCGTTGCTGCTCGCCGCACTGACCAGCGGTGAACGCTTGACCAAGGTCGAAATCCAGTGGTTTCGCACATCAGCCGCAGGCACCCAGGAGCACTACTACACCACCACCCTGGAAGACGCGATCATCGTTGACATGAAGGACTACATGCTCAACTGCCAGGACCCGAACAACAGCCACTTCACCCATCTGGAGGATGTCCACTTCACGTATCGCAAGATCACCTGGACCCATGAAGTCAGCGGCACGTCCGGCTCCGACGACTGGCGTTCACCGGTCGCCGGCTAAGTCACACAGGTGTTCGCCCAGTGCGACGGCCTCGGCATTCCATGCACTGGTAAAGAGCCTGACACTGGGCGAACGCAGACAATAATAGTGGAGCTTGCGCGGGATGTCCGTGAGCCCCACTTAAATAATTTTTCACGCCATGGGCCAAGGAATCCTTGCCCTCCCCCGCCAACAACTTCAATCGCGCCGGGCCGTTTTCTGCGCATCGGTTTCCTGCGCATCGGGATTACCGTGGCGTTGCTCACGCTTGGCCGGGTCGTTGGGGCGCAACGCGTCGTTGTCCCGCTCCACTTCACCAGGCATGGCCGGCTTATCAGGGTTGTGTTCGGATGGGTCTGATGTGGGCTTCATCTTGAATTCCTTCTGCTGTAGTGCCAACTGCTGGCGTGGGATTGCATGGCGGCGATGGCGTTTTAATCCAGGACCGAGTTGTCCTTTTCGCGAGCCTGCTCGCGAAAGGGCCGCCATAAGATCAGGCGTCGGGGTCTGCCACTTCCGCTGCGACGTTGGCATCCGGCGAGCGCTGGTGAAGTTCCTCGGCTCTGGTCTTCAGTTCTTGCCAGCGGTCCAGGTCAATCTCTCCCAGGCCGAACAGATCGTCAGCCAGCCGCATCAGCTCGGTGAAATGAGCGTCGGGCGACTGCTGGAAGTAAGCCTTGTCGTCGAACAGTCGCTGCCAATCGGCCAGCGACGGTGGTTTGAGGTCATCGCTCATGAAGGACTCCCGCGAGGCATTCATAAGCTATGAGGGGCGACGGATGCGGGGAGTTCCGGCGATTCTCAATAGCCGGTCATTTCCAGATAGCCGCTCCCGCCGTGACTGCCGCTCAGTTGCACCGGCCCTTCCCAGTAGGGAATGCGCAGGTTCATCCAAGCCCCGGGATTCAGCGCCCGGGTGGTAATGTCGAGCTGTTTGCCGGGGATCTTGACCGACCAGCGCACCGGCATCGCGCGCCCCGCGACCTTGGAGGTGTCCAGCGGCGCGAGGCTGATTTCGTCGGCATGCAACGTCGTCGCCTGGCCATGGGCATCGATCCAGGTTCCCGTGAGATACGGTGCGCCTTCCTTATGGCGCATGCGATAGAGCATCACCTGTTCGCCGCTTTCCAGGTGCAGCGAAAACCAGTCCCATCCGGTCTGGTTTTCCGTCAGCGGCTGGCTGCTCCACTCACGGTCAAGCCACGCTGGGCCGCTGACTTCGTAGCGCTGGCCGTCGATTTCCAGATGACCACGCGCCTGGAAAAACGGCTGGCTGTAGTAATACGACGCTTGGCCCTGCGCGGATTTCTGGCTGAAACCCTGGTCGCCTTGCAGGACCAGCGGACGCGTCGACCTGAGCTGCAGTTCATAGTTGAAGTGTGCGTCACGCGCCTTGAGCTGCATCGCCGCCAGGGGATCATTGCCAGTGGCTTGAGTCGTCAATTGCCAATCATCGATCCAGGCATCGAAAGGCGTAGTCCGCACCCCGGCCTGCCCGACGCCGCCCCGGGCGTAGCGCTCGGCGGCATGGTGGACGCTGGCGGAGGTCACGGCGGCGTGGCCGAGCCAGATCGTCTGGTTGCGCCAGCCACTGCCCTGCACCGCAGGATCCTGGGCGCTGCGGAACAACGTCCACTGCACGCCGAAATCCCGCCCTTCGGCGTCCTTGAGATTAGCGGTGATGTACCACCATTCGATGCGGAAACCTTCATGAACACCGTGATCGGCTGGAAAGCTGAACACGCGCCCGGGCACCACGGGCGTGAACGCAACGGTGTGGGTGCCGAGACCGGCAAAACCCTTTTCCGGCGGCGTCGAGTCATCACAACCGGCAAGCAATGCAAGGAGCATCAGGCCGACTCTAATCTTCATGGGCAAACGTCCTCAGCAAATCCGTCGGCTGCGTGCGGTACAGCGCGTACAGCGGCCAGGCCGATGCCAGCAGCGTGGCGAGCATCGCCAAGGCCAGCAGTTGCGCCAGTTGCAACGGAAAGACCCGCAACGGCAGGCGCCAGCCAAAGGCCTGCACATTGATCACCGCATCCAGGCACCAGGCCAGGGCAATGCCCAGCGGCACGGCCAATAACAAGGTCAGCAGCGCCAGCAGCCAGGTCTGGCCAAGGTTGAGCAGCATCAATTGCCGCCGCGTGACGCCCACTGCCCATAGCGGTGCCAATTGGCCGAGGCGGCTCTGGCTCTGGGTCAACAGGCTGATGAACAACGCCACCCCGGCTACGGCCAGGGTCAGGCTGTTGAGCGCGGCGGTGGCGGCAAAGGTGCGCTCGAACACTTGGGTTGACCAGCCTTTGAGCCGGGCCTGATCGACGATGCGGCTGTCGTCGAGGTTGAACCGGTTTTGCAACGCCGCCAGCAAGGGTGGGATCTTCGACGGTTCGATGCGCAGGTTGAAACGATACGGCGTGAGCTGCGGCCAGTGCGCCAGCAGGTGCTTCGCGTTGATCAACACGTGGCCCTTGGGGTTGCCGTAGTCGGCGTAGATTCCGACGATGCGCGGCGCCCACGGACCTTGTGGGGTCGGGAGGGTCAATCGATCACCGATCCGCACTTTCAGGCGCCGGGCCAGTTGTTCGCTGAGCATCAGCGTGTCGGCGCCGGCCAGTTGCTCCCACGCCTGGCCGTCGGTCGACTCCAGCAACGGCCAGTGCTGGCGATAGGAAGCATGGTCGATGATGCCGAAAATGTCCGTCGGCCAGCCTTGCAAGGGAATCGACACCTGCCAGTTGGGCAGCACGGCGGTGACCGTCGGTTGTTGCTTGAGCCAGTCGTACAGCTCGCCCGCCTGGGCTGGCGTCTGCGGGCTGATATACAACTCGGCGGTCAGTCGTTGCTCCAGCCAATCGCTGAACGTCTGGCGAAAACCGGAGGTCATGCTGCCGGCGCCGATGTTCGCCGCCAACGCCAGCAGCAACGCCATCAGCGCCAGGCTCAGCGTGGGCAATTGCTGGCGGCAATCAGCGAGAAACCACTGCCCGAGCACCGAACGGCTGCCACGCAACAACCGGTTCAACACCCCATTGAGCAGCACCGGCAAAGCCAGCGCCGCGCCCAGCAACAACGCCGTCATCAAGACAAAACCGCTCGCCAGGCTGTCGCCCCGGACCAGCACCGACACGGCGATCAGCGCGGCCAATGTCGCCACCGCCCCCTGGCGCCGCAGCCATCGCGCATGGGCCTGGTGCCAGGCCTGGGGATTGGCCAGCGCCAGCAGAGGCAGGCGTGCAGCGCGCAAAAGACTCTGGGCCCCGGCCAGTAGCGCGCCGAGCAGGCCCAGGCCAATCCCGCCCAGCCACCACCAGGGGCTGAGGTTCAATTGTCCGGGCACTTGCGCGCCGTACAGGCCCCGCAGGCTCGCCGCCACATCGGGCAGCAACAGACTCGCCAGCCAATACCCACTGAGCACGCCAGCCACGCCGCCCAACAAGGCCAACGCGCCCAGCTCCAGCGCCAGGCTGGTGATCAGCACCCGCGCGCTGACGCCGCAGGCCCGCAGGGTTCGCAACAGGCTGCGGCGTTGTTCCAGCGCCAGGCCGATGGCCGCATGAACGATGAACAACCCCACCACAAATGACAGGACCCCCAACGCATCGAGGTTCAGATGAAAGCTTTCGGTCAGGCGCGACAGGTTGTTTTCCTCGTCCGCACGCTTCAATTGCAGCAAGCCGTTGAAGGCCTCGGGCAAAGTGGCCGTGAACGTGGCGGGCAGCAGCAATCGCGAAACCTGCTCCGGCAAGCCCAGCAGTTGCTGGGCGAAGCCGATGTCCATCAACAACACGCCCGGCGCCATGTCGGGTTGCACATGCAAGGGCGGCAAGGCTTGGTCGCCGACGGTGCGAGGCCTGTCGCCCTCCTTCAGCCCCAGGGCTTGCAAGGTCGAGGGGGCGATCCAGGTACGCCCGGCACCGGTGAAAAACTCCACCGCCTCATCGATTTCCCGCGCCTGTCCCGCCACGGCCGAACCCGGCGGCAGCGACACCGGGTCGATGCCCATCACCTGTAGTCGCTGCTCTTCGTGCCCCTTGAGCGTCACCCGCGCCTGCAACACCGGCGACACGGGCCAGCCTTGGCGACGCAGGTCGACAAACCATTGCTGCGCGAAGGTGCCGCCACCCGGCGCGCTCAGGCTGGCCTGGGGTTCGCCGCCGATCAATTGACTGGCCCGGGCGTAGCTGTCGCGAGCCTGGCTGTTCAGTGCCTGGACGCCGATGAGCAGGCTGGTGGCGAGCCAAAGCCCGGTCAGCACACTGAAGAATTGCACCGGGTGTCGTCGCCAGTGGCTGAGCAGGGCCTTGAGCGTCTGGCGAAAAACCATCAGGCCTGGACCGCCTGTGCCAAACGCCCACCTTGCAGCACCACACGATGCGCGAGGCGCGCCGCTACTCGTTGACTGTGCGTGACCATCAACAGGCTGGTGGGGCTGCCGTCGAGCAATTCCAACAGCAATTGCAGCACTTCGTCGCTGGTGGCTTCGTCGAGGCTGCCGGTCGGCTCGTCGGCCAACAGCAAGGGTGGCCGTGAAGCCAGCGCCCGGCCCAGCGCCACCCGTTGTTGCTGTCCGCCGGAAAGTTGTTCGGGATAGCGCCGCAGCAGGTCCGTCAGTCCGAGTCGCTGCACCAGGTGCGCCTGCCAGCCAGCATCGAAACGCCCACACAGGCGCGCCTGGAAGGCGAGGTTGTCATCCACCGACAGGCTGCTGATCAGGTTGAATTGTTGGAACACCAGGCCGATTTCCGTGCGTCGCCAATGGGCCAGTTGGTGCTCGCTCATGCCGTCGAGCTGGTAGTTACCGCTGCGGATGCTGCCCCGGTCCGCTTTGTCCAGGCCGGCGACCAAGTGCAACAAGGTGCTCTTGCCGCTGCCCGATTCACCCATCAGCGCCAGGCTGCTGCCCGGGGGCAGCGTAAGGTCGACACCTTGCAACACGGGCAGCGGGCCTTGGGGCGTGGCGTAGCTCTTGAAGACGTTGCGGACTTCCAGCATGGGCAGGACTCGGGGCAGATCGGCGAAGGCGTCAGGATAGCGGAGGCTCAGAGGGTTGTGAGAGTTCCAAAAAGATGCTTGGTCTAGTGTCCAACTGTGGGAGCGAGCTTGCTCGCGATGGCGGTGTGACAGTCGATGAAGATTTTGAATGGGCTGACCTCATCGCGAGCAAGCTCGCTCCCACAAGGGATCTGTGGTGCGCGGCCCCTTCAGTCACGGCGCTGGATCAACCATGGTCGATCCTCACTGCCCCGCCGCCACTTCGGTCTTCACCGGCCCTGGTGTGACGATGCTGTCCAGGTCGATATGTTTCCAGGCCGGCTTGGCCCCCAGCCGGGCATTGAAGCGGTAGTTGAAGGTGAAGTCGTCTTCGGTCGGTTGGTTCAATGGCTTGCCATAGTGGGCCATGATCCCGGCCGGGTCGTAGCCCATCAACTCCAGCAGCGTCGGGAAGATGTTGTAGTGGCTGGAGCGGTCCTTGTTCTGTGCCAAGGTGCCGCGCCAGTCCAGCGTCTGCAGTTGGCTGCCCTGAATCACCACGAGCGGCACCAGCCCTTCTTCCTCCACCGGATCACCGCCGCAGTGGGTATTGAGCCCGGGATTGCCGCGTTCATGGAGGTCCTGGCCATGGTCGGAGGTGTAGATCAGCACGGCGTTCGTGAGGTTGCCTTCACGGAAAAGTCGCTGGAAAAATTCGCCGACGTTCCACAGCAAGGTGTTCTGGTAAGCGTTGCGGTAGAGCGCCCAATCGCTTTTCTCGCCGTTGAAACCATCGCGGCTGCCGGTGTCGCTCACGTCTTGGAACTGCCCGCGCGGCAGGGCCGGACGGTAGGTCATGAAGTCATCGGGGTATTTGTCGTGGACCGGAAAATGCGCGCCGACCTTGTTGATCACCACCAACTCGGGCTGGCCGTTGCCCAGCAACTCAACCAGCTTCGCCACGGCCGCCATGTCCCGGTCGCGTACGCGGGCCTGGTCGAATTGGACGAATTGATCGATATCTTTTTTTTCCAGCTCGGTCATCAGATTCTGCAGGTTGCCGCCGGTGCGCTGGGCGTCGATATAGACAGTGCGCAACCCGGCCTGGTGGGCGTACTGCCAGATCGACGGTTGTGTGCTGTTGATGCGCACGTAGTCGGCTCGGGTGCCGCCATAACGCAGGGTAACGTTGGTGTCGGCGCTGCAATTGGCAACAGACGCCGCGTAGCCATAATTGAAAATGTCGACGCCGGGGGGCGGTGCCTTCAGCCCAGTGGAGACGCCGGACGGGGTGTTGATGTCGAGGTAGTTGCCGGCAATGCTTTCGTCGATGATCAACACGATATCGTGGTCGATCGGAGACGATTGCCGGGCGAGACTGACCGGCTCCCGAGGCCCGACGGTGTTGTGCACCGTCTCGTAGATGAACAGGTTCAGATAGGCCAGCGGCGTGTACATCACCGGCAGGCCGCGCGCGCCCTCGCCCGCTCGCACGAACAGCACAGCACTGAGCAGCAGCACGCCCAGCACGGGCGCGATGATCGGCACGTAGCCGGGCAGCGATAGACGACGCCGCGGCTTGAGGGCGATGCCCAACAACAGCAACACACCGCCGGCCACCGCGCTGATGATGACCTCGCGATATTGATAGGCCGCCTCCTGGATAAAACCACCGGAATACACCAGCGACACGAACTGGCTGTAGGTCAGGTAGCTGTCGGTCACCCGCGTATACACCTCGAAGAACACCGCCGAGACAAACATCGCCAGGGCAAACAGATGCCTGACCAACGCCGGGCGAATGTAGGCGGTCATCCAGAGCGCCAGCACCAAGGCCAGGAACATCGCGCCAAACAGCGCCGTTGCAAAGCCAACACCCAACGCTGCCAGTCGTTCCAGGTACAAGTCATGCCCCCGGAAAAGGTACAGCACCAGCAGCACTTCCTTGAGGTATCGGGTCATGGGTTTCTCGACGGCGTCGCGCAGCAATGGAAGGTTCGTTTTCTGCACACTAGCAGCGGGTTTTCAAAGCGCAAGAAACTGGACGAACGGCTAGAGCGTCAAAAAAACGTTAGCCCGAAAATGACACCTTTGACCCCCGGAAAATATAAAAACCTATGGATAGGTACCGTTCATCGCCTCATTAAACAACGATATTACCCTTTAAAAACGGCACTTCTCCAAGTCTGTCAATGACTTGATATCAAAAAGCCCCAATCTCTCGAGTTTGCCAACACTGACAACTGTCATTTTGCTGACACGCTTTTCAGAAGCTGCGCTATACCCCTCTAAACAGTTTCATCCGAGTTACATCAATCGGTTTACGAGGCGCGCGAAAGATGGACGTGAGCGTATTTGGAACGGGGTATGTAGGGCTGATACAGGCGGCGGCGCTGGCCGATGTCGGGCACCGCGTCCTGTGCGTCGACATCGACCCGAACAAGATCCGTCAATTGCAGCAAGCGGTACCGCCGATCAGCGAACCGGGACTGTCCGGTCTGCTCGAAGACAACATCAAGACCGGACGCCTGTCGTTCAGCTCCCAGGCCAGCGATGCGGTGAACCATGGCGAACTGATCTTCATTGCCGTCGGCACGCCCGCCGATGAAGACGGCTCGGCGGACTTGAGCCATGTGCTGGCGGTCACCCGGCAAATCGCTGATTTCATGGACAGCGATCGCACCCTGATCATCAAGTCCACGGTGCCGGTCGGCACGGCTGACAAAGTCGCCGAATGCGCTCGCCAGGCGTTGGCGCGGCGTGGCCTGAAACAGCTGAATGTCCGCGTCGTCTCCAACCCCGAATTCCTCAAGGAAGGCAGCGCCCTGGCCGATTGCATGCGCCCGGACCGGATCATCATCGGCACCGGCGATCAGTTGGCGCGCGATCAAATGAGCGAGCTCTACGCGCCGTTCTGCCGCAACCACGAAAAACTGATGTTCATGGACAACCGCAGCGCGGAGCTGACCAAGTACGCCGCCAACGCCATGCTCGCCACCCGCATCAGTTTCATGAACGAACTGGCCAACCTCACCGAACGCCTGGGCGCCGACATCGAGGCCGTGCGCAAGGGCATCGGCTCGGACCCGCGCATCGGCTATCACTTCATCTACCCGGGCTGCGGTTTTGGCGGCTCGTGCTTTCCCAAGGACCTGCGGGCCTTGCTGCACACCGCCGAACAAAGCGGCATGCCCCTGCGCCTGCTGCGCAGCGTCACTGATGTGAACGACAGCCAACGGCACATTCTCTTCGAAAAACTGGCCCAGCAGTTCCCCGACGGATTGGCCGGCAAGTCGATTGCCATCTGGGGCCTGGCCTTCAAGCCCAACACCGACGACATGCGTGAAGCGCCCAGCCGCTACCTGATGGAAGCGCTCTGGCGCGAAGGCGCGAAAGTCCATGCCTACGATCCGGAAGCCATGTCCGAATGCCGGCGCCTGTATGGCTACCGCAAAGACTTGAACCTGTGCGCGACCCGCGATGACACGCTGGAAGACGCCGACGCCCTGGTGATCTGCACGGAATGGAAGAATTTCCGCGTGGTGGATTTCGATTTCCTGGCCGGCAAGCTCCGTGCGCGGGTCATCATCGATGGTCGCAACCTGTACAACCCCGAGCACCTCGCCGCTGCCGGGCTGCTGTATCGCGGCATCGGCCTGCGGCACACCGTGCCCAGCGTCCCGGGGCCACAAGCGTGAACATCCTGGTGACCGGCGCGGCCGGTTTCATCGGCGCCCATTGCGTGCTGCGGTTGCTGCGCGACGGCCACGACGTGTGCGGGCTGGACAATTTCAACGACTACTACGACCCGCAACTCAAGCACGACCGCGTGGCATGGGTGAAGGACCAGGTCGGGGAATTTCCACTGGCGCACATCGACCTGACCGACGCGTCGGCGATCGATGAATTGTTCCAGCTCCGTCGCCCGGACGTGGTGATTCACCTCGCCGCCCAGGCCGGCGTGCGTTATTCGCTGGAAAATCCCCGCGCCTATGTCGACAGCAATCTCGGCGGGTTCCTGAACATTCTCGAAAGCTGCCGCCATCACCCGGTCAAGCACCTGATCTACGCCTCTTCCAGCTCGGTGTACGGCGCCAACCAGCGCACACCCTATTCGGTGCAGGACGGCGTGGACCATCCGTTGTCGTTGTACGCGGCGACGAAAAAGGCCAACGAATCGATGGCCCACAGCTACAGCCACCTGTTCGGCATCCCTTGCACCGGCCTGCGGTTTTTTACTGTGTACGGCCCCTGGGGCCGGCCGGACATGTCGCCGATCCAGTTCGCCAAGGCCATCACCGAAAACCAGGTGTTGCAACTGTTCAACCACGGCGAGCATGCACGCGACTTCACGTATATCGACGACATCGTCGAGAGCATCGCCCGGCTGGTCGAACGCCCGCCTCGCCCGATACCGGACTGGAATCGCGAGCAACCAGACCCGGCCACCAGCCTGGCGCCATGGTGCCTCTACAACATTGGCGGACAGCACCCGGTGGCGCTGCGGACCTACGTCGCGCTGCTGGAAAAACACCTGGGCCGCACGGCCCGGATCGAGCTGCTGCCCCTGCAGCCGGGGGACGTGCTCAACACCTGCGCCGATGCCAGCGACCTGGCCCGGGCCACCGGTTTCCAACCGCGCATCGAACTGGACGACGGCCTGGGTCGCTTCGTCGACTGGTTCCTCGATTACTACGCGCACCCCATCGTCCACGCGCCGCTTGCGGCCGAATCTCAGCGGAGGAGTCTATGACCCGACATGAACAAGGCATCCCGATCAGCGCCTTCGGACGCGACAAACGTGTCGACCCCGAGCACCGCCGACGCCTGGACGCGGCGATTCACCGCCAAGGTCGCGGCTGGTTGACCGGTCGCGACGGCGGTCGGCCCTGGACGGTCTCGCGGACCAATCGGGTGGTGGCCTGCCTCGGCGCACTGGCGATCCTGGTGCTGCTCGCCCCGGTTCTGCTGGGCCTGGCATTGCTGGTCAAGTTTTCCAGCCCTGGCCCGGTGCTGTTCGTGCAAAAACGCACCGGTTATCGCGGTCGCGTGTTTGGCATGTACAAATTCCGCACCATGGTCGCCGACGCCGAAGCCCTGAAAGAGTCGTTGCGCCACCTGAACAAGCACGGCGCCGATGCCATCGACTTCAAGATCGACAACGATCCGCGCATCACCCCCATCGGCCGGTTCCTGCGACGCAGCAGCCTCGACGAACTGCCCAACCTGATCAACGTAGTGACCGGCGACATGCGCCTGGTCGGCCCCCGGCCCACCTCGTTCAACGCCTATCGCTACAAGGACAACCATCTTGTGCGCCTGAGCATCTACCCCGGCCTCACCGGCCTGTGGCAGATCTCCGGGCGCAGCAATATCGACTTCGACCAGCGCGTGGAACTGGACCTCAGCTACATCGCCGAGCAGAGCCTGCTGTTGGATTTGAAGATCCTGATGATCACCCCCTTCAAAGTTTTCAGCGGCCACGGAGCGAGTTAAATGGACGGTTCGACGAATATCCTGACCATAGCCAGCCCGAGCGAGACCAACCTGACCTCGACCGTGCTCGACCCGGATCTGCGGATCCTTCTACTGACGGCCGCCAACACCGGCACCGGCACGAGCACCAGTGCCATGGCGCTGGCTGCCCAGCTGGCGCAGATGAGCAACGGTCGCGTGCTGCTGGTGGACGCAAGCCAGTCGCCGCATAACCTCAGCCAACAACTGTCGTTGCAAAAAGAGCGCGGTTTCAGCGACCTGCTGTTCAACAGCCTCGCCCCGCCCCTGCTGCAAGACTGTGTGGTGCAGATTTCCAGCCTGCCCTTCGACGTGCTGCCCAACGGTCGTCTCGGGCACAACGCCGAACGCCTGAGTCCCGAGCGACTGCGTCCGTTGTTCCGGCAACTGGCGACGCAATACCGCTTCGTGGTGATCGACGCCGACGCGGTGTACTCGGCCACCGACACCCTGGTCATGAGTACCCAGGTGGACGGCGTGGTGCTGGTGGTACGCGGCGAGGACACCCGCTGGGAAGTCGCCCAGGCCGCGCGGCAGCGCTTGGTCCAGGCCGGCGCGAAGGTCGTCGGCAGCGTGTTCAACCGCCGCAAGTACTACATGCCGAAGTGGCTCTACAACAACCTTTAAGCCTGCAAAAGGATGACGAGATGAACGCCAGAATGCTTGTCCTGCTGTTGCTGCCGCTTGCCGGTTGCTCCAGCCACAACGAAAACACGACGATGCCGGTGCAGATCCTCACGGCCGCGCCGGCCAATGCCCAGGCCACCGACATGCCCCGGGTCGAACAGACGCTGCGGCCGCAGGACGTGCTGGATGTGATTTTTCACATCGACACGACCTCTTCCCAGGCTTATCGCGTGCAGCCGGGCGACCAGGTTGCCCTGAACTTCACCGCTGCCAGCCAGCTCAACGGCACGCAACAGGTGATGCCCGACGGCACTATCGAACTGCCGGGTGCCAACACCTCGGTGAAAGTCGCCGGCCTGACCACCGACGAGGCGCGCCTGGAAGTGCAGCGTGCCTACAACCAGAAGATGCTGTTCCAACCCAACCGCAACCAATTGAGCGTCCTGGTGACCAGCCCGATGTCCGGTGAGGCGAACTTGCGCAACACCTTGATCCACCCGGCCACGGGCATGAGCCGGGAGATCATCGTGGGCCGGGATGGCTACGCCGCCTTCCCGGAAATCGGTTCCGTGCCGTTGCAAGGCATGACCGTTACCCAGCTGGAGACCTTCCTCAACGAGCGCTACGCCCAGTTGCCAGGCCACATGACCGTCGACGTGCTGCTCAAGTCCACCGCCGGCAACGAGATCTATGTGCTGGGCGAAGTGGCCCAACCCGGTTCCTACCCGATCCGCCGGCCCATCTCGGTCCTCGAGGCGCTGACCCTGGCCCGCGGCACCAACGTCAAGGCCCGGCTCGACTCGGTGGTGATCATGCGCCGCAACGGCAACCAGGTCGAAACCCGTCATTACGACGTGGAAAAAGCCTTGAGCGGCGATGCGTCGCAGATCGCCTACCTGCAACCGGAAGACATGCTCTTCGTACCCAAGACCGGCCTGGCCAAAGCCGGTGAAATGGCCCGGCAACTGGCCGACGTGGTGCTGTTCCAGGGCGTTGGCGTCAGCTTCGGTTATGACCTCGACAACAATAGCAACGGCAACTGACCCGGGTGAATGATCATGAATCCCAAGGAAAACTACCTGCACGAGTTCTTCAGGATCTTCTTCGCCAACAAGCAGTGGGTGAAGCGCGTCTTCCTGATTTTCGCCGTGATCGCCCTGGTGCTGCCGTTGATGCTCAAGCAGAGCTTCGACATAACCGCCCAGGTGATCGTCCAGTCGAAAAAACTCTCCCAAGGCGATGCCACGACTTCGCTGAACCAGGAAAACGCAACGTTCGTTCCGCCATCCCTGGCGGACATGGAAACCGAGAGCAACATCCTGCGCTCGCCAGCGTTGATTCGCGAAACCATCAAGGCCCTGCGCGACCAGGGGGAATACACCCCAAGCCCGGGCGTCCTCAACAAATGGGTGAGCGAACCGTTCAAGCGCTACATCACCCAGCCGCTGCGCGAATACGTCATCAACCCGGTGCGTGACGGCCTGGGGCTTGAAGTCGACCCCGTGCGCGACACGGTGCTCGACACGCTGACCGACGAGGCGATCGAAAACCTGAAGATCGAGACCCTGCCCGGTTCCAACGTGATCTCCATTGTCTACAGCTTCGGTGATCCGGCCCAGGGCACCCGGTTCGTGGGGCAACTGCTGCAAAACTACCTCACCGGCCGCCAGGACTTGCAGTCGATCGAGTTGCCCCAGACGTTCTATGAGCAGAAGAAAGTCCAGTACCAGACGCGCCTTGACGGTTTGGAAGGCAACCGGCTGACGCTGCTCGAGGGCG
Organism: Pseudomonas sp. BP11-1-1; assembly: GCF_052112105.1. Classification (NCBI taxonomy): domain Bacteria; kingdom Pseudomonadati; phylum Pseudomonadota; class Gammaproteobacteria; order Pseudomonadales; family Pseudomonadaceae; genus Pseudomonas; species Pseudomonas sp. BP11-1-1. The sequence goes on from NZ_JAUTYU010000004.1 coordinate 198,367, forward strand.
TTGGTTCTTCCGATCCCAAGGAAGAAATCACGTTCCGCTTGAATGCGATCAACACCGAAGAGCAGGCCCTGAACCTGTACCAGGATCGCCTGCTGCAAAGCCAACGCTGGCTCGATTACCTCAAGACCAGCCTGGCGGCGGCGAACAGCTCGCGGTTCAACGACTACACCTTCCCCTTCACCTTCACCACCACCGTGGACAACATCGCCTTCGAGGACAGGGAAATCAGGCAATTGGGTGAGCAATTGACCAGCCAGGTCAGCCGCTACATGAACGACCTGGCGATTTTCCAGCCCAGCAGCGAACCGATGTTGCTGGCGCGCGAGCAGATCATGCGTACCCGCCAGCAATTCCTGAAAGTGGTGAATAACCGCATCCAGGAACGCACCACCGACCTGGCGGTGGTCAGCTCGGTGATCAATCAGAAAGTCGAACGCATCGCCGCCTTCAAGGATCGCATCCACCAGTTGCAGGAAACCCAGAGCAAACTGCGGCAAATGGACACCGAGATCAACGCGCTCCACGCGGCGTTCTCCACGTATGCCCAACGGTTCGCCGAAGCCAGCTCCGCCCGTTCACTGGACAACGACCTGTCCAACGCCCGGGTCCTGAGCCCGCCGTTCGAACCGACCGCCGCAGCGTTTCCCAAGCCGGTGCTGATCATCGCCTTCGGCCTGTTCAGCGGCCTGCTGCTGGCGATCGCCCTGGTCTATGTGCGTGAGTTCTTCGACCATCGCTTCAAGCACCCTGCGCAAATCAGCCACCAATTGGATCTGCCGGTGCTGCTGGTGATCAACGAGCAATCGCCCGAACAGATCAACCCGCACCGCAACTGGAGCGTGCCCAGCCTTGTCCATTGGGTGAGAAATTGAACGCGCCGTTCGGCCCGTCCCGCCAAGACAGCCCCCTGTCGATCATTCATCTGCTCGACAGCGGGGGCTTCTATGGGGCCGAGCGGATGTTGCTCGATCATTGCCTGGCGACGCCCGGCCAGCATCAAGTGGTGTTCCTGGCGGCGCCGCCGACGTTGATCACGCGGTTCCGCCAGGCCGGGGTCGATTGCTGCCATTGCGCCAATTGGGCCGAGCTCTTGCAGCATTTGCGGCACCGGCGCGACGAGCGACCGCTGATCAATACGCACAACTTCAAGGGCCTGTTGTTCGGCTGGGCCGCGGCCACGATGCTGCGCCTGCCGCTGGTGATCACCCAGCACGGCTTCACGCCACGCAGTCCCAAGCAGCGGTTCTATACGTGGCTGAGCCTGCAACTGTGCCGCACCGCGCCGGTCAAGCGTGTGGTTTGCGTGGCCGAAAGCATCGCCGCGCTGCACCGCCAGGCCAGCGTTAACGCGGACAAGCTCGACGTGATTCCCAACGGTTTGCCAGCCGCCACGACGCCGCTGCCCCATCGCGACGACAGGCAACGCTGGCGGGTCGGCTACGTCGGCCGCTTGAGCAGCGAAAAAGGTCCGGACCTGTTCCTCGACGCGATGATCCCGCTGTGCCAGCGCCATGCGTCCTTGCACGCGGTGATGCTCGGCGATGGCCCGGAACGCCAGCCGTTGCTCAAACGCATCGCCGATGCCGGGCTGCCAACGCGCATCGAGTTGCCCGGCTATCAAACCGACATGGACGACTGGTGGAGCCGCCTCGATGCGCTGGTGATCAGCTCGCGCACCGAAGGCACGCCGATGATCCTGCTCGAAGCCATGCAGGCCGGCGTGCCGGTGGTGGCGTTCGGCGTCGGCGGTATTCCCGATATCCTGCAGGACCGTCACAACGGCCTGCTCGCCACGCCGGCCGACAGCGAGGAGCTGGCACGCCAGATCGAAACGCTGTACAGCGAACCGCCCCTGGCGCGAATCCTCGCCGACAACGCGCGCCGTACCCAAAGCGACCGCTATGACCTGCGCACGCTGGCCGAACGCTGGTCACAACTTTATATCCGCACGGCACGGGAGGCTCGGCCATGATCGTCCCGCTCTCGATCGTCAGTCTGCTGGGGCTGGTGTGCCTGGCATTGCTGGCCAGTCCTTATCCGTTTCTCGCACCGGGTGCGGTGCTTGGGCTCGTGGGCGTTGCCATGCTGTACCGCAAGCCCACTTGGGGTTTGCTGGGCATTGCCGCGCTGCTCCCGTTCGAAGGCCTGTTCAAGGACAACGCGTTTTCCGGCAGCAAATTCTTCGGTGTGGCGCTGATCCTGATCCTGATGCTGCAGTTGGCCTTGCACCAGATTCCTGCGACGCGCTTGCGCAGCAATATCTGGAAGCCGCTGCTCGGCTTCATGGCCCTGTATGGCCTGAGCCTGTTGATCTCGGAAAACATGGACCTGTCCCTGACACAGCTGCGTGAACTCTCGGTAGGGCTGATTCTGTTCGTGATCACGTTGCTGATCGGCCGCGAGCTGAACCTGGATATGTTCGCCCGACTGATGACCGTGAGCGTCGCCACGGCCTGCGTGCTCGCGATGTTTTCAGCCAAATACCAGGATCAGGGCCGCGCCTCGGGTCTGTTGGAGGACCCGAACGCCTTTGCCCTGTTGATTGCGTTTACCGTGCCGCTGGCATTGTGGTTGACCATTCGCAGCCAGAACTTGCTGCAACGCTTGTTCTGGGGTGGCGGTTTCATCCTGTTGTTGGGCGGCATGACCAAGACCGAATCACGCTCAGGCCTGGTCGTGTTGCTGCTCAGCCTGGTGATCGGGTTGTATCACTACAGGGCGCAGCTGCCACGCATACGTCCCCGGCACCTGGGGTTCGCGATGCTCGGCCTGGCGCTGGCTGTTCCGGCGACAATCGCCTTGATGCCGGCTGGCTACGTGGCACGCATCCAGTCATTGAGCATTCTCAGTTCCGGCGCCAACGCCTACCAGGACGGATCCTTGGGACGCCGCGCCTCGTACATCGTGGTGGGCAGCCAGATGATCCGGGAGAAGCCGATACTCGGTTCCGGCCCGGGAACGTTTCCAGAGCACTACGCCCCCACCGGTTACGCGAAGGCGTTCTCGGCCAATCGCAAACGGGGGGATCTGTACCGCCAGGCCCATAACACCTATCTGGAGATCTTCAGCGAAGTCGGCGTGCCGGCCGGCTTGATGTTTGTCGGCATGATTGGGCTGGGCCTCTACAACCTGGTGCGCGCGCGCCAACTCTGGCTCCAGCGTCGGGACTGGGCCCAGGCGGACCTGTTGACGCACCTGGGCATGAGCTTCCTGTCGCTGGCATTGTTCCTGATGTTCCTCAGCGCGCAGAACCACAAGTTGCTGTGGATCATGCTCGCCTTGACCAGTGTGCTGCGCTACCACGCCGAACAGGTCGAGCCGCAGGAGGCCCGTTCATGAGCCGCGTAAGCGTCGTCATCCCGATGTACAACGAGGCCCGCCACATCGGCCGTACGTTGCTGGCCGCGCAGGAAGCGGCTCGCCAGGCGCAACTGGAATGCGAGCTGATCGTGGTCGACAACGGCTCGGACGATCACGGCCCGCGCATCGCCAACGAACTGGGCGCACGTGTGCTGATCGTGCCTGGCGTGCACATCGGCGCCCTGCGCAACCGCGGCGCGGCGGTCGCCAGCGGTGAATGGCTGGCGTTCATCGATGCCGACATGGAAATGCCGGCCGACTGGCTCAAGTTGTTGGTTGAAATGGAAGGCCGCCAAGGTGATGTGCTGGGGCTTGACCTGGACACGCCCGCGCAAGCGCCTTGGTTCGCCCAAGCGTGGCAGCGCCGCAGCCAGCGCCCGGGATCGCGCCCCTTGCGCCGGGTGCAGTGGCTGCCCAGCGCCAACCTGCTGATGCGCCGCACCTGGTTCGACCAGGTCGGCGGTTTCGACGAAACCCTGCGCACCGGTGAAGACAAGGATTTTTCCCTGCGCTTGCGCGAAGCCGGTGCGCAGTTGCTGCTGGTCACTGAAAGCCTGGCCTTGCACTGGGGTTACGAAGGCAGTTGGCGCGAGTGGATGAGCAAGGAACTGTGGCGCCAGGGCAGTCACTGGCAGTTGTTGCGCAGTCACGGGCCGAGCCTGCGCCTGTTGCGTTTTCCTGCGCTGTCGGTGGGCATCTGGGGCCTGGATTTCCTGGCACTGGTCGCCCTGCTCCAAGGCCAGGCGCGCCCGGCCTTGATGCTGTTATTGATCGCCACGTTGCCGGCCTTGTTTCTCAGCCTGCGCCAGAGCCACCGCGCCCCGCGCTTGACGTTGCAATTGTGGGCCTTGCACGAGGTGCGCTTGCACCTGACTGGCGCCGCGTTGCTGCTCAATCTTTTTCAATGGAATGCCAGGAGACCTGCCCGTGGCTGAATTCATTTATTGGTCTTGCCTGTTGCTGCCGGTGTACGCCTACCTCGGCTACCCCGTGCTGTTAACCCTACTGACGCCTTTTTTTCCGGTACGGCGCTACGGCAAACCCTTGCCGATGGATGTCAGTATCGTCATCGCCGCCCACAACGAGGCGCGGCACATCGAAGAAAAGTTGCGCACCTTGCTGGCCCAAGATTATCGGGCGCATTCGCTGCGGATCATTCTCGCCAGCGACGGTTCCACCGACGACACCGTGGCCTGCGCGCGCAGAATCGGCGACTCGCGCATCACCGTGCTCGACCTGCCACGCCAGGGCAAGGCCGCCGCCCTCAATACCGGCGTGGCCCATAGCTATGGCGAGATCCTGGTGTTCACCGACGCGGACAATCAATGGGCCCCGGACACGCTCGGCCACTTGCTGGCGCCGCTGGGCGATCCGGAAGTTGGCGCCTGCGCCGGGCACATGGACATCCCCGTGCCGGGCAAAGGCCTGAGCCTGGGCGACAGCCTTTATCGGCACTATGAAGGCTGGTTGCGCCGGGTGGAAAGCCGCACAGGCTGCATGGTCTCGGCCGACGGCGCGTTATTGGCGCTGCGCCGGGCACTGTTCCAGCCGATACCGGCGCAAGTCAACGATGACTTTTTCCTCAGCACCTGCGCGCCGGCAGCCGGCAAATCGATCGTTTATGCACCGAAGGCCCGGGTGACCGACCAGGGCGTGGACGAAGCCGGCAAGCAGTTTCGTCGTCGCCAGCGGGTCACCGTCGGCGGGTTGCAGAGCCTCGCCCAGCGTCGGGAACTGCTCAACCCGCTGCGTCATGGGCTCTATGCCATCGGGTTGATCAGCCACAAATTGATCCGCCGCCTGGCGCCGGTGCTGCTGCTGCCCTTGTTGTTGAGCAACGCCTGGCTGTGGAACGACCATCCGTTCTATCGCCTGAGCCTGGTGGCGCAGTTGCTCGGCTACGCCATGGCACTGATCGGGTTGCTGGACGCCGGCCACCGTTTGCCCCGGCCCTTTCGCCTGGCGGCGTTCGTGCTGGTGACGCTGGCGGGCATGAGCATCGGGCTCTGGCAGTTCCTGCGAGGCCAGCGCTACAGCCAATGGAATCCCGAGCAGAATCGTTAAGGAGATGGCCGATGTCGATCAAATACGTTTTCAAGCGCACCGGCGGCTGGCTGTACCTGAACACGTCCCTGGGTCGCCATCCGTTGCGTGGCGCCGGCGTCATCCTGATGCTGCACCGGGTGCTGAACAACGACCGCGCCGCCGAACTGCCCCATCGCAACGAGCTGTGCGTGGGGCCCGATGCATTCGAACATTTGCTGATCTGGCTGCAACGGCATTTTGAATGCGTGCCCCTGATGACATTGCTGTTGGCCGACCCTGAAAGCGTTCCAAACCGTCCCCGGGTGGCCCTGACGTTCGACGATGGCTGGCGCGACAATGCCATGAACGCCTTTCCCCTGCTGCGCCAATACCAAGTGCCTGCGAGCATTTTCCTGTCCACCGATTTCGTCGGCAGCCGCCAGCACTTCTGGTGGGAAAGCATCGGCGAAACCCTGTGGGGCAGCCATGGGCAGGTAGCACGGCATTCGCTGATCGAGCATTTGCAGCACGCCGGCCGGCCGTTGCCGGTGCTGCTCGATGATATCGACGACGAGCGCCGCAGCCTGGCGCTACTGCACTATCTGCAAAGCCTCAAGACCCTCGATGCGCGCACCTTGAGCGACCTCACCGAAGCCTGTCCGCACGGTGCCCAACCCCAGGCGCTGGACTGGACCCAGGTGCGCATGCTCGAAGATTCCGGCCTGGTGCGCTTCGGCCCCCATGGCGCCAGCCACGCGATTCTGACGGGCCTGGACGACCAGCGCCTGCACGAGGAACTGACCCGCAGCTGGACCGCCCTGGAGAATGGCTGCGCCCAGCCCTTGCCGGTGTATTGCTACCCCAACGGGGACAACGACGCCCGTGTGCGCGAGCATGTGGCGGCCCACGGTTTTCCGTTCGCGCTGGGCACCCAGGCCGGACTGTATCGCCATGACGGCGACCCGCTGAACCTGCCGCGTTTCGGCGTCAGCCAACGCAACGCCTGCCACCCGGAATTGTTGGCTTGGCGCATTCGTCGAGGAGCCCGCTCATGAACCGCGCACGTTACCTCAAGCTCCTGGTGTTGAGCATGGGCACAAGCCTGGCGATGCTCTGCCTGCGCCTGTTGCGCAACGTCTTGCTGGCACGGATCCTGGGGCCCAGCGAACGCGGGCTGTTGGCGCTGCTCAGCACCCTGCCGGACTTGATCAGCGCCATCACCAGTGGCGGGCTGAATTCCGCCGTGGGTTATCAGGCGGCGCAGCACCGCTCGATGAGCCTGCTGCTCAGCCATGTGTTGGTCTTCGGTTGCCTCCTGGCGGGACTGCTGACGTTGCTGGTGGTGGCGCTGGTACGTGAGTTCGGCGCCGAACTGGACATCGCCGTGCAACTGGGGCTGCTGGCCTGGCTGCTGTTGCTGGCCGTACCGCTGGCGGTACTCAAGAGCGGCCTGCTGACGCTGCACAACGCCTCCGGCGGCGTTGGCGCGTTCAACGCCTTGCGGCTGATGGAATCCCTGGTGCCGCTGTTGCTCTTCGTGGCGCTGTTCTGGATATGGAAAGACACGGCGCTGGAAGCAGCGCTGATCAGCTGGCTGGCGGGCCTGAGCCTGGTGGTGCTGGCAGGTTGGATGTGGTTGCGTCGCGATCATTCGATCACCCTGCGCTGGGACCGCACCGGCCAGAACGAACTGTTGCATTACGGTGTCCGCAGTCACCCGGATATCCTGTTCCAGCAATTGATGATGCGCTCGGACTACCTGTTCATCGGCGCACTGCTGGGCAGCACGGCGCTGGGACACTACGCCATGGCCAGCGCCGCCGCGGAACTGCTGCATATCGTCCCGGAAGCGGTCACCACGCCGCTGATGAAAAGGCTCCTGCAGCAAGACACCGATATGAAGCGCCTGACCCCGTTGGCCTTGCGCCTGACCGCCACGGCCATGCTGGGCGCCTGCCTGGGCATGGCACTGGTCGGCGAATGGCTGATCATCACCCTGTTCGGCATCGCCTATCAACCGGCGTACCCGGCCCTGCTGGCGCTGCTGCCAGGGGTATTCGGGTTGTGCTACGCGAGCATCCTGCGCCTGGACCTGCTAGGCAAGAACCGCCCCGGCGCTGTTTCGCTGATGATGGGCGGGGGGGCGCTGTTGAACCTGGCGCTGAACGTGATCCTGATCCCGCGCTACGGCATCGTCGGCGCTGCCGCCGCTTCTTCAATTGCCTACCTGGGCGTGACCCTGCCGATGCTCGCCATGTATTGCCGCCTCAGCGGCGTGTCGCCGTGGCAGACGCTGATTATCCTGCCCAGCGATCTGCTGCCGATGCGTCAGATGCTGTTGGGAAAATCTGCGTGAATACCTTGTCCAGCAAAATCGCCATCGCGAGCAAGCTCGCTCCCACAGGGTCCGGTGGCGGACATGGCATCTGCATCCACCGAAGATCTACTGTGGGAGCGAGCCTGCTCGCGAAAGCGGTGGGTCAGTTTGCGGTGATGTTGAAGGTGACGGCCTCTTCGCGAGCAGGCTCGCTCCCACAAGGGTCCGGTGTTGGACATGGCATCCGCATTCACCGCAGGTCCACTGTGGGAGCGAGCTTGCTCGCGATGGGGCCAGTGCGGCGCTTGCTCAAAATGGGCGGCTGTCTGTGTTTCCTGTTTTTGGCAACCTCGGCCCAAGGCGCGTCCATGCAATGGACCGGCATCCGTGACGGCAGCCTGTATCTGCAAACCGACCGCCCGGACACCGTCACCGTCCGCTGGGTGCCCGCCTGGCAAGCCGAGGCCAATGCCGAACATCTGTATCTGCTCGACGGCCATGGGCGATTGGCGGGTGAGCGCCTGGTCAAGGCGGATCAGACCCGTGGCGAGCAGCAATGGCCGCTGCTGCCGAGCGCCACCAGTTACCGACTGGAAATTCCCGGCTACAGTTTCCGGCGCTATAGCGTCGAACACGACGCGCGCATCCGTGCGTTGTTCGCCCCGGCCAAGGTGCATTTCAGTGCTGAAGCCCACGATGGCGACGAGCTGTATTTCAAAGTGGCAGCGGGCGAACAGGCGGTGCTGGCGGGCAAGTTCCACGGCGGCGTACGTGCGTTGCAAGCCCGGCGGGTTGCGGACGGCAAGCAGCTGCAACTGAATCTCAAGCCACAGCGGGCCTATTGGCAATTCGATCAGGTGGCCCTCCCGGTGGCGGACGCGGACCAAATCTGGCGCGTGCACCTGCAAGGCAACGGCAAGGTCGCGTTCTGGTTGGACGGCACCGTCAACCTGTTCGCCCAAGACCCGGCGCACTTGCAACCGGTGCGCCAGGATCCGGGGCAGACCCACCTGGCGCTGCACGACGAGGCGCTCGGCACGACCCCCAAATTGGGCATATATATGCCCTATGAATTACTGCCGCCCTCCAGCTACGCGGTGCTCGATGCGCTCAAACCCCAGGCGGCAACCCTCTACAGCTTCGTCGACGTCATGGCGGCCAAGGTCAATCACGAAGATGCTTTCCGACGCTTGTACCGGGGGCGGTTCGGCATCAGCCAAGACATTACCCTGTTGGCCGCCAGTCAGCGCCGGGCGGATCTGCAGGCCGACCGGACCAGTCTCAGCGGCTTGCAAGCCTGGCTCATGTCGACCCGAGCCTCGGACGACAAGGGCGTCCACTACCTCAGTTTTGCCGACGAGCCAAACCTGAACTACCCGGACTTCGCCAGTTTCCAGCAAGTGTTCCAAAGCATGGCTGCCCAGGTCCGCGCCGATCCCGCCAACGCACGCGCCGGTGTCCGCATCGCCATACCCGCCAGCTCCCGGTTCACCAATGGCCCCTTTACCGACAATGCAGCTGACAAGCGCGGGATCGACTGGGCACGGCGCCTGCTCGCGACGTCCGACGATCAGATCGACGCCCTGGCCTGGCATGAATGGATGATCCGCGACCTGCTGGCAACCCGGGTCTATCGCGACAGCGTCCGCCAAGCCGCCAACCTGGTGGGACTGGACAGCCAGGGCCGGCCCCGCAAGGCTTTGCTATTGGACCAGACCAACATGTCCAGCGGCTCGAGCCTGAGCCCTTACGACCAAGAGACCCACTACGCCGCCTTATGGTGGACCTCGGTGGCGATCAACGCCTCCGCGGATGGATGGCTCGACATGCTCAACTGGTTCATGCTCGCCGACGAACCTGAATACCCCAAGGGCATGGTGCGGGTGCTGGATAACAAGCGCTTCGAGCTCAAGCCCGTAGGCCTGGCCCAGCAGTTCATCCAGCAGCACTGGCTCGACCAGGTGCTGCGCCTGGACAACGACGCGTTTGAAGTCGACGTACTGGCCATGGCCACCGGCAAGCAACGCAACCTGCTGGGCGTGAACAAAAGCACGCGAGCCCATCAGGTCAGCCTCGACGGCACGGCCTGCCCCCAGCCAGGCATGACCCTGCTGTATTTCGGCCCGAACAACCGCAGCCAAAGCGTTCCGTTTGATTGCAAGGCCGGCCAGGTCGGGTTTCTCCTGCCAGGGGAAACCGTGTTCGCCCTCGGTTGGACAGCTCCGCTTTCACCCCAACCCGCCACCCGTCAGGAGGCACCATGAACGCTCTGCAAACATTGCGTGATCACATCCAGAAAAAAGGTCTGCGCGCCGTCCTAAAACAGCTAGGCAGACGCTACGTATTTTCCCATACCCGACTGGTGTGGCTGGAGCACGATATACGCACCCCGCTCCCCCCACACAACCTCAAGCCCTACCCACCAATGCGCCTGGAATTCATCACAATCGCCAACGCCGACGCATTTGCCCGGCACTTCGGCGACCGCGTCGAAACCATGCGCGAGTTGGCGGCAGAAGGCTATACAGGCTTGATGTACCTGGATGATCAGGGCGATACCGTGGGCTTCGCCTGGGCCAGTACCCGGGACTATTTCGACCGTCATTTCTATCGCTGCAACTTTCCGATCAAGCCGGGCGAGTACTTCCAGTTCGGTGGCGAGGCGATTCGTCGATACTGGGGAACCAGTATCTCGGCGGACATGCAATTGGAAGTGTGGAAAGTCATGGCGGACCAGGGGTGCCACACCATGGTCGATGTCTGCGATTTGCAAAACGTCCAGGCGATCAAGATGCATATCCGTATGGGCTTCCAGGAGCGCGGCAAGATCACCCACGTGTATCGCCTGTTCGGTCATTGGAGGTTCTTTCGCGACACGCTTTACCGCGGTTCTGTGCTGGACGGCTTTCGTAAACCGGCCCAGCCGGTTACCTCGACAGCAGCGGCCTGACTTCCATGGCGATCCGGTACCAATGGTGTCGCTCCCTGGGCGCGGAGGATTTCCCTGCAACAGCTTATGAACAGCTGCGAACGCAGGTGGCCGACGCCACACCGTTCAACACCCTGGCTTGGCTGCAAGCGGCGGAATTCGCCCTGGTGCCGGAGCAGCAACTGCATATCCTGCTGGGCTGGCAGGACCAGACCTTGTGCTTCTGCCTGCCCCTGATATCAGGACTGGAACGTATCGGCGGGCTGCGGTTCCGGGTATTGCGTCATCTGGGTTTTCCAATGGCCGACCGCATCGCCCTGCTGGCGCGCATGGACGCCGAAGGCATGGGCCAGGCGCTGATGCAGATCCGTCAGCATTTGCCCCACGCGTTGCTGCAAATCAATGAAGTGATCGAGCCCGTCGGCGAGCAAAGCGCCCTCAGCGCCTGGATGGCGTTGAGTTCCACCGGAGAACGGCGCCTCAGTTGCCGGGTTCCGGTGCACCTGATCACTGAAAGCGACCATCAGGAGATCTCTGGCGATCCACGCTACAAGCTGCGGCGAGCGCGCAAGCGAATCGCGGCTTGTGGTGCCGAGATCCGTCGGATAACGCCAGACGCCATCAGCATGGGGCAATTGTTGCGCGCCCTGGCCGATGTCGAGGATGCCAGTTGGAAAGGCGAGGAAGGCGTCGGCATCTTCGCCACCCCCCTTCGCCGGCAATGGATGAACCTCGCCCTCACCGCCCTCGCCGCCCAGGGCCTGGTGCGAGTGGTGATGCTGGAGCTGCACGGCGAATGCATCAGCTATCGCCTCGGCCTGCTGGATCAGGGCCGGCTGTATGACTACAACCTGGCGTTCCTGCCGCAACACGCCGACCTGGGCAGCGGCCGGGTATTGCTCGAAGAGTGGATTCGCTGGGGGCTGGACGAAAACTGGCGGTGGATCGATGCGTCGCGGGTCAGTCTGGAGAACTCCAACCACCAACTGCACGAGCGCATGACCGGACAACTTGAACAATGGCGTTGGAGCTTTTACTCCTGGCAACCCGATGGCTTGCTCCTGGGGTTGGCCTTGCGGCTATGGAAGAGCCTGAAACCCTGGCTCGGCAAGCGCAAGGCCAAACCAGCCGCGAAGACGGCATCGTCTTCCACCAAGCACCAGGAGAACGCGAATGCCCCGCCAAGTGATCGTCAACGCTGACGACTTCGGGCTCAGCCATAGTGAAAACGACCTGATCCTGCGAGCCTTCGAGGCCGGCGTGATCAGCTCCGCCACGGCGATGGCCAACATGCCGGGGTTCGACCAGGCGTGCGAACTGTCCCGGCACCCGTTGCTTGAAGGGCGCGTCGGCCTGCATTTCAACCTGAGTTATGGGCCGCCGCTGAGTCAGGCGATCAGGTCACGGAAAAGGTTCTGCAATGCCGCCGGCGAGTTCGACCTGAACCTGTCGCGGTACTGCCTGCGTCTTGGGTCGCGAGATCTGGCGGCGGTGGAAGAAGAGCTCCAGTCACAGTGGCAATATTGCCTGGACCGTGGCCTGCGTCCCAGCCACTTGGACTCGCATCAGCACGTGCACAACATCTGGCCCGTCGGAGAGCTGGTGGCACGCTTCGCCGCGCGACACGGCGTACCGGTGCGGCTGGCGCGCAACCTGGGGGCCAACCTGAGCGTGCCCAAGCGCATCTTCAAGACGTTGTTCAATCATCGCCTGCGCCGGCTGTGCGGCGCGACCGCCGACTACGTCTGCACACCAGCGGACCTTGACCACGCCGCGCCGCCGGGCCACGGTTCGCTGGAAGTGATCGTTCATCCACTGGAACTGGATGGCGACTTCGGTGACGCCAGTTTGCTACCGGGCCACTCACTGACCCAGGTGCTGCACCAGCGCCTGGCGGGGGTGCCGAAGGTGGGGTATGGGGAGAATGGGCGCAGGTTCGTGCTGGTGGAATTCGGGGATGTGCACTGATCAACAAAATTTGCCTGTGGGGCTTTGGGTAGGAACAACAACTAGCTCAAAAGCCCCGAACGCAATGAGGTTACTTAGGAATTTTCACAAAGCAGATGGATTAGCTCCTGATTAATCGATAGCCCAGATGCGAATGTCATCAACGTGAAATTCGCCTTCGCCCCCTTGAAATAATCCAAAAATTTGCAGATTATTTTTTGACTTCAATATAAAAGCTCCTGTGTAAGTTTCCCACGAAGGTCCTACCGCAGAAAACGAAATAACTGGACCGCGACTATCGTGGATTTGCAAACAATCAGTATCACTACCGCCCTTCCGACGGGCTGCCAAACTTATTAAATAATTTGCCCCAATGATAAATTCGGGGAGATCAGCAATAGAAAAAATCAACTCCTGCGCAAAGTCTGATCCTGCATGCACGCTGCAGAAATAGTCAGTTTCGAGCGTCGCGCCCTCGTGCAGGACCCAGCCATTCATGTCTTGATCAGCAAAGGGCGTGAAATGGACAAGCCTACGATGCTCTTGGGTAGCATTGTCGATTGATTGGTCAGTAGCCATGATGGTGCTTCCAAATGTTGTTGATGGAAACCCAATCTAAGGCCAGCATGTGGATACGGCTACTGTCAGACTTTACAGGTGTAGAGTACCTTCGGACGAATGGTCGCCAGTAAGAGACCGTGATTGTCATTGTTTGTTTTTTCAGCTGAAAAAAACAATGCGCATAAACCACGCCATCCGCTGAATCAATTACCGAAGCTCACCCGCGCCAGCGAGGCACGGCGATCGATGGCTTCACGCAGCCGACGTCTTTGCGCCTCCCACACCATGGCGTCGACCCGGACCGAACGCATCAGCACCAGCATCGCTGCCTTGGCATTCAGGTATTCAACCCATGCATCCCGGGCCTTGAGCCTGTGTCGTTCTTCATCGCTCATGTCCATGCGCCTGAGCGCCAGGGCGCATTCGTCCTGGATCAGCGGCCCAAGGGTCATCTGGATCCGGTGAGGAGCCTTGAAGCCTGCCGTACCGGCGACGATTTCCCGCGCCCGATCCATGCCCCATTCCAGCGCCTGGGGAAGGGGTTCACGCAAGGCGCGGTCATGGAATTCCTCGACCCAGACGGAGCCGTTGGGTCGATAAACACAGACGAAAACCTGTGTGATGCTTTGCTGGTTGATCCGTGTCTGGACCTCGACCTGCGTGCCGTCCTCAAGAACTTCTTCGTGGTTGCGGCCTGGCAACCGGCTGTTCACCCAAAGCCAATACTGTGCGCTTCTACGTCGCATCGCGTTGCCCTCCCCCTCAGGAACAAGGAGTAAGGCACACGGGTGAAGTATTTTCCAGCCATGAAAAGTGCGCTCCGGACGAATGACAGCGTCGTCTATCGGTCGAGCTTTTTCTCCACCTGGGCGACCTTATCCTGAAGTTTTTCGGCATCCTGTTCATGGCTCTTGATCGACTTGGGCGTGATCGTCTTGTCCACTTTGTCAGTTGCCGAATCCGGCTGGCGCACATCGCGCTTGACCACATCCACCGGCTCACCGGAAGCGTCTTTCGCCGGTGCATTGTTGCCAGGTTGGGTCTGCCCTTTGGAATGCTCGATCGTCATGATGTCGTCCTCGATGTGATGGTTGTCGAATTTTCGAGTGGGGCGAAACGGCGAGAGTTCGATCGGGTTGCACGTACCCTGGAAAGGCAGAGCGAAACCACGGGCAAACTGTCCGAAATCCCTGCGCGCAATCCAGAGAATCTGCTAAAAAGCAGCTTCTGTCCGAGTAGCGAATCGCATCGATGCCCGCATTTTTATTTTCTCGCTTCAAACAGCGCTGGCTGGCCTGGTCGTTGATGATCGCAACGGTGGTCGGCCTGCCAGTGGGCTGCGCGGCGTTGCAGCACAAGGAGCGCGAGCTGGTGTTTCGCATCGAACCGGGAACAGCGAGCTGGTTCAGCGGCCTTCCCAGCGGTTTGCAGGAATTCGATCTCAAGCCCAAGAATTTCAAGGCCGGGGAAAATATCCATGGCTGGTGGTGGCCGGCTGAACGCAAGAACGCACCGGCCATCCTGTACTTGCACGGTGTGCGCTGGAACCTGACCGGGCAATTGTTTCGCATCCAGCAATTAAGGGCGCTGGGCTATTCGGTGCTGGCAATCGATTACCGTGGCTTCGGCAAGAGTCAGGGGGACCTGCCGTCGGAGTCCAGCGTCTACGAAGACGCGCGAGTCGCCTGGGAGCACCTCGTAAAGCTGCAACCGGATCCGGCCCTGCGGCTGATCTACGGTCATTCGCTGGGTGGCGCCGTGGCGGTGGACCTGGCGGCGGAACTGGGCCAGGAGGCTGCAAGCAACGGCACCCCGGTGCCGGCCCGAGGGCTGGTGATCGAATCCACCTTCACCTCGTTGGGCGATGTCGCCACCGCAATGGCCGACACATCCTTGCCGGTTCGCTGGCTGCTGTCGCAGAAGTTCGACTCCATCGACAAGATCGGCGAGATCAACATGCCGCTGCTGATTGTTCATGGCGCCGCGGACAACTACGTACCGCCGCGTTTCAGCCAACAACTGTTCAACGCAGCTCGGGAGCCCAAACGCTTGTTGCTGGTGCCAGGGGGCACGCACAACAACAGCATGAGCCTGGCGGGCAGGACGTATCGGCAGGCGTTGGATGGGTTGATGAAAAGTACCCCCTCATCGGTGGCTGGAAACTCCCAGGCCAGCCCGAACAAAGCGGGTTGATCCACAACCACCTGTGGGAGCGAGCTTGCTCGCGATGGCGGCGGCACATTCACATGGATGCAAACTGAACCACCGCTATCGCGAGCAAGCTCGCTCCCACAGGGGATTGGGTTACTTCAGATCCTGGGTAAAAAAAACGGCACCTTTCGGTGCCGTTTTTTATTGCCGGTACAAGATTACTTGCGCGCCGCCTCCCAAGATTTCAACAGCTCGGTGTAGCTCACGGTTTCACCTTTAGGCTTCTCGTTCGCCAGTTTCGGCTTCGGTGCGCCCGGCTGGTCGAACCAGTATTGCGCGTCGCGCTCAGGGTTCATCTTAGGTGCGCAGGTGGCTTGGGCCTTGGAGCGTTCCAGGCGAGTCATGATTGCGTCCTGGTCCTTGGCCAAGCCATCGAGGGCCTGCTGTGGCGTCTTCTCGCCGCTGGCCGCTTCGGCGATGTGGCTCCACCACAACTGCGCGAGGCGTGGATAATCCGGCACGTTGGTCCCGGTCGGGGTCCATTGCACGCGGGCCGGGCTGCGGTAGAACTCCACCAGGCCGCCGAGTTTCGGCGCCAGGTCGGTCAGGGCCTGGGAGTTGATGTCCGACTCACGAATCGGCGTCAGGCCGACGATGGTCTTCTTCAACGAAACCGTCTTGGACGTCACGAACTGCGCATAGAGCCAGGCCGCGAGTTTCTGCTTCTCAGGCGTGGACTTCATGAACGTCCACGAACCCACGTCCTGATACCCCAGCTTCATGCCCTCTTCCCAATACGGACCACGTGGCGAAGGCGCCATGCGCCATTTCGGCGTGCCGTCGGCGTTCACCACCGGCAGGCCCGGCTTGGTCATGTCGGCGGTGAACGCGGTGTACCAGAAAATCTGCTGGGCGATGTTGCCTTGGGACGGCACCGGGCCGGATTCGGAGAAGGTCATGCCCGCCGCTTCTGGTGGCGCGTACTTCTTCATCCAGTCCACGTACTTGGTGGTGGCGAACACGGCCGCGGGGCCGTTGGTGTCGCCACCACGGGTCACGCTGGAACCGACCGGGTGGCAATCCTCGACACGGATGCCCCACTCGTCCACCGGCAAACCGTTGGGCAGGCCCTTGTCGCCGCCGCCGGCCATGGAGAACCAGGCATCGGTGAAGCGCCAGCCCAGGGACGGGTCTTTCTTGCCGTAGTCCATGTGGCCATAGACACGCTTGCCGTCGATCTCCTTGACGTCTTCGGAGAAGAACTTGGCGATGTCTTCATAGGCCGACCAGTTCACCGGTACACCCAGCTCGTAGCCGTACTTTTCCTTGAACTTGGCCTTCAGGTCCGCACGCTCGAACCAGTCGGCGCGAAACCAGTACAGGTTGGCGAACTGCTGGTCGGGCAGTTGATAGACCTTGCCGTCCGGCGCGGTGGTGAAGGAAATGCCGATGAAGTCCTTGAGGTCCAGGGTCGGCGAAGTGAAATTCTTGCCTTCGTTGGCCATCAGGTCGGTGATCGACTCGGTCTTGCCGTAGCGAAAGTGCGTACCGATCAGGTCCGAGTCGTTGACCCAACCGTCATAGATGTTCTTGTCCGACTGCATCTGGGTCTGCAACTTCTCCACCACGTCGCCTTCTTGCAGCAGGTCGTGGGTCAGCTGGATCCCGGTGATTTCGTTGAAGGCCTTGGCCAGCACCTTGGATTCATATTCGTGAGTGGCGATGGTTTCCGACACCACGTTGATTTTCATCCCGCGAAACGGCTCGGCGGCCTTGATGAACCACTTCAACTCTTCGAGCTGCTGCTCGGCTGTCAGCGTCGACGGCTTGAATTCGCTGCCGATCCATTTTTTAGCGGCGTCTTCATAGGCGTCGGCCCAGGCCGTAGCGCTCAGCCCGCTGAGTGCCAGCGCGGCTGCCAATGAAACGCTATGTCGCAGCTTATTGTTTTTATCGAACATAGAGACCTCCTGTTTGGGTTTAAGAGCCTGATCGTCGAATGGTCGCGATTAGCCCCACCGCATCACTGCCAACAGCCACACCAAAGACAACGCGAACGCTATCCAGATGCTCCAGTCGGTGGCGCCGATTACCAGCAGATGCAGGTAGGCGCTACCGAGAAGACCGATAAACAACCGATCGCCACGGGTGGTGGCAATCGGCAGGAAACCACGCCGAGGGATGCTCGGCGAACGCAATTCCCACGTGGTCATGCCTATCAACAACAAGGCGATGACACCAAAAAACGCCGCCGTCGGGACGGTCCAGTTCATCCATTCCATCATCGACTCCTCAGACCCGGCCCAGGGCAAAGCCCTTGGCCACGTGGTTGCGAACGAACCAGATCACTAGCATGCCCGGCAGGATGGTCAACACCCCCGCCGCCGCCAGCACGCCCCAGTCGATACCCGACGCCGACACCGTACGGGTCATGACCGCCGCGATCGGCTTGGCATTCACCGAGGTGAGCGTACGGGCCAGCAACAGTTCGACCCAGGAAAACATGAAGCAGAAAAATGCCGTCACACCAATGCCGGAGCCGATCAACGGGATGAAGATCTTGGCGAAGAACTTGGGGAAACTGTAGCCGTCAATGTAGGCGGTCTCGTCAATTTCTTTTGGTACCCCGGACATGAACCCTTCGAGGATCCACACCGCCAGCGGCACGTTGAACAGGCAGTGGGCCAGCGCCACCGCGATGTGGGTGTCGAACAGGCCGATGGACGAATACAACTGGAAAAATGGCAGCAGGAACACTGCCGGTGGCGCCATGCGGTTGGTCAGCAGCCAGAAGAACAGGTGCTTGTCACCGAGGAACCGATAACGGGAAAACGCATAGGCCGCCGGCAACGCGACCGCCAGGGAAATCACCGTGTTCAGGCTGACGTAGTACAGCGAATTGAGGTAACCGGTGTACCAGCTCGGGTCGGTGAAGATCACCTTGTAGTTGTGGAACGTGAAATCGTGCGGCCACAGGGTCAGGCCGCCAAGGATCTCGGTGTTGCTCTTGAAGGACATGTTCAGCAGCCAGTAGATGGGCACCAGCAGGAACAGGATGTAGATCAGCAGGGGTATCAGCTTTCTCTTGCTCATTGTGCGGGCCTCAACGGTTGGCGTCGGAGTGCGTCATGGCGGTGTAGAACAGCCAGGACACCAACAGAATGATCAGGAAGTACACCAGTGAAAACGCCGCCGCCGGGCCCAGGTCGAATTGACCGATGGCCATCTGCGTCAGGGTCTGGCTGAGGAACGTGGTGGCGTTGCCCGGCCCGCCGCCGGTGAGCACGAACGGCTCGGTGTAGATCATGAAGCTGTCCATGAAACGCAGCATCACGGCAATCAGCAGCACACTCTTCATCTTCGGCAACTGGATGTGCCGGAACACGGCCCAGTTCGATGCTCGGTCGATCCGCGCCGCTTGATAATAGACGTCGGGAATCGCTCGCAGCCCCGAATAACACAGCAGCGCCACCAGCGACGTCCAGTGCCAGACGTCCATCACCAATACAGTGACCCAGGCATCCATGGTGTTGGCCGCGTAGTTGTAGTTGATTCCCAGGCCGTTGAGCGTCGAACCGAGCAAACCGATGTCGGCGCGGCCGAAAATTTGCCAGATGGTGCCGACCACGTTCCACGGGATCAGCAACGGAATCGCCAGGATGATCAGCACCAGGGACGACCATTTGCCCTTGGTCGGCATGGTCAGGGCGATGGCGATGCCCAGGGGAATTTCAATCAGCAGCACGCACGCCGAGTAGATGAACTGGCGCAACAGTGAATCGTGCAAACGGGGATCGAGCAGCACCTGCTTGTACCAGTCGGCGCCGACGAAGTAACGGCTGGACTGGTCGAAAATGTCCTGCACCGAATAGTTGACCACCGTCATCATCGGGATCACGGCGCTGAAGGCCACCAGCAAGAACACCGGCAACACCAGCCACCAGGCCTTGTTGTTCTGCACCTTGTTCATGGCTGCACCTCGCTCAACGGTTCCAGCAAATACTCATCGGCATAGACCATCAGCCATTGGGCCGGAAAACTGATGTACGCGGTGCCTTCGGGCACAGGCTTGTCTTCGGCCAGGCGGACCTTGATCGGCGCGCCATCGAAGTTGAGGGTCAGGATCTTGTAGGTGCCCAGGTCTTCGACGTGCACCACGTCAGCCCGCATCGCGTCGTCATAGGGGCCGTCCCAGACATGAACGAATTCGGGGCGGATACCAACCTTCAGGGTTTTGCCCTGGGCCTCGGCAACGCGTTGTTGCAGGGTTTCGGACAGAGGCAAGTGGGTCGAGCCGAAGCCGACGCCACCGGGCTGCGCGGTGACCTCGATCAGGTTCATTCCCGGGCTGCCGATGAAGTAGCCGACAAAGGTGTGGCTGGGACGCTCGAACAAGTCCCGAGGCGTGCCGAACTGCACGATCTGGCCGCCGTACATCACCGCGATCTTGTCGGCGAATGTCGAGGCTTCCAACTGGTCGTGGGTGACGTAGACCATGGTGATGTTGAACTGTTCGTGAATCTGCTTGAGCTTGCGCCGCAGCTTCCATTTAAGGTGCGGGTCGATCACCGTCAGCGGTTCGTCGAACAGGATCGCCGACACATCGTCGCGCACCAGCCCGCGGCCCATGGAGACTTTCTGTTTTTCGTCGGCGGTGAGGTTGCGAGCCTTTTTATCCAGCAGATTCTGCAGGTCGAGGACCTCGGCGATTTCCTGCACCTTGGTGTGGATTCGCGCCTCGGCCATGCCCTGGTTGCGCAGCGGGAAGGCCAGGTTGTCGAACACCGTCATGGTGTCGTACACCACCGGGAACTGGAACACCTGGGCGATGTTGCGGCGCTCCGGGGTCAGCTCGTTGACGACTTTGCTGTCAAACATCACCTGCCCTTCAGACGGGCTGAGCAAGCCGGAAATGATGTTGAGCAACGTGGACTTGCCGCAGCCCGAAGGCCCGAGCAGCGCATAGGCGCCGCCCTGCTCCCAGATGTGGTTCATCTCGCGGATCGCGTAGTCCTCGGGGCCCGCCGGGGTGCTGGTGTAGCTGTGGGCGAGGTTCTGCAAACGAATTTCAGCCATCAGGCAACCCTCGCGATACGCTGCCCTGGGGCTTGGACCAGCTTGCCCTGGGCGTCGAAGACAAACAGTTTATGGGTCGGGATGTAGATGCGGATCGGCGCGTCAACGTCGTATTCATGCACGCCCGGCAAATGCAGCACCAGCAGGAAGTGTTCGTTGCGCACATGCAGGAACGTTTCCGAGCCGCTGATCTCGGCCACCTCGACGGTCACGGCCAGTTCGAGGTCGTCGTCATTGCTGGGCACCAGGGAAATATGGCTGGGGCGCACGCCGAATCGGAACTCGCCCTCACCCACCGGGCGCAGGTCGACGTTCAGCGGAAAGTGGACGAAATTGGCGAAGCTGACTTCATTGCCGGCGATCCGTCCGGGCATGAGGTTGATCGGTGGTTCGGAAAACAACTCGGCGGCCAGCACCGTTTGTGGCTGGTGATAGACCGAAGAAGATTTACCACTCTGGATCACCCGGCCTTCGTGAAGAATCGTCGTGGTGCCGCCCAAGGCCAACGCTTCGTTGGGTTCGGTGGTGGCGTAGACAGCGATGGTGTGGCGGGCCTGGAACAGTTCGCGCATTTCCTGGCGCAGCTCTTCGCGCAGCTTGTAGTCCAGGTTCACCAGCGGCTCATCGAACAGGATCAGCTCGGCGTCCTTCACCAGCGCCCGGGCCATCGCCGTGCGTTGCTGCTGACCGCCGGACAATTCCAGCGGGTGACGCTTGAGGAATTTTTCGATCCGCAACATTTTTGCGGTTTCCAGGACTTTACCC
Source organism: Pseudomonas sp. BP11-1-1 (assembly GCF_052112105.1). Lineage (NCBI taxonomy): Bacteria > Pseudomonadati > Pseudomonadota > Gammaproteobacteria > Pseudomonadales > Pseudomonadaceae > Pseudomonas > Pseudomonas sp. BP11-1-1. The sequence goes on from NZ_JAUTYU010000004.1 coordinate 219,498, forward strand.
TGGATGATGTCTTCGGACACACCGCCCTGGCGCAACGGCGAGGCGATGTTTTCGAAAACGGTCATGGTCGGGTAGTTGATGAACTGCTGGTAAACCATCGACACGTTGCGCAGCCGTACTGGACGGTTGGTGACGTCGACGCCGTTCATCAGGATGCGGCCGCTGTCGGGCTTGTCCAGACCGGCCATCAGGCGCATGAGGCTGGTCTTGCCGGACAGCGTGCGGCCCAGCAAAACGTTGAAGGATCCGGGTTCGAAACTCAGATTGGCATCGTCGATCCAGGGCTGGCCCTCGACGGTGCGACAGATGTGCTCAAGCTTTAATGACATGGCTCGGCCTTTTTATTATTTGGAGTCAAGCGACCCGAATACAAAAGCGAAAGCCGTGCCAGAAATCGCAACCTATTGATCAGGTTGATATTTCCCCTGATTCCTTGGGAAAAGACGTTCGTTGGTGAACACAAGTGAACAATCAGGAATGAACAACTGAACAACCAGCCGGTTGACAATGAACAATTTTGAACAACACTGAAAGAACGCTATCTGCCGGCCTGACGATATCCCTTGTGGGAGCGAGCTTGCTCGCGATGGCGGTGGATCAGTTGCATTGATGTGACTGACACACCGCCATCGCGAGCAAGCTCGCTCCCACAGGATCTGTATATGAAGTGATATTCAGGCCTGCCCCAGCACAAGGAACCTGTGCGAGACTTGCCACAACAATAAAAACAGCTCCTGCGAGAGTGTCCCATGGCCGCACCTGCTCCTGCCTTGACCCACGAGGCCATCATCCAGGCTTCCTGGTCCCGTTGCCGTGCCTTTGGCCTGAATCACCAGAGCGTGCCTGCGTTCGATCAACTACCGGCCGACGGCATCGCCCAGTTGCTGGAGAGCCAGCATTCACTGGTGCAGACCACCCACCAGGAAGTCTTGCCGTACTACGAGAACATCCTGAGCAATTCCAATTGCCTGATCATGCTGGCCGACCATCAAGGCCAGGTCCTGACCTCCTGGGGCACCCAGCGCTTCATCGACCCGAAACTGGCCCATGGCTTCAGCGCCGGCGCGAGCTGGATGGAGCGCTGCACCGGGACCAACGCCATCGGCACCGCGCTGGCCTGCGAGCAGGCCGTGCACATCGAACATGATGAACACTTCCTCAAGGCCAACCGCTTCATGACCGGTTCCGCGGCGCCGATCTTCGACGCCGAACGCAAGGTCATCGCGGTGCTGGACGTCTCCAGCGACAGCTATCTGCCGCCCTCCCACACCCTGGGCATGGTCAAGATGATGAGCCAGACCGTGGAGAACCGGCTGATCCTCAACCTGTTTCGCGGTGAACATTTCCAGCTGACGTTCAACACCGGGCTGAACAACCTCGACAGCCAATGGGCCGGGCTGCTGATTTTCGATGAAACCGGTCAAATCCTGTCGGCCAATCGCCGCGCCGACAATCTGCTGGGCCTGAGCCTGTCGCGGGTGAGCATCGAAAGCCTGTTCAAGGTCTCGCTGATGGAGCTGTTGAACCAGCCCGACGGCCTCCCGTTCGCCTTGCAGGCGTCAGGACGCAATCGCTTCCAGTGCCTGCTCAAGCGGCCGAAGCAGGTTTCGGTCAAGCCGCGCATCTTCGCCGAACCGACGCCCTCGCCGACACCAACGCCGACTAATAACGGGATCAGCCTCAACACCCTGCATTTCGGCGACAGCCGCGTGGAAAAAGCCGTGCGCCAGGCTGAGCGCTTGCTTGAAAAAGATATTCCGCTGCTGATCCATGGAGAAACCGGCGTTGGCAAGGAAGTGTTCGTCAAAGCGCTGCACCAGGCCAGTTCGCGTTGCAAGCAGCCGTTCATTGCGGTCAACTGCGCGGCAATCCCCGCCGAGTTGGTGGAATCGGAACTGTTCGGTTACGAAAAAGGCGCCTTCACCGGCGCCAATCAGAAAGGCAGCATCGGCCTGATCCGCAAGGCCGACCGTGGCACGTTGTTCCTCGATGAGATCGGCGACATGCCGCTGCCCACCCAGGCCCGACTGCTGCGAGTCCTGCAGGAGCGTTGCGTGCAACCGGTGGGCAGCGCCGAGCTTTTCCCGGTGGATATTCGCATCATCTCCGCCACCAACCGCTCGCTGCGTGAACAGGTGCAACTGGGGCGGTTTCGTGAGGATCTGTACTACCGCATCGGCGGCCTGACCCTGGAGCTGCCGCCGCTGCGCGAACGCAGCGACAAGCAGGCGCTGTTCAAACGCCTTTGGGAACACCACCGCGAGCCGACCCAATGGGCTGGCCTGAGCCGTGAAGTCCTGGAGTTGTTCGAGCAACATCCTTGGCCGGGCAATCTGCGGCAAGTCAGCAGTGTGCTGCAAGTTGCCCTGGCCATGGCCGAGGAGCAGCCGATCCGCCCGGAGCATCTTCCTGACGACTTCTTCGTTGACTTGGAAATGGAACCGGTGGAGACGCCGGAGCCACTGACGGTGGACCTGAACGATGCCGAGGACCTGAACCGCCAGTTGCAGGCGGTGGGCGGGAACATTTCCCACCTGGCGCGGCGCCTCGGAGTCAGCCGCAACACCTTGTACAAGCGCCTGCGACAATCTGAAAGCTGACACAAATCCTGTGTGGGGGTGAGCTTGCTCGCGATAGCGTCAGTTCAGCCGATGATGAGGTGACTGATACAACGCCATCGCGAGCAAGCTCGCTCCCACAAGCTGCCATTTCATTGGAACAACGGATCAGTCGAACGCACCGTTGAGCACTTCATAGATGATACCGCTGGCGATCGCCACCAGAATCAAGTCCGTGCCAACCTGCTGCCATTCATAACCGTCATAGTGCGGCAAACGCCCCAGCAAACGCCCGTCGAGCTTCTTGGCGATGCCAGGGGGGAGCGGTTTGCCACGGGCCAGGTTCTTCTGGATACCCGGCGGCAGTGCCGGGCCCGGGCTCCAGTAATCGCGATAACCGCCAATCACGCCAAGAATGCCGCCACGATCGATGCTCGGGCCGTTATGCCAATCGCCACCGCCCTGGTTGCCTTTGCCACCCTGGTTGCCCTTGTTACCGGAGTTTCCCTGGCCGCCCTGGTTACCCTTATTGCCAGCATTTCCCTGTCCGCCCTTGCCTCCTTGCCCCTGGCCTTGATCGAATTGAGCGTTTCCCTTGCCGTTACCCGGGTCCGCCACAACAATCCCAGGGCCCGCGGCCAAGGCGAAACAGGTGACTGCAGCAATCAACGAGCGCGATTTGAACATGGCAGTTCTCTCAAAAAGGGGATGTCCCCTGTAAAGATATAGAGACTAACGGTGATATTAGTTCCATATCACACTTACGTCATTCGCCGGCCCGACCTGGTCCACTGTTGCCCGAAAACGCCGCCACCCTGCGCCACAGGTTGATTGACTTGGTTTTGTATTATCAGTGACTTATTTCTGAGGCATGGTTGAAACGTTGCCGGCCTCGACGGCCACTGGTCGCCTTTGAAACTTCGCGAACGTCACGCGGGCGTGTCTGGCTCAAGGTTTGCAGCGGACCGTGGTAGCAGCGCAGGACGACGTCTTCCTGGCGCGGCAGCAAATTCTCAACGCTTGGTCAGCCACCGGAGATGTACCGTGTCAACTCTCAACGAAATCGCAGCGAACCACGCGAGAATGGCAAAGTTAAAGGAAGAAGAGTCGATGCGGCTGAATGCGCTTCAAAGCCAGATAGTGGGCAGTTTTGAAATGCCGTCCACCCAGCCTACACATGAAATGCCGCTGCACTTCTTGACCATAGCGACGGAGCATGTTTTTGCCGAGGCCGTGATTTGACGGTTTGCCCTGGTATTTGATCAACCTGTCGCCCGTTATAAAACGGGCGCGTCACGTTCGCCTGCCTTCAACTTCTCTAGCCTTCCCCCAAGCGCCATGCCTGCGTCCGCAGGATCTACCGTGATGCCCATCACAGATCAGCGAGTCAGCTAAACAGCCAGTGCGGTATTTTCGTGCGCGAACGCTTATAAAGCGGACAGTAAAACTGCTTCAAAGTCGCGCGACCTCTCGAGAGAACGAATTCTTTCATGGAAAACAAGGAACGATAAAAATGAGCACCCCCGAGCACGTGGAAAGCACCGACAAATACAGCGCCAAATGGCAAGAACGCTTTGACTTCTTTGAAACCTATGGCGCACCCAACGACCCGCGCTACAAGGAAGCCGTCAAGACGCTGCCGGACTTCAAGAAAAAAATATTGATCAATGCCAACGTGATCGCGTTTTTCTTCGGCCCGATCTACCTGTTTGTCCTGGGACTCTGGAAGAAAAACCTGGCCCTGCTTGGGGCTTTCCTGGCGATCAACATCGTATTGAGCGTGGTCTTCGCCATTATCGGCATGGATTTCCCCCGACCTTTGAGCATGGGCCTGAACGTCGCGATGTCGATGATGTACGCGCTGATGACCAACTACGCTTACTACTTGAAAGAAATCAAAGGCGAGCAAGACTGGAATCCGCTCAAGGGCATGCGTCTCTGATAACGGGTTTAATCGTCAGTGCGCATAAAAATGGCGTAAACCGTCAAGCCTGAGTGTCTATTGGAAGTCGCCTGGGATAACCAGGCTTTCTTCCAAGGACTCGAAAATGGCTGACGACTTGAGCAACCGCGGACCGCGAGACCGGAGCCGCATCAACACTTCCGAAGAGTGGGAACTGAGATACTGGACAAAAGAGTTCGGCGTAACCGAAGACGAACTCAAGGCAGCGGTCAAGGCCGTTGGGGCAGGAGCCGAAGATGTTCGCAGGCAACTGAAAAAATAATCTAAAAGCCCTACATGACTGTAGGGCTTTTTTGTAGGTATTCGCGCCCCTCGATAAGCCTGTTAGAAAAAATGAATTACCCGCCGTGACGTTCGGTCAACAATTATGAACGCAGTAATCTGACGAGGTAACAGCGATGACTATCGAAGCAGAGACACTCGTACAACTGACCGAAGCACTTCAAGAACGCGGCATGGTACTGGTATCCGACGTGGCGTTTATCCGCGCACCCTATCGGCAGGATCATCATTGGGTTTGCACGGTCGAGTGATTAGGAATCCGCCGTGTTCATCGCGCCGGCAGTTCAATCAGAACGCGCCTGCGCCGAAAGCGGAACATCGAACACTCGATCGAATATCCACTGAAAAACCAGCGAGTAAAAAAAGAAAAATACAAACAAGCCCAGGTTCGTCACCAGCGCCAACCACAGGCTGATACCCAACCAGGCTCCAATCACCGGCGTCAGGATCAGCGTCAAGCCGCCCTCGAATCCAAGGGAATGAAGCAGTCGACGTTGCCAATTGCGATGGCGGCTGCGCTGACGCCGCTCCCACCATTCGAACAGGCCGTTGAAAAGCATGTTCCAGGCCAGCGCAACGGCAGAAATCACCAGCGACAGCAGGGTCGAATAGGCCATGCCCTGCCCATAGACGAGCGCAAGGGATGGCGCGACAAAAAGCACACCACCGGCCTCATAGAGTATGGCCTGAAGAATTCTGCGAGCTGCGCCTTGCATCGATGGACTCCAGGAACCGAGAAGGAACCACAGCCTGGCAAGTTGAGCGCTCACGCTCAATTGAGCTAAATTGAGCCACGCTCAATCTGAGTAACCTTCCCGCCCATGTTCGCCAAACTGCCCCTTACCGCGTTGCGCGGCTTCGAATCCGCCGCACGGCTGGGTAGCTTCAAGGCGGCGGCCCAGGAACTGAATGTCAGCCCGGCGGCGATCTCCCATCAGGTCAAAAGCCTCGAAGCGTTTCTCGGCGTGCGACTGTTCGAACGCTCCAGCCAAAACGTGCGCCTGAGCGCTGACGGCGAACGCCTCCAGCCGTACCTGCACCGCGCCCTACTCGATATCCAACACGGCCTGCAAATGCTGGTGCCGTCGTGTACCGCACAGTCCTTGGTGGTGAGCACAACGCCAGCGTTCGCCAGCCTGTGGCTGATACCTCGGCTCGGAGACTTTCATCGGTTGCATCCGGAGATTGACGTCAGGCTGCACAGCAGCAACGACGTGGTCGACCTACAACGTGACGCCAGCATCGACCTGGCGATCCGGGCCCTCTTCGCGCCAGATCCTCACCTGTTCGAGCAACCTCTACTGGATGAATACTTTGGTGCTTATTGCCAACCCGGTTGGCAACCGCCCACAGCGGGCTCGCCCGTCGAACTCATCGACGTGCCATGGCTGAGCAGCGCAAATGTCGCGGTCGATTGGGCTGCATGGTGCGCCAAGGCCGGCACTCTGGGCTGGCTGGAGAACGCGCGCTTTCGACGTTATGACGAGGAACAGCATGCCTTGCAGGCGGCGGTCGCGGGGCACGGGCTGGTGCTTGCCAGCAATGTGCTGGTTGCCGACGCGGTTGCGCGTGGGGAGTTGATTGATTACCGGCCTGAGGTTCGTTTGGCGGGGGCGCGGTATACGGTGGTGTGCGTGCCGGGGCGGGAGCGGCAGGTGGAGGTGCGGGCTTTTAGTGAGTGGGTGTTGGGGCGGAATGTTGGTTGAGTTGGATAGCACCATCAAAGAAGTTTGTTGCAGGACAAGGTGATTCTTCACGGAGAGCCACATCAGGATGGAGGATGGAGACGGAGCTATTTCCTCGGAAAAATGCCGAAATGAAAATTCCGTCCCTGCGTCAAACCTCGGTGAGAACAGTACTGGTAGGATCCTGCTATCTTTTTTTGATAGCATGAGCAAAATGAACAACAGGCACCGGAAAATTTGGGAAGCGATCTACCACACGCCAACCAGCGCGACGGTAGTGTTTGCTGACATTGAGGCTTTAGTCGTCCATTTGGGCGGTCAAGTGTTGGAACGCCAAGGATCGCGGGTCAAGCTCGTGCTACGAGAGGCCCAGTGACGCTGTCATCGGCCGCACCCCGGAAAGGAAGCCAAGAAATATCAGGTAGAAGAGGCTCGTGAATTTTTCCAGCGGGCAGGAGTAGAGCTATGAACAGCATGACTTATAAGGGTTACACAGCCCGAGTTGAATTTGATGAGCGCGACGACATCTTTGTCGGCCGGGTCCTGGGCGTCCGTGACATCATCAGCTTCCATGCCGACTCAGTGGCGGAGCTACGAGCGGAATTTGCTGCCGCGATTGAGGATTATTTGGCGGACTGTGCCGAGCAAGGTATCAGCCCAGAGAAGCCCGCTTCGGGGAAGGTAATGCTGCGCATCCGCCCGGAAGTGCACGCCGCGGCTACCATTGCAGCCCAAGCCGCTGGCAAAAGCCTGAACCAGTGGGCGGAAGAAGTGTTTGAACGAGCAGCACACGCTTGACCACAAACAAGCCCGGCACCAAACCGGGTCTTCAATGAAGCACTCTGCGGCTTTCCCCTATCCTTATGCGGTCAAGGGCGCGGTTTAACGCATCCAGCGCCTTTAAGAGTGCCTGTGCCTCGGCTTCCCGACCATCTCCCCACAGGCGCTCAGCCATCTTGTTGAGCGCCAGGATAGATCGCTCGATTTCGGCAGCACTGGCTGTCGTTTTGTCGTCTGGTTGTTTCTTTGGCATGTTCACTGATGCTTTCTTCAAGGTGGGTCGGCGCTTTCACATTACAGGCATACCACGAGGCACCCGACGGTGCACCTAAGCATCGCAGAGCGCCACGCTCAAGCCCAGATGGCCGACTCTCTGTGAATAATCAGCGCCAGCCTTAGCCTACTTCGCACCACCGTTGCCACGATTCGTCTGGGCGTCCTGGTCGGACCCGGGGTTTCCAGGCGGCGGATTCCAATCTTCAGGCCTCTCGCCAGTGCCCTGCTTTGGCTCAGACTCAGCCTGCTCAAGACCGGAACCATGTCCTTTGCCCGTATCAGGCGCTTTCTCATCTGGCCCCGGATATGGCGCTTCCGGACCGTTATTATCAATCACCATAATCCCTCTCCTGTCTGGAGCGCAGTTCTGCGCATACGTATGAGAGGGCTTGCTTACATAGGAAGTGCTATGTCCGCGACGAGTGGAAGACCCCTTCGAAAAGCGAAAAGGCTCGATGCACGAAACTGTTGAAGCGAGCGGCATCACGCCGCAACCCTGATTGTTGTCCGCCAATCAGGCACAGGTGGGCCACATGACCAATCACTTCTGCTTCGCCTGGCAGATGAGCCAAGCGGCGACCCGTTCGTATCGCGAAGTCGAGTCGTGTTGTGTCAACTCGCTGCTGGAACTCGCCTACCAACGGATCGTGCAGCGACCAGGCGCGGATGGAAATTTCCCGGCCAGGTTGTTTCTCAGCGGCAATGCTCAAGTAGCGTTTCAAGGTATCGCCCGCGCTACGCCCCTCCCCCGCATAAGCGAGCATGCGCTCCGTGTAGTCTTCTTCCCAGGCGGTTAGCAAAGTGCGAACAAAATCTTCGCGATTATGGAAATGGTGATAGAACGATCCGCGCGTCACATTCAATCGGCGCGATAGACTTTCGGCTGAAATGCCAATATGCCCTACCTGGTCGAGGGCCTCAAAACCAGCCGCGATCCAATGGTTACGCGTTAGTTTTTCCATTCGTTATTTCGCTCCTATTTCGCACCATACAGGCTGTGTATGGCGCGCAACCGATTGATACCTTGCGAATACCGGCAAAGATGGCCGTTGCGTTTCATACGCCAGCAGTTTTGATGGAGCTCGCCTTGAAGAAAATCGTTCTAGTTGCTTTCGACCAGTTCACGGATATCGACCTATTCCTGATGTGGGACATCTTGGGCCGCAACACCAAAGACTGGCACGTCCGAATATTGGCTTCCAGCGCTATCGTGCGTTCGGCCCATGGCCTGCCTGTTTCAGTGCACGGTCCGCTTTCCGAGGCCAACAGCGCCGACGCGGTATTGTTCGTCAGCGGCAAGGAAGGGATACCCGCCGCACTGGCCGCCCCGGATTTCCTGCCATCGTTCGAACTTGCCCCCAGACGCCAGCGAATCGGCTCCATCTGCGCTGGAGCTTTCATTCTCGAACGGCTTGGGCTGCTCAGCGGCCGGGCAACTACGCACCCGGATGCACGATCGGGCTTGCAAGCCCTGGGACTCGAATCCGTGGACCAGCCGCTTGTATGCCAAGGGAATGTGGCAACCGCGGGTGGATGCCTTTCGGCGCTCTATCTGGTGGGATGGTTGATCGAATCCTGGTTCGATGTCGACAAGCGCCGTGCGACATTGCTCCCTGTTCTGCCAGCGGGGCAACAAGCACTCTATGATGCCTTGATCGGGCTCAGTATCCGACAAGCAGAAATGGGCGCCGCCCAACAAAAAAAGCGACATGGCATGTCGTCTAATGGTAGTAGCACTCAGCAGAGATCCCCTATGCCCCGAAAATTTGAGCTCATCACGTCCGTGCCAGTCCCCTCAAGGTCCGGCATCACGCACCTTTACAAGTCGATGAACCTGGCGGACGCTTTTGCGATTCGGCTACCTGCGGGCACATCCGGCGATCCAGATTCGCTGGCTCGATTCATCCTTTCCAACCAACCATCCTGGATCGGATGGCTCATGAAAGTCCGAGACACCATCGCTGCCTGCTTTGGTCTCAAGACAGCCAGGCATCTGGCGACGCTTGCTGATCGGATTCAAATCTTCAAGGTCTACAGCACGAACCAGACCGAAATCGTCTTGGGAGAGGACGACAAGCACCTCGACTTCCGGATATCGATCCTGTGTTCAGGAGAGGCAGAGCCAGAGGGCAATCGCCAACTGGTGTTTTCAACCGTGGTCCATTGTCACAACCGTCTGGGCCGGGCCTACCTTTTTGTTATTGCTCCGTTTCACCGCTTGGTTGTCAAGGCCAGCCTCCGCCGTGCAGCGCGCGTTGGTTGGCCTATGGCTGCCTGAGGCGCGACACAAAAAATCCCGTGGCGAGGGAGCTTGCTCCCGCTGGGACGGTCCGACGCTTCGGGCGAAGCCGCCCCAAAAGGCATGGCGCTTTTTTCCAGAAAACCGAACAAAGATTGAAAGCGAACCGGGCTCCTCGCCTTACTTGGCTTTTGCGCCCTTGATGTCACTGATGATTTTCTGGGAAATAGCCTCGACCTGCTCCTTGGTCATCGCCGACATGACGCCTTCCCAGGCAGACGACGACGTGTCATACGTCCGGGTGCCGATCAGGCGGCCTGATTTCAAGTCCGAGTAATCTGCGCTGGAGTTGACCCACGCATTCCCCACCATGACTCCTGCACCGTAGCGTGCGCCAGGCGTCAGATAACGGAAATTGCTCACGTTGATCTTGATGCCAACCCCCTCTTTACCCCCAGGACTCGAAGCCTGGCCCTCCGCAAGGCTGTAGCCGGCGCGAGTCGCTTCGACTTGCAGTGCATCGTGCCATTCCTGTTTCAAGCGAGGCCAGTCCTCGTTCTGTTGAACCTTGCTGTTTCCCTGGAAGTTCACCACCAGGTTTTGCTTGGCTGACTCTTGGATGACCAGCGTTTCTGTCCCGCCGCTTTTGACGGAAGCAGCGCATCCGCTCAACATCAAAAGCGCAACAGCACAGGACAGTGCAATCGAAAGCTTGGAGTTGTTCATTGATTTCCCTATCCAAAAATCGGTGAGATGGAGGTCAAGTATGTCCGCCGGGGCAGACCGGTTATGAGCCGCCCATTAACGGGCGCTTGCCGGGGTCACTTCAGCACGAAGAGCGATCCATGCCAAGGCCGCAATCCACACGACGCATACCCCGTAATTAAGCCTTTGGTACAGGCCAAATCCATGCCCTTCGGCGAATGCCTTGGACATCATCGCGACCGTCACGACAGCCAGGATCAAGCAAAGCATCGAGAACCTTCCGAAACCAGGTGACGACAACAGTCGTTTGCCGAGGAAAGTCCACAACACAATGGCCAGCGCCAGCGTGACGAACATGATCAAACCCGCCAGGTTATGAACCTGCTGGGAAATTGAAGGCTGCGCCGGCGCACATCCCTGATCACACGAAAAATAGCCAGCAGCAAAGCTCGCCAAGCCATGGAGCAATACTAAAACGGCGCTGAACAGAGCGAGGCGCGATCCCCCGAAGTTGCGTATCAAACCTATCGCGAACAGTACGAATAGCACACCCAGCGGAAAGTTATTCACCCAGGCCGAATAACCATGCGTGGGAGCCCCTACCGCGCCCAACATACTCATCGCCTGGTCGAGATGGCTATAACCCGGATAGCCCAGCGACGTCAGCGCCACACCCGCGAACAACCAAAGAGGAATCAACAGACCCAGTCCCAGCAAAATCCGGTCAATGGTTTTCAAAGTACGACGCTCCTTTTTAATGGCAATGGACCGCTCCGTCTCCTACGAAGCGTCGTCATGCTAGCGGGCGTCCGGCATGGAGGGTATCTATTTTTGCAAGCCAGCGGGTAGATGCGTCATCCTGTGGCCCCTTCGAACCATGGACGGTCCTCATGAGCAAATGCTTGCCGAGCACTTTTTCGCCGATTGCGAGAAAGCTACTCATTGCTGCGCTAGGAATCTTATCGCTCATACAGCCTTCGTCTTCCTTCGCAGATAACGTCAACGGCGAAAAACTCTATTTGCAGAGATGTGCCATGTGTCACGGAACAGACCTCAAGGCAACGGGACCACTGGCTGGAAAAAGCAACCCTCCCACGCCTGACCTCACGACGTCCGCCTTCAAAAAGCGGCTGAGTGATTATCCGGGCGTAATTGTGTCATCGATAATCCTTCGTCCGAATGGCGACTTGATTCCGAAGACGTTGCGAGAGAATGGGGTACGGTTACCACCACATGCTTGGAGCGTTATGGATCTGCGGGATTTGAATCAGTATATGCGTGGGGTGATTGCGGGAAATCGGTGATCTTTGAAACGAAGATGGGTTTCAGAGTTGCGCGTGGACGTAGGCGCTGGGTACAGAGTCTATTTCACCATGCGCGGTGGAGTGGTCATCGTGCTATTGGCAGGTGGTGACAAATCTTCACAAAATGCTGATATTCGGCGAGCGAAAAAATTGGCAAAGGAGATTTGAACATGAGCCAAAACCTGACGACATTTGATATGGCCGCGCTGCTCGATAACGATGAAGCAATCAGTGAATACCTCTCCCAAGTGTTGGCTGACGGAGACAGCGAAGAGTTCCTCCGAGCGATTGGTTATGTAGCCAAGGCCCGCGGCAAGGCGCAGATCGCCAAGGACCCCGGCTAGGGACGAGAAAGCCTACATGCCCATCACCGGCACCGACTGCATCCCGCAACCCTGCTCATCGACACCGAAGCGCCTCTAGACGCAATCTCAATGCTGCAATGTGCTGGCTTCTGAGATTTGTGTAGGAATTTGCGCTAATGCCTTTCGCGGCGCTCATTTTGGCGCTGTCGCGAGTTTTAAAGATAGTTATCTTCTGCTGTGATGCTTCGTATTCAGCGCTTGAAAAGTACATTGCACCGGGCACACCACCCTTCAACTGCGCTCCGGCTCATTGGAAAACGGAGCAGAGGATGACCTGCATCGGCAACCGTCAAAACCAGAGAGAATCTTATGAATCTGCGCCGAATTTCGTCGGCTGGAACGCTCGTGCCTGCCCCTTCGACTATTTGAAGAACGCCGCCCGATACCTTGCTGTCAATCTGTTGCCACTCACACTGCCAGCCTGTTACCCACGTGAAGTCTTGAATTTGATAATCGCCGGTGGCGCTTTGGCATTGAGCGAGTTTCTTGTTGGAGGGGTCAAACACAAAAAATAGGGGGGTTGGAAAGCCGAGCAACTGATTATCGTCAAGGCTCAGACCTTCTTTTAGGTTGATGGACGCTACAAGAACTTTTGCTCGCCGCTTGCGCCGTATCAAATGCCATATGGAGAGGCAAAAAATAGAAATAGAAGCCAAGAAGAGCTGACGTCCTTCGACTGTAAGCTTATCGGGCGAAAACCGTATCATGCCCCACAAGAGTCCTGTCGTCGCAAGCCCCGATAACCAAGCGGCGGGGATCACTACACTGTTAGCGAGGTTAGCTCCGAGCGTCCTCAAACAGCTTGTCATAACTCCCCTATCCTTCTATTTGCCAAGCAAGCACGACTTGCTTCATTGCTGCCATCATCGCAATTAAGGCCAAATCCTGCTTATTTCCTGTCATCAAATTTTGCAGGCCACCTGCGGAGCCGCAGCAGGCGTCAACTTTTGGGGAATCACAATTGAAGTGCCAGGCACCGCGCTCAGCTCAAGAACTGCCAACATGCAAATAAGCGCTTGGTCGCCATCTTTGTTTGGACTGCTATCGACCCCTACCACTGCTTCGTAGTCCTTTCCCGGCTCCAGCTTGTAGACGAGCGCCCGGCCACCGCAGGTTCGGTAAGTGTTGCCATTGCCAGCAATGGTCGCGCCCCGGGTTGCGATTTGGAAAGGCAGATCCGTCCTGACGCGATATTCGGTTACGATCTCCTTGTATACCCCTTCCCCCCTCCGAAGCGCAGGGATGTACTGGGTCAGAGTGGGCCAAACTCTCTGCGGCATGCCTAAGCTCGCCGACTTCAGGGGATACTGCGGATAATTGATGTTCGCCGTTCCATCCTGCCCGAAACGTCCAGCTTCAGCCATTTTATGTTGGGTGGCAGGAGCACAACCGCCGACGATGCTATCGCCTAACACGTCGGAGTTCGTGATAACGCGTACACGCGCCGTGCCCTCTGATTGAGCAGGCTCTTCGTAGGGAACTGATGGTATTCCAGAGCAGCCAGCAAGTGCTGCAGCAAAAAAAGTTACGAAACCGACAACCCGCATGACCATATCCTTATGTAATCGAGGTCCGCCCAATAAAAGGGGCAAAATCCTGCTGTAAAATCCGCAGCCAACAAAAAAGGGCCCACCTTTCGGTGAGCCCTTCTAGACCGCCCAGCAGAGCGGATTTTGTTTGGTAGGCGCGATTGGACTCGAACCAACGACCCCCACCATGTCAAGGTGGTGCTCTAACCAACTGAGCTACGTGCCTGCTGTGAGGCGGCATTCTACGGAATTCCGGAGGGGTGTCAACACCTTTTTTTCACCTAACCCTATGAATATGCAAAATATTTAATTTCACCGATACAACGAAGATTTAGGGGTGGCTGGCGGCGGATTTTTATCTCGGGTAGGATCGCCGCATTCGTAAAAAATATAAAACAGAGGTTCCAGAATGGCGAACACATCCTACCCAGCGTCGTATTACGCCGCATCGGCCAATCCGGCGCCTTCGCGCCCTGCCCTGCAGGATGATGTCGAAACCGATGTGTGCGTGATCGGTGCGGGCTATACGGGGTTGTCTTCCGCGCTGTTTTTGCTGGAGCACGGTTTCAAGGTCACGATCGTTGAGGCAGCCAAGGTTGGGTTTGGTGCTTCGGGTCGCAACGGCGGTCAGATCGTCAACAGCTATAGCCGCGACATCGATGTGATCGAGCGCAGCGTTGGTCCGCAGCAGGCGCAGTTGCTCGGCAACATGGCGTTCGAGGGTGGGCGGATCATTCGCGAGCGGGTGGCGAAGTATCAGATTCAGTGCGATTTGAAGGACGGCGGTGTGTTCGCCGCCCTCACTGCTAAACAGATGGGTCACCTGGAGTCGCAGAAGCGTCTATGGGAGCGTTTCGGTCATACGCAACTGGAGCTGCTGGATCAGCGGCGTATTCGCGAGGTGGTGGCTTGCGATGAGTATGTGGGTGGCATGCTGGACATGAGCGGTGGGCATATTCATCCGCTCAATCTGGCGTTGGGCGAAGCGGCGGCTGTGGAGTCGCTGGGCGGGGTGATTTACGAGCAGTCGCCAGCAGTGCGCATCGAGCGTGGCGCCAGTCCGGTTGTGCATACGCCGCAGGGCAAGGTCAGGGCCAAGTTCATTATCGTGGCGGGCAATGCTTACCTGGGCAATCTGGTGCCGGAGCTGGCAGCCAAGTCGATGCCCTGCGGTACGCAGGTGATCGCCACCGAGCCACTGGGTGATGAACTGGCTCATCGCCTGTTGCCACAGGATTATTGTGTCGAAGACTGCAACTACCTGCTCGATTACTACCGACTGACAGGCGACAAGCGTCTGATTTTCGGTGGCGGCGTGGTGTATGGCGCGAGGGACCCAGCGAACATCGAGGCGATCATTCGACCGAAGATGCTCAAGGCGTTTCCGCAACTCAAGGATGTGAAGATCGATTACGCCTGGACCGGAAATTTCCTGCTGACGCTGTCGCGTCTTCCGCAGGTCGGGCGGCTGGGGGATAACATTTATTATTCGCAGGGCTGCAGCGGCCATGGCGTGACGTATACGCATTTGGCGGGCAAGGTGCTGGCCGAGGCGCTGCGTGGGCAGGCAGAGCGTTTTGATGCGTTTGCGGACCTGCCGCACTACCCCTTCCCGGGTGGTCAGTTGTTGCGTACGCCGTTTGCCGCGATGGGGGCTTGGTATTACGGGTTGCGGGATCGGTTGGGGTTCTGAGGCGAGTTCGCCATTTCACCGAGGGGCTGCTTTGCAGCCCAGCGGGAGCAAGCTCCCTCGCCACAGGGGGCTGTTCCAATCTTCAAATCCCGGAAACAAAAAACCCCGGTCTTTCGACCAGGGTCTTTGCTATCGATTGGAAGAAGCTCTTCAGCTTTCTTCTTAGCTTCAAGGCGTTCAGTGGGCCTCGAAGCAGATATGGCGCAGCGGACGGGACTCGAACCCGCGACCCCCGGCGTGACAGGCCGGTATTCTAACCGACTGAACTACCGCTGCGTATCGCTGTGGACTTTCGTCCATCTAACTCGTCTGATCAAAACCCGTAGGCTTGGATCTCGAACCAGGCGAACCTGCTTCGGAAAATATGGCGCAGCGGACGGGACTCGAACCCGCGACCCCCGGCGTGACAGGCCGGTATTCTAACCGACTGAACTACCGCTGCGCGTCGGTGGAGGCTTTTGACAGCTTCCATCTTGCTTTCGCAAGACTCTCAAGAAACATGGTGGGTGATGACGGGATCGAACCGCCGACATTCTGCTTGTAAGGCAGACGCTCTCCCGGCTGAGCTAATCACCCTTTGCTGCGTTGAGGCCGCGAAATTTACGCAGATACTGAAGCTAAGTCAATAGCAGGATTGAGTTTTTTTCAAAAACAGCTTCGAGCGGCAAGCGCCAAGCTACAAGTAAAAAGCACCGGACCCGCACCACGCTGCTTGCAGCTTAAAACTTGCCGCTTGCAGCTGCCCCTCACTCATAAATCATTTTCTTGGTCATGCCGCCGTCCACCACGAACTCCTGCCCCGTGACAAAACCGGCGTTGCGCGACAACAACCACGCCACCATCGCCGCCACGTCCTCCACCGTGCCTACCCTGCCCGCCGGGTGCTGGGCGTGATCGGCGTCGGTGAGCGGCTGCGCACGACGTTGTGAAGGGTCTCGCGCGTCGATCCAGCCAGGGCTCACGGCATTGACCCGAATCTCCGGCCCGAGGCTGATCGCCAAGGCGTGGGTGAGCGCCAGCAGGCCGCCCTTGCTCGCCGCATAGGCCTCGGTGTCCGGCTCCGATTGCGCTGCGCGGGTCGAGGCCAGGTTGACGATGGCCCCGTTGTGGGCACGCAGGTACGGAGCACAGTGCTTGGCCAGCAGCATCGGCCCACCCAGGTTCACCGCCAGGACCCGGTTCCAATAGGCAAGATCGAGGCTTTCCAAGGTGATGTTGTGCGGGTCGGCGATAGCGGCGTTGCATACCAGCGCATCGAGGCGTCCGAACTGCCCGAGCACCTCGGCGATACCTGTGGCGACCTGCCCTTCGTCCGCCACGTCCATGGCAATGAACCAGGCGTTGTCGCCCAACGCCTTCGCCACCTTGGAACCGCGCTCGCGATCCAGATCGGTCAATACGACCTGCCAGCCTTCACAGATCAACCAGGCGGCAATACCGAGGCCGATGCCCCGCGCGGCGCCCGTAACCAATGCAACCCGGCCATGAGTACCGCTCGGCGGCGTTGCCAGCTCAATCACAAGGCCGCCAACCCGCGAGCCAGGTCGGCTTGCAAATCCGCCACATCTTCGAGGCCGACCGCCACGCGGATCAGGCTGTCACGAATACCCGCCGATTCACGCTCCTGGGGGGACAGGCGACCGTGGGACGTGGTGCTCGGATGGGTAATGGTGGTCTTGCTGTCACCCAGGTTGGCGGTGATGGAAATCAATCGGGTCGCGTCGATGAAGCGCCAGGCGCCCTCCTTGCCCCCTTTGACCTCGAAGCTCACCACTGCACCGAAACCGCGCTGCTGACGCAAGGCCAGTTCGTGTTGTGGATGGCTCTTGAGGCCGGCGTAATGCACTTTCTCGATGCCGTCCTGTTGTTCCAGCCACTCGGCCAAGGCTTGGGTATTGGCGCAATGGGCCTTCATCCGCAGGCCCAGGGTTTCCAGGCCTTTAAGGAAGACCCAGGCGTTGAACGGGCTGAGGGTCGGCCCGGCAGTGCGCAGGAAGCCAACGACCTCTTTCATCTGCTCGCCACGACCGGCGACGACACCGCCCATGCAACGGCCCTGGCCATCGATGAACTTGGTTGCCGAATGCACCACCACGTCCGCGCCCAGCTTCAGCGGTTGTTGCAGCGCCGGGGTGCAGAAACAGTTGTCGACCACCAGCATGGAGCCCTTGGCATGGGCGATTTCCGCCAGTGCGGCGATGTCCACCAGCTCAGCCAGGGGATTGGAAGGCGATTCGACGAAGAGCAGCTTGGTATTGGCCTTGATGGCAGCGTCCCAAGCGGATAGGTCCGCCAAGGGTACGTAATCGACTTCCACGCCGAAACGCTTGAAGTATTTTTCGAACAGGCTGATGGTCGAACCGAAGACGCTGCGCGACACCAGCACATGGTCGCCGGCGCTGCACAGGCTCATCACCACGGCCATGACCGCGGCCATGCCAGTGGCGGTGGCAACCGCTTGCTCGGCGCCTTCCAGGGCGGCGATACGTTCCTCGAAAGCCCGCACGGTGGGGTTGGTATAACGCGAATAGACGTTACCCGGCACTTCACCAGCAAAGCGCGCAGCCGCATCGGCAGCGGTGCGGAATACGTAGCTGGAGGTAAAGAACATCGGATCGCCATGTTCGGCTTCCGGTGTACGGTGCTGGCCCGCGCGAACCGCCAGGGTATCGAACGCTACGCCGTCAAGGTCGCTGTCCAGCCGACCGGCATCCCAATCCTGACTCATGCTGCCACTCCTTTATTCGGTTGAACGCAAACCGGCCCCTCAGGGCCGGTTGGGTGTCACTTAGTTGTTGTACAGATCGATGATCGCGCTGACCGCCTGAGTCTTGGCCTTGGACGCGTCGTTACGCGCGTTCTCGATCCGGTTCAGGTAGGCCTCGTCGATGTCGCCGGTGACGTACTTGCCGTCGAATACCGCGCAATCGAACTGCTCGATCTTGATCTTGCCGCCACCCACCGCTTCGATGAGGTCAGGCAAGTCCTGGTAGATCAGCCAGTCGGCGCCGATCAGGTCGGCCACTTCCTGGGTCGTGCGGTTATGAGCGATCAGCTCATGGGCACTCGGCATGTCGATGCCGTAGACGTTCGGGTAGCGCACGGCCGGGGCCGCCGAGCAGAAGTAGACGTTCTTGGCGCCAGCTTCGCGGGCCATCTGGATGATCTGCTTGCAAGTGGTGCCGCGCACGATGGAGTCGTCCACCAGCATCACGTTCTTGCCGCGGAATTCCAGCTCGATGGCATTGAGTTTCTGGCGTACGGATTTCTTCCGTGCGGCCTGGCCCGGCATGATGAAGGTACGGCCGATGTAGCGGTTCTTCACGAAGCCTTCGCGAAACTTCACGCCCAGGTGGTTCGCCAGTTCCAGGGCCGCGGTGCGGCTGGTGTCCGGGATCGGGATGACTACGTCGATATCATGGTCCGGGCGCTCGCGCAGGATCTTGTCGGCCAACTTCTCGCCCATGCGCAGGCGCGCCTTGTAGACCGAGATACCGTCGATGATCGAGTCCGGGCGCGCCAGGTAGACGTGCTCGAAGATGCACGGGGTCAGGCTCGGGTTGGTCGCGCACTGGCGGGTGTACAGCTTGCCGTCTTCAGTGATGTAGACCGCTTCGCCCGGGGCCAGGTCGCGAATCAGGGTGAAGCCGAGCACGTCCAGGGACACGCTCTCGGAGGCGATCATGTACTCGACGCCTTCGTCGGTGTGACGCTGGCCGAACACGATCGGACGAATACCGTGCGGGTCGCGGAAGCCGACGATGCCGTAGCCGGTGATCATCGCCACCACCGAGTAGCCACCCACGCAACGGTTGTGCACGTCGGTCACGGCAGCGAACACGTCTTCTTCGGTCGGCTGCAGCTTGCCGCGCTGGGCCAGCTCGTGGGCGAAGACGTTGAGCATCACTTCCGAGTCGGAACTGGTGTTGACGTGGCGCAAGTCAGATTCGTAGATCTCCTTGGCCAACTGCTCGACATTGGTCAGGTTGCCGTTGTGCGCCAAGGTGATGCCGTACGGCGAGTTGACGTAGAACGGCTGGGCTTCGGCCGAAGTCGAACTGCCCGCTGTCGGGTAGCGCACATGGCCGATGCCCATGTGGCCAACCAGGCGTTGCATGTGACGCTGGTGGAACACGTCACGCACCAGGCCGTTGTCCTTGCGCAGGAATAACCGGCCGTCATGGCTGGTCACGATACCGGCAGCGTCCTGGCCGCGGTGCTGGAGCACGGTTAGCGCGTCATACAGCGCCTGATTGACGTTCGACTTACCGACGATACCGACGATGCCACACATGCGACGCAACCCCTACTTAATGGATCTGAACTGAACAACACTCACTGCGGCGTTTTGGCCGTCGGCAAGAGGTGTTCCTTGAACGGTATTTCAGCGGGTACGCTGATACCGCTGGCAAGCCACTGACTGCTCCAACCCAGGATCAGGTTCTTGGACCAGTCTGCGACCAATAGAAATTGTGGCACGAGCCGGGACTCCTGCCACCACGTATCCTGCTGTACCGGCCCCAGGCTCAACAGCCCGACGGCGACGACCACCAGCAAGGCGCCACGCGCCGCACCGAAGGCCATGCCCAGGAACCGGTCCGTCCCGGAAAGCCCGGTGACGCGAATCAGTTCGCCGATCAGATAATTGATCATTGCGCCCACCAGCAAGGTGGCGATAAACAAGATGGCACAGCCCGCGATCACGCGGGCCGACGGTGTTTCGATGTATCCGGCGAGGTACTGGGACAACGAGCCACCAAACATCCAGGCTACGACTCCCGCAATGATCCAGGTCAGCAGCGAGAGCGCTTCCTTGACGAAGCCGCGACTCAGACTGATCAAAGCGGAGATGGCGACGATTGCAACGATCGCCCAGTCAACCCAGGTAAATGGCACGGTGCAGCCTACAGACGGATAAGGCGGCGCATTTTAGCAGAGCGCAGGGCTGTCGGTAAGCTGCGTGATTCAAATCAGCCAAATGGCGGTCAACCGCGCTCTGGCTGGAAGCGCACCACGAAGCCCTTGAGGTTCTGCTGGCGATTGAGCAGGTCGCGCAGGCGGTCGGCCTCGGCACGCTCGATCAACGGACCGACAAAGACCCGATTCTTGCCATCGGCAGAACGGATGTAGGCGTTGTAGCCCTGGCTGCGCAGGTTTTTCTGCAGTTTTTCGGCGCTGTCACGACTGGTAAGGCTGGCCAGTTGTACCGACCAACTGACCGACAGGCCATTGGCATCCACACGGCTTTGCGTGGTGTCCGGCTTGGGGGCTGCGGTGATCGGCTGGGTCGGGGCTGGCTTGATAGCGGGTGCCGCCGGAATAGGCGTTGGCGCGACGGCTGGCTTGCTCGGCACAGTCGGAGCGGGCGCGACAGGCGCTGTTGGCGCAGCAGGTTCCTGGGCGAGTTCTTCATCGCTCGGCACCGGCTCCTGAGGCAGCGCCTGGGGCTCGGGAACCGCGACCTGCTCAACCTGCACAGGCGGCACCGAAGGCGCCTGCGGGGCGGCCGGCGCATCAACCGTGACCTGGCGCTGCTCGTCCTGACGGGAAAACAGCATCGGCAGGAAGATCACCGCCAGGGCCACCAATACCAGGGCCCCGACCATGCGCTGCTTGTACGCCTTATCCAGCAATGCCATCTGCAGCTTCCTCCGTGGAGCGCCGGGCCAGCCATTGCAGGGCCTCGGCAACGCAAAAAAATGAGCCGAACAACAGGATCTCGTCATCGGGTGTCGCCAGGGCACACTGCCCTTCCAGGGCGGCGGCGACGCTGCCATAAGCATCCACCGAAGCGCCACGACGCTGCAAGGCTGCCTGCAACTCTCTGGCCGGACGCGAACGCGGTGATTCCAGCGGCGCCACGGCCCAGTGCTGGACACTAGCATTCAACGCGTCGACAACGCCATCCAGGTCCTTGTCCGATAGCAGCCCGAACACCGCCAGGCGCTTACCTGTCACCGGACGGCGCGCCAGGCGTTCCGCCAGATACAGCGCCGCGTGGGGGTTGTGGCCGACATCCAGCAACAGGTTCAGGCGCTTGCCTTGCCAATCGAACGAGCGGCGATCAAGACGACCGACGACGCGAGTCGCCTGCAACGCCTGGACAATCTGCCCGGACTCCCAGGGCAAGCCCAGCAATAGGTAGGCCTGGAGTGCCAGCGCGGCGTTCTCCATCGGCAAGTCCAGCAGCGGCAGGTCATGCAGCTCCACCGGGTTGCCCTTGGCATCGCTGCCACGCCATTGCCAGTGCTGCTCGGTCATGGCCAGGTCGAAGTCCCGCCCACGCAGAAAGAACGGGCAACTCAGCTCGCGAACTTTATCCAGCAACGGTTGCGGCGGATCGAGATCGCCGCAGAGTGCCGGCGCACCCTGGCGAAAGATGCCGGCCTTCTCGAAAGCCACGGATTCACGGGTGTCGCCCAGGTAATCGGCGTGATCCACCCCGATACTGGTGACCAGGGCGATATCCGCGTCCACGAGATTGACCGTATCCAGACGCCCACCCAGGCCAACTTCGAGCACGACGGCATCCAGGCCGGCACGGGCGAACAGCCAGAACGCTGCCAGGGTGCCCATCTCGAAATAGGTCAAGGAAGTCTCGCCCCGCCCGGCTTCCACCGCCGCGAAGGCTTCGCACAGTTGAGCGTCAGAGGCTTCGACGCCGTTGACCTGCACCCGCTCGTTGTAGCGCAGCAGGTGCGGCGAACTGTAGACACCGACATTCAATCCCTGGGCCCGCAGCAGCGAGGCCAGGAAGGCGCAGGTCGAACCCTTGCCGTTGGTGCCGGTGACGGTGATGACCCGAGGCGCCGGCTTGGCCAGTCCCATGCGGGACGCTACCGCTTGCGAGCGTTCCAACCCCATGTCGATGGCCGATGGATGCAGCTGCTCGAGGTAGGCAAGCCATTCGCCCAGGGTGCGTTGGGTCATAGCCCGGCAGGCACTGGCGGAACTACGATCGGTTCGATCGGCGTGGCGACGAACTTGGGCGTCGGCAGGCCCATCAGTTGCGCCAACAGGTTGCCCAGGCGCGGACGCAGTTCCTGGCGATGAATGATCATGTCGATTGCGCCGTGTTCAAGCAGGAATTCACTGCGCTGGAAACCTTCCGGCAGCTTTTCACGCACGGTCTGTTCGATTACGCGCGGCCCGGCAAAGCCGATCAGCGCTTTCGGCTCGCCGACGATCACGTCGCCCAGCATCGCCAGGCTGGCGGAAACGCCGCCGTAGACCGGATCGGTCAGCACCGAGATGAACGGAATGCCTTCTTCACGCAGGCGCGCCAGTACCGCGGAGGTCTTGGCCATTTGCATCAGCGAGATCAGGGCTTCCTGCATCCGCGCGCCACCGGAGGCGGCGAAGCAGATCATCGGGCAACGGTTTTCCAGGGCGTAGTTGGCGGCGCGAACGAAGCGCTCGCCGACGATGGCGCCCATGGAACCGCCCATGAAGGAAAATTCGAAGGCCGAAACCACCACCGGCATGCCCAGCAGGGTGCCGCTCATGGACACCAGGGCGTCTTTCTCGCCGGTCTGCTTCTGGGCCGCGGTCAGGCGATCCTTGTACTTCTTGCCGTCGCGGAACTTCAGGCGGTCCACGGGCTCCAGGTCAGCGCCCAGCTCCACGCGACCTTCGGCGTCCAGGAAAATATCGATACGGGCACGCGCGCCGATGCGCATGTGGTGATTGCACTTGGGGCAAACGTCCAGGGTCTTTTCCAGCTCAGGGCGGTACAGCACCGCTTCGCAGGAAGGACATTTGTGCCACAGACCTTCAGGCACCGAGCTTTTCTTTACCTCGGAACGCATGATCGAAGGGATCAGTTTGTCTACCAACCAGTTGCTCATGCTTTCTTTCTCCAGTACCGGCGGCCCGAACGCTCTGGTTCGCGGCCCCGCGTATGCCCTTGAGCTTAAATTCATTGTGCGGCGAGGATCGAGGAACCACCGCGGTCAGCGCGAAACATGACCTGCGCCCAGCTCCACCATCCCTGCCATTCCCGACAACCGCTGCACCGCGATTGCCACTACGCTATCGGCCCACCCGGAGGCGGCGCCTGCCTGCTTTGTACAGTGCAGGTATGGACGGCGGCAGTCTGCCAGCCGTCACATTGACGATTGGCTGCTGCGCACAGCCGCCATGAACGCCCGGATCTTCGCCGGGTCCTTGATGCCCCTGGCCTGCTCCACCCCGCCGCTGACGTCCACCGCATAAGGGCGAACCCGCACAATGGCCTCACCGACGTTGTCCGCCGTCAGGCCACCGGCCAGGATGATCGGCTTGCTCAAGCCCTGCGGTACCAGCGACCAGTCGAAGGCTTCGCCAGTCCCACCCGGAACCCCTTCCACATACGTGTCCAGCAAGATACCGCTGGCACTGGCGAAGGTTGCACAACTGGCCGCGATGTCATCGCCCGCCTTGACCCGCAACGCCTTGATGTACGGCCGATGCCAGCCTTCACAGTCAGCCAGGGCCTCGTCACCGTGGAACTGCAAGAGACCCAACGGCACCGCATCGAGGATTTCCCCCAGTTCGCAACGGCTGGCATTGACGAACAGTCCCACCGGGGTCACGAACGGCGGCAGAGCCTGGATGATCGCCCTCGCCTGCTGCACCGTCACCGCCCGCGGGCTCTTGGCGTAGAACACCAGCCCGATGGCGTCCGCACCGGCCTCGACCGCCGCCAGCGCGTCTTCGACCCGGGTGATTCCGCAAATCTTGCTGCGAACGACCGGCATGGTGGCTAAAACCTCAGGCAAATCCGTGAAAGTCCCGGATGGTAACAAATGCAACGAAGGGCGTCAGCCGTCGAGTTCCGAGAAGCCCGTGAGGAAATGTGGCCCGATGTAACGCTCCGGCAGCTCAAACTCGTCACGGTATTCGACCTGCACCAGGTACAGGCCGAAGGGGTGCGCCGTCACGCCACCGGAACGGCGAATGCGACTGTCGAGCACTTCCTTGACCCATTCCACCGGCCGCTCGCCGGCGCCGATGGTCATTAGCACGCCGGCAATGTTGCGCACCATGTGGTGCAGGAACGCGCTGGCGCGGATGTCGAGCACGATCATCTTGCCGTGACGGGTCACGCGCAGGTGATGCAACTCCTTGATCGGCGACTTGGCCTGGCATTGGCCGGCACGGAAGGCACTGAAGTCATGCACACCCACCAGGTATTGCGCAGCCTCGGCCATGCGCTCGACGTCCAGCGGACGGTGATTCCAGGTGATTTCCTCGTTCAGGTGCGCCGGGCGAATCTGATCGTTGTAGATGACGTAGCGATAACGCCGGGCGATGGCCTTGAAGCGCGCATGGAAATGCGCCGGCATCACCTTCGCCCAGCTGACGCTGACATCGTGCGGCAGGTTGATGTTCGCGCCCATGACCCAGGCCTTCATCGAGCGCTCGACCTGGGTGTCGAAATGCACCACCTGGCCGCAAGCGTGCACACCGGCATCGGTGCGTCCGGCGCAATGCAGCGACACGGGCGAATCGGCGACTTTGGACAGCGCATTCTCGAGGGTTTCCTGCACCGTCAGGACACCGGAGGCCTGACGCTGCCAGCCGCGATAGCGAGAGCCTTTGTATTCAACGCCCAAGGCGATTCGAAAAAAGCCGTCGGCCGCCATTTCGGCGGCCGGGTTGTCTATGTTTGCCAAGGAATTACAGCCTGCTGAGGTACGCAAAGGCGGGCATTATAAAGCGGGTGCGGTGGGATGCCAGTGTAACGATGATCCGGGTTGGAACGACGGGCCCTTGTGGCGAGGGAGCTTGCTCCCGCTGGCTGCGCAGCAGCCCCTACCTTGGTGCGCCGGCTATTATTGCGAGCGCTGCGCACTCGAGCGGGAGCAAGCTCCCTCGCCACTACAGCCGCGTGAACTGCTTGCAAACAAAAACGGCAGCCTCATCGGCTGCCGTCATTGCTCATCCCGCCGACTCACGCCAGTCGCGACAACATCTCCTTCGCTTCGCTCTGCTGGGTCGCATCGCCCTCACTGAGGACTTCGCCAAGGATATCCCGCGCACCATCGTTGTCGCCCATGTCGATATAGGCCTGGGCCAGATCGAGCTTGGTCGCCACTTCGTCGGTGCCGCTGAGGAAATCGAAGTCCGGCTCGTCGTCGGCGGTCGCCAGGGCATCTTCAGCCGTGAAGGTTGGCTGGGCCAGACTGTCGGAGAGCCGGTCCAGCTCGGCGTTGACGTCGTCCAGCTCGGATTCGAAGGCATCCTTCGGCTGCTCATGAGCGTCCATCTCGTCGGCCAGGGACAGATCGAAATCCGCCGGCAGCTCAAGATCGTCCGACGGCGTATCGTCCAGGAGCGGCGTTTGCTCTGCTGGAACGTCCAGCCCCTTGAGGTCGTCATCCAGGTCCAACAGGAAATCTTCATCGGCCAAGGCCGGTGCCGGAGCATCGGCGCCGAGGTCCAGATCGAATTCCGGCAGATCGTCCAGGCTTTCATTAGCCTGGGTCTGCTGCTTGAGCACCGATTCGAAACTCAGGTCGTCGTCTTCCGGAAACGCGTCCAGCTCGGCCAGCGGCTCGGGTGCCGGGGCGGTCGGAGTTGTGTCCAGGTCATCCAGGCTCAGGTCGAAGGCGCTGTCGAGTTCTTCATCGGTTGCCGGCTTGTCTTCCAGCAGGTCCTTGACGTACTGCGCGTCCAGCTCAGCGGCCACAGCCGCTGCTGCCAGGCCTGCCGAGGCGGCGACGACCATGGCCGGGAAACGGCTCTTGAGCTGTTCCACCTGGGCATAGTTCTCGCCATTGGCGACCAATTGGCGCTCCTGGGCGATGAACGCATCGCGGTCGCCCTGCTGGCCGTAGACTTCCATCAGTTTCAAACGCAGGTCGCTGCGCTGAGGCTCGGCCTTGATGCCTTGCTCAAGCAGGTCAGCCGCCTGGTTCAAGCGACCACGATCGATGTGGGACTGTGCCTGGGGCAACACATCGTCGGAGCGGTCGGCGGCCGGGGCCACCAGCGGCGCGGCGATCGGTGGCGTGACGACGACGGGCGCGACCACCGGGGCTGGCTTCGGTGCCGGTGCCGGTACTGGCTTGGGTTCGAGTTTTACGCTGGGGGATGGAACCTCAATGCCCTCGAAGCTGCTCGGGGGCAGATCGAGCTCCGGGGAGAAGTCGGCCTCCTCCTCGAGGGCTCGGGCCATACGCAAATGTTTCTCGGCTTCCTGCTGGGCCTTGCGGCGACGCGCAAGCAGCAATAGCAGCAGCAACAGGACCAACGCACCGCCACCAATCAACCCCAGCAGGATCGGATTGGTCAGCAGGTCATTGTATTTTTTCTCATCGGAAGCCGCCGGCGTCGGCTCGACCGGCGTGGCCGGTGGGGTCGCTTCAGGAGCCGCCTCGGGAGTCGCTGCTGGCGCGGTTGCCGGTGCTTGTGCCGACGGTGCGGGCGTCAGTTCTGCCGACATCGCCGGGGTCGATCCGCCCGTGGGCGGGACAGCGGCGCCTTCGGCCTGCATCTTGGCCAGTTGATTGTTCTTCAGCTCGATCAGACGCTGCAGCTTATCCAACTGGCTCTGTAAATCCGCCATGCGACTTTTCAGTTCTTCGTTGTCGCGACGAGCCGAATCGAGGCTTTCCTGGGTCACGGCAAGCTTGTTGCTCAGCGCCTGGGCATCGCCCGCAGCCCCTTTGCCCTTGCCGCCCGCCTTCGCCGACTCGGCGGAAACCAGGCTCAGGTTATCGCGACCGGCGGCCTGTGCCGGCGCGCCTTCCTTGCCGCCACGCTTGGTGGCATCCAACTGTTGCCGGCCGTTACCCGCCACGCCTCGACGGCCCTGGCGCCAAGCGGCATTCTGGGCCGCCACTTCGGCGATCGCCTGGGGTTGCGGCAGCGCCGTGCTCTGCACCGGATCGGGCAGGCGCAATACCTGGCCGGTCTTGAGCAGGTTGATGTTGCCATTGATGAAGGCGTTCGGGTTCAACGCCTGGATCGCCAGCATGGTCTGCTGGACCGACCCACCGTTGCGTACCTTGGCGGCGATTTCCCACAGGGTGTCGCGCGGCGTGGTGGTGTATTGGGACGGCTTGGTCGCGCCAGTAACCGGCGTGGCAACCACTTGGGACGGCTTCGCCCGGGCGGCATCGGCGGCCTGCGGCGAGAATTTGGACGGATCGAGCAGTACGCTGTAGTCGCGCAGCAAGCGGCCGTTGGGCCACATCACCTGCACGAGGAACTTGACCATCGGCTCGGACACCGGCCGGCTGGACGTAACGCGCAGGACGCTCTTGCCGTTGGCGTTGATCACCGGGGTGAAGCTCAAATCGTTGAGAAAGGCTTGGCGATCAATGCCCGCCTTGGCGAATTCTTCGGGTGGGGCCAGGCTCGGCACCACTTCGGCAGCGGTCAGTTGCTGGACATCGAGCAGTTCGATTTCGGCCACCAGAGGCTGGTTCGGCGGCGATTTCAGGGTCAACTCCCCGAGCCCGAGCGCATGCGCCATACCGGAGGACAGCGCCGAGGCGGCCGCTATTGCTAACACCAGTTTGCGAACTTGAACCATAGCCTCTTCCTTTGTTTGAACATTCCTCGGCCAGCGAGAAGGTGTTGATGCCGCTGCCGTAAGGCATTGCGCGCAGCCCCGAAGCGACGGTGCGCGCGATCGTTTCACTCATGCCCGGGAAAGCGTCCCCGGGAGGGAGGTTCGCCTTCAGCACTCTGGCCAAGCATAGCGCCCAGCTAGAATCATTCGACAAATTGTTGCCAAGTATCTTTTACAGCAGGTCTTTTATCAACAACTCAGCCACCTGCACCGCATTGAGTGCCGCGCCCTTGCGCACGTTATCTGACGTCAGCCACATATTTAGTTCCGCCGGATCGTCGATACCGCCGCGCACGCGACCGATGTAGACCACATCCTGCCCTACCGCATCGCCTACCGGGGTCGGGTAATCCCCCGCCTCCACCAGTTCGATACCAGGCGCCGCCTCCAGGGCCGCGTTGACCTTAGCCAAGTCAACAGGACCGGCAGACTCTACGGTCACGCTAAAGCTATCGCCAAAAAACACCGGGGCTTGAATGCAAGTGACGGAAATCTTTAACAAAGGTTGCTCCAGCACTTGGCGCAACTCACTCACCAGGCGTCTTTCAAGCTGGGTATGGCCCTGCTCATCGGGAGTGCCCACCTGGGCCAACAGATTGAATGCCATCTGCCGATCGAAGAATTTCGGCTCGAGCGGACGAGCATTGAGCAACTCGGCGGTCTGGCGCGCCAGCTCGCTCACAGCTACACGGCCCTGGGCGGACACGGCGAGGCTGGCGGTCAGGCTCACGCGCTGTATATCCAGGCATTGGCGCAGCGGTGCCAAGGCAACGGCCAGGACCGTGGCCGAGGGGCTGGGGCTGCTGACCTGAAACGGTTTGGACAGGTTGGCCAGCACCTGCGGGTTGGCCTCCGGCACGATCTGCGGCGCCTGGTCGGCTGGCAGCGCACCGGACAGGTCGATCAGCGCGCAACCGGCGGCGGTGGCTCGCGGGGCGAAGCTCAGGGTCACTGCCGGCCCCGCCGCGAAAAACACCAGTTGGACTTTGCTGAAATCGAACTCATCGACCTCGCGCACCCGCACGTTTTTGCCACGGAACATCACCGAGCTGCCCGCCGATTCGCTGCTGGCCAGCAGGTGCAGGTTGCCTATGGGGAAGTCGCGTTCTTCGAGAATCTGGACGAGGGTTTCGCCGACAGTACCGGTGGCGCCGATCACGGCAATATCAAAGGACTGGCTCATGGGTCTACCTCAGGTAAAACGTGGGGAGCGGCACTTTACCGGGTGGTGGGTGGGCAGGCAATTGGCAAGGGATTTGCGGAGCCTGGGCTGGCCCCACATGCCTCAAGCGGCTCTTCCAATAAAAAACCCGCACCTCTCACAAGGCGCGGGTTCTTTCACAGCAGCAACCGATCAACGTTCAAGCAGGATCCGCAGCATGCGGCGCAGCGGTTCAGCCGCGCCCCACAGCAGTTGGTCGCCGACGGTGAAGGCACCGACGAACTGCGAGCCCATGTTCAGCTTGCGCAAGCGGCCCACCGGTACGTTCAGGGTGCCGTTGACCTTGGTCGGGCTCAGCTCCTGCATGCTGGTCTCACGGTTGTTCGGCACCAGCTTGACCCAAGGGTTGTGCTGGCTGATCAAGCCTTCGATGTCGGCGATCGGCACGTCTTTGTTCAGCTTGATGGTCAGCGCCTGGCTGTGGCAACGCATGGCGCCGATGCGCACGCAGATGCCGTCCACCGGGATCGGGCTCTTGAAGCGACCGAGGATCTTGTTGGTCTCGGCCTGGGCCTTCCACTCTTCGCGACTCTGGCCGTTCGGCAGTTCCTTGTCGATCCACGGAATCAGGCTGCCGGCCAGCGGCACGCCGAAATTCTCGGTCGGGTAGGCATCGCTGCGCATCGCTTCGGCGACCTTGCGGTCGATGTCCAGGATGGCACTGGCCGGGTTCGCCAGTTCATCGGCCACGGCGCCGTGGGTCACGCCCATTTGCTTGATCAGCTCACGCATGTGCTGCGCGCCACCGCCGGAAGCCGCCTGGTAGGTCATCGCGCTCATCCACTCCACCAGACCAGCCTCGAACAGACCGCCCAGGCCCATCAGCATCAGGCTGACGGTGCAGTTGCCGCCGATGTAGTTCTTGGTGCCCGCATCCAGCTGCTGGTCGATGACCTTGCGGTTCACCGGGTCGAGGATGATCACCGCGTCGTCCTGCATGCGCAGGCTGGAAGCGGCGTCGATCCAGTAACCCTGCCAGCCGGCTTCACGCAGCTTGGGGAACACTTCGCTGGTGTAGTCGCCGCCCTGGCAGGTCAGGATCACGTCGAGGGTCTTGAGCTCTTCGATGCTGTAGGCATCCTTGAGCACACCGGTGTCCTTGCCCACGGACGGGCCTTGGCCACCAACGTTGGAGGTGGTGAAAAACACCGGCTCAATGAGATCGAAATCCTGCTCTTCCAGCATTCGCTGCATGAGCACGGAACCGACCATGCCGCGCCAACCGATCAGACCTACACGTTTCATCGCAACTACACCTTTACAAAAGTGGGCCACCGTCGAAGCGGTGGGCCCGAAAGATTACAGATTCCGCAGCGCGGCGACTACTGCATCGCCCATTTGCTGCGTACCGACTTTGGTACAACCTTGCGACCAGATATCACCGGTGCGCAAGCCTCGGTCCAGGACCACGCTGACGGCTTTTTCGATCGCGTCGGCGGCATCGTTCAAGTTGAAGCTGTAGCGCAGCATCATCGACACCGACAGGATGGTCGCCAATGGGTTGGCAATGCCCTGCCCGGCGATGTCCGGTGCCGAACCGTGGCACGGCTCGTACATGCCCTTGTTGTTAGCGTCCAGGGAAGCAGACGGCAGCATGCCGATGGAGCCGGTGAGCATTGACGCTTCGTCAGACAGGATGTCGCCGAACATATTGTCGGTGACGATCACGTCGAACTGCTTCGGCGCGCGGACCAGTTGCATCGCGGCGTTGTCGACGTACATGTGGCTCAGCTCGATGTCCGGGTAATCCTTGGCCACTTGCTCGACCACTTCACGCCACAGTTGGCTGGAAGCCAAGACGTTGGCCTTGTCCACCGAGCACAGCTTCTTGCCCCGCACGCGGGCCATGTCGAAGCCGACCCGGGCGATACGGCGGATTTCGCTTTCGCTGTACGGCAGGGTGTCGTAGGCCTGGCGCTCGCCGTTTTCCAGCTCGCGGGTGCCGCGCGGAGCGCCGAAATAGATGCCGCCGGTCAGCTCACGGACGATGAGAATGTCCAGGCCGGAGACGATTTCCGGCTTCAGGCTCGAGGCGTCGGCCAGTTGCGGGTAAAGGATCGCCGGACGCAGGTTGCCGAACAGGCCCAGTTGCGCACGAATCTTCAGCAGGCCGCGCTCAGGGCGGATGTCGCGTTCGATCTTGTCCCATTTCGGGCCGCCCACGGCGCCCAGCAGCACGGCATCGGCGGCACGGGCCCGGTCGAGGGTTTCATCGGCCAGCGGCACGCCGTGCTTGTCGATGGCCGCGCCACCGATCACGTCGTGGCTGAGCTCGAAGCCCAGGCCGTACTTGTCGTTCGCCAGTTCCAGGACCTTGACCGCCTCGGCCATGATTTCCGGGCCGATGCCATCACCTGGGAGAATCAGAATCTGCTTGCTCATGCTTTCCTCGTTTGTTCGGTTTTCGGCACCACCCGCTGGGCTGGCCGGGGAAAATCCTATCGCTCGGCCCACAGCACCAGTACATCTGTACTGAACGAACCATCGGCCTCAATCTCAAAATATTCACGCACTTCGTCGCCCATCGAACGCTGCAGCTCGAGGATCGCAGCACGCATTACCTCGGGGGTGCGCATGCGCTCGACCCAGGACTGGTATTCCAGGCGCAGGCGCTGGCGCGAAGTACTGCGAGTGTGCAGCCCCGCTTCGCTGACCTGGCGCAACCATTCATCAGCCGAATAATCACGCACATGGCTGGTGTCGCGCAGCACTTCGATGCTCTGCAAGTAGGTGTCCAGCAACGGCGTGCCCGGCGACAGGATGTCGATGAACGCCATCACCCCGCCCGGCTTGAGCACCCGGCGCACTTCTCGCAACGCCAGGCCGAGATCGCTCCAATGATGCGCCGAATAACGGCTGAACACGAAGTCGAACTCGCCGTCGGCGAACGGCAACCGCTCGGCGGCGCCGCGAACCGTGCTGATATTGCCCAGGCCGCGCTCGGCAGCCGCTGCCGTCACCACGTCGAGCATCTGCTGCGACAGGTCGTAGGCCACTACTTCACCGGCCAATGGCGCCACGTGGAAACTCACATGGCCGGCGCCGCAGCCCAGGTCCAGCACACGGGCATCGCCACGACCGGCCAACGCTGCCTGTAGCAGCGCGAACTCAGCGCCCTGGGCGTGCACGGCACTGCTCAGGTAGGCCGAGGCCTGTTCACCGAATTGCTTTTGTACGACTTGGCTGTGGGCGGTGCTGGTCATGGGGACTTCCTTTTGGGGTATAGCCTTGTGGTGTCGGTACTGCCGCCTTCGCGAGCAAGCTCGCTCCCACAGAGGATTTGCGGTGTTCACAAAACACCTGTGGGAGCGAGCTTGCTCGCGAAGGGGCCCGCACTGACGACATCAATCTCAGGTCAATCAAGCATCGCGAAACAACCAAGGCTGGCTCGCCCGATGCTTGGCTTCGAACGCGGCAATCGCCTCGCCGTCCTGCAAGGTCAGGCCGATGTCATCCAGGCCATTGAGCAGGCAATGCTTGCGGAACGCATCGATCTCGAAACCCAGCACCTTGCCGTCGGGACGGGTCACGGTCTGGGCCGCCAGGTCGATCTGCAATTGATAGCCAGGGTTGGCCTCGACCTGCTGGAACAGCTCATCCACTTCGGCGTCGCTGAGGATGATCGGCAGCAAGCCGTTCTTGAAGCTGTTGTTGAAGAAGATGTCGGCGTAGCTCGGCGCGATGATGCTGCGGAAGCCGTACTCTTCCAAGGCCCATGGCGCGTGTTCGCGGCTCGAACCGCAGCCGAAGTTCTCCCGGGCCAGCAACACACTGGCGCCCTGGTAACGCTCGGCGTTGAGGACGAAATCCTTGTTCAGCGGACGCTTGGAGTTGTCCTGGTACGGCTGGCCGACGTCCAGGTAGCGCCATTCGTCGAACAGGTTCGGGCCGAAACCGGTGCGCTTGATGGATTTCAAGAACTGCTTGGGAATGATCTGGTCGGTGTCGACGTTGGCACGATCCAAAGGCGCGACAAGACCGGTGTGCTGGGTAAAAGCTTTCATGCTGCGCTCCTTCAGATCAATTCGCGGACGTCGACGAAACGGCCGTTGACAGCCGCCGCGGCGGCCATCGCCGGGCTCACCAGGTGCGTACGGCCACCGGCGCCTTGACGGCCTTCGAAGTTACGGTTGGAGGTGGAAGCGCAATGCTCGCCCGACTCCAAACGGTCCGGGTTCATGGCCAGGCACATCGAGCACCCCGGCTCACGCCATTCGAAACCGGCTTCGAGGAAAATCTTGTCCAGCCCTTCTGCTTCGGCTTGGGCCTTCACCAGGCCAGAGCCTGGGACCACGATCGCCTGCTTGATGGTCGAGGCGACCTTGCGGCCCTTGGCGATCACGGCAGCGGCGCGCAGGTCTTCGATCCGCGAGTTGGTGCAGGAACCGATGAACACGCGATCGAGCTGAATGTCGGTGATCGCCTGGTTGGCGCTCAAGCCCATGTACTTCAAGGCGCGGACAATGGAATCGCGCTTGACCAGGTCCATTTCCTTGGCCGGATCCGGCACGTTCTGGTCCACCGCCAACACCATTTCCGGCGAAGTGCCCCAACTGACTTGCGGCTTGATCTGCGTCGCGTCGAGCTCGACCACGGTGTCGAACTTCGCATCGGCGTCGGACACCAGGTCTTTCCAGGCTTCGACCGCCATGTCCCATTCCGCGCCCTTTGGCGAGAACGGACGGCCCTTGACGTATTCCACGGTTTTTTCATCGGCGGCCACCAGGCCGACGCGGGCCCCGGCCTCGATGGACATGTTGCAGATGGTCATGCGGCCTTCGACGGACAAGTCGCGGATCGCGCTGCCAGCGAATTCGATGGCATGGCCGTTACCGCCAGCGGTGCCGATCTTGCCGATTACGGCCAGGACAATGTCCTTGGCGGTCACGCCGAACGGCAACTTGCCCTCGACGCGCACCAGCATGTTCTTCATTTTCTTGGCGACCAGGCACTGGGTGGCGAGCACATGCTCGACCTCGGACGTGCCGATACCGTGGGCCAAGGCGCCGAATGCACCGTGGGTCGAGGTGTGCGAGTCGCCGCAGACCACGGTCATGCCCGGCAAGGTCGCGCCCTGCTCCGGGCCGATGACGTGGACGATGCCTTGGCGCACGTCGTTCATCTTGAATTCGACGATGCCGTATTCGTCACAGTTGTCGTCGAGGGTCTGGACTTGCAGGCGCGAGACCTGGTCGGCAATCGCCTCGATGCCGCCCTTGCGCTCCGGCGTGGTCGGTACGTTGTGGTCCGGGGTCGCGATGTTGGCATCGATGCGCCACGGCTTGCGCCCGGCCAGGCGCAGGCCTTCGAAGGCTTGCGGCGAGGTCACTTCGTGGATGATGTGACGGTCGATGTAGATCAGCGCCGAGCCATCGTCGCGCTGCTTGACCAAATGCGAATCCCAGAGCTTGTCGTAGAGCGTTTTGCCGGCCATCAGACGGTTTCCTCATCAGCTTGTTTCTATGCCCTGGGCCTTGAACAGGTCAATGACCCCTTGGCTTGTGAGGCTGATGTTATGAGGCTACATTAAATAACTCAAATTCATATTTTTCATACTTTGCATAACCAACAGGAATTCGACTGAAACGGCCATGGACCTCGCCAACCTCAACGCCTTTATTGCCATCGCCGAAACGGGCAGCTTCTCCGGTGCCGGCGAACGCCTGCACCTGACCCAACCCGCCATCAGCAAGCGGATTGCCGGGCTGGAACAGCAGCTCAACGTGCGCCTGTTCGATCGACTGGGCCGCGAAGTCGGCCTGACCGAAGCCGGTCGGGCCCTGCTGCCGCGGGCCTACCAGATCCTCAACGTACTCGACGACACTCGCCGCGCCCTGACCAACCTGACCGGTGAAGTCACCGGGCGCCTGACCCTCGCCACCAGCCACCACATCGGCCTGCACCGCTTGCCGCCTTTATTGAGGGAGTTCACCCGACGCTACCCACAGGTGGCCCTGGATATTCAGTTCCTGGATTCGGAAGTGGCCTACGAAGAAATCCTCCATGGCCGGGCAGAACTGGCCGTCATCACCCTCGCCCCCGAACCCCACGCGCTGGTACGCGCCGCGCCCGTGTGGGACGACCCGCTGGATTTCGTCGTGGCCCCGGAGCATGCGTTGCTGGAAAACGGCGCGGTGAGCCTGGCGGACATTGCCTTGCACCCAGCAGTCTTCCCGGGCGGCAATACCTTCACCCATCACATCGTGCGGCGATTGTTCGAAGCCCAGGGCCTGACGCCGAACATCGCCATGAGCACGAATTATCTGGAAACCATAAAGATGATGGTCTCCATCGGCCTGGCCTGGAGCGTTTTGCCGCGCACCATGCTCGATGAGCAGGTAGCGCGCATTCCTTTGCCGGGCATACAGCTCAGTCGCCAGCTAGGCTATATCCTGCACACCGAACGGACGCTGTCGAACGCCGCGCGGGCCTTCATGGCTCTATTGGACGCACAAATCGATCTGCCAGGGACAAGGGCATAAGTTGTGCTACTCCTATAGGGCCACTACGCCTGCGCATAACGCCCATCTGCCCAAGGCCCGCTAGAGAATGCCCAAACCCGCTGACCATCTCCCGCCCCTGCCGCGTATCCAGGCGCTGGACCCGAAACGGTCCGAGCAAAGCTGGGACAGCGCGCCACAATTGCTGGCCGCCCTGAACGGAGCGCGGCTGGGGGCTTGGTCTTGGGACATCGATACCGGGCAGATCAGTTGGTCGCGGGGCACCCAGGCACTGTTCGGCTTCGATCCGCGCCAGCCGTTGCCCGCAGACGTGGATTACCTCGACCTGCTGCTGCCTGAGGACCGATCCAGGGCCGTGCGCGCGTTCCACGCGGCGGTGGCCGGCGCACCGCTTGAACAGGCGATGCACCACCGCATCGTCTGGCCCGACGGCAGCCTGCACTGGCTGGAAATCAGCGGCAGCGTGCTACCCGACAAGCACGGTCGGCCGCGCATGATCGGGGTCATTCGGGAAATCACCCACCAGCGCGAACGGGAACAAGCGCTGCGCAGCTCGGAAAAGCGCTTCGCCACGCTCTTTCACCTGTGCCCGAACATGGTCCTGCTCACCCGTCAGGAGGACGGGCTGATCAGCGAAGCCAACCAGTATTTCGAAAGCCTGTTCGGCTGGCCGGTGCATGACGTGATCGGCCGCACCACCCTGGAACTGGGCTTGTGGGTAGACCCCAGCCAACGGGCGAAACTGGTGGAAGCGACCAAGGCCAAGGGCGAACTGATCAGCATGGAGGTGGAGTTCCGCGCCAGTAACGGCCAGATCCACAATGGCATTCTCAGCGCCCAGAAGGTCGAGCTCGAAGGCCAGCCTTACTTGCTGAGCACGTTCCTCGACACCACCGAGCGCAAACTCGCTGAACAGGCTCTCAAGGACAGCCAGGAGCGCCTCGACCTGGCCCTCGACTCGGCACAACTGGGGACTTGGGACTGGCACATTCCCAGCGGCATGCTCTACGGCTCGGCCCGGGCAGCGCAGCTTCATGGCCTGGAGCCCAAGGCATTCCATGAATCGTTCGATGCGTTTTTCGAAGGTGTACCTACCGAAGAGCGCAATAACATGCGCAACGCCTACCGCAGCCTGCGGGAAGGCCCGGCGGGCAACTATCAACTGACCTACCGCGTACAACTGCCGGACGGCAGCTCGCGCTACCTGGAAAGCCGTGCCCGCCTCTACCGCAACGACGACGGCAGCCCCCTGCGCATGGCCGGCACCTTGCTCGACATCACCGACCAGGTGGAGCGCGAACAGAGCCTGGCGGCCTCGGAAGAAAAATTCGCGACACTGTTCCAGGTCAGCCCCGACCCGATCTGCGTCACCCACCAGGACGACGGCCGGTTTATCGAAATCAACTCCAGCTTCACCCAGACCTTCGGCTGGGCCGCCAGCGACGTGCTCGGTCGCAGTGCCGACGAGATTGGCCTGTGGGACGCTTCGGGCAGCAGCCTGCAACGCATCGAGCGGGTGATTCGCGAACAATCGCTGAGCAATGTCGCCGTGGTGGTCTATCACAAGAATGGCCAGCCGCTGACGTGCGTCATTTCCAGCCGCCAGATCAACGTCGGCAACCAGCCTTGCATCGTCACGACCCTGCGGGACATCACCCAGCAGCAACGCTCCGAAGCGGCGCTCAAGGCCAGCGAGGAAAAGTTCGCCAAGGCGTTCCACTCCAGCCCGGACGCCATCACCATTACCGAATTCGAAAGCGGCCGATACCTGGAAGTCAACGACGGCTTCTGTCGCCTCACCGGTTATCGCGCCGATGAAGTGATTGGTCGTACGGTCTACGAAGTTGGCATCTGGGCCGAGGAGAAACAGCGCGCGGCCCTGTTGGCGGAATTGCAGCTCAAGGGCCGTGTCCTTCACCAGGAAATGCTCGGGCGCAACAAGCGCGGGGAAGCCCTCACGGTGGAGGTGTCGGTCGAGCCGATCACGCTCAACGAGAAGGCTTGCCTGCTGCTGACCGCCCGGGACGTGAGCCTGCTGCGCAACGCCGAGGCCCAGATCCGCCACCTGGCCTACCACGATTCCTTGACCAACCTGCCCAACCGGGCGCTGTTGATGGACCGACTGAGCCAGCAGATCGCCTTGCTCAAGCGCCACAATCTGCGCGGGGCATTGCTGTTCCTCGACCTGGACCACTTCAAGCACATCAACGACTCCCTTGGCCATCCGGTAGGCGACACGGTGCTGAAGATCATTACCGCTCGCCTCGAAGCCAGCGTGCGCCTCGAAGACACCGTGGCACGGTTGGGCGGCGACGAGTTCGTGGTGTTGCTCAGCGGCCTGGAAGGTACGCGCGGCGTGGTCAGCCAACAGGTGCAGAACCTCGCGGACACACTGCGCGAACTGCTTTCCGAGCCGATGTTCCTCGACGGCCAACGACTGCAAGTCACGCCAAGCATCGGCATGGCACTGATTCCGGACCATGGCTCGACGCCCACTGACCTGCTCAAGCGCGCCGACATCGCCCTGTACCGCGCCAAGGATTCGGGACGCAACACCTCGCAGATGTTTCACACCACGATGCAAAAAGCCGCCAGCGAACGGTTGCGCATGGAAACCGACCTGCGCCAGGCCTTGGCCCGCAACGAGTTCAGCGTGCATTTCCAGCCCCAGGTCGACGCCCGGGACAACCGCATCATCGGAGCCGAGGCGTTGGTGCGCTGGCATCACCCGGACCTGGGCGCACAATCGCCCAACGAATTCATCAAGGTCCTGGAGGACAGCGGGCTGATTCTCGAGGTCGGTACCTGGATCCTCGATGAAGCCTGCGATGGCTTCAGGCAACTGATCGCCAAGGGCAAGATCGATCCGCAGCAATTCAGCCTGTGCGTGAACATCAGCCCACGGCAATTTCGCCAGAGCGATTTCGTCGAACGCATCGAAAACAGCCTCGCCCACCACGGCCTGCCGTGTGGCATGTTGAAACTGGAAATTACCGAGGGCATCGTGATCCAGAACCTGGACGACACCATTGCCAAGATGCGCCGGCTCAAGAAGCTCGGGGTGAGCTTCGCCATGGATGACTTTGGCACTGGTTATTCGTCGCTGACGTACCTCAAGCGCCTACCGGTGGACACGTTGAAAATCGACCAGTCATTCGTGCGGGACGCCACCAGCGACCCGAACGACGCCGAAATCATCCGCGCCATCGTCGCCATGGCCCGTAGCCTCAACCTGGTGATGATTGCCGAAGGCGTGGAGACCTTGGAGCAACTGCAGTTCCTGCAAGGGCTCGATTGTCATTTGTACCAGGGTTATCTGCACAGCCGGCCGTTGCCGCTGGAGGCGTTTGAGCGGTTGTTGCCGTGACATGGAAACGCGGCGGGGAACCCTTGTGGCGAGGGGATTTATCCCCGTTGGGCTGCGAAGCAGCCCTAAAGCCGTCGCCTCGGTGTGCCAGGATAAACAGCGTCGTCTGTTCTTTTTTGGGGCCGCTTCGCAGCCCAGCGGGGATAAATCCCCTCGCCACAATTAATCTTCCACCGATCTCAAAAATGAAAAAGGGCGCCATTTCGGCGCCCTTCTTCAATGACGATGGGATCAATTCTCCAGCGCGGGTTTCTGTTGCGCACCGTTGATAGGGATGCGCTTGGCTTTCGCCTCTTCCGGTACCACGCGCAACAGGTCGATGCTCAACAGACCGTTGCTCAGGCCGGCGGATTTGATCTCGATATGATCCGCCAACCGGAAGGACAGCTTGAACGCACGCTGGGCGATGCCCTGGTGCAGGAAGGTCACGCTGTCGTTGCTGGCCTCGCGCTTGCCGCCACTGATGGTCAGCACACCTTTCTCCACTTGCAGGTCCAGGTCTTCTTCCCGGAACCCGGCGGCGGCGACTACAATGCGGTATTCGTCATCGCCATGTTTTTCCACATTGTAGGGTGGATAGCTGCTGCCCGGCTCGTTGCGCAGTGCGGTTTCGAACAGGTCGTTGAAACGGTCGAAGCCCACCGAGGAACGGAACAGAGGGGCCAGCGAAAATGCAGTACTCATGATTCAAATCTCCTGAAAGTTCAGCAAGTTTTTTTGTCTCCGCGACCCGAATTCGGCATCGCGTACCCCTTATCTAGGGTCTGCCAAAAACTTTTCAAGAGCCTTTTTTTGAAATTTTTTCAGGCCGCTTGGGTGCGCTGCACACCCAATAAATGGCCCACCGCGTCCAGGTCGGTTTCCCGGCGCACGGCACTGAACAGCTCAACCGCCTCAGGGTAGTTGCGGGTCAGCATGGCCAACCATTGTTTCAAGCGACCCGGCGCCTGGCGTGGCGTCAGTTGCTCGACCACTTGCAACCAGAAATCCTGGAGCATCGGTTGCAGGTCGGCCCAGGTCATCTCGATGATCTCCTCACCGGCCCGGGCAGCGGCGATCTGCCGGGCCAGGTCGGGACGGGACACCAGGCCACGGCCGAGCATGATGTCCTCGACACCGCTGATTTCGCGGCACCGGCGCCAGTCTTCGACGCTCCAGATATCGCCATTGGCGAACACCGGCACCTTGACCACGTCCTGGACGCGGGGAATCCACTCCCAGTGGGCCGGTGGCTTGTAGCCGTCAACCTTGGTCCGCGCATGCACGACGATATGCGCCGCGCCACCTTCAGCCAGCGCCGTGGCGCAGACCAGCGCGCCGTCCGGGCTGTCGAAGCCGAGGCGCATCTTCGCTGTAACCGGAATGTGCTTGGGCACGGCGCGCCGTACGTGCTCGACAATTTCGTTGAGCAGCTCAGGCTCTTTGAGCAACACCGCCCCGCCCCGGGATTTGTTCACGGTCTTGGCGGGGCAGCCGAAATTCAAGTCGATCACCTCGGAACCCAGCTCGCAGGCCAGCGCCGCGTTCTCCGCCAGGCACACCGGGTCGGAGCCCAGCAATTGCACCCGCAGCGGCACGCCCGCGGCAGTCCGGGCACCGGCCAGCAGTTCAGGGCCGAGCTTGTGGAAATAGGCCGGCGTGAGCAGACGGTCGTTGACGCGGATGAACTCGGTGACGCACCAGTCGATACCGCCAACACGGGTCAGGACGTCCCGCAGGATGTTGTCGACCAACCCCTCCATGGGCGCCAGGGCAATTTGCATGGAAACACACACTCGAACGAAAAAACGTGCGGCAGTTTAGCGGATTTTGCCCCCGACATCGGAATTCACCACCAAACCCTGTGGGAGCGGGCTTGTTCGCGATGGCGGAATGTCAGTTTGCGGGGAGGTTGGCTGTGCCGACGCCTTCGCGAGCAAGCTCGCTCCCACAGGGTACTTGAGCGTTCAAAAATCCAACATTCACCACAAATCCCTGTGGGAGCGAGCTTGCTCGCGATGGCGGCGGGTCAGTTTGCGAGGATGTTGGATGTACCGCCGCTATCGCGAGCAAGCTCGCTCCCACAGGAATTTAGCGCTACGCCATACCCTTCGATGAATTCCGCCGGCATGCGCTTGGGCCGGCCAGTGGACAGTTCAATGCAGACGAACGTGGTCTGGGCCCGCAGCAACGTGGTGTTGTCGCTGGGACGGACCAGTTGGAAATGCCGGGTCATTTTCAGCCGCTGGTCCCAGTCGACGATCCAGGTCGCCAACTGCAATTCGTCGCCCTCATAGGCCGCCGCCAGGTAATCGATTTCATGCCGCACCACTGCCATGGCCCGATCCAGCCGGCGGTACTCCACAAGGTCCAGGCCCAGGCGCTGAGAATGGCGCCAGGCGCAGCGTTCCAGCCAGGTGACGTACACCGCATTGTTGGCGTGGCCCAGCCCGTCGATGTCTTCGGCATTCACCTGAAGGTCAATGATGAACGGCGTTGCCCGATCCCAGCCCATGCCCGTCTCCTGTCAAATGTGGATCGGGGCAGTGTAACGGAAGCTCAAGCCGATTGCCGCGCTTGCAGGCTGCGTCCGGCCAACAGTGATAACACGCCATCAATGACACGGGGATCGGCCAGGACTCGCTGATGGCCGCCCTGGGGTAACCGCAGCAAGCGACTGTCGAACCAGGCCTCATGGATCAGCTGCGATTCCTTCACCGAAACCGACGTATCGTCCTCGGCGTGGACGATCAAGCCCGGAATATCCAACTGGTATTGCGCGACGTCCATCTTCGAAGCCTGCATGCCCACGTCTTGCTCCACCTGGCGAATAAAGGCCGAGCGCGCCCGGGGTGGCATTCCCATCATCCGGGCAAAGCCACGCAGCACGCCGAGGATCCGCGCCGGCGCGGCGATGCTCACCAGCGTCTCGGTGCGCAAGCCCAACTGAACTGCCAGCATGGCACTGGCGCCTCCCATGGAATGGCCGATGACCGCTTGCAATGGTGGCAATTCCGCCGCGGCCTCAAGCATTGCCCGGGCAAACAACAGGACGTTGGCCTCATGACCGGGCGAGCGGCCATGGGCCGGCCCATCCAGCGCCACTACCGTATAGCCGGCATCGACGAGCGCGTTGATCAAGGCCGCGAACTGCGTTGGCCGCCCTTCCCAGCCGTGCATCAGCAGGACGGCCGGGCCTTTGCCCCAACGCAAGGCGGACAGGCCGAAGCGCAAGGTGATGCGCTCCGACGAAGCCAGCAATGGCAGCTCCCAATCTCGCGGTGGCAGGTTGCGGGGACTCATGAACACCTTACGCATTTTCTTCGCCACCAGGCGCGGAGCTATCCGGCCAAGGGTGCCATTGACGCCACGAATCCAGCTCAACCTGTCCATGCTCATCTCCAGGGCTTGCGCCTCAGCTCAGCGCACCGCCGACTTGGCGGCGCGCAGCAAACGATCCGATAACTCGCCCGGGCCCAACGCCCGTGCCAGGGCCAGGCCGCCAACCATCAAGGCAATGTCGGCCAGCGCTTTGTCAGCGTCTTCAGGGCTGGCCGCCAACTGCGCGACCATCAACTCGATATGTTCGTTAAGCACCTCGCGAAACGCATCCGGCAGCCGCCCGAGTTCACCGACCGACGCCGGGATCGGGCACGCCTGCTCGGTGGAGTCACGGTGCTTGCGCGACAG
The DNA here is from genome assembly GCF_052112105.1 of Pseudomonas sp. BP11-1-1. Classification (NCBI taxonomy): domain Bacteria; kingdom Pseudomonadati; phylum Pseudomonadota; class Gammaproteobacteria; order Pseudomonadales; family Pseudomonadaceae; genus Pseudomonas; species Pseudomonas sp. BP11-1-1. Next base: position 262,158 of record NZ_JAUTYU010000004.1, read on the forward strand.
GTAGAACGCTGCGACCAAGGCGCGCCGCTCCTCACCCGTCAGTTCCGAATCCATGTCGGCGATCAAGCCACGGCGGCGATTCAGCAATTGCTTGAACGCCTCCAGCATCAACGCGTCCTTGCTTTCGAAATGGGCATAGAAACCGCCCACCGTCAGCCCGGCCGCGCCCATCACCTCGCCCACGCTCGGCTCGGCCGGCCCGCGCTGGATCAGTGCATCACTGGCGGCCTTGAGAATGCGCTCACGGGTTTGTGCTTTTTTATCGCTCATCGTTGCCTCCGAATATTACGATTGAAATATTATTCCCATAATAAATTTCCGCAAGCGAAATATTGACCGCTGGTCAGAAGTATTTTTCGAGGATAAGGAAATTGGCTGAACGCCAGACAAACAAAAGGGCCATTCAATAATTGAATGACCCTTATAAAATCCCGCAGAGCGGGTAATCGTGGCGTCCCCTAGGGGACTCGAACCCCTGTTACCGCCGTGAAAGGGCGGTGTCCTAGGCCACTAGACGAAGGGGACACAAACCTTCTGAACATGATCAGCGCTGAGAACTGATCGCTTCAAGGCCGGTGTGGCCAGACCTTGAAGTGTAAATTGGTGGAGCTAGACGGGATCGAACCGTCGACCTCTTGCATGCCATGCAAGCGCTCTCCCAGCTGAGCTATAGCCCCGGATTTTTCGCCTCGCGGCGGAGCGACATCTTGTAACATCGCTTCTGTAAAACTGGCGTCCCCTAGGGGACTCGAACCCCTGTTACCGCCGTGAAAGGGCGGTGTCCTAGGCCACTAGACGAAGGGGACGCAAACCCTTCTATACAACTGATCAACGCTGAGTGTTGATCGCTTCAAGGTCGGTGTGGCCAGGCCTTGAAGTGTAAATTGGTGGAGCTAGACGGGATCGAACCGTCGACCTCTTGCATGCCATGCAAGCGCTCTCCCAGCTGAGCTATAGCCCCTCATCGCTGAGGACGGGGCGAATCTTAAGGGCGTATCGGAGGGCTGTCAAATTTATTTTCAAAGAATTTGAAAATTTTTTGCCGGGATAACAATCACTTACCGACAAACCCCGGAAAACCGGGGCATGCCCTGCTCCATCGACCGCTTAAGCAATCGCGCCCAGCAGTTTTTCCCACTCCTTGTTTTCCTTCTTCGACACGCCACCGAGCAGATCGATGGCCTGGCGCAGGCGGAAACGGGTCAGGTCCGGCCCGAGGATTTCCATCGCATCGAGCACCGACACCGAGCTCGCCTGGCCGGTAATGGCGGCGAACATCAGCGGCATCGCATCGCGCAATTTCAGTTCCAGGGATTCGACCACGGCCTGGATGGTCGCGGTGATGCTGTCCTTCTCCCACTGACGCAGGCTTTCGAGCTTCCACAGGATCAGTTGCATCAACTGCCGTACCTGGTCGCCCGAGAGCTTCTTGGATTCGAACAGCTTCGCATCAGGCGTCACGCCGCCGGCAAAGAAGAACCCGGCCAATGGCGCGATCTGGCTGAACGTCTCGACCCTGCCCTGCACGTGCGGCGCGATCTTCATCATGTATTCGGGGTTGAATGCCCACTTCTGAACGCGTGCGGCGAACTCTTCAACCGGCAAGTCGCGCAGCCACTGGCCGTTGAGCCAAGATAGCTTCTCGACGTCGAAGATCGGCCCGCCCAGGGAAACGCGGGATAGGTCGAAGTGCTCGACCATTTCCTGCAGGGAGAACTTCTCGCGCTCGTCCGGCATCGACCAGCCCATGCGCCCCAGGTAGTTGAGCATCGCCTCGGGCATGAAGCCCATGCGCTCGTAGAACGTCACCGAAGTCGGGTTCTTGCGCTTGGAGAGCTTGCTCTTGTCCGGGTTACGCAGCAGCGGCATGTAGCACAGTTGCGGTTGTTCCCAGCCGAAGTATTCGTAGAGCAGGATCAGTTTCGGCGCCGACGGCAGCCATTCTTCACCACGCAGGACGTGGGTGATGCCCATCAAGTGGTCGTCGACCACGTTGGCCAGGAAGTACGTCGGCAGGCCGTCGGTCTTCATCAGCACTTGCATGTCCATGCGATCCCACGGGATCTCGACATCGCCACGCAGCATGTCCGGCACCACGCAGACGCCTTCGGTCGGCACCTTCATGCGGATCACGTGGGGCTCGCCAGCGGCCAGGCGACGGGCGACTTCTTCCTTGGACAGCAGCAGCGCGCGGCCGTCGTAGCGCGGGGTTTCGCCCCGGGCGATCTGCTCGGCGCGCATCTGGTCGAGCTCCTCGGCGGTGCAGAAGCAAGGGAATGCGTGCCCCATGTCCACCAGTTGCTGGCAGTACTGCTTGTAGATCTCGCCACGTTCGCTCTGGCGATACGGGCCGTGCGGACCGCCAACGTCCGGGCCTTCGCTCCAGTCGATGCCGAGCCAGCGCAGGGCGTCGAAAATCTGCTGTTCCGACTCGCGGGTCGAACGCAACTGGTCGGTGTCCTCGATCCGCAGGATGAACTCACCACCGTGCTGCTTGGCAAAGCAATAGTTGAACAAGGCGATGTAAGCGGTGCCGACATGGGGATCGCCAGTAGGCGAAGGCGCGATGCGGGTACGGACGGTGGTCATGGCATGTCTCGGAAAGAAGATAAAAGCAAAGATCAAACAGGGGGCGAATGGTAACAGGCGATGGTGGGCGGGCTCCAGTGAGAGCGGGATTTGTGTGGCATCTCTCAGACCGAGTCGCCTCCTTCGCGAGCAAGCCCGCTCCCACAGGAGATCGCATGCAGCCTGGACGACTCGGTCAACTGTGGGAGCGGGCTTGCTCGCGAAGAGGCCGTCGAAGCCACCGCAAATTCAGACAGCCAGCAACCGCTCCCGCAACTTGCCAATCTCATCGCGCAATTGCGCCGCGGCTTCGAACTCCAGGTCCCGAGCCAGTTGATACATCTTCTCTTCCAACTGCCGGATTCGCTTGGTGATCTCACTCGGCGAGCGCAGTTCGGCCTCGTAGCGGGCGCTCTCTTCGGCGGCCTTGGCCATGCCCTTGCGCTTCTTGCTGCGCGAGCCGGGCACGGTGGCGCCTTCCATGATGTCGGCGACGTCCTTGAACACACCTTTAGGGGTGATGCCATTGGCCAGGTTGAAGGCGATCTGCTTGTCGCGGCGGCGCTCGGTCTCGCCGATGGCTCGCTCCATGGAACCGGTCATGCGGTCGGCATACAGAATCGCGCGGCCATTGAGGTTACGCGCCGCGCGGCCGATGGTCTGGATCAACGAGCGCTCGGAACGCAGGAAACCTTCCTTGTCTGCGTCCAGGATCGCCACCAGCGACACCTCGGGCATGTCCAGGCCTTCACGCAGCAGGTTAATGCCCACCAGCACGTCGAAGGTGCCCAGGCGCAGGTCGCGGATGATCTCGACCCGCTCCACGGTGTCGATGTCCGAGTGCAGGTAACGCACCCGCACGCCATGGTCGGCCAGGTAGTCGGTGAGGTCTTCGGCCATGCGCTTGGTCAGCGTGGTGACCAGCACCCGTTCCTCCAGCGCCACGCGCTTGGTGATTTCCGACAACAGGTCGTCGACCTGGGTCAGCGCCGGACGCACCTCGACTTGCGGGTCGACCAGGCCGGTCGGCCGTACCACCTGCTCGACCACCCGCCCGGCATGCTCGGCTTCGTAGTTGCCAGGGGTGGCCGAGACAAAAATCGTCTGCGGGCTGACGCTTTCCCATTCGTCGAAGCGCATCGGCCGGTTGTCCAGTGCCGAAGGCAGGCGGAAACCGTATTCCACCAGGGTTTCCTTGCGCGAACGGTCGCCTTTGTACATGGCGCCGACCTGAGGCACGCTGACGTGGGATTCGTCGATCACCAGCAAGGCGTCAGGCGGCAGGTAGTCATACAAGGTCGGCGGCGGCGCACCCGCCGGACGGCCCGACAGGTAGCGCGAGTAGTTCTCGATGCCGTTGCAGTAGCCCAGTTCCAGGATCATCTCCAGGTCGAACCGGGTCCGCTGCTCCAGACGCTGGGCTTCCACCAACTTGTTGTTCGAACGCAGATACTCCAGGCGCTCCTGCAACTCGACCTTGATCCCCTCGATGGCGTCCAGCAGGGTTTCCCGGGGCGTCACGTAGTGGCTCTTGGGGTAGAAGGTGAAGCGTGGCAACTTGCGGATCACTTCGCCGGTCAGCGGATCGAAGGCCGAGATGCTCTCGACTTCATCGTCGAACAGCTCGATGCGGATCGCTTCCAGGTCCGATTCCGCCGGGTAGATGTCGATCACATCGCCGCGCACCCGAAACGTCGCCCGGGCGAAATCCATGTCGTTGCGGGTGTACTGCAAGTCCGCCAGGCGCCGGAGCAAGGCGCGCTGGTCGAGTTTGTCGCCGCGGTCCACGTGCAGCACCATTTTCAGGTAGGTTTCCGGGCTGCCCAAGCCGTAGATGCACGACACCGTGGTGACGATGATCGCGTCCTTGCGTTCGAGCAGTGCCTTGGTCGCTGACAGCCGCATCTGTTCGATGTGGTCGTTGATCGAGGCGTCTTTCTCGATGAAGGTGTCCGACGACGGCACATACGCTTCGGGCTGGTAGTAGTCGTAGTAGGAAACGAAGTATTCCACGGCGTTGTTCGGGAAAAACGCCTTGAACTCGCCGTACAACTGCGCCGCCAGGGTCTTGTTCGGCGCCAGCACCAAAGTCGGTCGCTGCACCTGGGCGATCACGTTGGCGATGCTGAAGGTCTTGCCCGAGCCGGTTACACCGAGCAATGTCTGGTGCGCCAACCCGGCCTCGATGCCTTCGACCATCAGGCGGATGGCTTCTGGCTGGTCGCCGGCGGGCTGGAAGCGAGTGACGAGCTGGAATTCAGACATGACATGACCCCTGGGTTCATTCCTGTCGGCCAGGCGACGGGAACAAGAAAGACCGAAACGACTGACGCCGCCCGAGGAAAAAGTTGGAATTCACACAATGTGGAGGTGAATGCCTTCGCTTTCAAGACGAACGTCCTACACGCCTTGCAGACTTTGACGCTGCGAAGGGACTAACGGTCGAAAAAAATCGAAAATACTTACGGTAAACGCCGATTAGCCTGTCGCCCTGCCCGGTGATGGCCTCTATACTAGCTCCCCGTTTGTGCACCGCTCTAGTGCATCCGGCTGGAGCGCGACACGTCCCCTCACTCTCCATTCAGAGCCGCGCACTAATGAGCCTGTTTTCCGCTGTCGAATTGGCACCACGCGACCCCATCCTGGGCCTCAACGAAGCTTTCAACGCCGACCCCCGTACCAATAAGGTCAACCTGGGCGTGGGTGTTTACTGCAACGAAGAAGGGCGCATTCCATTGCTGCGCGCCGTGGTCGAAGCCGAGACGATTCGCGTGGCCCAGCACGTTTCCCGTGGCTACCTGCCGATCGACGGCATCGCCGCCTACGACCAGGCGGTCCAGACCCTGCTGTTCGGCAAGGACTCCGCGCTGATCGCCTCCGGTCGCGTCATCACCACCCAGGCCGTAGGCGGTACCGGCGCATTGAAGATCGGCGCCGACTTCCTCAAGCAACTGCTGCCTGACGCAGTCGTGGCCATCAGCGACCCGAGCTGGGAAAACCACCGCGCCCTGTTCGAAACCGCCGGCTTCCCGGTGCAGAACTATCGCTACTACGACGCCGCCACCCACGACGTGAACCGCAGCGGCCTGCTGGAAGACCTCAACGCCCTGCCCGACCGTTCGATCGTTGTGCTGCACGCCTGCTGCCACAACCCGACCGGCGTGGACCTGAGCCCGGAAGACTGGAAAAACGTGCTGGCCGTGGTCAAGGCCAAGAACCACGTTCCGTTCCTGGACATGGCCTACCAGGGCTTCGGCAAAGGCATCGATGAAGACGCCGCCGCCGTGCGCCTGTTCGCCGAGTCGGGCCTGACCTTCTTTGCCTCCAGCTCGTTCTCCAAGTCGTTCTCGCTCTACGGCGAGCGCGTCGGCGCCCTGTCGATCGTCAGCGAGTCGAAAGAAGAAAGTGCCCGCGTGCTGTCCCAGGTCAAGCGCGTGATCCGCACCAACTATTCCAACCCGCCGACCCACGGCGCCAGCATCGTCGCCGCCGTGCTCAACAGCCCGGAGCTGCGGGCCCAGTGGGAAGAAGAACTGGCCGAAATGCGCCTGCGCATCCGTGGCATGCGCGACCAGATGGTGGACATGCTGGCCAAGGCCGCACCGCACCACGACTTCAGCTTCGTCGCACGCCAGAGCGGGATGTTCTCCTACTCCGGCCTGACCGTTGAACAAGTGACGCGCCTGCGCAACGAGTTCGGCATCTATGCCCTGGACACCGGCCGCATCTGCGTGGCCGCGCTGAACCAGAACAACATCGAAGCGGTGACCAAGGCCATCGTCCAGGTGATCTGACACTCGACGGGTTGAAAAATGGGAGGCCCTTGGCCTCCCGTTTTTTTGGGCCAACCTTGTGGCGAGGGTTAGTGTTCCGGCCGGAGCTGTGTGAAGCGGTAACATTTGCTACCTGAACGCCTCAGCCACGAAAATCCCGCCCAATCATCAACCCAAGCTTGACTTCTCTTTTCCAATCAGTAACATACGCGTCATTCCGCGATAGCTCAGTTGGTAGAGCAAGTGACTGTTAATCACTGGGTCCCTGGTTCGAGTCCAGGTCGTGGAGCCAGACAGCAATAATCAAAGCCCCTGAATCGAAAGATCCAGGGGCTTTTTTGTGGGCGCTTTTCCAGCCTCCAAGGCCCGCTGATGGCCGTGGATCGCCTGTCCAAGGTCGCTACCAGAACAATAATCTGGCGCCAATGCGGCATCATGGTCTGAATCCTGCTTTGTTTTTCCAACTCCCCAAGCTGTCACCTGAGCGTCATGGCGGTGCCGCACACTGTCCCGGTCCGCCATTGCAGCTTCATAACAACAAGGACGAAGCCATGCCAACACAAAACCCTCACCGCATCGTCGGACTGTGCACCTCGAGCAAGGTGTACAACGCACTGACCGAGCTCAAGCACCTGGAAGGCCACCGCAGCGCCAAGTTCCTTTCCCTGCTCGCGGAAAACCTGGTCCGCAAGGGCCTGCTCAACGAGCAGGAAGTGGTGCACATGCTCGATCTGGTGGTCGATTGAGCGACATCGATTCCAACTATCGAGCCTGTTGATTTTTCCTCATCCCGCAGGACACGTAAGGTAACCCCATCGATTGATGGAGGTTCCCATGCCGAAGGTTCAAATCATGTCTGTTGTTGGCAGCGCCGTCCCCGCCCCGCTCAGGGAGCGCGGCCTGTTGGCTTGCTGGTATCTGGTGCAGGACGGCGTGACCGTCAGCGGCCCGCTGACTTCCCTGCCCGCCGCCCAAGCCATGTCGCAGCGTATCGGCCCTTACTTGCTGCGCGCCTAGGGCAATTGCACCCGAGGCGTGTTCTCGACGAACAACGCCCAGCAGGACATGAACAGCGCCGCGATCAACGGGCCGATGACGAAGCCGTTCAGGCCGAACACCGCCAACCCGCCCAGCGTCGAGACCAGCACCATGTAATCGGGCATCTTGGTGTCCTTGCCCACCAGGATCGGACGCAGGAAGTTGTCCACCAGGCCGATCACGAAGACGCCGAACAGCACCAGCACCACGCCCTGCCAGATCGAGCCGGAAAGCAGGAAATACACAGCCACCGGCGCCCAGACGATACCCGCGCCCACGGCCGGCAACAGTGACAGGAACGCCATCAGCACCGCCCAAGGCAACACCGTCGGAATGCCCAACACCCAGAAAATCAAGCCCCCCAGCGCACCTTGGGTGATCGCGACGAGCAGGTTGCCCTTCACGGTCGCCCGCACCACCCGGTTGAATTTCAGTTGCAGGCGGCGCTTCTGGTGCTCGGCCAAAGGCACGGCCGAGCGCACCTTGCGCACCAGCTCCGGACCGTCGCGCAGGAAGAAGAACAGCAAATAAAGCATCACGAAAAAACTCACCAGGAACTGGAACGTGCCCTGGCCGAAACTGAATGCCTGGGTGGCGAAGAACTCGCTGCCCTGCATCGCGCTCTTGACGATCTTGTCCCGCAGCCCGCTCAGGTTGCCCAAGCCGAAACGATCCAGCAGGTGCTGGAAGTACGGCGGCAGCGCGTCCTTGAAGCGAGCCAGGTAATCGGCAACATCCAGCTCGCCGCTTTCCAGGCTCTTGTACAGCGCCGCACCTTCCTGGACCAGCAAGGTACTGATGACAATCACCGGCAAGATCGCAATCAGCGTGCAGATGGCCAGGGTCAACAGCGTGGTGAGGTTGCGCGGCCAGTTGAGCTTGAATTGCAGGCGACGCTGCAGCGGCGCGAAGACGATACCCAGGATGACCGCCCAGAACACCGCCCCATAGAACGGCAGCAGGATCCAGACGAAGGCGATGCTGACCAGGATCAGCAGTACCATCTGCGACTTGTTTTGGAGGTTCTTGCGGTTCATTTGCTTTCCATGTCCTTGGCAGATAAACGTTAGTCCGCCAGGACTCGCCGGAGTGCCGTCGCGTCTGCCGCGCATCCTTGATCCAGATCAATACCGCCTGGCCGGCCGTGGCCTACCCTCGCCGCTTTTTGCGATCCGACGCCACCATGCCCCTCGTAGCCCCCGAACTGCTCGCCCCCGCTGGCACCTTGAAAAACATGCGCTATGCCTTTGCCTACGGTGCCGACGCGGTATACGCCGGTCAACCGCGCTACAGCTTGCGGGTGCGCAACAATGAATTCGACCACGCCAACCTGGCCGTCGGCATCGACGAGGCCCACGCGCAGGGCAAACGTTTCTACGTGGTGGTCAACATCGCCCCGCACAACGCCAAGTTGCGCACGTTCCTCAAGGATCTTGAACCGGTGATCGCCATGGGACCGGACGCCTTGATCATGTCCGACCCTGGACTGATCATGCTGGTCCGCCGGCATTTCCCACACATGCCGATCCACCTGTCGGTGCAGGCCAATACGGTGAACTGGGCGAGTGTCGAGTTCTGGCAACAACAGGGCGTGAGCCGGATCATCCTGTCCCGGGAGTTGTCGCTGGAGGAAATCGCCGAGATTCGCCAGCAGGTGCCGGCCATGGAACTGGAAGTGTTCGTCCACGGCGCGTTGTGCATGGCCTATTCCGGACGCTGCCTGCTGTCCGGCTATCTGAACAAGCGCGATGCCAACCAGGGCAGTTGCACCAACGCCTGTCGCTGGAAATATTCAGCACAACCGGCAGTGGAAAACACCGTGGGCGATATCGTCCAGGTGTATCAGCCGGAACCGACCCTGGGCCTCGGGGCGCCGACCGACCAGGTGTTCCTGCTGCAAGAGGCCAATCGCCCGGACGAATCCATGCCGGCCTTCGAAGACGAACACGGCACCTACATCATGAATGCCAAGGACCTGCGAGCCGTGCACCATGTGGAGAAACTCACCCACATGGGCGTGCATTCATTGAAGATCGAGGGCCGGACCAAGTCGCACTTCTATTGCGCGCGCACCACCCAGGTGTATCGCCGCGCCATCGATGACGCGGTGGCGGGCCGGGAGTTCGATCGCAGCCTCATGGCCGACCTGGAATCCCTCGCCCAGCGCGGCTATACCGAAGGCTTCCTGCGCCGGCATGTGCATGACGAATACCAGAACTACCAGAACGGCAGCTCGGTATCGGAGCGCCAGCAGTTCGTCGGGGAGCTGACCGGCGCCCGGCGCGAGCGCTTGGCCGAGGTCCGGGTAAAGAACCGCTTCGGCCTGGGGGATCACATGGAGCTGATGACACCCAAGGGCAATTTCCACTTCGACCTGCACCAGTTGCAAAACGTCAAGGGCCAAGGCATCGACGTCGCGCCGGGGGATGGGCACGTGGTGTATGTGCCGATTCCGGATGCGGTGGATTTGCGGTTCGGGTTGTTGATGCGGGATGTGCGGGAGCCATAGCACTGGCACTGATCCGATAATGCAGGCGCAACCAAACAACTGTGGGAGCGAGCTTGCTCGCGATGGCGGTGGGTCAGTCAAATGAATGCTGGCTGATCCGCCGCCATCGCGAGCAAGCTCGCTCCCACAAGGTTTTGTTGTGTTTGCGTCTGTCGAACCCGGCAGAAACTGCCGAAGGCTGCGATCCTCCGCTCTCGATAAGGCCTGGCGGGCCAGGCGAAAAACGTCTGGATCGAAAGCGAAAGATCGCAGCCTTCGGCAGCTCCTGCTGCCCCGGGATCAGATCCGGAACTGCCCCACCAACTTGCCCAGGCGCTGGCCCAGGTCGGCCAGGCTACGGGAAGTCTGGGCGCCGAGCTGGGTTTCGTCGGCGACGCTGTCCACGGCCACGGCAATCTGGTGCACGCTGCGGTTGATTTCCTCGGCCACGGCGGTTTGTTCCTCGGCGGCGCTGGCAATCTGGGCGTTCATCGAGTTGATGGTGCCGATCAGCTGGGCCATGGTATCCAGCGACGCGCCAGCCTCGTTGGCCCGTTCCGAAGTACCATCGCCAGCCTCGCTGGAACGGCGCATGGCCTCCACCGCCGCATGGGTACCCGACTGCAGGCGGTCGATCATCCCCTGGATTTCCTGGGTACTTTGCTGGGTCCGGCTGGCCAGGGCGCGAACTTCATCGGCCACCACCGCAAAACCACGCCCCGCCTCACCGGCACGCGCAGCCTCGATAGCAGCGTTGAGGGCCAGCAGGTTGGTCTGCTCGGCAATCGAACGAATCACCCCAAGCACGCTGACAATCGAAGCCACGTCCTGTTGCAGGCTGTCCAGGGACACCCCGCTGCTGCGGATATCGTTCACTAGTGCATGAATCTGCTGGATGCTGCCGGCCACCACCCGCTTGGCGGACTGGCCTTCTTCATCGGTCTGCTGGGCCGCGACGGCAGCACCCTGGGCACTGCGAGCGACTTCCTGGGCTGCGGACGACATCTCGTTGATCGCCGTGGCGACCTGATCGGTCTCGTGGCGCTGGCGCTCCATCGCCTGTTCGGAGCGCTGTGCCTGCTCGGACACCTGTGTTACCAGGCCGGTCAGTTGCGAGGTCATGTCGGTGATCTGCCGCACCAGGCCATGGATCTTGTCGACAAAACGGTTGAACGAACCGGCCAGTTGGCCCAGCTCATCCTGACTGGTGATCGCCAGGCGCCGGGTCAGGTCGCCCTCGCCCGCCGCGATGTCGTCGAGGTTGTCTTTCATCAGGTGCAGCGGCCGCAGGATGGTGTTGGCGAGCAGCAGGCCCACCACCGCGATCACCAGCAACACCACGGCGGCAATCCCGACGATGCTCAGGATCACGCCTTGCACGCGGTCGTGGACCTTGGCTTCCACCAGTGCGACCTGGGCTTCGATGCCGTCCAGGTTGACCGAGCTGCCGACCGCCATGTCCCATTTGGACAGGTATTCGGTATAGCCGAGCTTGGGCACCAGGTCCTTGCTGCCGGGCAGCGGCGAGCTGTATTCCAGGTAATGCGTACCGTCCTTGGCGACTTTCACCAGGTCGCGGTTGACGTAGACACCGTTCGGGTCGCGGTTGTCCTTGAAACTCTTGCCCACGCCATCGGGGCTGTTGGCCTTGAACAGGCGAATGGTCTCGGAGTCGTAGCCGAAGAAGTAACCATCCTTGCCATAACTGACGTTGGACAACAGCTTGATCGCCTGGGCGCGTGCCTCGTTGTCGCCAGGCGCGGCGGCATCGTAGAGCGGCTTGATCGCGGTAAGGCCCACCGCCACGTAGTTCTGCAACGTGGCCTTGGCTTCGCTGAGCAGACGCTCGCGAGTTTGCTGGACTTCGTTGCTGGCTTGCTCCTTCAAGATGAATGCCGTGGTCAAGCTGATGATCACCGCAGACAGCAAAACCGGCAGTATTGCCAGGGACAGGACTTTAGCCTTCAGGCTCAGGCGCATGCTGTTCACTCTTGTAGATGTTATGGCGTGGTTAGCTGGGTTAACGGCAGCGCACGGCAAAACTGTAGGACAAGGTGAACGGTTGGCGGGAGTCATTGAATTCAAGGGCCCCATCGCGAGCAAGCTCGCTCCCACAGGGGGATGATGCGAACACAAAATGTGTGAGCACCACCGGACCCTGTGGGAGCGAGCTTACTCGCGAAGAAGGCGGCGCGGTCTTGGCCTACAACACCATCGCCGCCACCCAACCAAACGCCAGCAGCGGCAGGTTGTAGTGGAGGAAGGTCGGGACCACGGTGTCCCAGATATGGTGGTGCTGGCCATCGATGTTCAGGCCGGAGGTCGGGCCCAAGGTCGAGTCCGAGGCGGGCGAGCCGGCGTCGCCCAGGGCACCCGCGGTGCCGACGATGCAAACGATCGCCAGCGGGCTGAAGCCCAGTTGCAGGCACAGCGGCACGAAGATGGTCGCCAGGATCGGCACCGTGGAGAACGACGAGCCGATGCCCATGGTCACCAACAGCCCCACCAGCAACATCAGCAGCGCACCGACGCCCTTGTTGTGGCCGATCCAGGCCGCCGAGGTTTCCACCAGGCTCTGGACTTCACCGGTGGCCTTCATCACTTCGGCGAAGCCCGAGGCGGCGATCATGATGAAACCGATCATCGCCATCATCTTCATGCCTTCGGTGAACAGGTCATCGGTCTCGCGCCAACGCACCACACCCGAGACCGAGAAGATCAGGAAGCCCGCCAGCGCACCGATGATCATCGAATCGAGCAGCAGTTGGATGGCGAATGCCGCCGCGATCGCCAGCCCCGCCACCAGCAGGCTGAGGGGGTTGTAGCGTACGGTGACCTGCTCGGCGCGAGCGATCTTCTTCAGGTCGTAGACGCGTTTTTTTCGATAGGAAATGAACGACAGCACCAGGCCAAACACCATGCCCAGCGCCGGGATGCCCATGGCGTGGGTGATGTTGATGCCGCTGACGTCCACGCCACTGCGGGCGATATTGGCGAGCAGGATCTCATTGAGGAAGATGTTGCCGAAGCCCACCGGCAGGAACATATACGGTGTGATCAGGCCGAAGGTCATGACGCAGGCGATCAGCCGGCGGTCCAGCTGCAGCTTGGTCAGCACATAAAGCAGCGGCGGCACCAGCAGCGGGATGAAGGCGATGTGAATGGGCAAGATGTTCTGCGAGGCGACGGCAACCGTGCCCAGCAGGCCGATCAGCACCCATTTGACGCCTGTGCCGCCCGCGGCGTCCTGACGATCCACCATGGCCAGGGCCTTGTCGGCCAGGGCGTGGGCCATGCCCGATTTGGCAATCGCCACCGCGAAAGCGCCCAGCAGCGCGTAGGACAATGCCACCGTAGCACCGCCACCGAGGCCTGCGTTGAACGCCTTGAGCGTCGCCTCGATCCCCAGGCCACCCATCAAGCCGCCGACCAATGCGCCGACAATCAGCGCGATCACCACGTGCACGCGGGACAAGCTGAGCACCAGCATGACGCCAACCGCGGCAATTACTGCATTTATCATCGTTACCTCAAAGCACAGCGATGGAAAGCCACCGGACAAAAAGGTCGCGACTTTGCAGCAAGCGGCGGCAAGCTGCAAGGGTCATGCAGCGGGTTTTGCAGTCACTGCCCATCCATTGTGGGAGCGAGCTTGCTCGCGATAGCGGAGGGTCAGTTGATATTCATTTTGCTGAACTGACGCTATCGCGAGCAAGCTCGCTCCCACAGGGGCTCTGCGCCACCATTGGTATGTTTCAGCGCCTGGGCAAGTCGATCACGACCTTCAACCCGCCCCATTCGCTTTCATCCAACGCCAACGTCCCGCCCCAGGTATCGACGATGTCGCGCACGATGCCCAGGCCCAGGCCGTGGCCGTCCGTCTGCTCGTCCAGGCGCGTGCCGCGGCTGAAGACCTGGTCGCGGCGGTCTTCGGGGATGCCCGGGCCGTCGTCCTCCACGGTCAGGCTGAAGCCCTCGGCCGTCTCGGTCACGCTCAAGCGCACTTCGGCGTCGGCCCATTTGCAGGCGTTGTCCAACAGGTTGCCCAACAGTTCCAGCAGGTCTTCCCGATCCCACGGCAGGTGCAAGCCGGGCGGCGCGACGCAGGCCAGATGCAGGTGCTCGCCATGGATCATGTTCAGCGTCGCCAGCAACCCCGGCAACTCGGCGTCGCAGTCCAGGTGTGCACCAGGCAAGGCATCGCCCGCCAACCGGGCGCGGTTGAGTTCGCGGTTCAGGCGCTGGCGGACCTGCTCAAGTTGTTCAAGCAACAGTTTGCGCAACTCCGGATAGGGATCGAGCTTTTCGTTCGAGGCCAGGCTTTGCAGCACCGCCAGCGGGGTTTTCAAGGCGTGGCCCAGGTTGCCCAGGGCATTGCGTGATCGCTTGAGGCTGTCTTCGGTATGGGCCAGCAGGTGGTTGATCTGTGCCACCAGCGGCTCCAGCTCCCTCGGTACCTGTTCATCGAGCTGCGAACGCTGCCCGCGCTGCAATTGGGCGATCTGCTCCCGGGCTTTCTCCAAGGGACGCAAGGCGCGCTGCACCGTAAGCCGTTGCAACAGCAGAATCAGCAGCAAGCCCGCCAAGCCAAGGCCAAGGCCGACCTGCTGCATTCGCAGGAAGCTGTCACGCACCGGGGTGTAGTCCTGGGCGACGCTGATGGAAATGGCCTGGCCCAGGCGTCGATAGTCGGTGCGCAAGACCAGCAGTTTCTGGCCTTCGGGGCCCAGTTGCAGGTTGCTGTGCAGCCCCGGATGGTCGAGCTGGGGCAGTTCCTGGTCCCATAGAGAACGAGAGCGCCAATGCTCTTCGGCAAAATCGATACGGAAGTAATGTCCCGAAAACGGTCTTAGATAAGCCGGGGACAAGCGTCGCTCATCCAGTTGCAGGCCTTGCGGACCACGTACCAGCGCCACCAACAGGTTTTCACTGTCGTTGCGCAATCCTGCTTCCAGGTAACGCTGCAAGCCCAACTCGAACAACCACAGACTGGTCTGTGCCAGGATCAGGCCGACCACGACCATCACACCGATCAGTCCAAGGCTCAGGCGCCGCTGGATGGATCTCACTGCGCCTGTCCGCCGAACAGGTAACCCTGGCCGCGGCGGGTTTCGATCACGCTGCGCCCCAATTTGCGGCGCAGGTGGTTGACGTGGACCTCCAGCACATTGGAATCGCGCTCGGTTTCACCGTCATATAGGTGCTCGGCGAGATGACTTTTGGACAGGATTTGTTCGGGATGGAGCATGAAATAGCGCAACAGGCGGAACTCGGCGGCGGTCAGTTGGATTTCCGCGCCGTCGCGAATCACGCATTGCCGACCTTCGTCCAGATGCAATCCCGCCGCCTGTAGCGTGGGCTGATTGACCTGGCCATGGGAACGGCGCAGCAGCGCCTGGATGCGCAGGTGCAGTTCCTCGGGATGGAACGGCTTGGTCAGGTAATCATCGGCCCCGGCCTTGAGCCCTTCGATGCGCTCGGCCCAGGAGCCGCGGGCAGTGAGGATCAGCACCGGAGTGCTCAAGCCTGCGGCCCGCCATTGGGCCAGGACGTCGAGCCCCGGCACTCCGGGCAGGCCAAGGTCGAGAATGATCAAGTCGTAGGGCTCGCTGCTGCCCTGGTACACCGCATCGCGACCATCGGCGAGCCAATCGACAGCGTAACCCTGTCGGGCCAGCCCGGCCATCAGCTCGTCGGCCAGGGGCACATGGTCTTCCACGAGGAGCAGGCGCATCAATCTTCCTTATCTTTGAGTAAACGGCCGGTTGCGGCCTCAAGGTCCAGTTCGCGCACTACGCCATCGGTATCCAGCAGCTCGACTTCATAAATATAGACGCCGTGCTTTTCCTCAAGCTCGGCTTCCAGCAACTTGGCGCCGGGGTGGCGGTCCAGTGCCTGTTGGAGCAAGTGTTCCAAGGGCAGGATCACACCCTGCTGGCGCAATTGCAGGGCTTCGTCCTGATCCAGGTCTCGGGCTGCCGCCAGCGAGCAAAACGTCAACAGCGCCAGCGCCCAGCGGCTGCGGGCGCGAAGATTAAGCTTCATTACGTATCCTGATGATTCTTGAGCACCTCGCCGGTAACGGCGTCGAGTTCCAGGTCCCACTCGATGCCTTTGGCATCACGCAGGTCCACCTTGTAACGGTACTTGCCGTAATCCTCTTCCAGCTCGGTATCGGTCACCTTGGCATCAGGGTGTTTGGCCAGGGCAGCGGCGTTGAGTTTCTCGAAGGACAGGATGGTACCAGCGTCCAGCAGTTTTTTGGCCTCGTGGTCATGGAGGTCTCTGGCTTGAGCCAAGCCAGCGGTCAGGATCATGAACGTCGCGATAAAAAAGGCAGTCAGGCGGTTCACGGGTTATCTCCTTTTTATAATTTCACCGGAAAACTGTATCGGGGTGAACTTAACTGAAACTGAATTGCCATCATGGAACACATGTCAATCTGGGAGCTTGCTCGCTCCCACAGGGTCTTGTGTCGTTATAATTCACCGCTTGCCAGCATTCGAGACCGGTATGACCGCCATCCATATCAAGTTCCCCGCCCTTGCCCTCAAGGCCGGCCCCCGTGCCTTCCAGCGTATCCGCCAGGCGGGCCTCAGTGCCGCCGACGTCGGCACCCTGCCCGGCGCCGCCGGTGGTCCGAAGGCATTGGGTATCCAGGGGCTGGACCTGGCACTGTTCGGTGAATGGCTCCCCGCCGCGCCCCGGGAGCGTTCGCTGATCGGCGCTTCGGTTGGTTCCTGGCGCTTTGCCAGCGCCTGCCTGCCGAACGCAGCCGAGGGCATCCAGCGCCTGGGCACGTTGTATAACGAACAGAGTTTCGCCAAAGGCGTGACCATGGCTGGCGTCAGCCAAAGCTCCCAGCGCATGCTCGATGACTTGCTGGAAGGCCGCGACCTGACGATCCTCGACAACCCGCATTACCGGCTCAACATCATGGTAGTCAAGAGCCACGGCCTGCTGTCACAAGACCACCGAGGCCGGCTGGGCCTGGGTCTGTCGTCGGTGATTGCCGACAACCTGCGGGGCCGCGCACGCCTGTCGCGGCATTTCGAACGACTGATCGTGCACGACCCACGCCTGGCCCCACCGCTGCATCCGCTGACAGACTTCCCATCGCGCTTCGTGCCCCTGGTGGCCGGCAACCTGCGCCAGGCACTGCTGGCGTCCGGCTCGATCCCGATGGTGATGGAGGGCGTGCGCGACCTCCCCGGTGCCGGCGCGGGCACCTACCGCGACGGCGGCTTGCTGGACTACCACCTCGACCTGCCCTACAGCGGCGAAGATATCGTCCTCTATCCGCATTTCACCGACCGGGTCATTCCCGGCTGGTTCGACAAGGGCCTGCCATGGCGCAAGGGCAACGCCGAGCGTCTCCAGGACGTGCTGTTGCTCGCCCCATCGCGCGAATACCTCGCCCGCCTGCCGTACGGCAAACTACCGGACCGCAACGACTTCAAGCGCTTCATGGGCGACGACGCGAGCCGCCGCAAATACTGGCGCACGGCGATGGACGAAAGCCGCCGGCTCGGCGACGAATTCCTGGAACTGACGGCCAACGGTGGATTGGGCGAGCGTTTGCTGACCCTTTAGTCAGCATGCTCGCGCATCACACGGATCAACCTGATAAACTCCGCCGCCTGCCTCGCGACCGCTACCTTAAAGAGCCTGAACCTGTGGAAATCTTCAAAGAATTCACCTTCGAATCCGCCCACCGTCTGCCCCACGTGCCCGAAGGCCACAAGTGCGGCCGGCTGCATGGCCACTCGTTCAAGGTGGCGATCCACCTCAGTGGCGACATCGACCCGCATACGGGCTGGATTCGCGACTTCTCGGAAATCAAGGCGATCTTCAAGCCGCTCTACGAGCGCCTTGACCACAACTACCTCAACGACATCCCTGGCCTGGAAAACCCGACCAGCGAAGTCCTGGCCAAGTGGATCTGGAATGAGTTGAAGCCGCTGCTGCCGGAACTCAGTGCCATTCGCATCCACGAGACCTGCACCAGCGGCTGCATCTATCACGGCGAATAACGCCGCTCTCCGGCAAGGGCGCTTTTGTGGTGAGGGCGCTTGCTCCCTCGCCACGGTTTGTTCTGCCGATGTATTGGCCTATGATTCCAAAGCCAATTCAGACGGGAGCTCGAGCATGACCCACTGGCCGCTGGATCAGGTCTACGACTTCAACGGGCACTCTGTCCGCTACGCCATCCACGGCGAAGGCCCGCCGCTGGTATTCGTCCATGGCACGCCGTTTTCTTCCTATGTATGGCATCGGATCGCGCCGCTGTTCTTCACTACGCACCGAGTGCACTACTTCGACCTGCTGGGTTATGGCCAGTCCGCGCAACCAGATGCCGACGTGTCCCTGGGCGTACAGAACCAACTGCTTGCCCAACTGCTGGAACACTGGAAGCTGGAACACCCCGACGTGGTGGCCCATGACTTCGGGGGCGCCACCGCGCTGCGTACGCACTTGCTCAATGGCAAGGACTACCGCAGCCTCACCCTGATCGACCCGGTGGCCCTTTCACCGTGGGGTTCACCTTTTGTCCAGCACGTGCGCCGGCACGAAGCGGCGTTCAGCGGCCTCCCCGACTACATCCAGCGCACCATCGTCCCGACTTACATCCGCGGCGCGATCAAGCGGGACATTCCCGATGAAGAATTGGCGCCCTACGTGCAACCGTGGCTTGGCGAGCCGGGCCAGGCGGCGTTCTATCGGCAGATTGCGCAGATGGACGAGTGCTACACCTGCGAGGTCGAAGGGCTGTACCCGAGCGTACGCTGCCCGACCCAGATATTGTGGGGCGAAGATGACCAGTGGATCCCCATCGAGCGCGGTCGGACGTTGCACGGGATGATTCCGGGGGCGCTGTTTCAGCCCGTTCCGAACGCTGGGCACCTGGTCCAGGAAGACGCGCCGGAAGTGATTGTCGCGGCAGTTATGCGGTTCCTGGCGTGACTTCCCTCGATACAAGCACGGCGCATTCCCCTGTGGGAGCGGGCTTGCTCGCGAAGGCGGTGTGTCAGGTCCAGATACATTGACTGACACACCTTCGCGAGCAGGCTCGCTCCCACAAAAAACCGGATAAGCAGTGAGCGCTGTGTTCCAACTTGAATCACCGCCGCACCGCTTTCGCTCCTCGCAGCACACCCAACCCACAAATTGACTATAAATAACCAGCCCTCACCCGCTTGGCACGGCCGCTGCACGCTTGCGACTTCCCTTCTCCTACGCAAGGACCGCCACAATGACTCAGAACGATCCGGGCAACGACTATCCCTTGAGCGAAGTCCCGATGAGCGCTCGCAAGGGTTTGGCCTCCACGGCCATGGTGCTGCTGGGCTTCACGTTTTTCACCGCGACCATGTTTGCCGGCGGCAAGCTGGGCGTGGCGTTCGGTTTTGCCGAGATGCTCACAGTCATCGTCATCGGCAATCTGCTGCTGGGCCTTTATGCCGCGGGCCTGGGTTATATCGCCTTCAAGAGCGGGCTCAATTCGGTGCTGATGGGCCGCTTCTGTTTTGGAGAGGTGGGCAGCAAGCTCAGCGACTTGATCCTCGGCTTTACCCAGATCGGCTGGTACGCCTGGGGCACGGCCACCGCGGCGGTGGTGCTGGGCAAGTATTTCGAATTGGGCCAGGGGACGGTGCTGGGGCTGATGGTGCTGTTCGGGCTGGGCTTCTGCGCCACGGCGTACATCGGCTATCGCGGACTGGAGATTCTTTCGTACGTCGCCGTACCGGCCATGCTGTTGCTGCTGATGCTCTCGATGTGGGTCGCGACGCAGAAGATCGGCGGCCTCGACGGGCTGCTGGCAGTCGTGCCCACGGGCAACCTGGACTGGTCGACGGCGATCACCCTGGTTTTCGGCACGTTTGTCAGCGGCGCCACCCAGGCGACCAATTGGACTCGATTCTCCCGTTCGGCGAAGGTCGCGGTGCTGGCGAGCCTGATCGGCTTTTTCCTCGGCAACGGCCTGATGGTGCTGATCGGTGCCTACGGGGCCATCGTCTATCAACAGCCTGACGTGGTCGAAGTGCTGCTGTTGCAGGGCTTTGCCATGGCCGCGATGGCGATGTTGCTGCTGAACATCTGGAGCACCCAGGACAACACCATCTACAACTTCGCCGTGGCCGGCTGCAACCTGCTGCGCACCCGTCGACGCAAGGCGGTCACCCTGGCCGGCGCGGTGATCGGCACGCTGCTGGCGCTGCTGGGCATGTACGACATGCTGGTGCCTTATCTGATTCTGCTCGGCACGGTCATCCCGCCGATTGGCGGGGTGATCATGGCCGATTTCTTCTTCCGCTGGCGCGGTCGTTACCCGCGCCTGGCAGAGACGCAGCTGCCAGCGTTCAACTGGCCCGGGCTGTGCGCCTATGGCGTCGGCACCGTGGCCGCTTTCAACTCGCCATGGATCGCACCACTGGTAGGAATCGCCGCCGGCGCGCTAACGTATGTGCTATTGATCGGCGTAACCGGCACTCGCACTGCTGACGCGCCCCTACAAGACCTCTAAAGGACTCGCCCGATGCACATCATCAACGCCCGCCTGCGCAATCGTGAAGGCTTGCATGAACTGCACCTGGAAAACGGCCTGATCGCCAGTATCGCCCGGCAGACCGAGGCCCCCAGCCTGGGGGCCGAAGACATCGACGCCGGCGGCAACCTGGTCGTGCCGCCCTTCGTCGAGCCGCACATTCACCTGGACGCCACGCTGACCGCTGGCGAACCGCGCTGGAACATGAGTGGCACGTTGTTCGAGGGCATCGAGTGCTGGGGCGAACGCAAGGCCACCATCACCCACGAGGACACCAAGACCCGCGCCCGGAAAACCCTCCAGGCCCTCGCTGCCCATGGCATCCAACATGTGCGCACCCACGTCGACGTGACCGATCCCACACTCACCGCCCTCAAGGCAATGCTCGAAGTACGCGAAGAGAGCCGTCATCTGGTGGACATGCAGATCGTCGCGTTTCCCCAGGAAGGCATCGAGTCCTACCGCAACGGCCGCGAGCTGATGGAAGAAGCGATCCGCATGGGCGCCGACGTGGTGGGCGGCATTCCACATTTCGAGTACACCCGCGACCAGGGCGTCAGCTCGGTGAAATTCCTCATGGACCTGGCCGAACGCACCGGTTGCCTGGTGGACGTGCATTGCGACGAAACCGACGACCCGCACTCGCGCTTTCTCGAAGTGCTCGCCGAAGAAGCCCGCAGCCGCGACATGGGCGCCCGCGTCACCGCCAGCCACACCACCGCCATGGGCTCCTACGACAACGCCTACTGCGCCAAGTTGTTCCGCCTGCTCGGGCACTCGGGCATCAGCTTCGTCTCCTGCCCGACCGAAAGCATTCACCTGCAGGGACGCTTCGACAGTTTTCCCAAGCGCCGCGGCGTCACGCGGGTCAATGAACTGCTCGAAGCCGGGATGAACGTGTGCTTCGGCCAGGACTCCATCGTCGATCCGTGGTACCCGCTGGGCAACGGCAACATCCTGCGGGTGCTCGAAGCCGGGCTGCATATCTGCCACATGCTCGGCTACCGCAACCTGCAAAGTGCCCTGGACCTGGTCACCGACAACAGCGCCAAGGCCATGAACCTGGGCGAGCGCTACGGGCTGGAGCCTGGCCGTCCGGCGAACCTGCTGGTCCTCTCGGCCGACAGCGACTACGAAGTGATCCGCAGCCAGGGCCTGCCGCTCTACTCGATTCGCAACGGTGAAGTATTGATGAAGCGGCAGATGCCGGTGGTGGAGTTCGGGCCGCAGCTGGACTGAAATCACCAATACCTGCAGGAGCGAGCTTGCTCCGGGCGGCGATCCGACGATAGCGGTCTGTCCGTTGACAGCGATGTGACCGACCGGGCGCTATCGCGAGCAAGCTCGCTCCCACAGGGGACCTCAGTCGTGCACTGATTTTGCGCCCGCCGAATATCTACTGTGGGAGCGAGCTTGCTCGCGATGGGGTCATTGGCCGCGCCGCACCAAACAATCTGACCCGCACCAGCTCCCCCGCCTCTTCTTCCAGCAGAATCGGCGCAGTCCCGCCCGGCATCACGACCCTGACCACCCCGGCCTTCACCCAACCCACCCGCCACGCGGCACTGGCCACGGCGCTGGCGCTGGTGCCCGACGACGCGGTAGGGCCTTCGCCCCGCTCGAACACCCGGGCGGCGATTTGTCCTTCGGCTTCGAGCCGCGCCCATTGCAGATTGATCCCTGCCAGACAAGGAACTCCCGCCCCGCCCGGCGCCGCATAGGCAATGTCGGTCAGGACCCGCGACAGGGCCCGCGCGCGCATCTGCGCAAGGCTGGGCAACGCCGCCGCATCATCGAGCAAAGTCACACAGTGAGGATTGCCGATGCGCACGAACTGGCTGTAGCCCCACGCCGTGTTCAAGGCGTGAAGCGCTGGAACACGGCTCACTTCGCACGGGCCGAACATCACGTTTTCGACACCATGGGCGGCCACGGCCCGTGGTCCGAACAGCGGCGCGCCCAGGTCCAACCAAAAACCCTGGACACCTTCGAATTCAGCAGTGCGAACCGAGGTCTGCACCGGTGAGACGCCTTCAGTTTTGTCGTGATGAACCTGCAGCAGACATTCACCGTCGCCCACCAGCAAACCTCGCTCCTGCAAGGCCATGGAAAAAATCGTCAAGCCATTGCCGCTACGCTCGGCAAGCGTCCCGTCGGTATTGACGATCAACACGTCAAACGGCGGTGCGTCCTGAAACGGGCCGATCAGCAGGCCGTCACTGCGATGGGCCTTGGCATCCGGCGGCGCTTCGCCCGGCGCCCATGCACAAAAAGCCTGCACAGCGGCAGCGCTCCAGGTTTCTCGGGTTTGCGCAGCCTGGGCAGCAGACGATGGCAGGTCGATCCCCAGGGCACGGACTTGCCGTGGCGAAACGACGCCATAGATATTGCCGCGTGCATCGTAGAACTGTGCCATGGACAAACCCGGATCGATCAACAAGGGCCGTTACTGTATGCCGGCGAAGACTACGAGGGCAAAGCTTGCCGGACACCCTGGCATTCGCGTCGGCACCTTGAGGTCGCAGTGAGGTCAGTGGATATGCAAGCATAGGCGCCTGCTCGCAACACCGTACCGCACGAAAGCCAAGGACGTTTCATGACCGCGATTCCCCCTCCACCCACGTTTGCTCCAGGCCGCCTGGAACAGATGTCCACCCGCATCGCCTACCTCATCGCCGGGATCGGCATCGCCGCCTGGGCGCCGCTGGTGCCTTACGCCAAGGTGCGGGCGAACCTGGACGAAGGCACCCTGGGGTTGCTGTTGCTGTGCCTTGGGGTCGGGTCGATCCTGGCGATGCCGATTTCCGGCGCCCTGGCGGCACGGTTCGGCTGCCGTCGGGTGCTCTGTGGCGGCACGCTTTTGGTCTGCCTGGCATTGCCGCTGTTGGCAACGATGAGTTCCCTGCCATGGCTGGTGGCGGCGTTGTTTTTGTTCGGCGCCGGGCTCGGCACCGTGGACTCCACCGTGAACCTGCAAGCGGTCATCGTCGAGCGCGCCAGCGGCAAGACCATGATGTCGGGTTTCCACGGCATGTTCAGCCTCGGCGGGATCATCGGCGCGGCCGGCGTCAGTGCGCTGCTCGGCCTGGGGCTTTCACCGCTGGTGGCGACGCTGGCGGTCAATGCCGTGCTGTTGGTGGCGCTGTTCAAGGCGGCGCCGCACCTGCTGCCCTACGGCAGTGAAAGTTCAGGTCCGGCGTTTGCCATTCCCCACGGCGTGGTGCTGTTTATCGGCATCCTGTGCTTCATCGTATTCCTGGCCGAAGGCGCGGTGCTGGACTGGAGCGCCGTATTCCTGGCTAGCGAGCGCGCGGTGGATACCGCCTATGCCGGGTTGGGTTATGCCGCGTTTGCCTTGACCATGACCGTCGGCCGGCTGACCGGCGATTCGGTGGTGCATCGCCTGGGCGCCAAGCGCGTGATCATCTACGGCGGGTCGATCGCGGCGGCGGGTTTCCTGATCGCCACCGTCGCACCGATGTGGCAAGCGGCGCTGCTGGGTTATGCATTGGTCGGCGCCGGGTGTTCGAACATCGTGCCCGTGCTGTACACCGCCGTCGGCAAACAGACATTGATGCCCGAAGCCATCGCCGTGCCGGCCATCACCACCATCGGCTATGCCGGCATCCTCGCGGGGCCGGCATTGATCGGGTTTGTTGCCCATGGCAGTAGCCTGGGTATTGCGTTCGGGTTGATTGCACTGTCGTTGGTGGCGGTGGCGGCCAGTGGGAAGGTGTTGAAGGTCTGAGGTCTTGCAGATTTCCCCGTGGCGAGGGAGCTTGCTCCCGCTCGGCTGCGAAGCAGTCGTAAACCGATGTATGCGGTGTGCCTGAAGCTCCGCGTCCAGCAGGTTTTAGGGCCGCTTCGCGGCCCAGCGGGAGCAAGCTCCCTCGCCACAGGGGTACGCCTCAACCTTGGAGCTGGATCAAAACCCCACGCTCGCCTGCACGAAGAACGTACGCGGCGCGCCGACGTAGATGCCCGAGTTGTTGTCGCTGGAACGGGTGTAGTACTGGTGATCGAACAGGTTCTTGACCCCGGCGCCGACTTTCAGGTTCGACAATTGCTCGCCGAAGTCGTAACCGGCCCTTACGTTCCAGAGCATGTAGCCAGGCATGTCGCCATACCGACCATCGGCGTTACCGTCGGTGATGTAGTTGTCGCTGAAGCTGCCGTCAGGATTGACACTGTTGCCCGGTGAACGCTGCTTGGACTGGGCGAAGCCGTCGAGGTTGTAGGTCCAGCGATTGACGTCGTAGCGCAGGCCAACGGTGGCCACCTGGCGAGAGTAGAACGGCAGGTCGCGGCCCTTGAAGCTTGGGATATCCCCTTCATAAGTCGCGCGGGTGTAGGTAAAACCAGCACTGGCGGTCAGGCCCTCGAGGCGCGGGTCGAGCGCGGCCATGTCGTAGTGCACCGAAGCCTCCAGGCCCTGGTGCTTGGTGGCGCCCATGTTGGTCCAGCCGACGTCGTTGCTGATGTACTGCAATTCGTCATCGAAATCGATGTAGAACAGCGTCACCTCGCCGCCCCACACGTCATCGTTGTAGCGCGTGCCGATTTCGTAGGTCTTGGCCTTTTCCGGGCTCAGGCCATTGGCGGTGTTGTTGCCCTCACCACCCTGGCCCAATTGGAAATACTGCAGGCTGCCAAACGAGGTTTCGTAGTTGGCGAACAGCTTCCAGGCATCGGACAGGTGATACATCACGCTCAAGGCCGGCAGCGGTTCGTTGCTGTCGATGCTGCGGCGCTTTTCCTGCACGGGATTGCCAGCGGTGTCGAGCACCGGGCGGTCGTGCCATTCGGTGCTGATGCGTTCGAATCGGATGCCTGGGGTGATGGTCCATTTGCCGACGTCGATCTTGTCATCGATGTAGACCGCGTGGGCTTCGGTGCCACCGGTGCGGTCCTGGTAGACGTGGCCATCGGAACCCGGCCGCACCACCGGCTCGTTGTTGCGCAGCGCCAGGCGGCTGGCCTCTTCGTGCATGCCTTCCTTGAGGTAGCGGTAACCGACACTGGCTTCCTGGGTGGTGGGCCCGAAATCAAACACATGGGAAACCCGAGGCTCGATGCCGAAGGTGTAATACGTGCGCGGGTAGGACACCAGGTTGCGCTGGTCCCGGTTAGCGATTGTGCTGCCACGGTAGCTGTCGGAGTAGTAGGTCAGCACCTCGGCCTGGGTGCGATCGCTGATCTCGCGAATCCACTTGAAGGACACGTCCTTGCGCCGGCCGCTGAAGCTGTCCCAGTCGCGGTCGGACTGGTACGGGTCGGCGTCGTACTGGGCCTGGGTCAAGCCGCCAGGCATGTCGGCCTTGGCGTCGTAGTAATGGAAATTCAACGAGAAGTCATCGACATCGGTCGGCGCCCAATGGGTCTTGAGAATGACGTCGTCGATGTCGTTGCCGTTATTGCTTTTGCGAAAACCGTTGCCGTTGACGCCGGAATACAACAGCGCCACGCCCAGGCCGTTGTCAGCGGTGCCGCCGAGAAACGCCGTGTCGATGTGCTTCCAGCCGCCGCGCTGGGATGTTTCCAGGGTGCTGCCGATTTCCCCGGTGGCTTTTTCAGGAATGGCGCGGGTGACAAAATTGATCACCCCGCCGACGTTCTGCGGCCCATAGCGCACCGACCCGGCGCCGCGCACCACGTCGATGCTGTCCAGGTTGCCGGATGAAATCGGCGCCATGGACAGTTGCGGTTGGCCGTAGGGCGCGAACGCCGCAGGTACGCCGTCGATCAACACCGTGGAGCGTGGCGACAGGCGCGAGGTGAGGCCGCGCACGCCGACGTTCAGGGAAATATCACTGCCACCCGTGCCGTTGGCGTCCTGCACTTGCACACCGGGCACGCGACGCAGCACATCGCCAACGTTCATCGCGCCCTGCTCGACCATCGCCTCGCGACGGATCACCGTCCGCGCGCCGGCGTGGTTCTGCACCACTTCGGCATTGGCATCGCCGAGCCAGTCGCCAACCACCTGGATGTCGGTGGTGCCCAGTTCCAAAGGGCCCGCCGTGGGCGCCGGCAGAATGGTCACCGAGCCTTCATCGATCTGGTATTGCAGGCCGCTGCCCCGTAACAGTTGGCTGAGCGCCGCCTCCGGGGACAAGGTGCCTTCCACCGCCGGGGCTTGCTTGCCGGCCACCAGCTCCGGGCTGAAAAATACTTGCAACGAGGTCTGCTGGCCCAGCTGGCTCAGCGCCTGGCCCAAGGGTTGCGCCTGGATATGGATGGCTGTGGCGACCTGGTCGGCAAAGGCCTGGGGCAACCCGGCGCTGACAGCCAGGCTCAGGGCCAGCGGCAGCCAGCGTACGGGAAGGCGTTTGTTGTTTTTGGCGAAAGTTTTCACGTCGAACCTTGTCCTGTCGAATCGCAAGAATACGCGTCTGTTAATGCAAACCAGTTGCAGTTGGACAAGAAGACGAAGAACTCGAAAAAAACCTGAATCTATTTCGAAATTATTTCCTGGCTGCCGTCATCCAGCGTGCGCACGGCCACCGGCAGGATGTTTGGCAAGGCCTTGAGCAGCGCCTCGGGATTGTCCGAACGAAACACGCTGGTCAGGCGCAGGTTGCCCACCGATGCACTGGCAACCCGCAGGGGCTTGGCGCGATAACGGGACACTTCCTCGGCCACTTCACTTAACGGCGCATTGTTGAACACCAGTTTGCCGTTGCGCCATGCGGTGACTTCACCGGCATTGATCGCGTACGGCGCCGCGACCTTGCCCCGGGCATCGATCCGGGTGCCGAGGCCAGCCGTGAGGTTGACGGGCATGTCGCGACCCTGGACCCGGACGCTGCCCTGCTCCACCGCCACCCGGGAACCGTCGGCATCACGGCGCACATCGAAGCGCGTACCGGTAACCGTCACCTGGCCGTTGCCCGCGTCCACGGTGAACGGACGTCCCGTGTCATGCTCAACGCTGAACAGCGCCTCGCCCTCGACCAGTTCCACCCGGCGTTGGTGATGGGCGAACTGGACACGCACGTGGCTACGGCTGTTGAGGTCGATCGCCGAACCATCCGGCAAGGCGACATGCCGACGCTCACCGAGCGCGGTGGCAAATTCGCCGCTGTAATCGCCCGCAGCGTCCAGGCCACTGAACAGCCCCAACCCGACCGTCACCGCGAGCAACCCCGCGGCCACGGCAAAACGCAGCAGTGGTCGGCGCTTCGCACGTTCGGCGGGGCGTTCGCACAACGCTTGCAGACGCTCCTTGGGCAGCAGATCCGTCGCGCTCCAGATGCCTTGGAGCAGTTGAATCTCGTCGCGATGGTTGGGATGTTCGCTCAACCAGGCATCGAAACGCTGACGCTCCTCGACGCCCATCACCGGGTTTTGCAAACGCACGAACCATTGCGCCGCCTCGTCGCGAACCCTGCTCTGCCCGCACGGGCATTCACGGCTATCCATCATGGAAGGGTCCTGTGGCTCAGGTGGAAGAAGACGACGGGTCATTGTCCTGGCCCGTCCAGGCGATCCCGCAGATGGCGCAGGGTGCGGATCATATACTTTTCCACCATGTTTTTTGACAGCCCCAGGCGTTCGGCGATTTCCGCCTGGGTCAGGCCCTCGATCTTCTGCCAGACGAACACCGTGCGGCAGTTGGCCGGCAGTTCAGCCAGTGCTTGCTCGATGGAGTCCGCCAGTTGGATCGCGTGCATGTAGTGCTCCGGGTCGCTCGCAAGCGATGGGGTGTCGAACGCCACTTCCTCCAGGGCGCCCCGTCGATCTTCACGCCGATAGCCGTCCACCGCAATGTTGCGCGCCGTCTGGTGCAGGTAGGCCCGTGGCTGCTCCACTTGCGCCGAATCGGATTCGAGCACCCGCACGAAGGTGTCGTGGGCCAGGTCCTCGGCCTGCTGGCGATTGCGCAGGCGACGGGTCCAGGTGCCGATCAACTCTTCGTAATGCTCGAAAAAGCCGGGTCTGCGGGGCAGCTTGGGGATCATCGCGGCGCGCTGTGGGGACGGGATGTGAATAGTAATGGTTACTATTAATAGGAAGCAAACGCCGCCCGACCGGCTGGCACCAAAATAAAAGTGTGGGAGCGAGCCTGCTCGCGAAAGCGGTGTGTCAGTCAATAACTTTTATTGACGGTCGGTCCGCCTTCGCGAGCAAGCTCCCACAGGGCAGGTCAGAACCGGCACACCGCCGCCGCTCCCGTGTCGGTCGGCATGACATGCTCGGGCGGCACTACTACGACTTCGCCGCCTTGGCGGGTCACGGCCAGGATCAACTCATCAAGCACATCGGGTACCTGCTCATCGCCCGTCTCGTCGATCAGCAGCCGGCCTTTGTCCAGGTCGAGCTGCCCAGGAACCTGGCGCTCCGCCTCCACCAGCAACAGCGCGACGCGGCCTTCCCAGGCGGCCTTGGCGATCTCCGCCAGTTTGTCCAGCGAGCGCCCCTGCCCCACCGCGACGCCATAACGATTCAAGCTGTCGACAACGCGGTCAGCGTGGCTGTGGGCCATGAGTTTCGAGCAGTGGACACGCAACTCCTCCACACTCAATCGCGAAGGATCACCGTCGATGCCCTGCGCCAGTACGTTCGGGTTGTGACTGACGGCACGGAACACCGCCTGGTTTTCCGGCAGGGCCACCAGAATCATCGGCAGGCCCGACGGTTGCGAATGGTATTGCAGGATGGCTTTGTCCACGGCGCGGAAGAACCGTTCGCGGTCCAGGTTGATTTCGTCCTGCTTACCGCCGCCGGCGGCCTCATGCATCATCGCATCGCCGCGTTCGCCGCTGCGGCTGAAACCATTGGGAAAACCCTGCTGGTCACCCGGCGTCAGCTCGTCACCGAGCGCCTCGTTCTGGTTGCGCGGCACCTGTTCGGCCAGTTCGATTTTTTCCAACTGTTCCGAGGAGCCTTCATAGAGCCAGACCTCGTTGCGGGTCAGGCACAGCGCTTGATAACGCTCGGTAGACTGGACCAGGCGCAACAACGGCTTGAGGTAAGGATGGCTGTTGGCGAAGGCGCATTGCGGCACGCGCTGGCTCACCGAGATGACTTTGAAATAGTCACGGGCGCCAAACACTGCGATGCCGTCGCGGTTGGAATTCCAGAAACCCTGGTCCTCCACCAGCGCCAGGAATGGCTCGAGCAAAGGCGCGCAGTCCATGTCCGGGTGTTGCTGTTCCAGTTGGGTCTGCAGGTCGCGCACCAGGTTCTTGTAGCGGATCGGGTCCTGGCTGCGCTCGGGGAATGTGCGGTGGGTGGGCATGTACAGCGAAAGGCTCGGCTGTTCCTCGAACGCCAGGAGCTCGGCCAGTACTTGCCGGCTGAAGGGTTGATGAGCGGTCATGATCGCCTCCTTATTCTTTGCCACGAGCCTCTTGGTTTTCGAGGAAGTCTTCCTCCAGCATCGCGTCCACCATTTCGGGTGGCGCTTCATCGGTGGGTGCGGTCACACGTCCCATCGACTCGACGGCGGGGCTGAGCTTGCCGATCTGATGATCGAGCGCATGCAGCATCTTCTCGGCGGCGCCCTCCACGGCCAGTTCGAGGCTCTCGGCCTTGTGGCTGACCGACATCGGCGAAAGTCCTTGCATGCGCGCCTCGATCTGGCAGCGCTTGTCGGCGGCGCCGCCCTTCTGGGCGTTTTCGTCGCTGACGTGGATTTCGATGCGGGCCAGTTGGTCTTCGAAACGCTGCAGCGCCTCCACCACCGTACTGCCAACCCACTCCTGCAGACGGGCGCTGCCTTCGATATGGTTACTGTTGACTTGAACTTGCATGATCGACTCCTTTGCAAAAGACGGCTGGCGCCGCCTGTTGTAGGTAGAAGAAGATCAAACGGGCGAAGTTCCCGGCGCGGGATGACTGGAGCCTGAGCGGCTGATGATGACCTCTGTGGGAGCGAGCCTGCTCCCGCTCGGCTCTGTAGGAGCTGGCGAAGCCTGCGATCTTTTGATCTTTGATCTTTGATCTTTGATCTTTCGCTCCAGAATGCATTGGCAGTGAAAAGATCGCAGCCTTGCTTCGCTCGGCAGATCCTACAGCGCAACCCAGCGGGAGCAAGCTCCCTCGCCACGGGGGCTACGGTGCTGCGGCTAGCGTGGAGGCTGGGGCGGCTCGATGTCATCCAGTGCTCGATTGGCCAGTAGCGTTCCCAGCTCGATCAATTGCTGAAGCCCCAACGCCACATGCCGCCGCGACCCTTCCAGGTCGAAGGCCAGGTCGTTGGCCATGGCATTGGCTGAAGCCAGGGTTTCGCTGAGGGTGGTCAGTATGGATTCGGTGTTGAGCCCCTCGGCCACGGTAAAGATCTGGCCGTCCTGGGTGTCGGGCTTGACTGGCTTGTTGGGCGATAAGTGGATGTCGAGTGCTCGATCGGCCGCTTCGCGACGTTCTGCTGAGTCGAGGCGGGTGTAGGCGGAAAGATCTTCGGCTTTTCTTGGGGGGTTGGGGGTGTTCTTGACCATCTTGAAACTCCTGACTTGATAGTGAGCTCACCCACCTCGTGACCAAACGAGGGTGGTGGGCTATACGCAGGTTGGTCAACCGGGAAGTCAGGTACCCGGCGCACTCGAGAGTGCCCCGCGCACAGCCCGCCGCAAAGCATACCGACAAAAGCGCCGAGATGCTGAGTTGCGCATGTGCGCCTGACTTGGAACAGGTGACCAAACCCGGTCGCTGATTTTGCAGCGACGGACAAAGCCTATCCTCACCGCTTCCGAACCACCAACCGACACGACTTGTCAGAAATTTCCGGCTCGCCACATTTTTTGTAGGAACACCCTCCCCCGTGGCGAGGGAGCTTGCTCCCGCTCGGCTGCGCAGCAGACGCCGCTTCTCAGCTCAGAAACTCTGGGGTCGCTTCGCAACCCAGCGGGAGCAAGCTCCCCCGCCACGGGTTTGCGTGTTCAGCCAGGTTGATCTCATAAAAAAAGACCCGCACTAGGCGGGTCGTTTTTTTGTTTTGGAGGAGATCAGAACTGCGGCGTGTACTTCACCGTGAACATCAAGTTACGCGGATCGCCAAAGTTGTTGTTGCCATTGAGCTGGTTGTAGGCCGGCGTGATGTAGGTCTTGTCGAACAGGTTGTTGGCATTGAGCGCCAGATCGATCTCTGACGTCAGCTTGTAGCCGACACGGGCGTTCCATACGGTGTAGCCCGGTACGTCATAGTTGAGATCGTAGACCTGCGTATGGCTTTGGGTGGTGAAGCCCAGGCCGGTGCTGACACGGCTCCAGTCGCCGGTGAACTGGTAGTTGCCCCAAACGCGCAGCATATGTTTCGGCGTCCAGGTACTGAAGATGCTGCCTTCGTTGGTCGGATCTTCGAGGTATTTGGTCGTGTTGTAGGTATAGCCCGCGAACAACTGCAAGTTGTCTACCACTTCACCGCTGATTTCAGCCTCGATGCCCTGACTGCGCACCTTGCCCGAGGCTGTCGAGCAACCGAAGCCACCACACCCCGAACCGCCGTCATTGACGGCACGGTTTTCATGATCGTAGCGGAAGACAGCCAGGGAAGTATTGACCCGACCGTCCATCAACTCACCTTTAAGACCCACCTCGTAATTGGTGCCGACGACGGGCTTAAGCACGGAGCCGCTGGCATCAACGTTAGTCTGCGGCTGGAACACATCGGTATAGCTGGCGTACACCGCCCACTCGCGGCTCAGGTCATAGACGATACCGGCATAGGGCGTGACCACGCCGGTTTCGGTTGAGTAGCTTGGCGTGTTGCGTGTAATTCCGGCTGCGTTTTCATTTTTCGACTTGTAGCTGAAGTCGTACCAGCTGACCCGGGAACCCAGGATCAGCGTCAGGTCGTCTACCGGCTTGACGCGCCAGGTGCCGTACACGCCTTTCTGGCGCACGTCGTATTTGCTGAGGACGCCCAGGCCGCCCGCAGCGATCAAGCTGTCGTAGCTGATGTCCGGGCGATCATTATCAATGTCGAAGATCGAGTCGCTGGTGTTGTTGAAGGTACGGGCATATTTATCATCCGTCTCCAATTGCGAGAAGTTGCCCCCCAGCATGACCTCCTGTTCCATCGACAAGGCTTCGAACTTGCCGGTCAGGTTCATGTCGAGACCGGCCTTGGTGGACTGGAAGTCGGTCAGGAAGTCGGCATATTGCACGCCACTGCCATCGGGCAAGAGACCACCGCCTCGTTGGACCCGCTGGTTCTTCGCCTGGTTATCCTCGCTCATGTACACGCCCCCCACCTTGAAGGCCCAGTCCTCATTGAAGCGATGCTCCAGATCGGCATAGTAGGTGGTGACATCGATTTCAGAACGGTTCCAGCGCGCGCCAGTGTAGGTGGAGCGCGACACGTCCGGCATCGAGCCATCGGCGTAGCGCGGCAAACCACGGATGTTGCCGCGCGACTCGCCATTGGATTGGCTGACCGCCAAGCCCAGGGTGGTGTCTTCGCTCAGGTCAACGTCCAGCGCGCCGTACAGCGAATGGGTCTTGCTCCAGGCATGGTCAACGAAGGAATTGCTCTGGTCTTCGTCGAGGACGATGCGGCCACGGACATTGCCGGCGTCGTTCAGCGGGCCGCCAGCGTCCAGTTGCAGCCCGTAGTGATCCCAGGAGCCAGCCTTGCCGGTCAGGGTCACGGTCGGTGCGCTCTGGCCACGCTTGCGCACCAGGTTGACGGCGCCGCCGGGGCTGCCGGTGCCTTGCAGCAGGCCGGAGGCGCCACGGAGGATTTCCAGGCGGTCGTAGAAAATCAGGTCCTGGGTCGCCCAGTTGCCCAGCGAATAGGTGTTACGCGGGATCGGCACGCCGTCGTACTGCCAGTCGTCGATCTGGAAACCGCGCGACGACAGGATCATGCCCTGGCCGACGCCCTGCAGGCCGACGATGCCGGTGGTCTGGTTGACGGCGTCCTTGAGGTTGACCAGGTTCTGGTCATCCATCTGCTTGCGCGTCATCACGGTGATCGACTGGGGAATTTCCTTGAGGGTGTGGGTGCCCTTGCCGATCGTCACGGCATTGCTGGTGTACGAGTGGCTGCCTTCGGTCGTCGCATTCAACTGTTCGGCGTTGATCGTCGTCGCGCCCAGCTCCAGTCCCGCGCTGCCGGAACCCTTCACCAGCATCAAGGTGTTGCCCTCGAGGCTGTGGCGCACGCCGGTGCCCTTGAGCAACTCGGTGATGGCGGCCTGCGGGCTCATCTTGCCGCTGACGCGATTGCTTTTCAGGCCGGCCAATTCGTCGGCGTTGTAGATCACTTGCTGGTTGGTCTGTTGGCCGAACGCTTGCAGCGCCTGCGGCAGCGGCTGTGCAGGGATGTTGATGCTGACGGCCTCCGCCATCACCTGGGCGCTCAAGGACAATGCACCGACCAGACCCAGGCCCGACAACACCCGGCGCGAACGCAGGCCGCGAGACATGACAAGTGCCTTGAACAGCGGTTTCAACTCATGAATTGCCGACATCGTGCTCTCTATTATTGGTAGAAGTGAAAAGTCCATGGGGGCCGAATGGCCTGCCGTTCGCCAGCACGGTTTAGCGGCTGACCGGCCCCTCCCCGGGCACGGTCATCCGGCTGGACGACAGCGAAATTTTTCCTGGACACAACCGGCGCCTGGGCTGCCCTGCCCGAGCCGATTTGCCCGCATACCCTAGTAAGACGCAGCACCTGGGAAAAACCGGAATGAGTTTATTTATCATTCGCGAAAAAAAATAAAAAAAAGCCGGCGCTTGTTGGCGCCGGCCTTTTGTTCTTGCCCTGTCAACTACCTTGCGCCGCCTTGGCGGCTTGCAGTTGCCGAGCCTGCTCAGTCAGACGAGCCTTTTCCTCAGGGCTCATCGCCTCCATGCGCAGGCGTGCCTGGGCGATTTTCTCCAACTGCCCCGGGCTGCTCTCCTGCGACCGCAAGGCCGTCGCCAACGAAGCCACGGTCGGATGATCGAAGACCAGCCCCGGATGGATGTCGCACTGCAGCAGCTTGCGAATGCCGGCCACCAACTTGATCACCAGCAACGAATGACCGCCGGCGGCGAAGAAGTCGCGGTCAATGCCCAATCGTTCAATTCCGAGCAGTTGCGCCATGCGCGCAGCGAGCAATTGTTCGAGTCCGTCACGGGGTCCGGCGCCCTCTTCATCGCCCGTCGCGACTGCCAACTGCTGCAACGCCTGGCGATCGATCTTGCCGTTGGCCAACCGAGGGAAGCGTTCGATCAGGTGCCAATGCTGCGGCACCATCACGCTGGGCAAGCGTGCGTTCAGTTGCGCCCGCGCGGCATCCAGCACTTCCGAAGGCAAGCCTTGCGATGCCACGATAAATGCCAGCAAACCCTGCTCGGCCGGTAGCACCAGCGCCTCGCCCACCTGCGGCACGCGCAGCAGCTCGGCCTCGATCTCCGCCAGCTCGATGCGGAACCCGCGCACCTTGACCTGCTGATCGCGCCGCCCTTGCAGCTGAATCCCGCCGTCCGAGCGATAACGCGCCAGGTCGCCCGTGCGGTACAGGCGCTGCGCCGGATCGAACGGGCTCTGGATGAACGTCTGCCCGTCGGCCTCCGCATTCAGATAACCCCGGCACAACTGCGCGCCGCCCAGGTACACCTCGCCCAGCACGCCCACCGGCGCCAGCCGCCGCTCGGCGTCCAGTACGTAGACTTGGTTGTTGCCCAGCACCTGGGTCAGCGCCGAGCAGTCATCGTCGCCCTTCAATGACAACGGATGAATCATGACTCCGACGGTGGCCTCGGTCGGCCCGTAGTGGTTGAACACTCGGCAATCGCTGCGCAACCGGGCGATGCGGTCGATCAACGTCGGGGCAACCGGCTCGCCGCCGAGCACCAGGGTGCGCGGCAATATCGCTTGCTCGCTGTCGAGCAACGCCGCGAGGTGCGACGGCACGATCTTCAGGCAATCGATCTGTTGCTGGCGCATGAACGCGGCAAACAGCGCGCCGTCCTGCATCTGTTCGTCGCCAGCGACATGCAGGGTCGCGCCATTGAACAACGCGCCAAACAGCGCCGTGTTGCCCAGGTCCGCCGCCACGGTGGAGCTGAAGGCCACGTGTCGGCACTGATCCAGCGCCAACGCCTGGCTGGCCTGGGCGGTGTAGTTGAGCAATTGCCGATGCTCGATCACCACACCCTTGGGCACCCCGGTGGAGCCGGACGTGAACAACACATAGGCGATGTCGTTGCCCTTGGTCGCCAGCGCCGGCAACGTCGCGTTCGCCGGGCTGAGCCCGGCCAATGCCAGCGCTGTGTATGGCTGGTCCTGCCACGCCGGCAGATGCGCCGCATCGGTGAGCACCACCGCGGCGCCGGCCTGTTCCAGCATCAATGCCTGACGGGCCTGGGGCCATTGGGTATCCAGCGCCAGATACGCGGCGCCGATGCGCCAGCTCGCCAGCATGGCGATCACCAGCTCCGCCGAGCGCGGCAAGGCCAGGGCGACAATCGAACCTTCGCCCAGACCTTGGCCCCGGAGGCCGAGGGCCACGCGCTCGACCTGTGCGTTTAGCCGACCGTAGCTCAAGGACTGATGGGCGTCGGTCAGCGCGATGGTGTCCGGCGTATGGAGCGCCAGGTCGGCAATGCGCTGGGGTAGATAGCGGTTATCCGCCAGTGCCTGCATCGGCGGGTTGATCGACCGCAGGCGCGATTCCTCGCTGCGGCCCAGCAGGTTGAGCTGCGCCAGCGGCGTTTGCGCATCCGCAGCGATAGAGGCCATCAGCACATCGTATTGTTCCAGCACGGCGCTGGCGGCGGCTTGCGAGTAACGAGCGTCGGCGTAATGCAGGTCGATCGCGACCAGCTGCTGGGCATCGTCCAATTGAACCTTCAGCAGCAGCTCAAGCGGATCAGTCTGCACAAGCGAAGATCCCGTCCACTTCAGACCGCCGTCGCTGTGGACGAAACTTGCCCGAGCGACCGCGAAACCGTAGGCCGGATTCGCCGCGTCCGGCGCCAGCTCCGGCGTCCAGTATTCCTGCCAGGTACGATGCGATTCGAGCCGCGTGGCCAACTCCCCCAGCCACTCGCTGAACGGCGCAGTGGCGGGCAACGGTACGCAAAACGGCAAGGTTTTCTCGAACACGCCAATGCCACCGGCGAAGTAATCGTAATCGCTGCGGCTGTCGTGACGCACGGCTACAAGTGCCTGATCGGAGCCGCTCAAGCGTCCCAGGAGCAGCCACCACGCACCTTGCAACAACGTCGTCAACGGTTGCCCAAGCTCATCGGCCAAGCGCTGCAAAGCATCGCGCCGGGCCGGTTCCAAGGCCAATGACACACGCGCATCGGCGGTCCCGCTGCCGGCGCGGCGTGCCGCCAGCCACGGCGTGTCGATCTGCGTCTGCAAGCCTTGCAGATGCTGCTGCCAATAGGTCCTCGCGGTGGCGGCATCTTCATCCAGCACCACTTCGCTGCGCCATTCCAGGTACTGGGCGAACTCGCCCGGCGCTTCGTCTTCCGATACCTGGCCCGCGTAAGCCTGGCGTACCTGTCCAAGCAGCAGGTCCATCGATGGCGCATCGGCACTGTAGCGGGCGATGCCCAGCAGCAGTTGCCATTGCCGTGGCGCCAGACGATAAAGCACCGCCTGGACGCCGGCCGATTCGCCGACTACGAACGCCTGGCCCAGGGTTTCGTTGATCTGCGCCTGGACCTCTTCAGCAGGTTGCTCGCTTGGGTTTATCGTCAACGGGAAGCGCCCGGCCTGGGCCACCTGACGCAGGCCGTGGAAACCGGCGACCTTGACCAACCGTGCCAGCAACATCGGCTGCTGCGCCGCCAGTGTGTCGAAGGCGCCGTGCAATCGTTGCGGATCAAAGTCGCCATCGATGATCACGCTCACCCAGCGCAGGGCCTCGCCACAAGTCACCGTGCCCGACAATTGTTCAAGCGCCCGCTGCTGCTCGGGCGTCAGGGCGAAACCCGCGTCCTGCGTGTCCATCATCACCTCGTTCATGCTCCGGTTTCCTCGGTATTGAATGCGCCCCGGGCAGATTGCCCAACGGTCGCTGGCCGTTGCAGGCTGGCGTGGTCGTACATATCGCCCATAGCGACGACGATTTTGCGAGGTCCTTCGAATGGGTCGCGGGCGTGGGCCACCAGCATGTTGTCCAGCAGGATCACATCGCCTTTCTGCCAGTCGAAACGCACCGCGCAGGCTTCGTACAACTCGCCGATACGCGCCATCACCTCGTCTTCGATCGGTGTGCCGTCGCCGTAATAGACGTGCCTAGGCATGCGCTCCAGGCCGTACATCGACAACAGGTCTTGGCGCACGTCCGGCTCCAGCCAGTAGATGTGATGCAACTGCACTTGGTTGAAGAAGGATTTTTCCCCGGTGATCGGGTGTGTGATGATCGCCGGCCCCGGCGTGCGGGTCTGCAATTCGTCGTCGTCGAGCCAGCGCCACTGGATACCGCCGGCCCGGCATCGGGCTTCCACTTCGAGACGATTTTCGGTCTTGAAGAAGTGCTGCCACGACACGTCGAGCTTGTCGGTGAAGGTGCGCACGTACAGCAGCCCTTTGTCCTCGAACTTTTCGCGAAGGTCCGCCGGCAGTTTCTCGTACATCAGGCGGCAGTCCACCACCGGGGTCGCGCCGCCCACGGGCGCGGCCTGCTCGCAATAGAACATCTGCTTGCGCGGCCAACGGTCCTGGTGGGAGCTCTCGTTGTGGAACAGGATCATCTTGCGTTCCGGGTACGGCGTGGAGCGGTAGGTGTTCTTGCCCCCTTCCTTCTTCGGCAAGTCGCCGTACTGGCCGTACAGCCCCGGTTGAATCGCTTCGGCGAACGCTTCGAAGCCCTGGATGCCGTCCAGCGCGAATCCACGAAACAGAATGCCGGCGTGTTCGGCCAGTTTCTGTTCGATCAAGGGTCGGTTCTGCCGGATCCACTCGATGACGTCCAGGTGCGGCTCGCCGGGCTCCAGCATCAGCGGGAAACGTTGTGGCGCTGCCACCAGCGATTCACGCACCAGCGCCGGACGCGGCCGCGCGGCCGGTGTCGCCGAGCGCTTGAGGAACTTGCCCAGTTTGTCGGCCTTGGGCCCCGGGACGTTGGCCGGCGTGGCGGCTGTCGCCACGTTGTCGACTGGCATGCTGATAGCTCCCAATTGAATGTCCTGATCAGCGACGATCTGTTCCAGCAGGGTCGTCCAGGCCCGGATCAGGTACTGGACGCGCTCATGTCCGAACAAGCGTGTGGCGAACTGCCAATTACCGCGCAATTGCCCTTCTTCTTCGTCAACGAACAATGCCATGTCGAATTTAGAATGGTTCTGCAGCGCCGGCAGGAACTCCACGCTCAAGCCCGCCATGGAACGCGTGCGCACCGGCACGTTGTTCATCACGAACAACACCTGGAGCAACGGGTTCATGCCTTTGTGACGAGGCACGCCCGAGGCGTCGACGATCTGGTCGAACGGCAGGTCCTGATGCTCCAGCGCGCCGAGCAGATCGTCCTGGGCCTGGGCCAGGAATCGTGTGAACGTCACGCCCGCATCGAAGCGCGAACGCAGCGGCAGGACGTTGACGAAGAAGCCGATCAGGCGCTCCAGCTCAGGTTGCTCGCGTCCGGCTACGTCAGCACCCACCACCAGATCCTGCGCGTTGCAAAGGCGATGCAATAACACCTGGAACGACGCCAGCAGCGTGCTGTACAGCGTGACGCCGGCCTCACTCGCAATGCGCCGCAATGCCGCGCTGAGGTCGGCAGACAGTTCGAACTGCAACGCATCGCCCTCATACGACGAGGTCTGGCCGCGAGGATTGTCCAGCGGCAGGTCAAGCCGCCCGTTGTAGCCGTCGAGTCGCTGTTTCCAATAGTCGGCCTGGCGCGCCAGCACGCCCTGGTCTTCCAACGCCTGCTGCCACAGGGCGAAGTCATGGTATTGAACCTCCAGCGGCGCCAGCGGCATCGGTTCGTGGCGCGAAGCGGCTTCGTAGATCTGCACCAGTTCGTTGATCAACAACCCCATCGACCAGCCATCGGAAATGATGTGGTGCATGGCGTACAACAACACGTGCTCGGTCGGGCCCAGGCGCAGGATCCGCCCACGCAGCAGCGGCGCCTGTTCCAGGTCGATCGGAGTGCGCGCATTGTCCAGCGTCGCCTGGGCCACGTGTTCCTGCCGGGCACCGGGCGAAAGCTCGGACAGATCGACCAGCGGGAAATCCAGCTGGACTTCGTCGGCGATCACCGCCAGCGGGTCGCCTTCGTCGTCCTGGACATACGCGGTGCGCAGCACAGCGTGACGGCGCGTCACTTCGGCAAAACTGCTCATCAGCCGCTCGACCGACAACTCGCCGCTCAGGCGCAGGGCCATCGGCATGCCATACGCCGACGTGCCGCCGGACAACTGCTCGGCGATCCACAACCGCCGTTGCACCAGCGACAGCGGCGCCGATTGCCTTGGCCCATGGGCCTTGAGCCGGACCTTGCTGGAGTCGCCTGCGCGCACGGTTGCGTCAGCGGCCTCGCTCATCAGCGCTGCCAATGCGCTGAGCCGTGGATGATCGAACAGATCACGCAAGCTCAGCGGATAATCCGTGAGTTTGCGCAGCCGGGAGATCGCCTGGGTCGCCAGCAATGAGTGACCACCGCGTTCGAAGAAATGATCATTGCGGCCAACCTGTTCTACTTCCAGGACTTCTCGCCAGACGTCGGCGACCTGTTGCTCCAGTTCGCTTGCGGGTGGCGCGTAACCGTTTTGCGTCCCCCCGGTTTCCACGCCCGGCAACGCCTTGCGGTCGAGCTTGCCGTTGGGGGTCAGCGGCAGTTGGTCGAGGAACAGCCAGTGGGCCGGGATCATGTAGTCGGGCAGGTGTTCCTTGAGTCGGGCCTTGAGTGATTCGCGCAGTGTGTCGGCGTCCGCCGTGGCCACCACATAGGCGACCAACTGCTGCCCGCCCGGCCCTTCCTGGGCCAGCACCGCAACTTCGTTGACCTCGGGCTGCTGCAACAGCCGTGCCTCGATTTCTCCCAGCTCGATGCGGAAGCCGCGGATCTTCACCTGATGGTCGATACGGCCCTGGTATTCGAGCACGCCGTCGGCGCGATAACGGCACAGGTCGCCGGTGCGGTACAGGCGTTCGCCGGTGGTGGAGAACGGGTTGGGCACGTATTTCTCGGCGGTCATCGCCGCGCGGCCGAGGTAGCCCCGGGTGATACCGGCGCCGCTCAGGTACAGCTCAGCCGACACGCCTTGGGGCACCGGTTGCAGGTTGGCGTCCAGCAGGTAGCTGGCGGTGTGCTTGAGCGGGCGGCCGATGTTGGCCGTGCCGCCAGGGGTGCGGCGGGTCCAGGTGGAGTAGGTGGTGTCTTCGGACGGACCATAAAGGTCATAGACATGCTCAACCCCCTGTGGGAGCGGGCTTGCTCGCGAAGGCGTCCCCTCAGTTAGCCCATCATTGACTAACCCACCGCTTTCGCGAGCAAGCCCGCTCCCACAGGTGAGGGGTGTTGGGTAGAGAGAGTCCACCAGGCTTTGCTTCAGCGGCTCGCCGGCCAGGTTGATGATGCGCACGCTTTGCGGGATATCCCCGCTGCGCTGCAACGCGGCGATGGCCGAGGGCACGGTGTTGATCAGGCGCACCTGGTCGCGGGCCGGCAGGTGCGGCAGTTCCAGGGCGTTGCGGGCGATGATCAGCGAACCGCCGTTGGCCAGGGTCACGAAGAGCTCCCACACCGACAGGTCGAAGCACACCGAGGTTGAGGCGAGTACGCCTTGGATATCGTCGCGGCTGTAGACGGTTTTGGACCAGTCGATCAATGCCAGGACGTTGCGGTGGGCGATGGCCACGCCCTTGGGTTTGCCGGTGGAGCCGGAGGTGTAGATGACGTAGGCGAGGTTGCCTGGGGTGACCGCTGTGAACGGCTCGCTCAACGGATAACGTGAAAGGTCGAGCTGATCAAGCATCAGCACTTCGGTTTCAGTTGGAACCGTCAGCGTCTGCGCCACTGCCTGCTCGGTCAGCAACACCCGCGCCCGACTGTCATCAAGCATGTAGGCAACACGTTCGGCCGGGTAATCCGGATCCAACGGCACGTACGCACCGCCAGCCTTGAGCACCGCCAGCAGGGCGATCAGCAATTGCTCGGAACGCGGCATCGCCACGCCTACGCGCACTTCCGGGCCGACGCCCAGTTCGATGAGCTTGTGGGCCAGGCGATTAGCGCGGCCGTCGAGTTCGCTGTAGCTCAGACGAACATGATTAAACGTCACCGCCAAGGCATCCGGCGATGCTTCGGCCTGACGAGCGATCAGTTGGTGAACGCAGACGTCCTGTTCGAACGGCGCATCCACCGGATTCCAGTCATGGGTCAGGCATTGATGCTCATCGAATTCCAGCATCGACAGCTCACCCAACGGGCGCTCGCCCTGAGCGGTCATCTGCCCGAGCAACTGAGCCAAATGCGCCGCCAATCTTTCCACCGTGGCCGGGGCGAAGCTCGCCAGTTGATAACTCACGTGCACCGACAACTGCCGCTCCAACCCCACCAACAGCGTCAACGGATAGTTGGTCTGCTCCTGGGTGATTGGCGAACCAAAACGCAAACCGTCCGGCGCGCCCTGCTCCAAGGCCTCGGCGATCGGGTAGTTCTCGAACACCAGCAGACTGTCGAACAACGCGTCGCCGCCCTGCCCGGCCCAACGCTGGATATCCAGCAACGCGGTGTGCTCGAACTCCCGCAGGGCCAGGTTCTGCGCCTGCACCGCTTGCAACCAACTGTCCAGCGACTGCTCGGCTCGAGGGCTGGCGATCACCGGCAAGGTGTTGATGAACAGGCCGATCTGCTGCTCGATGCCAGGCAAGTCCGCTGGGCGACCGGCGACCGTCGCGCCAAACGCCACGGTGGATTTACCGGTGTAGCGCTGCAACAGCAGCAGCCATGCCGCCTGCACCAGCGTGTTCACGGTGACTTTCGAAGCCCGGGCGAAGGTTTCCAGGCGTCGGGTCAGCGACTCATCCAACACGTGCACATGATAGCCATAACCCACACCAGCGTCCGTAGGCTTACCCACCGCATCGGCCAACCGCGTTGGTGCTTCCAGGCGCATCAGCGAAGGCTTCCAGAACGCTTCGCTGGCCGCCGCATCCTGGCGTTGCAGCCACGCGATGTAGTCTCGATAACGTCCGCCGGACACGGCAATGGATTGCCCGCTGTAGCGCTGCAACACCTCACCAAGCAACTGCGAATTGCTCCAGCCGTCCATCAAGATGTGATGGCTGGTGTAGATCAAATGATAGCGATCATCCGCGACCCGCACGACCACCAACCGCAACAATGGCGCCGCTTCCAGGGCAAACCCTTCCTGGCGCTGGGCCGTTGCGAGGGTTTCCAGGTAGCGAGGCAAATCAGCCTCCGTGCGTGCGTCGTGCAACTGCAACGCAACCTCCACACGCTTGTGCACCACCTGCAACGCACGCTTGAAATCGCCGTCCCAGACAAAACCGCTGCGCAGCACGTCATGGGCGTCGGTCGCCGCTTGCCAAGCCTGGCGGAAGCGTTCGACATCCAACCCTTCGACCTCCACGCGCATCTGGTTGATGTAGTGGCCGGCCTGTTGCTCATACAGCGTGTGGAACAGCATGCCCTGCTGCATCGGCGACAGTGGATAGAGGTCCTCCACGTCTCGGGCCATCAGCGGCAAGGCGTCCAATTGCGCCTGGTCGAGCCCGGCCAGGGGGAAGTCCGACGGCGTGAAGCCGTGGCGCTGGGTCTCGCAACAGTGGTCGATCAAGTCCTGCAATTCGCGAGCGTAATCCACGGCCAGTGCCTGGATCGTCGCTTCGTCGAACATCTGCGTGCTGAAGGTCCAGTCGATGCTCAACTCGCCGGCATAGACGCTGCCATTGAGGGTCAACCAGTTGTCCAGCGGCGCCAACGGGCTCTGCGCGGCGCCCGCCGACTCGCTGGCCGGGACAAACAAGCCGTCGGCCTCTGTATTGAAGCCGCTGTCGAACTGCCCCAAATAATTGAACGTGATACGCGGCACCGGCAGTGCCGCGAGGGCACGACGCGTCGGTTCATCGCCCAGGTAGCGCAACACGCCAAAACCAAGCCCTTTGTCGGGGATGGCCCGCAGTTGCTCCTTGATCGCCTTGATCGAGCCTTCGGCGGTCGCCGTCGGGGTCAGGCGCACCGGGAACAGGCTGGTGAACCAACCCACGCTGCGGCTCAGGTCCAGATCATCGAACAGCGCCTCACGGCCATGGCCTTCCAATTGAATCAACGTCGAGGCCTGGGCAGTCCAACGGCCGATCACCCGCGCCAGCGCCGTCAACAGCAGGTCGTTGACCTGGGTGCGATAGGCCGCCGGTGCTTGCTGCAACAGTCGTCGGGTCAGTGCCTTGTCCAGCCGCGTCTGCACTTGCGCCCCATGGCACCTGCGCAAATCACTTCCCGGGTGGTCACAAGGCAGGTCGTGGCGAGCGCCTTCCAGTTGCGCCTGCCAGTACGCGACTTGGCCCTGCAACGTCGCGCTGCCGGCATGAATCTGCAACCGTTGCGCCCAGGCCTGTGCAGACGTGGTCTTGGCCGGCAATGTCGGCGTCTGGCCGGCCTGCAATTGGTCATAGGCCCGTTGCAAATCTTCCAGCAGAACCCGCCACGACACGCCGTCCACCACCAGGTGATGGATCACCAGCAACAGCCGCTGGCTGCCATCGGCCAGGGTCGCCAGAACACCGCGCAGCAGCGCGCCGCTGTCCAGTTCCAGGCTGCGCTGGGCGCGTTCGGCCAGGCCTTCGAGGGCCTGCGCATCCGCGACTTCGGCGGTCCACAGCAAGGGTGAGTGCTGCCAGAGTGAACGCTGCTCTATCAAAGTCTTATGGCGAGCGATCCAGGCGCCGTCCTCATGGGTGAAGGCCAGGCGCAAGGCATCGTGATGTTCGACCAAGGCCTGCAACGCCTGCTCCAGATGCCCGGCGTGCAACGCTCGCACGCCCTTGAGCAACACCGACTGGTTCCAGTGATGAGGCTCGGCCATGGCCTGTTCGAAGAACAACTGCTGGAACGGCAACAGCAGCGTCTCCCCTGTCACCGGGCCCTGGTCGATCACCAGCCCGCCGTCTCCGGTTGTCGCCACGCCGGTCAAACCCTGGATGGTCTGGTGCAGGAACAGGTCCTTGGGGCTGAAATGGATACCGGCCTGACGGGCCCGGCTCACGACCTGGATGGAGATGATCGAATCGCCGCCCAGCTCGAAGAAGTTGTCGGTCACGCCCACGCGCTCCCTGCCGAGCACGCTTTGCCAGATATCCACCAGCGTCTGTTCCTGCGCGGTCACGGCTGCGACGTAGGCCTGGGGATGGGCGCTCGGCTCGGCCTTGG
Organism: Pseudomonas sp. BP11-1-1; assembly: GCF_052112105.1. Lineage (NCBI taxonomy): Bacteria > Pseudomonadati > Pseudomonadota > Gammaproteobacteria > Pseudomonadales > Pseudomonadaceae > Pseudomonas > Pseudomonas sp. BP11-1-1. The sequence goes on from NZ_JAUTYU010000004.1 coordinate 306,867, forward strand.
GCAGCGCCTTGCGCTCGAGCTTGCCGTTGGGGCTGACCGGCATTTTTTCCAGCCACACCCAGTGTTGCGGCACCATGTAGTCGGGCAAGGATTGGCTCAGATGTTCCCTGAGGCGCGCTTGCAGCGCCTGGCGAACGGCGTCATCGGCGGCCAGCAGTTCCGCGCGCGCCGGCACCACATAGGCGACCAGCAGCGTGCCGTCCTGGGCCAGGACCACGGTTTCGCGCACCGCCTCGTGCTCGGCCAGGCGCGCTTCGATTTCGCCCAGTTCGATGCGCAGGCCACGGATCTTCACTTGATGGTCGATCCGCCCGGCATATTCGATCACACCGTCAGGGCGATAGCGCGCCAGGTCGCCGGTGCGATACAAGCGCTGGCCATGGCCGAACGGCCCGGTGACGAAGCGCTCGGCGGTCAACGCCGCGCGTCGGTGGTAACCCCGCGCCAGCCCCTCGCCCGCCAGATACAGTTCGCCAATCACGCCCACCGGCACCGGCGACAACTCATCGTCGAGGATGTAGGTGCCGAGGTTGGCGATCGGCTGGCCGATCGGCACGCTGTCGCGCGGCTCGTCGACACAGGTCCAGTGGGTCACGTCGATGGCCGCCTCGGTCGGGCCGTAGAGGTTGTACAGGTTGGCGTTGGACAGCTTGGCGAACACCTGCTGCTGGGCATCCACAGGCAGCGCTTCGCCGCTGCAGACGATTCGCTTGAGGCTGGTGCATTCGGCCACGCGCGGGTCCTGCACAAACGCCTGGAGCATCGACGGCACGAAGTGCAGCGTGGTGATGCCCTGGGCCGTGATCAATTCGATCAACAGCGCCGGGTCGCGATGGGCGCCCGGCGCAGCCACCACCAGCGTCGAACCGGTCAGCAGCGGCCAGAAGAACTCCCACACCGACACGTCGAAGCTGAACGGCGTCTTTTGCAGCACGCTGTCCGAGGCATCGAGGCCATACGCCTGTTGCATCCAGCACAGCCGGTTGACCAGTGCGCTGTGGCGATTGCCCGCGCCCTTGGGCTTGCCGGTGGAACCGGAGGTATAGATCACGTAAGCCAGGTTTTCGCCGTGGACTTCGACGTCGGGATTGCCGTCGCGGCTGGCGTACACACCGTCGTCGGGCAAGTCCAGCACCAGGCTGCGCAGCCCGTCCGGGATCGGCAAGACATCCAGCAAATGTTGCTGGGTCAGCAGCAAACCAATGCCGCTGTCTTCGAACATGTAGGCCAGGCGATCACGCGGGTACTCGGGGTCCAGCGGCACGTAGGCGCCGCCGGCCTTGAGGATCGCCAACAGCCCCAGCACCATCTCCACGGAACGCTCCACCGCGATGCCCACCAGCACGTCGGGACCGACGCCCTGGTCGATCAAGCGATGGGCCAGGCGGTTGGCCCGGGCATTGAGTTCGCGGTAGCTCAGGCGTTGCTCGCCGAAGACCAGCGCGGGCGCGTCCGGGGTCCGGCGCACCTGTTCCTCGATCAGGCTTTGCACGCTGCGCTCGAGCGGGTATTGCTGCGCCGTCGCGTTCCAGTCGATGAGCATGTGCCGGTGCTCGTCCGCGTCCAGCAGCGACCACTGCGCCACCGGGCGATGCAGGTCGTGCGTCATGTCATGCAACAGGTTGAGCCAATGCCGGGCCATGCGTTCGATGGTCACCGGCTCGAACAGATCCGTTGCGTAGGTCAGGGCCGCGTGCAGGCCTTGCGAGCTCTCGACGGTGTCCATGCTCAGGTCGAATTGCGCGGTGCGCTGCGTCCAGCCCAGGGGTTCGACGCACAGGTCCGGCAAGGCATTGGCGAACGCCGAATCGGCTTCATTGCGGTGGTTGAACATCGCCTGGAACAACGGGCTGTGGCTGAGGTTGCGCTGCGGTTGCAAGGCATCCACCAGTTGCTCGAAAGGCAGGTCCTGATGCATCTGCGCGGCCATCGCCGTTTGCTTGAGCTGTTGCAGCAGCGCGGCGCCGGTCAGCTCACTGTGGAACTCGCTGCGCAGGACCTGGGTGTTGACGAAGAAACCGATCAGTCGCTCGGTTTCCAGCCGTTGTCGGTTGGCGATCGGCACGCCGACGCGAATGTCGGCCTGGCCGCTGTAGCGGTGCAGCAGCGCCTGGAACGAACCGAGCAACAGCACGAACAACGTGACGTTTTCCCGTCGCGCCAGGGCCTTGAGACCGGCGCTCAACGCCGCGTCCAACACGATTGGCAAGCGTGCGCCGCGCAGGCTTTGCTGGGCTGGGCGCGGATGATCGGTGGGCAGTTCCAGCAACGGTTGCTCGCCACCCAGTTGCCCGGACCAATAGGCCAACTGACGATCCCGCTCACCGTCCGCCATCCATTGCCGCTGCCAGACGGCATAGTCGGCGTATTGCACCGCCAACGGTGGCAGATGCGCTTGCTGGCCTTGGACGAACGCCGAATACAGGCTCATCAGGTCATCGACCATCACCTGCAAGGACCAGCCATCGGAGACGATGTGATGCAGCGTCAGCACCAGGATGTGGTCCTGTTCGTCCACTTCCAGCAGCGCCACGCGCAGCAACGAATCAGTCAGCAGATCGAACGGGCGGTGGGTCAGCTGTTCGATCAAGGCCTGGATGTCACGCCCTGCCAGACGCTGCTCGACGAAATCGACCTGCCCCTGCCCGCGAATGACTTGGCAGGTGCGCCCATCCTCTTCGACGAACAAGGTGCGCAAGCTTTCGTGACGCGCCACCAGCGCGGCGAAACTCTTGCGCAACGCGTCCTTGTCCAGCGTGCCGCGCATCCGCAGGGCCGTGGGGATGTTATAGGCGGCGCTGTCCGGGTCCATTTTCCAGAGGAACCACTGGCGTTCCTGGGCAAACGACAGCGGCAGTGGCGCATCGCGAGGCACCGGCACCAGCGCCGGAGCCTGTTCGCCGGGCGCGGCCTCGAACGCCGCGACGAACGCCTGCAAGGTGCTGTGTTCGAACAGGCTGCGCAGCGGCACCTCGATGCCCAGCACTCGGCGGATCCGCGAAACCACTTGGGTCACCAGCAGCGAATGCCCGCCCAACTCGAAGAAATTGTCCTCCAGGCCCACGCGCTCAAGCTTGAGCACGTCCTGCCAGATCGCCGCGACTTGTTGCTCGGCCTCACTACGAGGCGCCACGTAGGCCTGTTGCACGTCGCTGGCGTCGGGCGCCGGCAGGGCCTTGCGATCGATCTTGCCGTTGGGCGTCAGCGGCAATCTTGCCAGGAACAACAGGTGCGCCGGGACCATGTAGTCCGGCAACTGCGCCTTGAGGGCGGCCTTGAGCGTGGCGCGCAGCGACGCATCGGGCTCCGGCACTTCGCCGCTGGCAGGCACGACGTAGCCCACCAGTTGCGCACCGGTCGGGCCGTCGTGGGCGACCACCACGGTTTCGCGCACACTGTCCTGGGCCAGCAAAGCGGCTTCGATCTCCCCGAGTTCAATGCGCAGGCCGCGGATCTTCACCTGATGGTCGATGCGGCCGAGGTATTCGACCACGCCTTCGGCGCGATAACGGGTCAGGTCGCCGGTGCGGTACAGCCGTTCGCCGCAGGTGGAAAACGGATCGGGCACGAAGCGTTCGGCGGTCAGCCCCGGGCGCTGGAAATAACCACGGGCCAGGCCGGCGCCACCGATCAGCAGCTCACCCGGCGCGCCGGGCGGGTTGAGGGTCAGGTCACTGCCGACGATGTACAGCGCGGTATTGTCCAGCGGCTGACCGAGGAAGGGCCGGTCGCGCTCGGGGCTCAACGGGTGCACCGCCGACCAGATGGTGGTTTCGGTCGGCCCGTAGAGGTTCCAGAGCTTCGGCGAAAGTGCCAGCAGTCGCTGGGCCAGTTCCTGGGGCAAGGCTTCGCCGCCGCACAGGAAAGTCCGGCCGGCCAGCACCGAGGCCTGCTCGTGATCGAGCAGCATGCGCCAGCTCGACGGCGTCGCTTGCAGCACCGTGACGTCGTGTTGTTCGACCAGCGCCAGCACCGCTTGCGGATCCTGGTGCACGTTCTGCCCGGTCAGCACGATGCTCGCCCCGGCGCAGAGTGGCCCGTAGATTTCCAGGCCGAAAATATCGAAGGAGAAGGTCGTCAGCGACAGCATGCGGTCGTTGGCCGCGAGGCCCGGCTGGGCGATCATGCTGGTGATGAAATTGCCCAGTGCGCCATGGCGAACCATCACGCCCTTGGGCTTGCCGGTGGAGCCGGAGGTGTAGATGACGTAGGCCAGGTGCTCGCCAGTCAGCGGCACCACCGGGCAGGTTTTCGGAGCGTCTTGCAGTGCGGCGTCCGGCTGGTCCAGCAGCAGGGTCCGGAGCGTTGGCGGGATCGGCAATCGCCCCTGCAAACGGGCCTGGGTCAGCAACAGCCCGATGCCGCTGTCCTCGATCATGTAGGCCAGGCGTTCCTCGGGATACGCCGGGTCCAGCGGCACGTAGGCGGCGCCGGCCTTGAGGATCGCCAGCAGGCCGACAATCATCTCGACGCTGCGCTCCACCGCGATGCCCACCCGCTCGCCAGCGGACACGCCCAGCTCGATCAAGCGGTGAGCCAGTTGATTGGCGCGGGCGTCCAGTTGTCGGTAGCTCAGGGATTGTCCATCGACGGTCAGCGCCAGTGCGTCAGGGGCTCGGTGCGCCTGGTCAGCGATGCGCTGGTGGACGCACACGGCTTCGGCGCCGTGATCGGCGACGCGCAGCCATTGCTGTTGCGTGAGGCGCTGTTGCGCCGGGTCAAGCAGCGGCAGTTCGCCGACTCGCTGGCGGGGCGCATCGACGATGCCTCGCAGCAGGTTTTGCCAGTGCTCGGCCAGGCGCTCGACGGTCCGCGGTTCGAAGAGATCAGTGGCGTAGGTCAGCTCTGCGGCGACGCCCTGCTCGGTTTCGTAGGTGCCCAGGGTCAAGTCGAACTGGGCGGTGCGCCCTTCCCATGTCAGGTCCTCGACCCGCAGTTGCGGCAGCTGCATCTGCCGACGGCCCGCAACATCGGCGTTCTGGTGGTTGAACATGACCTGGAAGATCGGGCTGTGGCTGAGGCTGCGCTCCGGTTGCAGGGCTTCGATCAGTTGCTCGAACGGCAGGTCCTGATGGGCCTGGGCCGCCATGGCCGCTTGCTTGACCTGGGCGAGCAATTCATCGAATGGCATCTGCCCATCGACGTGGGCATTGAGGACCTGGGTATTGACGAAAAAGCCGATCAGCCCTTCAGTCTCGACGCGATTGCGATTGGCCGTAGGCACGCCGACGCGGATCTGCGGTTGGCCGCTGTAGCGGTGCAGCAATGCCTGGAACGAGGCGAGCAGCACCATGAACAGGCTGGCGCCTTCACGCTGGGCCAGTTGCTTGAGGGCGCTGGCCAGTTCCGGCGCCAGCTTCACGTCCAGCCGCGCGCCACGAAGGCTTTGCACCGGGGGGCGCGGATGATCGAACGGCAGCTCCAGCACCGGTTGCTCGTCGCCGAGGGTCTGGACCCAATAGGCCAACTGGCGTTCGCGCTCGCCGGCTTCCAGCCAATGGCGCTGCCAGATGGCGTAGTCGGCGTATTGCACCGGCAGTTCCGGCAATGCCAGCGGCTGGCCGCCGGTGTCGGCGGCGTAACAGCGCACCAGTTCATCCACCAGCACGCGCATCGACCAGCCGTCGGCGATGATGTGGTGCTGGATCAACACCAGCACGTGGTCGTCCTCGGCGATTCTCAACAGCGAAACCCGCAGCAACGGTCCTTGGCGCAAATCGAACGGACGCGCGGTTTCGCCTTCGACGTAAGCCTTGATGCCCGCGTCCTCGCTGACCGATGAACCGATGGGCAGCGCCTCGACAGCGATGCTCAGGGGCAGGTGCCGGTGGATGACCTGTACGGCTTGCTCGCCATGCTCGGCGAACGTGGTGCGCAAGCTTTCGTGGCGCTCGACCAGGGTATTGAAGCTGCGCTCCAGGGCCGGCACGTCCAACTGGCCCTTGAGACGCAAGGCGCCGGGAATATGGTAGGCCGAACTGTGCGGGTCCATTTGCCAGAGGAACCACTGGCGCTCCTGGGCATAGGACAGCGGGATGTGCTCAAACCCGGAACGCACTTCGGGGATCGGCAGGTTGGCCGGCGAGACGCCCTCCTCCAGCATCTTCTCCAGGTACAGCCTGCGTTTGTCCAGCGGCAGAGTGATAAAGCGCTTGGCAACCCTCAAAGCAACACTCTTGTCCATCAGACTTCCTCCATTTCATCAAGCAGGGCGTCCAGCTTGTTCAGTTTTTCTTCATTGATTGGCCCGTCGGTGCTGTCGAATTGCGCGACGAAATCTTGCAGGACGGGGTGCTGGAACAGCAGTTGCGGGGTCAGGCTCAACCCCAGTTCGAGGGCCATGCGCGAGACGGCGGTGACCGCCAGCAGCGAGTGGCCGCCCAGCTCGAAGAAGTGATCGTTCAGGCCCACCCGCTCGACAATGAGCACCTGGGCCCAGATCGCCGCGACTTGCTGCGCCAGTTCGCTGACCGGCGCTTCGTATGCGCTTTGCGAGCGCCCGGCCTCGATGCCCGGCAGGGCCTTGCGGTCGAGCTTGCCGTTGGGAGTCAGCGGCAGGTGATCGAGGAACAGCCAGTGGGCCGGGATCATGTAGTCGGGCAGGTGTTCCTTGAGTCGGGCCTTGAGTGATTCGCGCAGTGTGTCGGCGTCCGCCGTGGCCACCACATAGGCGACCAACTGCTGCCCGCCCGGCCCTTCCTGGGCCAGCACCGCAACTTCGTTGACCTCGGGCTGCTGCAACAGCCGTGCCTCGATTTCTCCCAGCTCGATGCGGAAGCCGCGGATCTTCACCTGATGGTCGATACGGCCCTGGTATTCGAGCACGCCGTCGGCGCGATAACGGCACAGGTCGCCGGTGCGGTACAGGCGTTCGCCGGTGGTGGAGAACGGGTTGGGCACGTATTTTTCGGCGGTCATCGCGGCGCGACCGAGGTAGCCCCGGGTGATGCCGGCGCCGCTCAGGTACAGCTCAGCCGACACGCCTTGGGGCACCGGTTGCAGGTTGGCGTCCAGCAGGTAGCTGGCGGTGTGCTTGAGTGGGCGGCCGATGTTGGCCGTGCCGCCAGGGGTGCGGCGGGTCCAGGTGGAATAGGTGGTGTCTTCGGAGGGACCATAAAGGTCATAGACATGCTCAACCCCCTGTGGGAGCGGGCTTGCTCGCGAAGGCGTTCCCTCAGTTAGCCCATCATTGACTGACCCACCGCTTTCGCGAGCAAGCCCGCTCCCACAGGTGAGGGGTGTTGGGTAGAGAGCATCCACCAGGCTTTGCTTCAGCGGTTCACCGGCCAGGTTGATGATGCGCACGCTTTGCGGGATATCCCCGCTGCGCTGCAACGCGGCGATGGCCGAGGGCACGGTATTGATCAGGCGCACCTGGTCGCGGGCCGGCAGGTGCGGCAATTCCAGGGCGTTGCGGGCGATGATCAGCGAGCCGCCGTTGGCCAGGGTCACGAAGAGCTCCCATACCGACAGGTCGAAGCACACCGAAGTGGACGCGAGTACGCCTTGGATGTCGTCGCGGCTGTAGACGGTCTTGGACCAGTCGATCAGCGCCAGGACGTTGCGGTGGGCGATGGCCACGCCTTTGGGTTTGCCGGTGGAGCCGGAGGTGTAGATGACGTAGGCGAGGTTGTCTGGTTTGACCGCTGTGACCGGCTCGCTCAACGGATAGCGTGAAAGATCGAGCTGATCGAGCATCATCTGCTCGGTTCCAGCCGGAACCGTCAACGTCGCCGCCACGGCCTGCTCGGTCAGCAACACCCGCGCCCGACTGTCATCGAGCATGTAGGCCACGCGTTCGGCCGGGTAATCCGGGTCAAGCGGCACATACGCACCGCCAGCCTTGAGCACCGCCAGCAGGGCGATCAGCAATTGCTCGGAACGCGGCATCGCCACGCCCACGCGCACTTCCGGGCCGACGCCCAGTTCGATGAGCTTGTGGGCCAGGCGATTGGCGCGGCCGTCGAGTTCGCTGTAGCTCAGACGAACATGATTAAACGTCACCGCCAAGGCATCCGGCGATGCTTCGGCCTGACGAGCGATCAGTTGGTGAACGCAGACGTCCTGTTCGAACGGCGCATCCACCGGATTCCAGTCATGAGTCAGGCGCTGGTGTTCATCGAATTCCAGCATCGACAGTTCACCCAGCGGGCGCTCTCCCTGCGCGGTCATCTGCCCCAGCAACTGCACCAGATGCGCCGCCAATCGCTCCACGGTAACCGCCGAGAAACTCGCCCGCTGATAACTCATGTGCACCGACAACTGCCGCTCCACTCCCACCAGCAGCGTCAACGGATAGTTGGTCTGTTCCTGGGTGATTGGCGAACCAAAACGCAAACCGTCCGGCGCGCCCTGCTCCAAAGCCTCGGCTATCGGGTAGTTCTCAAACACCAGCAAACTGTCGAACAACGCGTCGCCGCCCTGCCCGGCCCAACGCTGGATATCCAGCAACGCGGTGTGCTCGAATTCGCGCAACGCGAGGTTCTGCGCTTGCACCGCTTGCAACCAACTGTCCAGCGACTGCTCTGCCCGAGGACTGGCGATCACCGGCAAGGTGTTGATGAACAGGCCGATCTGCTGCTCGATGCCAGGCAAGTCCCCTGGGCGACCGGCGACCGTCGCGCCAAACGCCACGGTGGGTTTACCGGTGTAGCGCTGCAACAGCAGCAGCCATGCCGCCTGCACCAGCGTGTTCACCGTGACTTTCGAAGCCCGGGCGAAGGCTTCCAGGCGTCGGGTCAGTGCTTCGTCCAGCACCTGCATATGATCGCCATAACCCACACCAGCGTCCGTAGGCTTACCCACCGCATCGGCCAACCGTGTCGGTGCTTCGAGGCGCATCAGCGCAGGCTTCCAGAACGCCTCGCTGGCCGCCGCGTCCTGGCGTTGCAGCCACGCGATGTAATCCCGATAACGTCCGCCGGACACAGCAACGGATTGCCCGCTGTAGCGCTGCAGCACCTCGCCAAGCAACTGCGAATTGCTCCAGCCGTCCATGAGGATGTGGTGGTGGCTGTAGATCAGGTGATAACGCTGCTCATCGAGACGTACGATCATCAGCCGCACCAGGGCCGGCGCGCTCAGGTGAAGTTGTTGGCGTTCAGCATCGGCCAGGGCCTGCAGGGTCTGGTCAGGCAGCGGATCATCGCGCAGATCGTGCAGGCTGTAAGGCAGTTCCAGATACTTGCTGACCACTTGCACCGGCGCCGGCAAATCGCCCTGCCAGACAAACCGCGTGCGCAGGATGTCATGGGCATCCACCGCCGCCTGCCAGGCCTGGCGGAAGCGTTCCGGGTCCAGCCCTTCAATGTCCAGGCGCAGTTGGTTGATGTAGTCGCCGCCCGCGTCGCCGTACACGCCATGGAACAGCATGCCTTGTTGCATCGGTGACAACGGATACAGGTCGACGATCTGCTCGGACGGCAGCGGCAGTCCATCCAGTTGTGGCTGGCTCAGGCTCGCCAGCGGGAAGTCCGACGGCGTCACACCGCTGTGCTCGCCCCGGCAGCAATGCTCGATCAGCCGCTGCAACTCCAGCGCATAATCGTCGGCCAGGGCCTGGATGGTGGATTCATTGAACTGCTCGCGGCTGAAGGTCCAGCCCAGGTTCAGTTCGCCGCCGAACACCTGGCCGTTCAAGGCCAGCGCATTGGCCAGCGGTGCTTCGGCGTCCAGCTCATCGCCGGCGCCTTCATCAGCCGGGATGAACAAGGCACCGTCGGCCTCGCTGAAGCTGGCGTCGAACTGGCCCAGGTAGTTGAAGGTCAGGCTCGGCGTCGGCAGCCCGGCCAGGATCGCCCGCGTCGCGTCATCTGCCAGATAAGCCAAGGCGCCGAAACCGAGGCCTTTGTCGGGCATCGCCCGCAGTTGCTCCTTGATCTGCTTGAGGCAATCGCCCAAGTCCGCCCGTGGCGTGAGCCGGGCCGGGTACAGGCTGGTGAACCAGCCGACGGTGCGGGTCAGGTCGACGTCGTCGAACAAGGCTTCGCGACCATGGCCTTCGAGCTGGATCAGCGCGCTGTCGTGGCCGGTCCAGCGCACCATCACCCGGGCCAGTGCCGTGAGCAGCAAGTCGTTGACCTGGGTGCGATAGGCCTTGGGCGCGTCTTGCAGCAGTTGCCGGGTCAACGCGGCGTCGAGTCGCGTACGCACCGTCACCGCCAGGCGGTTCTGCTGGCCGCCGGCAGGGTTATCCATCGGCAACGAAGCATCGACGTCTTCGAGCTGGGCCTGCCAGAACGCCAGTTCCTGCGCCAACCGGTTGCTGCGGGCATGCGCTTGCAGGCGCTCGGCCCAGACCTGCGCCGAGGTGGTTTTCAGCGGCAATCGCAGCACCGCTCCGCTGGACAACTGGCGATAGGCGCTTTGCAGATCCTCGAACAGGATTCGCCACGACACGCCGTCGATCACCAAGTGATGCATGGCCAGCAACAAACGTTGGCTGCCATCGGCCAGCGTCGCCAGGACCGCCCGCAGCAAGGGGCCCGCTTGCAGGTCCAGGCTGCGCTGGGCCTCGTTGGCGATGCCTTGCAAGGCCTGCGCATCAGGCGCGTCCACGGTCCAGAGCAAGTCTTCGGATTGAGTGTCCGCAGGACGGTAAACCGCCCTCCAGCCGTCGTCCTGCTCGGTGAAGCTCAAACGCAGGCCATCGTGATGTTGCAACAGCGCGCTCAACGCCTGGCTCAGGATCGGTGCGTCCAGGCGCTGGGTCGGCTTGAGCATCACCGCCTGGTTCCAGTGATGACGCTGCGGTATCGCCTGTTCGAAGAACACCCGCTGCACCGGCAACATCGCCAGCTCACCCGTCACCGGCCCCTGGTCGATGACTTGCGCGGCCTCGCCCTGGCGAACCACGGTCGCGAGCATTTCCAGGGTCTGGTGCTGGAACAGGTCCTTGGGCGTGAAATGCATGCCGGCCTGGCGAGCGCGGCTGACCACCTGGATCGAGACGATGGAATCGCCACCCAGCTCGAAGAAATTATCCCGCAGGCCGACGCGTTCAAGCTTGAGCACGTCCTGCCAGATCGCCGCCAGTTGCTGTTCCAGCGCAGTGCGCGGCGCCAGGTAGGCGTTCTGGGATTGGCTGGCATCAGGCTTGGGCAGGTTCTTGCGGTCGAGCTTGCCATTGGGGGTCAGCGGCAAGCGTTCGAGCAGCAGCAGATAAGCCGGGACCATGTGCGCCGGCAATGTCGCCTTGAGTTGCTCGCGCAGGTGCTCGGCGAAGTCTTCGCGGGAAGATTCTGCCGCCACCACATAGGCCACTAGACGCTTGCCGCTGCCGGCGGTGCCTTCCTGGGCCACGACCACCGCTTCGCGCACGCCATCAAGGGCTTGCAGGCTGGCTTCGATTTCACCCAGCTCAATGCGAAAGCCCCGGATCTTCACTTGGTTATCGATGCGATCCAAGTAATCGAACGTGCCGTCGACGCGCTGGCGCACCAGGTCTCCGGTGCGATACATCAGGCCGCCAGCGCTGAACGGATCGGCGACAAAGCGTTCGGCGGTCAGCCCCGGCCGGTTCAGGTAACCACGGGCCAATCCCGTGCCGCCCAGGTACAGCTCACCGGCCATGCCTTGGGGCAACAGGTTCAGGTCGGCATCGAGCACGTAGGCGCTGCGGTCGCCGATGCGGCTGCCGATGGGCGCGTAGGCAGCGCCACACGACACCTCGCGACCGGCCTTCCAGATCAGCGGTGTGACCACCGTTTCAGTCGGGCCATAACCGTTGATGATGTACTCGGGACGCAAGGCGCGCTTGACCCGTTCGAAACTGGCGTTGGGCACCGCGTCACCGCCGAAGCAGTAGATGCGCACCTTCGGCGGGTTGCCCTCGCGCTCGGCGTGTTCGGCCAGTTGTTGCAGGTACACCGGCGGGAACGCCACCACCGTCACGCCGTGCTCGTGCATGGCGTTGTATGTCTGTTCCGGGGTCCACAGGCTGTCATCGCGAATGAGCAGCGACGCACCGTGGGTCAGGCTGGTGAGCCAGCGCTCGTGGGCGCCGTCGAAAGCGAACGACATGAAATGGAATTCGCAATCGCTGTCGCGCATTTCATAACGCTCGCCAATGGCCTGGCAGTGCATCGCCAGCGGACCGTGGGCCACGCTGACGCCCTTGGGGTTGCCGGTGGAGCCGGAGGTGTAGATGACGTAGGCCAGGTTATGCGGGTCGAGTCGAACCGTTGGCGCGCTGGTCGGCAGCTCGCGCAGGTCGAGGCGGTCCAGCTCCAGCAACGGCAACGACTCATCCACGGGCAACTGCGCCGATACCGAGGAGTCGCTGATCAGCAGCGCCAACCCGGCGTCCTTCATCAAGTACGCCAGGCGTTCACGGGGGTAGCTGACGTCCAATGGCACGTAGGCACCGCCGGCCTTGAGCACCGCCAGTAGCGTGACGATCACCCCTTCGCTGCGCGGCAGGGCCACGCCAACGCGGGTTTCCGGGCCGACGCCGCGGCTGATCAAGGCGTGGGCCAGTTGGTTCGCGCGCCGGTCGATCTCGCCGTAGCTGAAATGTCGGCCATTGAAAATCACCGCCGTGCGCTGCGGGCGATCGGCCGCCAGCGTGGCGATCCGCTGGTGCACGGGAATGTCCACCGGGTACGACTGCGGGCGGTTGTCGGCCTGTTGCCGGGCGTGTTCGACGCCGTTGGCCAAGGCGATTTCACCCAGGTTGCGCCCGGCGTCCTGGCTGAATTGTTCGAGCAGGTGCAGCAGATGAGCACTGATGTGATCAATCATTTCGTCGGCGAACTGCCGGCGCTCGTAGCTGTAGTGCAGCGCCAGTTGTTCACCGAGGGTGACCGCGACGCTCAGGGCATAGTGCGTCTGCTCACGGTTGGCAACGTCGCCGAACGTGACAGCGCTGCCGGTGCCTTGCTGCAAGGCCTGGGCAATCGGGTAGTTCTCGAACACCAGGAGGTTGTCGAATAGCGCCTCGCCGCCCTGCCCGGCCCAGCGCTGGATGTCCGCCAACGGCGTGTGCTCGAAGTCCCGCAGGCTCAGGTTCTGTGCCTGCACCGCTTGCAACCATTGGCCGACCGTCTGGTCCGGACGCGGGCTGCCGATCACCGGCAAGGTGTTGATGAACAGGCCGACCTGCTGCTCGATGCCCGGCAGATCCGCCGGCCGACCGGCCACGGTCGCGCCAAACGCCACGGTCTGGTGACCGGTGTAGCGTTGCAGCAACAGCAGCCAGGCCGCTTGCACCAACGTGTTGACGGTGATTTTCTGCTGGCGGGCAAACGCTTCCAGCGCTTGGGTGCGCCGCGCGTCGAGCGTCAGGAAATGATCACCGTGGCCGCTCTCGCCACCGCCCGAGACGGCGCGGGCGAGTCGGGTCGGCTCCTGCAACGAGGCCAGTTGTGCGCGCCAGAAGTCCTGGCTGAGCTGGCCGTCCTGGCGTTGCAGCCAAGCGATGTAATCGCGATAACGTCCAACACTGCTGGCCGGCACGCGCCCGCTATAGCGCTGCATCACCTCGCCGAGCAACTGCGAATTGCTCCAGCCATCCATCAGGATATGGTGATGGGTGTAGATCAGGTGCCATTGTTCGGCGCCGGTCCGCACCAGCACCAGGCGCAACAGCGGCGCCTGGCTCAAGTCGAAACCTTGCGCGCGCTCGGCCTCGGCCAGTGCGGCGAGGGCCTGGGCCGGGTCGGCCTGCTCGCGCCAGTCCAGCACGGTGAACGGCAACTGCACCTGCTTGTGGACGATCTGCAGCGGTTGCGCCAATTCTCCCTGCCAGACAAAGCCGCTGCGCAAGATGTCTTGCGTCGCGACGGTGGCCTGCCACGCCGCACGGAACCGCTCGGCATCCAGGCCTTGCACGTCCACCCGCAACTGGTTGACGTATTCGCCGGCCGCCTGCTCGTACAGCGTATGGAACAACAAGCCCTGCTGCATCGGCGACAGCGGGTAGACATCGTCCAACTGACCGGCCGGCACCGGCAGATGATCGAGTTGCGACTGGGTGATCCGCGCCAGTGGGAAATCCGACGGCGTGGCTTGCGGTTCAGCCAGGTTGACGCAATGGTCGATCAGCGCCTTGAGCTCGACGGCGTATTGATCGGCCAGTTGCTGCACGGTCGCGCTGTCGAACATCTCACGGCTGAAGCCCCAGCTCATCGCCAGCTCGCCGCCATGCACCTGCCCTTCCACCGTCAGCCAGTTGGCCAACGGTGCCGTCGGGTCCTGGGCGACGCCACTGCCTTCGCCGGACGGCACGAACAGCGCCGCTTCATCGAACTGGCGGTCGAACTGGCCGAGGTAATTGAAAGTGATACGCGCAGGCGCCAGGTCCGCCCACTGCGCTCGCACCGACGGCGCCGCCAGATGACGCAGCACGCCGTAGCCCAGGCCCTTGTCCGGGACGCCGCGCAGTTGCTCCTTGATGGTCTTGATCGAGCCGCCGAGGTCGCCGGTGGCGGTCAGCTTGACCGGGAACAGGCTGGTCAGCCAACCCACCGTACGGGTCAGGTCGATGTCGTCGAAAAGGTCTTCGCGGCCATGGCCTTCGAGTTCGATCAATGTGCCCGGCTGCCCGCTCCAGCGGCTGATGGTGCGGGCCAACGCGGTGAGCAGCAAGTCATTGACCTGGGTGCGATAGGCCGCGGGGGCCTGTTGCAGCAATTGCCGGGTGAGTCCGGCCTCCAGGCGCCATTCGATCTTCGCTCCATGGACGTTCTGCAGGCTGCCCTGCGGGCGTTCACATGGCAGGTCCCGCGCGCCTTCGTGCTGGGCTTTCCAATAGGCCGACTGATCGTCGAAGCGCGAGGCTTCGGCATTCAGCCGCGCGGTCCAGCTCTGGAACGCGCTGGTCTTGGCCGGCAACGTCACGCCGCCTCCCGCCGCCAGTTGCTCGTAAGCTTGCTGCAAATCTTCCAGCAGCACCCGCCAGGACACGCCGTCCACCACCAGGTGATGGATGATCAGCGCCAGCCGCTGGCTGCCGTCGGCCAGGTTTACCAGCAGGGCGCGCACCAGCGGCCCGTCTTGCAGATTGAGGCTGCGCTGCGCCTCGTCGCACAGCGCGTTCAACTGCTCGATGGATCGGGCATCGCGTTGCCACAGATCGGCGCTTTGCAAAAGCGGTCCATGGCTCTGCCGCCAGCCGTCGGCGTCTTCGACAAAGCGCAGGCGCAAGGCATCGTGATGGTTGATGACGCAGGTCAGCGCCGCGTCGAGCCGTTGTGCGTCCAGCGGTTCCCGTGGGGTCAGCAACAGCGACTGGTTCCAGTGCGCGCGGTCCTGCATCGCCTGGGCGAAAAACTGCTGCTGGATCGGCCCGAGCACGGCATCGCCAGTGACCGGCCCTTGGTCCAAGGCACTGTGGCTGTCACGGCGAGCCACCGACGCCAGGCTGCGCACGGTCTGGTATTGGAACAGGTCACGGGGATGAAGATGGATACCGGCCTGTCGCGCGCGGCTCACCACTTGGATCGAGATGATGGAATCGCCGCCCAGTTCGAAGAAGTTGTCCTCGAGGCCGACACGCTCCACCCCGAGCACGTCCTGCCAGATTTCAGCCAGGGCGGTTTGCAGCCCCTCCTGCGGGGCGACGAACGCTTGCCGGGGCGCGGCGTCCGGTTGTGGCAGGGCCTTGCGATCGAGCTTGCCGTTGGCGGTCACCGGCAGGCAGGCCAACGGCATCAGGTAGGTCGGCACCATGTACTCCGGCAGACCGGCCAGCAGCCAGGCCTTGACGTCCTGTTGCCACTTCTCGTGCGGGTCGCTGTTTTCCAGCACCAGATAACCCACCAGATACTTGCCGTCCTGCACCAGCACCACGGCCTCGCGCACCCGCGGATGTTGCACGAGGCGGGTTTCGATTTCGCCGAGCTCGATGCGCAGGCCGCGCAGCTTGACCTGATGATCGAGGCGGCCGAGGTATTCGATCACGCCGTCGGCGCGTTGGCGCACGCGGTCGCCGGTGCGGTACAGGCGTGCGCAGTCGTGGAACGGGCACGGCACAAAACGCTCGGCGGTCAGCGCCGGACGCTGGTGATAACTGCGCGCCAGCCCCGCCCCGCCCAGGTACAACTCGCCCGCCACGCCCCACGGCACCGGCGACAGATCGGCATCGAGCACGTGGGTGCGCAGGTTGGCGATGGGCTGGCCGATCGGCACGCAATCGGCGCCTTCGTCGACGCAGGTCCAATGGGTCACGTCGATGGCCGCTTCGGTCGGACCGTACAGGTTGTAGAGCGCGGCGTCCGGCAGTTTGGCGAAGACCTGCTGCTGCGCATCCAGCGGCAACGCTTCACCGCTGCAGACGATGCGCTTCAAACCTTCGCAGGTTTCCACGCCCGGCTCATGGATGAACGCCTGCAACATCGACGGCACGAAGTGCAGCGTGCTGACGCCATGACGGTTGATGGTGTCGATCAGTTGCCGCGGATCACGATGGGCACCTGGCGCGGCAACCACCAATCGCGCCCCGGTCATCAGCGGCCAGAAAAACTCCCACACCGACACGTCGAAGCTGAACGGGGTTTTCTGCAGCACCGCGTCGCTGTCGTCCAGGCCATACGCTTGTTGCATCCAGCACAAGCGGTTGACCAGAGCCGCGTGGCTGTTGCCGGCGCCCTTGGGTTTGCCGGTGGAGCCGGAGGTGTAGATGACGTAGGCGAGATTCAGCGGATCGACCGTCACGTCGAGGCGACTGTCGTTGTAACCGTCGAGCCAACCGTCGGGCTGGTCAAGCGCGATGAGCTCGATTCCCTCGGTCGGCAACCCCGCCAACAGCGAACGCTGGGTCAGCAGCAAGCCGATGCCACTGTCCTGAATCATGTAGGCCAGGCGATCCTGCGGATATTCCGGGTCCAGCGGCACGTAGGCGCCGCCGGCCTTGTGGATCGCCAGCAGGCCGACCACCATTTCCACTGAACGCTCGACGCAGATGCCAACCAGGCTGTCGGGCCGCACACCGCGCCCGAGCAGCAGATGGGCCAGTCGGTTGGCGCGGGCATCGAGCGCTGCATAACTCAGGCTTTGTTCGCCGAACAGCAACGCCGGGGCGTCCGGGGTGCGCGCCACCTGGGCTTCGATCAGTTGGTGCATGCACAGCTCGGTCGGGTAGCGTTGGGTCGTGGCGTTCCAAGCGTGGACCAGCGTGGCATGCTCGTCGGCGTCGAGCAGCGGCAGCTCGCCGATACGTCGGGTCGGTTCGGCAATCATCGCCGTGAGCAATCGCAGCCAATGCCGCGCCATGCGCGCGATGGTCGGCGCTTCGAACAGGTCCTCGGAGTACGTCAGCGCGGCGTGCAACGTGCCGGCTTTTTCATAGGTGTCCAGGGTCAGATCGAATTGGGTGGTGCGGGTCTGCCACTCGATCATGCCCAATTCGAGGCCGGACGCCGTGCGGATCGTGGTGACATCCGCCACCTGGGGTTGATGGTTGTACATCACCTGGAACAGCGGCGTGTGGCTGAGGCTGCGCTCCAGCTTCAACGCGTCGACCAGGCGTTCGAACGGCAAGTCCTGATGAGCCTGGGCACCGAGCGCGGTCTCTTTGACCCTGCGCAGCAATTCGTCGACCCGGGTCTGGCCATCCAGTTCGGTGCGCAGCACTTGGGTGTTGACGAAAAAACCGATCAGGCCTTCGATTTCATCCCGGTTGCGGTTGGCGATGGGCACGCCGACACGGATGTCCGATTGGCCGCTGTAGCGATGCAGCAGCACGTTGAACGCGCCGAGCAACAGCATGAACAGCGTGACGCCCTGCTGCCGGGCGGAGCTGCGCAGTTGCTCCGCCAACCCGCTGTCGATAGCGAACTCATAACGGCTGCCACGGTAGCTCGGCACGGCCGGGCGTGAGTGATCGGTGGGCAACTCCAGGACGGGGTGCTCATCGCCCAATTGCGCCTGCCAATACGCCAGTTGCCGCGCCTGCTCACCGGCCTCCAGCCAACGGCGCTGCCACAAGGCATAGTCGCTGTACTGGATCGGCAAATCAGGCAGTTGCGGCGACACGCCGGCTTCATGGGCGTCATAGCAGCGGATGAACTCGTCGATCAGCACGCTCATCGACCAGCCATCGGAGACGATGTGGTGCAAAGTCAGCAGCAGCACGTGCTCCTGCGCATCGAGCTTGAGCAGTTCGACCCGCAGCAAGGGGCCATTCGACAGATCGAAGGGCCGCATCGATTGTGCTTGCGCAGCCTGGCGCACCGCTTGCTCGCGCTCGCCTGCCGGCAAGTCACTGAGGTCCTGTCGCTCGATCATCAGGGGCGCATCGGTGGGCACTTGCAGCAGGCTGTCGTCGGCCTGGCGCTGGAACACCGTGTGCAAGGTTTCATGCCGGGCCACCAGGCTGGCGAAGGCCTGTTCCAGCGCGGGCAGGCTCAACGCCCCCTTGAGCCGCACCGCCCCAGGCAGGTTGTAGGCGCCGCTTTCCGGGTCCAGTTGCCAGAGAAACCACATGCGCCGCTGGGCGTAGGACAGTGCCTGGCGATCCTCGGCTTCGACGCCCTGGGGAATGGGGAAACGGCTGAAGTCCACGCCCTCCTTGTCCAGCGCGGCGAGGAACATCTGGCGCTTGTCCAGGGGCAGCCCGATAAACCGGCGAGCAAGTTTCAAGGCGTCTTCAGCATTCATTTCTGGGTATCCGGAATCAGTGGGCACAAGGCACAAAGGCATGTCGTCCCTATGAAACGAACGCAAACCGGAAAAATTAGCGATTGGGAATAAGTGTCAGCAGGCGCTGATCGACCGGGATCCAGGCCCGTGCGCAATGCCCGCTCGCCTGCCATTACCAAGCCATCGGGCCCGACGCTCCATTACTGGGCAATACGCTTTGATTCGGTGCAATAAATCCCCCTGCACCTCGGCCAACCTGGGGATCGGCCAGTAGATCCAGGCGCCCGAGTCACTTGGCACAACCACTGCATAACGTCCATCAACATACATTTGGCAACGCCTTCAACGATGAGGGCGGTGCTTCCCGAGAGAACGGGACCAGGACAAAGGCGTCCTCGCTAGTTTTACTAGCGAGACGCCTTTTTTTGTTTTCGAAAAAATTGCCGAGCCAGCCTGACCGCCGTGATGAGACAGGCCTGAGCCCGCGGAGAACCCTGATGAAAAAACTCAAACTGGTGATGATCGGCAACGGCATGGCCGGGGTTCGAACCCTCGAGGAACTGCTCAAGCTGAGCAACGAGCTCTATGACATCACGGTGTTCGGTGCCGAGCCCCACACCAACTACAACCGCATCCTGCTCTCGCCCGTGCTGGCCGGTGAGCAGACGTTCGAAGAGATCGTGCTCAACGACCTGAGCTGGTACCTGGACAACAACATCAAGCTGCTGCTCAACCGCAAGGTCGTGGAGATCGACCGGGTCAAGCGCCGCGTCATCGCCGAAGACGGCAGCGAAGCCGAATACGACCGCTTGCTGATCGCCACCGGCTCCACGCCGTTCATCCTGCCGATCCCCGGAAATACCCTGGACGGCGTGATCGGCTACCGCGACATCGCCGACACCCAGGCCATGATCAACACCGCAAAGACCCACAAGCACGCGGTGGTGATCGGCGGTGGCCTGCTCGGCCTGGAAGCCGCCAACGGCTTGAAGCTGCGCGGCATGGACGTGACCGTCGTGCATATCGGCGAATGGCTGCTGGAACGGCAACTGGACAAGACCAGCGGCCAATTGCTGCAGACCGCCCTGGAAAGCCGTGGCCTGAAATTTCGTCTCAGCGAGCAGACCCAGGCCCTGCACGACGCCGGCAATGGCCGGGTCGGCTCGGTCCAGTTCAAGAACGGCGACATCATCCCCGCCGACCTGGTGGTGATGGCGGCCGGCATCCGCCCCAACACCGAACTGGCGGAAAAAGCCGGCCTCCCCTGCAACCGCGGGATCCTGGTCAACGACACCATGCAGACCTATGACCCGCGCATCTACGCCATCGGCGAATGCGCCAGCCACCGCGGCACCGCCTACGGCCTGGTGGCGCCGCTGTTCGAGCAAGCCAAGGTCTGCGCCAACCACCTCGCGCAACTGGGCTTCGCCACCTACAAGGGCTCGGTGACGTCGACCAAGTTGAAAGTCACCGGCATCGACCTGTTCTCCGCTGGCGACTTCATGGGCGGCGAAGGCACCGAGACCATCACCCTTTCCGACCCCATCGGCGGCGTCTACAAGAAGCTGGTGATCAAGGATGATGTGCTGGTCGGTGCCTGTCTGTACGGCGATACGGCGGATGGCGGCTGGTATTTCCGCCAGATCCGTGAGAATCACGCCATCAGCGAGATCCGCGATCACCTCATGTTCGGGGAAAACGCCCTGGGCGACGTAGGACACCAGGGCCAGGACAAAGCCATGAGCATGGCCGACACCGCCGAAGTCTGTGGCTGCAACGGCGTGTGCAAGGGCACCATCGTCAAGGCGATCCAGGAACACGGGTTGTTCAGCGTCGATGACGTGAAAAAACACACCAAGGCCGCCAGTTCCTGCGGCTCTTGCGCCGGCCTGGTGGAGCAGATCCTGATCAACACCGTGGGCGGCGCGGCGGACGTTAAGCCGAAAAGCGAAAAAGCCATCTGCGGTTGCAGCGACCTCAACCATGGCCAGATCCGCCAGGCGATCCGTGACCAGCACCTGCTGACCATCGCCGGGACCATGAGCTACCTGAACTGGCGCACCCCGAATGGCTGCGCCACCTGCCGTCCGGCCCTGAACTACTACCTGATTTCCACCTGGCCCGGTGAAGCCCACGACGATCCACAGTCGCGCCTGATCAACGAACGCGCCCACGCCAACATCCAGAAAGACGGCACCTATTCCGTGGTCCCGCGGATGTGGGGCGGCGTGACCAACCCGTCCGAACTGCGGCGCATTGCCGATGTGGCCGACAAGTACAACGTGCCCATGGTCAAGGTCACTGGCGGTCAGCGTATCGATTTGCTGGGCATCAAGAAGCAAGACCTGCCCGGCGTCTGGAAAGACCTCGACATGCCGTCCGGCCACGCCTACGGCAAATCCATCCGCACCGTGAAGACCTGTGTGGGCAGTGAGTTCTGCCGCTTCGGCACGCAGAACTCCACTCAGTTGGGGATCGAGCTGGAGCACGACCTGTTCAACATGTGGTCGCCGCACAAAGTGAAGCTGGCGGTCTCCGGTTGCCCACGCAACTGCTCGGAAGCGGGCATCAAGGATGTAGGAATCATCGGCGTCGATTCCGGCTGGGAGATGTACATCGGTGGCAACGGCGGGATCAAGACCGAGGTCGCCGAGTTTTTCGTCAAGCTCAAGACCGCCGAAGAAGTGCGCGAATACAACGGCGCTTTCCTGCAGCTCTACCGCGAGGAAGCCTTCTACCTCGAACGCACCGTGCATTACATGCAGCGGGTCGGCATGGAGCACATCAAGAAAGCCGTGCTGGAAGACCCGGAGCGGCGCAAGGCCCTTCACGAACGCCTGAAGTTTTCCCTGTCGCTGGAACAAGACCCTTGGAAACAGCGGCTGGAGCAACCCCAACTGAAAAAAGAGTTCGAGGTCATCCCCGTGAAGAACTTGGAGGTGCCAGCATGAATTGGCTGGATATCTGCGCGCTGGATGAAATCAACGCCCTGGGTTCACGCATCATCCAGGGGCCGAAAGGCGATATTGCGATTTTTCGTACCAGTGACGATGAAGTTTTCGCACTCGATGACCGCTGCCCACACAAGGGCGGTCCGCTGTCCCAGGGCCTGATCTACGGCAAGCGCGTGGCCTGCCCGCTGCATAACTGGCAGATCGACCTGGAAACCGGCCTGGCCCAGGCACCGGACGTGGGTTGCGCCCATCACCACTCGGCCCGGGTCGAGAACGGCCGGGTCATGCTGGCCCTGCGGGAAGCAAGCTCATGAGCCGCCAGACCACAGCCTCGACCTGCTGTTACTGCGGGGTCGGTTGCGGCGTGTTGATCGAGCATGACGGCGAGCGCATCCTCGGCGTCAGCGGTGATCCCGCCCATCCGGCCAACTTCGGCAAATTGTGCAGCAAGGGCTCGACCCTGCACTTGACCGGCGACCTCGCCGCCCGCGCCCTGTATCCGGAACTGCGCCTGGGCAAAAACCTGGCCCGTGGACGCACCGACTGGGACAGCGCGCTGGACCATGCCGCGCATGTTTTCGCCGAGACCATCGCCGAGCATGGCCCGGACAGCGTGGCGTTCTACATCTCCGGCCAATTGCTGACCGAGGATTACTACGCCTTCAACAAACTCGCCCGGGCCTTGGTCGGCACCAACAACATCGACAGCAACTCTCGGCTGTGCATGTCTTCTGCCGTGGTGGGCTACAAACGCAGCCTCGGCGCTGATGCCCCACCCTGCAGCTACGAAGACTTGGAACTGAGCGATTGCGTGATGATCGTCGGCAGTAACATGGCCTACGCCCATCCGATCCTGTTTCGTCGCCTCGAAGAAGCCAAATCCCGCCGTCAAGAGATGAAAATCATCGTCATCGACCCCCGGCGCACCGACACCTGCGACCTGGCGGACCTGCACCTGGCGATTCTGCCGGGCACCGATGTCGCGCTGTTCCATGGGATTTTGCATTTGTTGCTGTGGGAAGACTGGATCGACCGCAGCTTCATCAAGGCTCACACAGAAGGCCTCGCGGACCTGAAGAACCTGGTGCGCGACTACACGCCCGCCATGGTCGCCCAGCTCTGCGGCATCAGTGTCGAGCAACTGCACCAATGCGCCGAATGGATCGGCACCTCACCCAGTTTCCTGTCGCTGTGGTGCATGGGCCTGAACCAATCCACCGCCGGCAGCGCGAAAAACAGCGCGCTGATCAATCTGCACCTGGCCACCGGCCAGATCGGTCGGCCGGGTGCGGGACCGTTCTCGTTGACGGGCCAACCCAACGCCATGGGCGGTCGGGAAACCGGCAGCCTGTCGAACCTGCTGCCGGGCCATCGCGAAGCCGCCAACCCGGAACATCGCGCTGAAGTGGCCGATTACTGGGGCGTCGACCAACTGCCCGCGACCACCGGTTTGAGTGCGATCGAACTGTTCGATCAGGTGCGCAGCGGCAAGATCAAGGCCCTGTGGATCGCCTGCACCAACCCGGCGCAGTCGATGCCGGACCAGGCCGCCGTGCGCGAGGCCCTGCAAGCCTGCCCGTTCGTGGTGTTGCAAGAGGCCTTCCGCACCACCGAGACCGCCGCGTTCGCCGACCTGCTGCTGCCCGCAGCCAGCTGGGGCGAAAAAGAAGGTTCGGTGACCAACTCCGAACGGCGCATTTCCCACGTTCGCCGGGCAATCAACGCACCGGGAGAAGCGCGACCGGACTGGGCCATCACAGTGGATTTCGCACAACGCCTGGAGAAACGCCTGCGCCCGGGGCAATCCAGCCTGTTCGCCTTTGACGCTCCGGCCCAGTTATTCGATGAATACAAGCAACTGACCCGTGGTCGCGACCTGGACCTGTCCGGGATCAGCCACGCGCTGATCGATCAACTCGGCCCCCAGCAATGGCCCTTCCGCGAAGGCGCCACGGTCGGCACCGCCCGTTTGTACGTGGATGGAATTTTTCCTACCGAAAGCGGCCGCGCCCGATTTGTCGCCGACCCTTATCGCGCCGCCAAGGAATTGCGTGACGCCCGCTATCCGCTGACCCTGAACACCGGTCGCTTGCGTGACCAGTGGCACGGCATGAGCCGCACCGGTACCGCTGCGCAGTTGTTTGGCCATGTGAACGAAGCGGTGCTCAGCCTGCACCCCGACGAATTGACTCGCCATCGCCTGCAAGCCGGTGATCTGGTCAGCCTCAAGAGCCGTCGCGGCAGCCTGATCGTGGCCGTCGACAGCGACGACAGCGTGCGCCCCGGCCAGGCTTTCTTGCCGATGCACTGGGGCGATCGGTTTCTCAAGGGAGGGGTGAACACCCTGACCCAGCCGGCGTTCGATCCACTGTCCAAACAGCCAGAGCTCAAGCACAGCGGCGTACGCCTGGAAGCTGTAAACCTGCCCTGGCAACTTTTCGCGCTGGTCGAAGGCGATGTCCAACAACATTTGGAGACGTTGCGCCCGCTGTGTGAGGCGTTTGCCTACGTCAGCCTTAGCCTGACCGGTCGCGAACGTCCGGCGTTGCTGATTCGCGCCGCCAGTGCCGTTGCACCCGACCCACAACTGCTGAAGGCAATCGACGAACAACTGGGGCTGATCGAAGGGCCGGTATTGGCCTACGACGATCCGCGTCGCGCCATCGGAAAACGGGTGCGGATCGAAAACGGGCGTATCACCGCCATACGCCTGGCCGGCGAAACCCTGGCTCGGCATTGGCTGCAGAACCTGTGGCTGGAAGGTCGTGCCGACGAGCAACTGCGGCGTTGGCTGCTGGCGCCGTTGAGCGCGCCACCGGGCAACGCCGGCGCCGCCGTGGGCGGCGGGAAGACGCTGTGCAACTGCATGAACGTCAGCCAGCGCGCAGTGTGCGCGGGTATCGAGCGCGGCCTGGATTTGCAGGGCCTGAAAAAAGAACTGGGCTGCGGCACGCAGTGCGGTTCCTGCGTACCGGAAATCAAGCGCCTGCTGGTTGCCACCGCGCAACCGGTCGCCGCGATATCGTGAGGAAAACACTATGAACGCAAAAGTCTGGCTGGTCGGTGCGGGTCCCGGCGACCCTGAATTGCTGACTCTCAAAGCCGTGCGCGCCTTGGGCGAAGCCGACGTGGTGTTGATCGATGACCTGGTCAACGACGCGGTGCTGGAGCACTGCCCCGATGCGCGCATCATCGCCGTGGGCAAGCGCGGCGGTTGCCGCTCGACCCCCCAGGCGTTCATTCACCGGTTGATGCTGCGTTATGCCCGCCAAGGCAAATGCGTGGTACGCCTCAAGGGCGGCGACCCGTGCATTTTCGGCCGGGGCGGTGAAGAAGCGCAGTGGCTGCGCGAGCATGGCGTTGAAGTGGAACTGGTCAATGGCATCACCGCCGGCCTCGCGGGGGCGACCCAGTGTGACATTCCCCTGACGTTGCGCGGCGTTGCGCGGGGCGTGACGCTGGTCACCGCCCACACCCAGGATGGCAGCAGCCTGAACTGGCAAGCCCTTGCACAGGGCGGGACAACGCTGGTGGTGTACATGGGCGTGGCGAAACTGAGCGAGATCCGTGAGCAATTGCTGGCCGGTGGCCTCGCGGCGGATACGCCCGTGGCCATGATCGAAAACGCCTCCCTGCCCCATCAACGCGACTGCCGCAGCAACCTGGCCTCGATGGAAACCGATGCCGGTGCGTTTCAACTCAAGAGCCCGGCGATCCTGGTGATTGGCGCGGTGGCCGGTGCTGCCGAATTGGCCACCTCGCCTTCTGCCTTCGCGCAGGCTTCAATCCTCTAAAAGACAACCCCAAAACCTGTGGGAGCGAGCTTGCTCGCGATAGCGGTGGTTCAGTCACACATACATTGACTGACACACAGCCATCGCGAGCAAGCTCGCTCCCACAGTTGGATCTGCGTACGCCGGGGGAGATAAGTCGGCAGAATGGTCGCCTCCGCGAGCAGGCTTGCTCCCACAGGTTTTATGTTCCCTGTATAAATCCCAGGCAAAGAAAAACCCGGCCTAGGCCGGGTTTTTCCAAAGCTTCGGGCTAATTACTTAGCTTGGGCTTCAACCTGCGCTTCTACGCGACGGTTAACTGCACGACCAGCTTCAGTGGCGTTGTCAGCTACTGGGCGGGATTCGCCGTAGCCAACAGACTGAACGCGGGACGATTCAACACCGTACTGGTTGGTCAGAACTTGCTTGACGGCGTTTGCACGACGCTCAGACAGTTTCTGGTTGTAAGCGTCAGGACCGACGGAGTCAGTGTGACCTTCAACAGTGGTGCTGGTGGATGGGTACTGCTTCATGAAATCAGCCAGGTTCTTGATGTCGCCGTAGCTGTTTTCTTTAACAACAGACTTGTCGAAGTCGAACTTGACGTCCAGCTCAACACGTACGACTTCAGCAACAGCTGGGCAGCCATCAGCGTCAACGGTTACGTTGGCTGGGGTGTCAGGGCACTTGTCGACGTTGTCGCACACGCCATCGTTGTCGCTGTCGGAGCAGACTTCAGCCGGAGCTGGAACTGGAGCAGCAGCAGGCTTGGAGCCGCCACCGAAGTTCACACCGATACCGACGCTAGGAGCCCACTCGGTGTCGCCCTGGTCGATGTTGTACTGAGCTTCAACGCCGGCACGGGCGTAGAAGTTGTCGGTGAAATACAGCTTGGCGCCGCCACCAACGTTGGCGAAGGTAGAACGGTTACGACCGTTGCTGCCATTCTGGTCGATGCTCTGGTCCGAGAAACCGGCAGAGACGTAAGGACGCAGCATGTCGCCTGGGTTGTTGAAGTGGTACAGAGCGTCCAGAGCGGTGTTCGCGCCCTTGACGTTAGTGCCGTCTTCGGTACGTGCGTTGTGCACTTCGTCGTAGGCCAGACGCAGTTCAACGTCGTCGGTCAGGAAGTAACCAACCGAACCGCCGAACAGGTTGCCGTTGTTCTTGAAATCACGAGCGCTGTCGAACATTTCTTTCTTGGCGAAGCCTTCGATTTCAACTGCGCCTTGGCCTTGTGCCAGAGCGCCGAACGAAGTGGCAGCAATCAAAGAACCAATGGCAAAGCCCAAGGTGTTTTTCAGTTTCATCCGTTAAATCCCCATCTGGTGATTGTGAAGCAGTCCCGCAAACCGGGGGACAACTCGGCGGCAAGTCTATCAGAACTTGCCTACACGTAAGAGATATTTGCGCCGAACTAAGTTTCGGCAATGCCTGCAAATTTCTCACGCAGCTTGTCAAGAGCGCGCTTGTAACGCATTTTTGTCGCGCTCAAACCCATATGCATTATGTCTGCGATCTCCTGGAATTCCAGTTCTGCGACAAATCGTAGCACCAGAATTTCCCTGTCGATCGGGTTCACATAAACTAGCCAGCGATCGAGTCCACCCTTTTCCTCGGGCTTAGGCGCCTTTTCTTCAGACGCTTCCTCGAGAGGGTCAAGGCTCAACGCGTCCATCAACCGACGCTTTCGCCGTTCCTTGCGATACTGCGTGATGCATTCGTTGTAGGTGATGCTATATAGCCACGTCTTGAACTTCGATTTCCCCTCGAAGTTCTTCAAGCCGTACAGCACCTTCAACATCACCTCCTGACAGACATCATCAGCATCGCGATCGTTCCCAAGATACCGTGCACAAACGTTAAATAATGTTCTCTGGTAACGCCGCATCAGTTCTTCGTAAGCGCGTGTTACGTGGAACAGTTCCGTATGCGCGCGCGCAACCAACTCCTCATCGGAGAGATCACGGGGGTCGTAGCGCGTGGATAGCGATTGGGGTTTGTTCAAAACAAGTCGGGCCGACAGTCTAGGTCAATGTGCGCCGCAATCTGCGATGACAGGCATTTTGCGGCGGCATACATTAGCAGGATTTGCCGGGTTAGCGGCTACTCACATGCTGTTCCAGCAGGATCCGATTGGAAAGCGACACCAACTCGCCCTCCTCGGTCAGCAATGTGGTTTTCACCGTGCCGATCTCTTCGATCTGGCCTTCGACCTCGCCAACACGCACTTGTTGCCCAACCTCATACAATTCACGCACATAGATTCCCGCAAGAATCTGACCGGCAATTTCCCGGCTTCCCAACCCCATTGCCAGCGCGACCGCCAGACCAACGGTAATCAAGACAATCACGATCACATGGTTGAGCAGGTCTGTCTTGACCTCCAACTGACTGATCGCAACCGAAATACTGATGATGATCACCAGGCCCTGGGCGATTCGCCCGACGCCGGCGGCGTAATCCAGCCCAACCCCCTCGGCCGCGCCGCGTACCAGCCCATTGGCCAGTTGCGCCAGCAAGACACCGACCAGCAGCACCAGCGCGGCACCGAAGACCTTCGGCAAATACAGCGCCAGCATGTCGAGGGTCGCCGAAACGCGCTCCAGTCCAAGGGACTCAGCGGCGGAAACCAGGAATATAAGCAGGACAAACCAATAGACGATCTTGCCCACCAGCGTCGAGATTGGCACCTGGATGCCGCCACGGGACAACAGTTTGGTCAGGCCGGTGCCGCCCATCAGGCGATCGAGGCCCAATTTGGCGAGCAGCTTGGACAGCAGCGTGTCCAGCAGCTTGGCCACGACGAAGCCCAACAACAGCACCACCAGGGCGCCGAACAGATTGGGAATGAAATTAGCCACCTTGGTCCACAACGCGGTCATTGCCGTGACGAGGCTCTGGGTCCAGAGATCGAGTTCCATATTCAGTCAGCCTTATCAGCGGTGCGAGTAACAGGTTTGCGACGGGAAACCGGCGAGACGTGGGCCGACCCGTTGTTCAGGGCGATCATCAGCGCGGGCAGCCAACGGCCCAGCAGGCTGAACAGATCGCCAGCGCCGACCTGGCGGTTGGCGGTTTTGAGTACACGGCCCAGACAGGCGTCATCGTCACGGCTGGACGGCGAGGCCTTGAGCATGTCGCGCAGAGACTGTTCAAACGGATCGTGCATACGCACCTCTCGTGATGTCTGTGGAAGACGCGATCAAATTTCGCCGGGTCACATGAAATCCCATCACACCCAACGCAAACGGCGGAACAGCCACCATTGTCCCAGGGCCACGCAGGCCATCAGCAGGCAGGCGACGATGAAGCCGTAGGGGCTTTCGGAAAACGGAATGCCGCCGACATTGATGCCCAGCAGGCCGGTGAGAAAACTCATCGGCAGGAAAATCCCGGTGATGATGCCGAAGCGGTACATGGTGCGGTTCATGCGCACCGAAAGACGCCGGTCCTCGGCCTCCAGCACAAGCCCCACGCGCTCCCGGGTCAATTCCAGCTCTTCGAGGTAACGGGTCAGGCTGTTGTTCAATTCATTCCAGTAGTCGCCGTCGTCCTCGACAAACCAGGGCAACTTGATTCGCGACATCTGCCCGAAAATATCCCGTTGCGGCGCCAGGAATCGCTTCAGCCCGGCGGCCCTTCGGCGGATGTGCAGGATGGCGTCATGCTCGGGGGTATACCGTTCGTCGGTGTCGAGTTTTTCTTCCTCGCCATCGACGATTTCAGACAGGCACGTCACCAGGTCCTGCACTTTGTTGGTCAGGTATTGCGCCATATAAAGGATGAGTTCCGACGCCGTCCTGGGTCCCTTGCCCTCGGCCAGCTCCGCCAGCAGCTCGTCGGTGGCGCGCAACGGCCGCAGCCGCAGGGAAATCACCCGCTGGGCGGCGGCGAAGATGCGCACCGAGACCATGTCTTCCGGCTCGGCGCCCGGATTCAGGTTGATTCCGCGCAGAAACAGCAGCAGCTCGGCGTTGGGCAGCGGCAGCAGGCGGGGACGGGTGTTCTCCTCCAGCAGCAGGTCGCAGTTGAACTCACTCAAGCCACTGGACTTGCGCAACCACGTATGGGTCTGCGGATGACTGCGATCCCAATGCAGCCACAGGCTTTCGTGGGCCTGCAGTTGCAGATCGTCAAGTTCGGTCCGGGCTATCGAACGCGCGCCGCCTTTTCCATCCAGCACCAGGGCATGCACCAGCCCCCATTGCGCGTTTTCTTCCTCGAACATCCTCATCCCTTATGGTCAAGACGCTTATTCAGGCATTTTCAGCGGGCTCGGCGAGACGATCACGCCGTTGTTGTCCGCGTAGACGTATTCGCCCGGACGGAAGGTCACGCCAGCGAAGGTCACTGCCACGTTGAGCTCGCCGACGCCACGCCGATCAGTCTTCATCGGGTGGCTGGCCAGGGCCTGGACGCCAAGGTCGGTCTGGGCAATGACGTCGACGTCGCGGATGCAACCGTAGATCACCAGCCCTTCCCAGCCATTTTTCGCAGCCTTTTCGGCCAGCATGTCGCCCAGCAACGCCCGGCGCAGGGATCCACCGCCGTCGACTACCAACACCTTGCCCTTGCCGTCGAGTTCAACCTGTTCCTTGACCCGCGAGTTGTCTTCGAAGCATTTGATGGTGACGATTTCACCGCCAAAGGAATCGCGGCCACCGAAATTGCTGAACATCGGTTCCAGGACTTGCACCAGGTCCGGGTAGGCATCGCACAGGTCGGGCGTGAGGTAATGGTTCATCGAACAACTCCTGCTGGGCTTGAACGTCTGGCTGAATGAACAACCGTTTGTGACCGGAACAACGTAGCGCGTCATATCTTAGCCGCAAGCCGGCCAGAGCGAAATGCCCCTGGCCAGAGCCTCGGTATCAGACCGCTTCGGCCAGCCTGGGCTGGTCCGCCAGCAATGACGCCTGCTGGTCTTGCAACCAGCGCCCTACCAGCGGCCAGACCTCCGCTTGCGCGGCCTTGCTGACGAGCATCTCGACATGGCCAAAATCACCGGTGAAGCCCTGTTCCCGCCCCAGGCAGACAAACTGCTTGTGCTCGGAACCGATCTGCTCGAACAATTTTCGACAAGCCCAGGTGGGATCCTGGTGATCGCCGGCCGCACTCACCGCCATTACCGGCACCTGCACATCGGCCAGGCCTGCCCACCAATTTTTCTCGGCGTCGCCGAAACGCCCGAACAGGCCATACCAGCGCATGCTCTCCAGGGCCAGTCCGATGGGTTCATCTTCCGGGCCGCGCTTGAGCCTGGAGCCGGACAATTGTGCGAAACGCTTGAGAATGAAGCGCCCGCTCCATTCCACCGGCGGGATTTTCAACGGCCAATAGGTGCGGCTGACCTGGGTGCCGAAAAATGCCGCCGACGCCACGGCGGGCTCGCCCAGGTAATGGCCACCCAGGGCTGCCGCCAAGGTGATACCGCCCAGGGAATGGCCAATCCAGTGCGGCACTTGTCCACTTTGCTCGCGCACAAAGGCGCCAATCGCCGGCAGGTCATACCGGGCGTAGTCGGCCACGCGATTGTTGCGATAGCCCTGGTTGCGCTGGGACAAGCCATGGCCGCGCATCTCGGGAATCCAGACATCGAAGCCCAGGCGCGTCAGGTACGCCCCCAGGCCCAAGCCCTTGGGCGAATACCAGAAGCGTCGGTTGGAAAAACTGCCGTGCAACAGGATCACCGGGACACCACGGGTTTCGCCGGCATCGGCCATGCCCAGCCGGGTGACGGCCAGCTCGACACTGTAGTCCGGGCTGTTGCCGGGCTTGAGGCGATAGACATCTTCGCTCAGATCACCGCGCCGCTCGGCACTGATCAGGGCGACGGGAAATAGATTGCTGCTGCTTTGCATAATCTTCTTGCACAAAAAAGGGCGGCTTCCAGATGGAGCCCGCCCTACTTCAAATCAAAAGGGGCCAATGAACTGACAGCCATGGACCCTGTGGGAGCGAGCTTGCTCGCGATGGCGGTGGGTCAGCAACATCAATGCTGGCTGACACTCCGCAATCGCGAGCAAGCTCGCTCCCACAAGGTTACCCGGCTTACATTACCGGTGAGCTCCCTTCACTCGATCAGACCGCAGCCTGACCCTCAGCCAGGAAGAACCAGGTTTCCAGCACGGAGTCCGGGTTCAACGAAACGCTTTCGATACCCTGCTCCATCAGCCACTTGGCCAGGTCCGGGTGGTCCGAAGGGCCCTGGCCGCAGATGCCGATGTACTTGCCGGCCTTGTTGCAGGCAGCAATGGCGTTGGCCAGCAGCTTCTTGACCGCCGGGTTACGCTCGTCGAACAGGTGGGCGATGATCCCGGAATCCCGGTCCAGGCCCAGGGTCAGCTGGGTCAGGTCGTTGGAACCGATGGAGAAACCGTCGAAGAATTCGAGGAACTCGTCGGCCAGGATAGCGTTGGACGGCAGCTCGCACATCATGATCACGCGCAAGCCGTTTTCGCCACGGGCCAAGCCGTTTTCCGCCAGCAGGTCGACGACCTGGCTCGCTTCACCGAGGGTCCGCACGAACGGCACCATGATCTCGACGTTGCTCAGGCCCATCTCGTTGCGCACACGCTTGAGGGCGCGGCATTCGAGCTCGAAGCAATCGCGGAACGACTCGCTGATGTAGCGCGAAGCACCACGGAAGCCCAGCATCGGGTTCTCTTCTTCCGGCTCATAGAGCTTGCCGCCGATCAGGTTGGCGTATTCGTTGGACTTGAAGTCCGACAGGCGCACGATGACTTTCTTCGGCCAGAACGCCGCCGCCAGGGTGCTGATGCCTTCCACCAGTTTCTCGACATAGAAACCGACCGGATCGTCGTAGCCGGCAATGCGCTTGTCGACGCTGTCCTTGATTTCCTGCGGCAGGCCGTCGTAGTTCAGCAGTGCCTTGGGGTGCACGCCGATCATGCGGTTGATGATGAATTCCAGGCGGGCCAGGCCCACGCCGGCGTTCGGCAACTGCGCGAAGTCAAAGGCGCGGTCCGGGTTGCCGACGTTCATCATGATCTTGAACGGCAGCTCCGGCATGGCGTCCACGGAGTTCTTCTTGATGTCGAAGCCCAGCTCGCCTTCGAAGATATAGCCAGTGTCGCCTTCGGCGCAGGAAACGGTCACGCCCTGGCCGTCCTTGAGCAACTCGGTGGCATTGCCGCAACCGACCACGGCCGGGATGCCCAGCTCACGGGCGATGATCGCCGCGTGGCAGGTACGGCCGCCACGGTTGGTGACGATGGCGCTGGCGCGCTTCATCACCGGTTCCCAGTCCGGGTCGGTCATGTCGGAGACCAGTACGTCGCCGGCCTGGACCTTGTCCATCTCCGAGACGTCCTTGATGATCCGCACCTTGCCGGCGCCGATGCGCTGGCCGATGGCGCGGCCTTCCACCAGCACGGTGCCGGTTTCCTTGAGCAGGTAGCGCTCCATGACGTTGGCCTGGGTGCGGCTCTTCACGGTTTCCGGGCGGGCCTGCACGATGTACAGCTTGCCGTCGTCACCGTCCTTGGCCCATTCGATGTCCATCGGGCACTTGTAGTGCTTCTCGATGATCATCGCCTGCTTGGCCAGTTCGCTGACTTCGGCGTCGGTCAGGCAGAAGCGCGCGCGGTCGGCCTTGTCGACGTCGACGGTCTTGACCGAACGACCGGCCTTGGCTTCGTCGCCGTAGACCATCTTGATGGCCTTGCTGCCCAGGTTGCGGCGCAGGATGGCCGGGCGACCGGCTTCCAGCGTGCCCTTGTGGACATAGAATTCATCCGGGTTCACGGCGCCTTGCACGACGGTTTCACCCAGGCCGTAGGCGCCGGTGATGAACACGACGTCACGGAAGCCCGACTCGGTGTCGAGGGTGAACATCACGCCGGCGGTGCCGGTTTCGGAGCGGACCATGCGCTGCACGCCGGCGGACAGGGCGACCAGCTTGTGGTCGAAGCCCTGGTGCACGCGGTAGGAAATGGCACGGTCGTTGAAAAGGGAGGCGAAGACTTCCTTGGCGGCCCGGATGACGTTTTCCACGCCACGGATGTTCAGGAAGGTCTCCTGCTGGCCAGCGAACGAGGCGTCCGGCAAGTCTTCGGCGGTGGCCGAGGAGCGCACGGCGACGGCGATGTCGGGGTTGCCTTCGGAGAGCTTGGCGAAAGCGGTGCGGATCTCGGCGTTCAGTTTTTCGGGGAACTCGGCTTCCATGATCCACTGGCGGATCTGGGCGCCGGTCTTGGCGAGGGCATTGACGTCATCGACGTCCAGGGCATCGAGCGCATCGTGGATCTGCTGGTTCAGGCCGCTCAGTTCCAGGAAATCACGATAAGCCTGGGCGGTCGTGGCGAAGCCACCTGGCACCGAGACGCCGGCGCCGGCGAGGTTACTGATCATCTCGCCCAGGGATGCGTTCTTGCCCCCCACATGCTCTACATCATGGACGCCGAGCTTATCGAGGGAAACTACGTACTCTACCAAGGTGATCTCTCCACTAACTGTGTTGGAAAAGCTCAAGGCACCGACGGCTCCAGGGGAGCGCTAGCCGGCGATATGGCCTGGACCTGGAAAATAAGTGAGAATGCGGGCCACGGGCGGCCGGCAAATCGCGCCTATCATATCCAAGAATCGTGACTAGCTCACTAGCTTAAGGCCCAAGGCGCAAATGAAACGATCTGCTTTCTTTATCTCCGACGGCACCGGCATCACGGCCGAAACGCTAGGCCAAAGCCTGTTGGCACAGTTCGAAAACATTACCTTCGCCAAATTCATACGCCCGTACATCGACAGCGTCGACAAGGCGCGGGCCATGGTACAGCAAATCAATAAAGCCGCCGAAACCGACGGTTTCCGGCCGATCATCTTCGACACCATCGTCAATCAAGACATCCGTGAGATTCTTGCAACGTCGAATGGTTTCATGATCGACATTTTTTCCACGTTCCTGGCGCCCCTGGAGCAGGAGCTGAGCGAGCATTCTTCCTACTCGGTCGGCAAGTCCCACTCCATTGGCCACAACTCCAACTACATGGAGCGGATCGAGGCGGTCAACTTCGCGCTGGACAACGATGACGGTGCCCGCACGCATTATTACGACAAGGCCGACCTGATCCTAGTGGGTGTGTCGCGGTGTGGTAAGACGCCGACGTGCCTGTATATGGCGATGCAATTCGGCATCCGCGCGGCCAACTATCCGCTGACCGAAGACGACATGGAGCGCCTGCAACTGCCCAGCGCCCTGCGCGCCCACCAGCACAAGCTGTTCGGCCTGACCATCGACCCGGACCGCCTCACCGCGATCCGCAACGAGCGCAAGCCCAACAGCCGCTACTCAAGCTACGCCCAGTGCGAGTTCGAAGTGCGCGAAGTGGAAAACCTGTTCCGGCGGGAGAATATTCCCCATATCAACTCCACGCATTTTTCCGTGGAAGAGATTTCGGCGAAGATCCTGGTGGAGAAAGGGGTGGAGCGGCGGTTCAAATAAGGCAGCTATGAGCTGCAAGCTGCAAGCTGCAAGCTGCAAGCTGCAAGCTGCAAGCTGCAAGCCAGAGTGGCCGCTGTTAGCTTGTAGCTTGTAGCTTGTAGCTTGTAGCTTGTAGCTTGTAGCTTAAGGCTCTAGTCGCTTCACCAGCGCCTGCCCCACCTCCAGCGCCGACGCCGGGTTCTGGCCGGTGATCAACTCCCGGTCCATGACCACATGGGACGTCCACGGCGAGGTATTGCTGCTGTATTGGCCGCCCGCCTGCTCCAATGCAGTCTGTGGATAGAATTTCATGGCCCCGCCGCCCAACAGCCCCTTGGCCAATTCCTCTTCCTGATTGCTGATGACCGTCATCTTGTACCCGGCGTAAATCCAACCGGACTGGGCCGAGGCCTGGCCCTTGGTGGCCAGCTGCCGGACGAAGCCGTTGGCATCGGGTAGCGTCGACAACAGGGCGATCGGCCCGTGGCAGACCAGTGCGGTGGTTTTGCCTTTCTCATGGAAGTGCGTCAAGACCCGGCCCAGCGGCGCGCTGGTGAGCAGGTCCTGCATCGGCGCGTGCCCACCAGGAACGTACAGCGCATCGAACCGATCCAGGCCCATTTGTTCGGCACGGGTCAGGCTGATCACCGGTGAGTCTTCGGGCGAGGTGATTTTCAGTCGGGCCAGCAACGCCTGGTAGCGCTCAAGCTCCGCCGCGTCGTTATTGAAATACATCTTGTCCACCGAGGAGCGGTCCAGGGTCGGCGCCTTGCCCTCGGGCGTGGCGAAGGTCACGTGGTGACCGGCATCCAGCAACAGCTTCACCGGTTGTAGCAGCTCGTTGAGGTAGAACCCTGTGGAAAAGAACTGGCCATTTTTCAGATCCAGATGATCGGCATCCGACAGAACCACGAGCACGTTGTCGGCATGGGCCGCGGCACTGATACCGGCCAGAACGACAGACGTTGCCAAGGCAGTGAGCTTTTTCATGATGACTCCGCTTCGATAAAAGTTGTGCTCACTGTATTGATGCGCCTGCCGGCGATAAACTGGCTTCCAGGAACATCACTTGGCCTCTGGAGGCAATAATGGCCCGTCGATTCGATCATCTGGCCGATGTGGAAGCCTTCGTCACCGTCGTGGAAAAAGGCACCCTCAGCGCTGGCGCTATCGCCCTCGGCACCACGCCTTCGGTGCTGAGCCGCGCCATCTCGCGCCTCGAAGCCCGGCTCGGCGTGCAACTGTTGCGACGCACCACCCGGCGGCTGAACCTGACCGATGCGGGGACGTTGTACCTGGAACAGTCGCGCTCGGCCTTTGCCCTGATTGATGATGTCGAGCGACGAATCCAGGGCCAGGACGGCGTGTTGACCGGCCGCGTGCGCCTGAGCGTGCCAACCACTTATGGCCATTACCGCCTGCCGGCGCTGCTGTCGCGTTTCGCCCAGGCTTGCCCGCAGGTGCGGGTCGAACTGAGCATCACCAACCGCAACGTCGACCTGGTGGCCGAAGGGTATGACCTGGCGATCCGCCTCGGGCCGCTGCCGGACAGTGGATTGGTCGGCCGCAAATTGGAAGACGCCCGCCTCTGCCTGGTGGCCGCGCCGCGCTACCTGGAGCGTGCGGGTACGCCCACGCACTTCGACGAACTGGCCGCCCACGCCTGCCTGCCCTTCGTGATGCCCAGCAGCGGACGCATCGCGCCGTGGCTGTTTCGTGAACACCGGGAAGACCGGGAATGGTTGCCGGCGGGCAATGTGCAAGTGTCCGATGACGTGCTGGGCATCGTGTCCCTGGCCCAGGCCGGGATGGGGATCTGCCAGAGCTATGAATTCATCGTCCGGGAGCGAGTCGAGCGAGGGGAACTGGTGGAGTTGCTGGAGGACTTTGGCGGCCGCAGTCGAACGTTTTCCATCATCTACCCGCCCCATCGACAATTGCCGGCGGCGGCGCGGGCGTTGATTGATTTCATGGCGGAACAATAGGTGGTAAACGCCACCCCCTGTGTGTGCGAGCTTGCTCGCGATTGCGGAGTGTCAGTCAGCATCAATGTTGCTGATCCGCCGCTATCGCGAGCAAGCTCGCTCCCACATGGGGCCCGACGTGACTGCAAGATTTGTATTTCCCTACAGCCCTACTGGAAAATTTCCGTGCTGCCACAGCTTCAACAGTTAGTGAGCCGCTGCCGCCTGCTCTTCCATCTTCTTGCGCAAGCTCAACGGCCGCATGTCGGTCCAGACCTCTTCGATGTAGGCCAGGCATTCCTTCTTGAAGCCGCTCTTGCCGACGGTGCGCCAGCCCTCGGGAACGGCCTTGTAGTCCGGCCAGATCGAATACTGTTCTTCGTGGTTGACCACGACCTGGAAGAGGATGTCCTCGCGGTCGAATACTGAAGTCATGGTGTTTCTCCGTCGTTGCTCAAGGTTCGCCGCGCCACGGGCGCAGCCAAGGTATGAAAAGGAACGTACCGGGCCGGATGAAAATTAGGCTTCGGCGACGGCGGCCTCCAGGGCGCGCCGGAAAATCTCGGCGACCCGATCGATTTCCGCCGCGGTAATGATCAACGGCGGCAGGAAACGCACCACGCCGCCCTGGCGGCCACCCAGCTCGAGGATCAATCCGCGCTTGAGGCATTCACGCTGCAACCGCGGCGCCAGGCGTGCATGCACCGGCGGATGCCCCAAGGCGTCCGGCTTGCCGGTCGGGTCCACCAGCTCGACGCCGAGCATCAGGCCGCGACCGCGAATGTCACCCAACTCCGCGAAATCCCGCTGCAGGATGTGCAAGTGCTCGCTCAAGCGCTCGCCCATGGCGGCGGCGTGGGCCGACACGTTGTGCTCCACCAGGTAGCGCATCACCGCAGAACCGGCGGCCATGGCCATCTGGTTGCCGCGGAAAGTCCCGGCATGGGCTCCCGGCAGCCAGGTATCGAGCCAATCGCGATAAACCACAACCGCCAACGGCAGGCTGCCACCGATGGCCTTGGACAGTACGACCACGTCCGGAATGATGCCGGCGTGCTCGAACGCGAACATCTTGCCGGTCCGGCCAAAGCCACTCTGGATTTCATCGACGATCAGCGCCACCCCGGCCTGCTCGGTGATCCGCCGCAGGCCGCGCAGCCAATCCAGATCGGCCGGTATGACACCGCCCTCGCCCTGCACCACTTCGACGATGACCGCTGCTGGCAATTGCACGCCGGCCTCCGGATCGTTCAGCAGGTTTTCCAGGTAATGCAGATTGGCCTTGATCCCCTCCGCGCCGCCCAGTCCGAACGGGCAGCGGTATCCGTAGGGATACGGCATGAACTGCACGCCGTTGCTGAGCAACGCCCCCAAAGGCTTCTTCGGTCCCAGGCTGCCCATCAGGCTCAACGCGCCCTGGCTCATCCCGTGATAACCGCCCTGGAACGACAAGACCGTGCTACGCCCCGTCGCGGTGCGGACCAACTTGAGCGCGGCTTCCACCGCGTCCGTGCCGGTAGGGCCGCAGAACTGGATTTTCGCTTCAGCGGCGAGGGCCGCCGGCAACAGGCCGAACAGGTCCTGGACAAAGCGGTCCTTGACCGGCGTGGTCAGATCCAGGGTGTGCAGGGGCAGCTCATCGGCAAGCACTTGCTGGATCGCTTCGATCACCACCGGGTGGTTGTGCCCGAGCGCCAGCGTGCCGGCGCCGGCCAGGCAATCGATGAACGTGCGGCCCTCGACATCTTCTACGTACAGACCCTTGGCGCGCTTGAGGGCCAAGGGGATTCGTCGTGGATAGCTGCGGGCATTGGATTCCTGGCGACTCTGGCGGGCCAGCAAGGGTGATTCGTTGAATTGATAAAGCGTCTCGACCGGCGCAGGGCTGACCCGTGCTG
This sequence comes from Pseudomonas sp. BP11-1-1, assembly GCF_052112105.1. Classification (NCBI taxonomy): domain Bacteria; kingdom Pseudomonadati; phylum Pseudomonadota; class Gammaproteobacteria; order Pseudomonadales; family Pseudomonadaceae; genus Pseudomonas; species Pseudomonas sp. BP11-1-1. Next base: position 345,477 of record NZ_JAUTYU010000004.1, read on the forward strand.
GCGGTGCTTGGATAGGACTGGTGACTGGCATGTTCTCGACCCCGGGATGAATGACCAAAAGGCGCACCGGGCAGGTGCGCATTCCGAAGCGCACATGCAGGTTTCCTGTTGTGGAAACGCATCAGCGAGGCAAGGATTTACTGCCGGATAAAGACCGTGGCGAGGGAGCTTGCTCCCGCTGGGCTGCGCAGCAGCCCCTCAAGCCAGGACACGCGGACCGTCAGATGAATCAAGCCCACAGGTTTGAGCCCGCTGCGCGGTCCAGCGGGAGCAAGCTCCCTCGCTACAGGTTATCTACGGACCGGGCGATAGTTGCACCGGCACGGTCAGCTCGACACGCAACCCGTCCGGGCGGCTGTCGAACTGCAGGCCGCAGCCGCAACGCTGGACGATGGCCTGGACAATCGCCAGCCCGAGTCCGCAGCCGTTGCTCTGGCCATTGCGCCAGAAGCGCTGGGTCAGGTGCTGGATATCGTCGGCTGCGATGCCAGGACCGTGGTCGCGCACCTGGAACCGCACACGCTGGCCGATCGTTTCCAGGTTCAATTCGATCTCGGTGTCGTCCGGGGTATGGCGCACGGCGTTCTCCAGCAGGTTGCGCAGCGCGGCGATGGACAGCACGGCCGGCATCTGCACCGGCGCATCGGTCAGTTGAGGCGACAGCTGCAATTTGATCCGCCGGGGTGCGCCGCCGGTCGCGTCCTGGATGGCCAGCCGCGCAACCTGCTCGGCGTTGCATTGCACCCCGTCATCGAACGACAGGCTGCCCTCCACCCGGGCCAGCAGCAACAGTTGCTCCAGCGTGCGATGCAATCGGTCGGCGCCCTCTTCCGCCCGGGCCAGGGACTGGTCACGGGCGGCGCCCTCGGTCATGCGCGCCACCTGCAGGTGTGTCTTGATGGCGGTCAACGGGCTGCGCAGTTCATGGGCGGCATCGCCGGTCAGCCGTCGCTCGCGCTCGATGGTCTTGCCGATGCGCTGGAGCAACTGGTTCTGGGTCTCCAGCAAAGGCCGCAATTCGCTGGGCAATGGGTGAATCTGCAACGGCTCGAGGGAATCCGCGTTGCGCCGCGTCAGTGCATCGCGCATGCGGTTGAGCGGCGCCAAGCCCTGGCCGATGCCCAGCCACAGCAGGCACAGGCAACCGAGCAAGGCCACGCCGACCGGCACCGAGGCCGCCAGCAGCACCGACAGGTTCAACGCCTCGCGTTCGATCTGGCGGTCCGCGGTGGTAATGCGCAAGTCGCCTCGGGCCAGGGTAAAACTGCGCCATGGCGCGCCGTCGATCATCTGGTCGTGGAAACCCATTTTCTCGGCTTCCAGTGGCTGCCCCGGGGTGTCATGGCTACGCGCCAGAATCTCCCCGCGCAGCGAGCTGACCTGGCAGGCCATGCCACCTGGGACGCTCAATTGTTCCGCGCTGAAATGCGTGCCCTCCCCCTTGCTGGGTACCGGCGGCAACTGCTCCAGCAAGCCGGCGACCATCCGCGCCGAAGCCACCAGGCGCTGGTCGAGGGAAAACATCATCTGGTTGCGCAGGTCGCTGAGCATCCAGGCAGCGGCCAAGGCCCAGATCAGGGCAAAGGCCGCGCCGAGGGTCAGGCTCAGGCGCAGTCGCAGGCTGATCACTTGGCCGATTCCCCGCCATCGGCCGGCCCCAGGCGATAGCCCAGGCCGCGCACCGTCTCGACAATCCCGTTGCCCAACTTGCGCCGCAAATGGTGGATATGGACGTTCAAGGCGTTGCTTTCCAGCTCGTCGTTGAAGCCATAGACGCTGTCCTTGAGTTGCTCGGTGGAGAGCACCCGGCCACGACTGTGCAGCAGCGCCTGCAACAGCGACTGCTCGCGGCGGGACAGGTCCACCGGTTGGCCGTCCAAGGTGGTTTCCCGGCTGCTCGGGTCATAAGTCAGGCGACCATGCTCGATCAGGTTGACACTGCGCCCGGCCACGCGCCGCAGCAACGTGTGCAAGCGCGCCGCCAGTTCGCGCAGGTCGAAGGGCTTGAGCAAGTAGTCATCGGCCCCGGCCTGCAAGCCATCGACCCGGTCGGTCACCGAATCCCGCGCGGTGAGGATCAGCACAGGCATTTCCAGGCCTTGCTGGCGTAGCTGCTTGAGCAACTTGAGGCCGTCTTCATCCGGCAGGCCCAGGTCCAACACCATGACGTCGAATGTCGCCACGCCGACCATCGCCCGCGCCGCCGATGCGGTGGCGACGTGCTCGACGGTCAGGCCTTGAGCCGTGAGCCCGGCAACGATGCCGCTGGCAATCAACTCATCGTCTTCGCAGACCAGTACGTGCATGGTGAGCCCCACGGAAAAAGGTAGATTAGGCGGGTGGCCGATTAAGCCGACATTATGCGACGAGTCGGGCAAATATGGGCGATCATTGGCGCCTGCCGGTATCGCCGGGTTAATCGACGGTTAATCGCCGGTCGCCACTGTGCCCTTCACTTGCTTCGTTAAGGCTTTGTCCATGCGTCGATTGTTTTTGCTGTGGCTGTTCCTGATCTCGGGCCTGGCCCAGGCCGCCAATCCCTTCGAAACCAAACCCGATTTCCTGCCGGTGGAGAAGGCATTCGTCTTCACTTCCGAACGCCTGGACTCCGGTGAAACCCAATTGTTCTGGCAGATCGCCGACGGGTACTACCTGTATCAGCAGCGACTCAAGTTCGATGGCCTGGCCGACGCGCAAAAACCCAAGCTGCCCGAGGGCGAAGCACACAGCGACGAATTCTTCGGCGACCAGCAAGTGTATCGCCAGGCCCTGGAGCTGAAGATTCCCGCCGGGGCGACCGGCAAGATCAAGGTCGGCTTCCAGGGCTGCGCCGATGCGGGCCTGTGCTATCCGCCCCAGACCCAAGTCGTCGACCTGGGCGGCAACACGCCGGTGGCAGCCACTGGCGAAGCGCAGGACCAGGCCCTGGCCAGCGGCTTGCAACAGCGTGCGCTGGGCTGGAGCCTGCTGGTGTTCTTTGGTTTGGGACTGTTGCTGGCGTTTACCCCCTGCTCGCTACCGATGCTGCCGATCCTGGCGGGATTGGTGGTGGGCAGCGGCGCCGGCCCCCGGCGCGGCCTGGCATTGGCTGGCAGCTACGTGATCAGCATGGCCTTGGTCTATGCCGCCATGGGTGTGCTCGCGGCGCTGCTGGGCGCCAATCTCCAGGCAGTGCTGCAGCAACCTTGGTTGCTGGGGACTTTCGCGGCAGTGTTCGTGGTGTTGGCGCTGCCGATGTTCGGCTTTTTCGAATTGCAACTGCCCGCCGCCCTGCGTGATCGCTTGGAAAACGCCGGCCGCCAGCGCCGCGGTGGCAGCCTGGTGGGCGCTGGCATTCTCGGGGCGTTGTCCGGCCTGTTGGTCGGCCCCTGCATGACCGCCCCCTTGGCGGGCGCGCTGCTGTACATCGCCCAGAGCGGCAATGCGCTGCACGGCGGCCTGATCCTGTTCACCATGGGCATCGGCATGGGCTTGCCGCTGTTGCTGCTGGTGACCGTGGGCAATCGCTTCCTGCCCAAGCCCGGCGCCTGGATGAACCTGCTCAAAGGTGTATTCGGCTTTCTGTTCCTGGGTACCGCGCTGCTGATGATCCGCCCGGTCATCGATGGCTCGCTGTGGATCGGCCTGTGGGGCGCGCTGCTGGTGATCGCCGCCTACTGCGCCTGGCGCCAGACCGAAGGGTTCGGCCGCGCTGCCTATCTGTGGGGCAGCGTATCGCTGCTGTTCGGCCTGTGGGGCAGCCTGTTGGTGATCGGGGCAGCGGGCGGCAGCGATGATCTGTTCAAGCCGCTGGAGGTCTACAGCGGTGCCCGCGCCACTGCGACCGCCGAGACCCGGGACGCATTCACCACGGTCAGCGAGCCCGCCGCCCTGCAACGCGAACTGGACGCCGCCAAGGCCAGGGGCCAGTGGGTCTTGCTGGACTACTACGCCGACTGGTGCGTGTCCTGCAAGATCATGGAAAAACAGGTATTCGGCCGCACAGAGGTGCTGGACGCCTTGAAAGGCGTGCGCCTGCTGCGCCTTGACGTCACCGCCGACACACCGGCCAGCCGCGAACTGCTCAGCCGCTATCAGGTACCGGGGCCACCCAGCCTGTTGTGGATCGGCACAGACGGTGAAGAACGTCGCAACCAGCGGATTACCGGCGAAGTCGACGCCAAGGGTTTCCTGGAGCGCTGGAACACGACGCGGAACGCGCCCTGATGTTGACGTTGACCTTGGGCACCTTTGCCATCGCCCTCAATCATCTGCTGTTGATCAGCGCATTGGCGTTGGCGACTTTCGTCGGCTGGCGAGTGGCAAGGCGCGGCGGCGAAAACCCCGAATCGGTGCTGTTCGGACTGTTCCTGCTGGGACTCCTTGCCGCAAGGATCGGGTTTGTCGTCGCTTACTGGAAACATTATCGGGATGACCCATGGCAGATCGTCGATCTGCGCGACGGCGGCTTCCTCGCCTGGCCGGGCATCATCGCGCTGCTGGTCGGCGCCCTGCTATGGGCACGGCGCCGTCCGGGCCTGCGTCGACCGTTGGCTTTCAGTGTCACCGGCGGCCTGCTGTTCTGGCTCGTGGGAACAATGTCGCTGACGATCTATGAACAAGGCACCCGCTTGCCGGAGATCGACCTGCGCACCGCCGACGGCGAAACCGTGAGCCTCATCGATTATCAGGGCGGCCCGCTGGTGATCAATCTCTGGGCCACCTGGTGCCCGCCCTGCCGACGTGAAATGCCGGTGCTGGAAGAAGCCCAGAAACAGCGTCCGGACCTGACGTTCCTGTTCGTCAACCAGGCCGAAAGCATGCAAAGCGTGAGCACCTATCTCGCCACGCAGGGCTTGAGCCTCACCAACGTGCTGTTCGACGGCAGCGGTCGCCTTGGCCAGGCCGTCGGCTCGATGGCGCTGCCGACGACACTGTTCTACAGCGCCGACGGCCGCCTGCTCGGCAGTCACCTGGGCGAATTATCCGAAGCGAGCCTGGCCCGGGCACTGGAATACTTCGAAACGCCGGGTTCGACCACGGCGGCCCACCCCGCGACAAGGAAACTGCCATGCCCCGCCTCCACCACCTGCTGACACTGGCCTTCGCCGGCGCGCTGCTGCAAGCGCCGCTGCTCCAGGCCGAAGAACTGCCTGCGGCCATCCAGAAGATCGAAGCGAAGGGCGCGAAAATCGTCGGCACCTTCGAGGCGCCGAACGGCTTGCGCGGTTATGCCGCGCAATACCAGAACCGTGGCATGGCCCTGTACCTGACGCCGGATGGCAAGCATGTGTTGCTGGGCAACCTATATGACGCGGACGGCAAGGACCTGAGCGCCGAGCCGCTGCAAAAACTGGTCTACGCCCCGATGGCCAAGGCCATCTGGGCGAAGATGGAGACCAGCAACTGGATCGCCGACGGCAACAAGGACGCACCGCGCACCGTATACCTGTTCAGCGATCCGAATTGCCCGTATTGCAACATGTTCTGGGAACAGGCCCGGCCCTGGGTCAGGGCCGGCAAGGTGCAGTTGCGCCACATCATGGTGGGCATCATTCGCGAAGACAGCCCGGGCAAATCGGCCGCGCTGCTCGCCGCCAAGGAGCCGGAGAAAGCCCTGGCGGACCATGAGAAGGCCGGCAAGGCCAGTCCGCTCAAGCCGCTCAAGGAGATACCGCCGGCCATCCAGGCAAAACTGGACGCCAACCAGGCGTTGATGGACGAGCTGGAGCTCTCCGCCACCCCGGCGATTTTCTATCTGGATGACCAGGGCGAGCTGCAACAACAGCAAGGCGCGCCGTCTCCGGACAAACTGCTGAAAATCCTCGGACCTAAATGATCCGGGCAGCAACCTGTGGCGAGGGGATTTATCCCCGCTGGGTCGCGAAGCGGCCCCAATACTGTCGACTTGGTTTGTCAGCTTCACCGAGGTATCTGGTTTTGGGGCGGCTGCGCAGCCCAGCGGGGATAAATCCCCTCGCCACAAAGTCAGTGCATCCGTTTCAGGAATTTCAACAACGCCTCCGTCACAAACTGCGGATTCTCCAGGTTGGAAATATGTCCCGCCTGCGGAATCAGCACATGATCGCAGCCAATCAGCTCGGCCATTTCCAACGCCTCGGACGGTGGCCGAGGCTTGTCCTGATCACCGTACATCACCAGCGTGCGCTTGGCGTCCAATCCAGGCAGGCGCGGCAGGATGTCGTCCCGACCAAAAATGATCCGCCCCAACGGCACGATGCTGTCCTTCAGGCGGTCAGTCGGCAGCGCGGCCAAGGTGGCGCGGAACTGTTGATAAAGCGAGGACTGCGGATCGATGCCCGGCCGGAAGAAAATCGGCACGATGATGTCCAGCAAAGGCTCGGGAATTGCGCCGCTGGCTTCGATCTTGTCGAACAGCGAAAAGTAATACAGCCGGGTCGGCTCCGGCTCGACGCCGACGTAGGTGTCCATCAACACCAGCGACTTCACGCGCTCGGGCGCGGCCAGCGCCAGCCGCGCGCCCCACATCCCGCCCACCGACAACCCGACCAGGTTGAAGCAGTCGATCTCCAGGTGATCCATCAACGCCAGCGTTTGACGGGACAGGTCGTCCAGCGAATTCATGCCCTCAGGCAAACGTCCTGACTGCCCATGGCCCCACAGCTCCGGGACGATGACTCGATAGTGCTCCGATAACGCATCAATCTGCGGCGCCCACATGCTCTGGTCCCACAGATAACTGCTGCCCAGCACCACCACCGGGCCATGGCCCTGGTCCAGGTAATGGAGCGGTTGTCCGTCAATCGTTGCAAAGGGCATCGGTGGCCTCCTTGTTTGGGAATGAAAAAACCTTGGGGAGACTGGGCCGCGAAGCGCCAGACGTCAACCTTGGGTCCCTGAGGTGCTGTCAATGGCCTCATCGCGAGCAAGCTCGCTCCCACAGGGAGTGATCGACACAAATCCCATGTGGGAGCGAGCTTGCTCGCGATGGGGCCGTTACACGCACCGCAAAACTAAAGCCCTTCCAACTCCGCCATCAAATCATTCAACCGATCCACCTTCTCCTCGGTGATTTCACTGGCCTCCAACCCACCGATGTATTCAGCCAATTCCCGCACGGTGCTGCACTCGAACATGGCCCTGAGCGGCACGTCCCGTTGCAAGGCTTTTTGCACGCGCGAGGCGATTTGTGTCGCCAGCAACGAGTGCCCGCCCAGTTCGAAGAAATTGTCTTGTACGCCCACCCGTTCGGCCTTCAACACCTCGGTCCAGATATCGGCCAGGGTTTGTTCAAGATCGCTGCTGGGCGCCTGGTAGTCCTGACTCTGCAGTTGACCGATTTCCAGCGCCGGCAGCGCCTTGCGATCGAGTTTGCCGTTGGCATTGAGGGGCAGGCGATCGAGCCACAGCCAGTGCAGCGGCACCATGTATTCCGGTAATTCGCTGCGCAGGCGCTGTTTGATTCGATCCAGGCGTTCGCTCGGGCTCAGCGTGGCGTCGGCGGCAACCAGATAGCCCACCAAGTGCTTGCCATTGACGCCTTCCTGCACACCGACGGCCGCGTCGCGGACTTCGGGCTGCTCGTGCAGCCGTGCTTCGATTTCCCCCAGTTCGATGCGGTAGCCACGAATCTTCACCTGATGGTCGATGCGACCGACGTATTCCAGCACGCCATCGCTGCGCCGACGTGCCAGGTCGCCGGTGCGGTACAGCCGCTCGCCCGGTGCGCTGAACGGGTTGGGCACGAACACCGGCGCGGTACGCAGCGGATCGCCGACATAACCACGCCCCACCCCGGTGCCGGCGACGCACAGCTCGCCCACCGCGCCCACTGGCACCAGTTCCAGGGCGCCGTCGAGCAGGTACAAACGGTTATTGTCGGTCGGCGTACCGATGGGCAGGTAGGTGCCACGGGTCGAGGCCATGTCGACTCGGAAGAACGCCACGTCATCGGAACATTCGGCCGGGCCGTAGGCATTCACCAGGCCGATGTCCGGGTAACGCGCCAGCCACTGATGGGCGAGTTCCGGTGGCATCGCTTCGCCAGTGGGCAGCATCCAGCGCAAGCCATCCAGGCCGATGCGCTCCTGGGCAAGCATGCCCTGGATCAACGACGGCACGCTCTCCAGCACGGTAATGCCCTGGCGTCCGACATGGTCCAGCAGTCCTTGCGGATCGTGGGCGATCACATTGGGCACGATGTCCACCCGAGCCCCGAACAACGGCGCGGCCAGGAACTGCCACACCGAAATATCGAAGCTCTGGGACGCGGTCTGGGCAATCACATCGGCCTCATCCAGCGCCAGGTACGGCACTTTGCTGAGCTGGTTGTTGAGCATGCCGCGCTGCTGGACCATCACACCTTTGGGCAACCCGGTGGAGCCAGAGGTGTAGATCACGTAGGCGAGGTTGTCCGGCCCGCTGTAAACGCCGGGATTTTCCACGGCCTTATCACTGGCCTGGACGTCTTCCCAGACCAGCAGCTTCGGCCGCCCGGCACAGGCGAACGCTTCCAGCAAGGCCAGCGCCTGCTCGTGACAAGCCCGCGTGCACACCAGCAACGGCGTGCGGCTCAATTCGATGATGCGACTCAGGCGCTGGCTCGGCAGGCCCGGGTCCAGCGGCAGGTAACCGCCGCCGGCCTTGAAGCTGCCGATGATCATGCCGAGTAAATCCAGGTCGCGCTCAGCGAGCAGCGCCACTGGCTGGTCGAGACCGACGCCCGCCTCCACCAGCGCGTGACCGAGGCGGTTGCTGCGCTCGTTCAACTCGGCATACGTCCAGGTGTCGTCCTGGCAACTGGCGGCAATACGTTGCGGATGAGCCGCCACCCGGGCCTCGAACAGCTCGACGTAACTCGGCTCCAGCGGATAGCTCCGCGCGCTCTGGTTGCAACCTTCGATGAGGAAATCCTTCTCTTCAGATCCGATCAGCGCCAACTCGGCCATGTCGCCGTGGAAACCTTCCATCAACGCCAGCAGCAATCGCTTGAACTCGCCCAGCAGCCCTTGGACCGTCGACTCATCGAAGTAACGCTGGTCGTAGGACAGGTGCAGCCCCAGATCGTCGCCCGGATAACACACCGCCGTCAGCGGGAAGTTGGTGTGGGTGCGGCCTGAATCCGAGGTGGCGTTGAGACTCTGGGCGCGGTCCAGCACCGAAACCTCCACCGGCGCGTTCTCGAACACGAACAGGCTGTCGAACAACGGCTGGCCCTTGGGCAGCTCGCTGACTTCCTGGATGCTCACCAGCGGCAGGTATTCGTACTCGCGCAGTTGCATGTTGCTGTCCAACAAGCCGTTGAGCCATTGGCGCACGCTGCAGGGCTGGTCGTCCGCCGGGATCCGCACCCGCAAGGCAACGCTGTTGATGAACAGCCCCACCGTGCGCTGCATCTGCGGCAGCTCCACCGGACGCCCGGCCACGGTGACGCCGAACAATACGTCGCGATCACCGCTGATACGGCGCAGCACCAGGGCCCACGCCGCCTGGGCGAAGGTGTTGACGGTCAATTGATGGGCCTGGGCCAGCTCGCGCAGGCGCGCACCGTCCCGGGCGTCGAGGCGGGTGTAGCAATCGCCGACGACCATGCCGCCGCTGTCACCGGCGTGTTCGCGCAGGAACGGCCGGTCACCCGGGATCGGCGTGGTCCGCTCGAAGCCTTGCAGGTTCTGTTGCCACCACTGCCGGGCTTCGGCCAGGCCCTGGCGTTGCAGCCAGCCGATGTAGTCGCGATAGCGCGGCGGCACGGCCAGGCGAGGCTCGCGCTGTTCACCGAGGGCGGTGTAGATCTCGAAGAAATCATCCATCAGCAACGAACGGCACCACGCATCGATGAGGATGTGGTGGTTGCTCATCATGAACCAGTAGCGCGCCGCGCCGACCCGGATCAGGCGCAAGTGGAACGGGGCCTCGTTCAACAGATCGAAACCGGCCTCGCGCTCGCGCTTGAGCAGCGCCTGGAGCTTGGGCTCCTGGGCGTCCTCTGGCACGTGCGTCCAGTCGAGGTATTCCACGGGTGTGCGGCCGGGCTTGTGGATGACCTGCAGCATGTCTTCGCCGACGTTCCAGCAGAACGAGGCGCGCAACGCTTCGTGACGGGCAATCACCGCTTGCCAGGCCTGGGCGAAACGCTGGGGGTCGAGTTCGCTGTTGATGCGGTAGCGGTCCTGCATGTAATACAAGCCCGTACCGGGCTCCAGCAACGTATGCAGCAGCATGCCTTCCTGCATCGGCGTCAGTGGGTAGACGTCTTCGATCTCCGTTGCCGGCACCGGCAGGTTGTCCAGCTGTGCCTGGGTCAGTTTCGCCAGCGGGAAGTCCGACGGCGTCAGGCCGCCCGCCTCGTCCGTGAGGCAATGTTCGATCAGGTGCTGCAATTCCTCGAGGTAGGCGTCGGCCAGCGCGGCGATGGCCTGGCGATCATGGCGCTCGGCGCTGAAGGTCCAGCGCAGCGCCAGTTCGCCGCCACTGACCTGGCAGTCGAGGCTCAGTTCGTTGGGCAGCGGTGCGTCAGGGTCATGGATCGCGCCAAGCGCTTCGTCCAGCGGGCGGAACAACGCCTCCTGGCCGAGGGCATGGTCGAGCTGGCCGAGGTAGTTGAAGGTGATCGTCGCTTGCGGCAGGCAGGCCATGGCCTCGCGGGTGCCGATGTCTGCGAGGTAACGCAGCACGCCATAGCCGAGGCCCTTGTGCGGCACCGCGCGCAGCTGTTCCTTGATGGCTTTGATCGAGTTGCCGATGTCAGCGGCCGACGGGCTCAGGCGCAGCGGATAGACGCTGGTGAACCAACCCACGGTGCGGGTCAGGTCGATGTCATCGAACAGCGCCTCGCGGCCATGTCCTTCGAGCTGGACCAGCACCGATTCATGCTGGCTCCAACGGCACAGCACGCGGGCCAGCGCGGTGAGCAACAGATCATTGACCTGGGTTCGATAGGCGCTGGGAGCTTGTTGCAGAAGTTGCCGGGTGCGCTCGGCGTCCAGGCGCAGGCTGACGATGTCGGCGTGCCGTTCCTGCCGCCCGCCGTCGGGACGGGCGCAAGGCAGCGTCACGTCCGGGCCACTCAACTGGCCTTGCCACCAGCTCAACTCTTCGCGCAGGGACTCACTGCCGGCGTAAGCCTGCAAACGCGCGGCCCAGTCACGGAACGGGCTGGTCTTGGCCGGCAACTGCAGCGTTTGTCTGTCGATGCATTGGCGGTAGGCCGTTTGCAGGTCGTCCATCAACACCCGCCACGACACACCGTCCACCACCAAGTGGTGAATCGCGATCAGCAGGCGCTGCCGACCGTCAGGCAACTCTGCCAACATGGCCCGCAGCAGCGGCCCGCTCGACAGCTCGAAGCCTCGCTGCGCCTGGGCAAACACGGCTTCGCAGGCTTGCGGCGAATCCACCGACACAGCCTCCAGCAGCGCCCCTTCGAACACTGGCTGATGCTCGGCGCGCCAGTGCCCGGCGCGGTTGCCGAAGCCCAGGCGCAAGGCGTCGTGCTGCTCGAACACCGCGCGCAACGCTTGCTCCAGGTAACCCGGCTGCAAGCGCAGGGTCGGCTCCAGCAACAGCGCCTGGTTCCAGTGATGACGGCTGGGTATTTCACCGGCGAAGAACCAATGCTGGATCGGCGTCAGCCCCGACTCGCCGCTCAACAATCCTTGCTCGGCGCTCACCTGTTCGCTGCGCGTGGCGACGGCCGCCAGGGCCTGCACGGTCTGGTGCTGGAACAAATCCCTCGGCGTGAAATGCAGGCCCTGTTGCCGGGCCCGGCTGACGACCTGGATCGACAGGATCGAATCGCCGCCCAGCTCGAAGAAGTTGTCGTTGAGGCCGACCTGCCTGACGTTCAAAACGTCGCACCAGATCGTCGCCAACGCTTGCTCCAAGGCACTGCTCGGGGCCACGTACTGTTGGCGATTGAGTTCGGGATCGGGCATCGGCAAGGCGCGGCGGTCGAGCTTGCCGTTGGCGGTCAGCGGCATGCTCGGCAACAGGATCAAGTGCGCGGGCACCATGTAGTCCGGCAGTTGCGCCTTGAGGTGATGCTTCAGCGCTTCGCGCAGCGCCGCTTGCCCGGCGGCATCCTCTTCGGCGATGTCGCTGACCAGGTAACCGGCCAACTGCTTGCCACCCGGCATATCCAAGGCCAAGACCACGGCCTCGCGCACGGCGTCGTGTTCCAGCAGGCGGGTTTCGATTTCCCCCAGTTCGATACGGAAACCGCGAATCTTCACCTGATGGTCGATCCGCCCCAAATACTCCACCTGACCGTCGCCGCGCTGGCGCACCAGGTCCCCGGTGCGGTACAGCCGTCCGCCGTCAGCGCTGAACGGATCGGCGACGAAGCGCTCGGCGGTGATGCCCGGACGCTGGTGATAACCCTGGGCCAACCCGGCGCCGCCGACATACAGCTCACCCGTCGCGCCTTGGGGCACCAAGGCCAGGTCGGCGTCGAGAATATAAGCGACGCGAGCGCCGATCACGTTGCCGATCGGTACGCTGCCGGCGCCCTCTTCCAGTTGCTCCGGGGCGAGGCTCGCCAGGGGCATGACCACGGTTTCGGTCGGGCCATAGGCGTTGAAGAACAGGTTCGGGCTGAACGCGGCGCGGATGCGCTGCAAATGTTCGCCGGTCAGGGCTTCGCCACCGGTGATGCACATGCGCACCGGCAGCGTCTGGCCCTGGGTTGCCAGCCATTGCGCCAATTGGCTGCCATAGCTGGGGGTGAAACCGAGGATGTTGATGCAGTGTTGGCGAATCAGGCCGCAGATTTCCTCGGCATCCCACTGGCCCTGGGCGCGCAGCACCACCTGGGCGCCACTGAGCAACGGCACCAGCAAGCGCTCGGTGGCGGCGTCGAAATTGATCGAGTAGAAATGCAGTTCGCAGTCATCAAAGCGCATGCCGAAGCGCTGGATGACCGCCCGGCAATGCATGGCGATTTCACCGTGGGACACCACCACCCCCTTGGGTTTGCCGGTGGAGCCGGAGGTATAGATCAAGTAGGCCTGATGTTGCGGCAGGTTGATCAGCGGCGGCGACTGCTCGGGATAATCCACCAGGGCCGGACGGTCGTCTTCCAGGCACCAGCGCTGCACGCCTTCCGGCAGTTCGCCGAGGGCCTGGAACATGGCCCGATCGCTGAGCAGCAAGCCGACGCCGCTGTCCTCGATCATGTAGAGCAAGCGGTCCAGCGGGTATTCCGGGTCCAGCGGCACGTAGGCGCCACCCGCCTTGAGGATCGCCAGCAGGCCGACGACCATGTCCAGCGAGCGCTCCAGAGCCAGCCCTACCCGGACCTGCGGCCCGACGCCACGTTCGCGCAACATCCAGGCCAGGCGATTGGCCCTGCGTTCGAGTTCGGCATAGGTCAGGGTCTGCCCGGCGAACGTCAGCGCCGGCGCGTCCGGGCGCAGCCGGGCCTGTGCTTCGAACAATGAATGGATGCATTGATCGAGGCGATGCTCGCCTGGCTCTTCGCCGAGGCTGTCGAGCAACTGCTGCTGTTCACTGGCGTCCAGCAGCGGCAGCTCGCTCAGCCGCCGAGCCGGATCCACCAGCAGCGCTTCCAACAGGTTGCGCCAATGCCCGGCCATGCGGGCGATGCGCGGTTCGTCGAACAGGTCGGTGCTGTAGGTCAGGCAGCAGCCCAGGCGTTGGTCCAGGTCAGTGACTTCCAGGTTGAGGTCGAACTTGGTCGCCCGCGCATCGTTGACCAGATAATCGACGCTCATACCGGCCAGCGTGCGGCTCTGCTGGAACTCCCAGCGCTGCACGTTGCACATCACTTGGAACAGCGGGTTGTACGCCGCACTGCGCGGCGGTTGCAGGGCTTCGACCAAATGATCGAAAGGCAGGTCCTGGTGGGACTGCCCCTCGATGACCGTGTGGCGCACCTGCTCGAACAACTCGCCCACCGACATCTGCCCGTCGAGTTGGCAACGCAGCACTTGGGTATTGAGGAACGCGCCGATCAGCCCTTCGCTTTCCGGACGGATGCGATTGGCCACCGGCGCGCCGATGCGCAGGTCGGTCTGGCCGCTGTAGCGATAGAGCAGCACGGCCAGGGCGGCGGTCATGGTCATGAACAGGGTCAAGCCATGCTCGGCGTTGAAGGCATGGACCCGCGCGGCCAAGTCGTCGCCGAGGTCGAAACGGAACAGCTCGCCGCGATGACTTTGTACCGCCGGACGCGGGCGGTCCGCCGGCAATTCCAGCAAGGGATGTTCGCGGCCCAGTTGCGCGGTCCAGTAATCGAGCTGGCGCTGGCGCTCGCCGGACTCCAGCCATTGGCGCTGCCAGGCGCTGTAGTCGAGGTATTGCACCGGCAACGGCTCCAGCGGTGACTCGCGGTCATCGATGAAGGCTTCGTACAGCGCACTGAGCTCGCGGGCGAAAATGTCCATCGCCCAGCCTTCGGTGACGATGTGGTGCAGCGTCAGCACCAGGTAATGTTCGCGCTCGGCGGTCTTGACCAGGCAGGCCCGCAGCAGCGGCCCGGTTTCCAGATCGAAGGGTTCGTGGGCCTCGCTGTCCGCCAGTTGCTGCACGCGTTGTTGGCGAAGGTCGGCATCGAGCATGGAAAAATCTTTCCAGTCCATGCGCAGGCCCGTCTCGTCGTGTACCTGTTGGCGAGGCACGCCGTCGATGCTTGGGAACGTGGTGCGCAAGGGTTCATGGCGCAGGATCAAGGCCTGCAACGCCGCTTCGAAGCGCCCCACATCCAGCACTCCGCGCAACCGGGCCATGCCGCCGACGTTATAGGCCGGGCTGTCCGGCTCCATTTGCCAGAGGAACCACATGCGCTGCTGGGAATAGGACAGCGGCACCGGTTGGCTGCGGTCGACTTTCTCGATCGGCGGCTGGCGGTTGGTCCGACCGCTGGCCTGGATCAGCCGCACCTGCTCGGCGAAGGCACCCAGCTCGCTGGCTTCGAACAACGCACGCAACGGCAGCTCGACGTCGCAGGCCTGGCGCGTGCGGGAAATGATCTGGGTCGCCAGCAACGAATGGCCGCCCAGGGCAAAAAAATCATCCCGCAGGCCGATGCGGGCAAGACCGAGTACGTCGCGCCAGATTCCGGCGATGTGCTGTTCGAGGGCGGTGGCCGGCTCGACGTGTTCGCGCACCTGCCATTGCGGCTCCGGCAAGGCGCGACGGTCGAGCTTGCCGCTCGGGCTCAAGGGCATGGCGTCCAGGCGCAACAATTGCGCGGGCACCATGTAGTCAGGCAGCTCGCTGGCGAGGGCGTTTTTCAAGCGAGCGGCTTGGTCGGCCGCCTCTTCATCGGGCGTTGCTGCGGTGTAATAGCCGATCAACTGCGGACCGGCCGCCGTGTCGCGCACCAGCACCGCCGCCTGGGCGACGCCGTCCTGGGCCAGCAAGCGCGCCTCGATTTCCTGTGGTTCGACACGGAAACCGCGCAACTTGACCTGTTGATCGAGGCGGCCGAGGTATTCGATCACGCCGTCGGCATCCCAGCGCGCCAGGTCGCCAGTGCGGTACAGGCGTGCGCCAGCCGATCCTTGGGGATCGGCGATAAAACGTTCAGCCGTCAGCGCGGGACGCCCGAGGTAACCCCGGGCCAGGCCCAGGCCACCGATGCACAGCTCACCCGGCACGCCGACGGGCACGGGATTGAGTTCGCTGTCGAGGATGCGGCACAGCACGTTGGCCAAGGGACGCCCGATGGGCGAGCGCTCGCCATCGCCTGTGGTGCAATGCCAATGGGTGACGTTGATGGCGGTTTCGGTCGGGCCGTAGCGATTGTGCAACTGCGCCGTCGGCAGTTGCGCGAGCACTCGGTTGCGCAACTCGGCCGGCAAGGCTTCGCCGCCGGAGAAAATCTGCCGCAGGCTCGTGCAACGGGCACTCAAGGGCTCGTCGATAAACAGGCTGAGCAGCGGCGGGACGAAGTGCAGCGTGGTCACGCCGAACCGCTCGACCAGTTGCGCGATGCGGTGCGGGTCGCGGTGCTCGCCCGGGCCCGCCAGGACCAATTGGCTGCCGGTGATCAGCGGCCAGAAGCATTCCCAGACCGACACGTCGAAACTGATCGGCGCCTTTTGCATCAACACGTCGGTCTCATCCAGCCCATAGGCGGCCTGCATCCATTGCAGGCGCTCGGCCAGGGCCGCGTGAGTATTGCCGACACCCTTGGGTTGGCCGGTCGAGCCGGAGGTGTAGATCACGTAGGCCAGATGATCGCCGTGCAGGTGCAGCCCCGGCGGATTGCTCGGCCATTGCTCCAGGTGCAGCGCGTCCATGGCGATGACGCTGACGCCCTCGCAGGCCGGCAAGCGTTCGAGCAGTGCGGTTTGGGTCAGGAGCAGATCGACACCGCTGTCGTGGAGCATGTAGGCCAGGCGTTCGCTCGGGTAATCGACA
The DNA here is from genome assembly GCF_052112105.1 of Pseudomonas sp. BP11-1-1. Classification (NCBI taxonomy): domain Bacteria; kingdom Pseudomonadati; phylum Pseudomonadota; class Gammaproteobacteria; order Pseudomonadales; family Pseudomonadaceae; genus Pseudomonas; species Pseudomonas sp. BP11-1-1. The sequence goes on from NZ_JAUTYU010000004.1 coordinate 361,821, forward strand.
TCCAGCGGCACGTAGGCGCCGCCGGCCTTGATGATCGCCAGCACGCCGATAAGCAACTGCGGCGAGCGTTCGGCGGCAATCGCCACGCACACGTCCGGGCCGACACCTTTGTCGCGAAGATAATGGGCCAGCCGATTGGCCTGGGCGTGCAGCTCGGCGTAGTCCAGCGCACCACCGTCCCACTGTAATGCAGTGCGTTGCGGGGTGCGGCGGGCCTGCTCATTGAGCAGTTCCGGGAGCCATTGCGTGGCGGGCTCGCAGGGTGCCGCCGCCCAACGCTGCTGCTGGGCGCGTTCTTCGACGCTCAGCAGAGGCAAGTCGCCGAGGGCCTGTCGTGGATCAGCGCAGACCGCCCGCAGCAAGCTGCAAAAATGCTCGGCCAGGCGTGCGATGGTCGCCGCCTCGAACAGCTCGTCCGCGTAGTCGAACGACAGTGTCAGCCGGCCGTTACGGTCTTCTTCGCTGTGCAATTGCAGGTCGAACTTGGCTTCGCGGCTGTGCCATGGCAATTCATCGGCCAACAGCCCCGGCAGGCGCCGCAACGCGCCAAGGTCGCGCTGCTGGTGGTTGAACATCACTTGGAACAGGCCTTGTTCGCGAGCCTGGGGGAAAGCTTCCAGCAGTTGTTCGAAGGGCAGGTCCTGATGAGCCTGGGCGCCGAGCGTCGCCTCCCGGGCCTGGGCCAGCAGCGCGGCGAAGGGCTGGCGCGAATCGGTTTGCGCGCGCAGCACCTGGGTGTTGATGAAGAAGCCGATCAGCCCTTGGGTTTCCAGGCGCGGGCGGTTGGCGTTGGGCACGCCGATGCGCAGGTCGGATTGGCCGGTGTAGCGCTGCAGCAAGGCCTGGAACGCCGCCAGCAACAGCATGAATACCGTGGCGTCGTGCGCCTGGGCGACCTGGCGCAGGGCATCACCGAGCGTCTTGTCCAGGCGCAGGCTATGGCGCGCGGCGCTGCGATGCCGCTGGGCACTGCGCGGATGGTCGGTGCTCAGCGCCAGGGTCGGGTGCTCGTCGCCCAACTGCTCTTTCCAGTAGCGCAGTTGGCGCTCGGCTTCGCCCTGGGCGAGCCATTGTCGCTGCCAACTGCCGTAATCGGCGTATTGCAGGGGCAGCGGTGCCAGTTCGGCGGTGCGTCCTTGGGACGCGGCGGCATATAGCCGCGAGAACTCGTCGATCAAGACGTTCATCGACCAGCCATCGGCGATGATGTGATGCATCGTCACCAGCAACTGATGATCGTCTTCAGCCAGGCGCAACAAGGTGACCCACAGCAGCGGTCCCTTTTCCAGATCGAACTGAGTGGCCGCTTCGTCTTCGCGGATCTGCCGCGCCCGGGCTTCGCGCTCGTAGGCAGGCATGTCGCTGAGGTCGATCACCTGAAGATTGAACTCACCGGCTGGATCAATCTGTTGCAGGGCCACGCCATCGCGCTCCAGGAAGCGCGTGCGCAAGGATTCGTGGCGCTCGATCAATTGCTGGAAGCTCTGGCGCAGCGCTTGTTCGTCCAGCTCGCCACGCAGGCGCAGGGCGCCGGGGATGTTGTAGGCGCGGCTAGCAGGGTCCAGTTGCCAGGTCAGCCACAAACGGTTCTGGGCCAGGGACTGCGGCAGGGCTTCATCGCGGGCCAACGAATTGATAACGCCCTGGGGCTGGCCGCCGTCTTGTTGCAGATTCGCCACCGCCGTCGCGAAAGCGCCCAGGGTCGGCGCTTCGAAGAGCAGGCGCAGGTTGAGTTCCACACCCAGCACGTCACGCAGCCGCGCAATGACTTGGGTGGCTGCGATGGAGTTGCCACCCAGCAGGAAGAAATGGTCAGCGCTGCGTACCCTATCGACCTGCAAGTGCTCGCACCAGAGTTGGCCGATCAGGTCTTGCAGCTCGGATGACGGCGCGAACTCGTCGACAGTCCCAGCCTTTGCCGAGGGAAACAATGCATAGCTGTCGAGGCTGCCGTCCGCCAATCGCGCGCGGCACGCCGAACGTTGCAGTTTGCCGCTGGACGTCTTCGGCAGCGCCCCCGGATTGAGCAACACCACCACGCTCGGCGCTTGCTGGCAGGCGTCGGCCACGGCTTGGCGAATCGCGTTGATCAAGGCTTCGGGAGGCAGGATCTTTTGCACGCTGCGGCTGACCTCGGCGGCAATCCCGATACCCTCTTCGCCCGCCTCATTGACGGCGAACGCGGCGACGCGTCCTTTGCGCACCACCTCCACTTCCCGTTCGACGGTTTTCTCGATGTCCTGCGGATAAAGGTTATGCCCGCGCACGATCAGCATGTCCTTCAAGCGCCCAGTGATGAACAGCTCACCTTCGCGCATAAAGCCCAGGTCGCCGGTGCGCAGCCAAGTGCGGCCGTCATGCTCGACGAAGGTCTTGGCGCTCGCTTCGGGGTTGCGCCAGTAACCGTGGGCGATGCTCGGCCCGGCGGCCCAGACTTCGCCGACCTGATTGTCGGCCAACGGTTGCAAGGCGTTGGGCTCCACGATCAACACCGCGTGGCCCGGCTGGCTTACACCGCAGCTCATCACCGCGCTGCCCTGCCCCGGTTCGGCACGGTTCTGCGTCAAGGCCGCGTCGTCCATGCGCATCGAGGGAATGCCCTGGCCACGTGGCGTGCCGGCGACGAACAACGTCGCCTCAGCGAGCCCGTATGAGGCCATGAAACTGTCAGCCGTGAAGCCGCATGCCGCGAACTTCTCGGCGAAGCGCTCCAGGCTGTCGAGGCGGATCGGCTCGGAGCCGGAATAAGCGACGCGCCAGCCGCTCAGGTCGAGGCGGCCCAGGGCAGACTCACTGACCCGTTCGCTGCACAGGCGATAGGCGAAGTCCGGGCCGCCGCTGATGGTGCCGCCGTATTCGCTGATCGCTTCGAGCCAGCGCAACGGCCGGGCGAGGAAATAGGCCGGTGACATCAGCACGCAAGGCACGCCGCTGAAGATCGGCTGCAGCAACCCGCCGATCAGCCCCATGTCGTGATACAGCGGCAGCCAGCTGACGATGACATCGTCAGGATTCACATCGATGCCGAAACCATGACGAATCAACAGCTCATTGGCGACGAGGTTGCCGTGGCTGACCTGCACGCCCTTTGGCAATGCAGTGGAGCCGGAGGTGTATTGCAGGAAAGCGATGTCATTGTCTTGCAGGTCCGGTGCCTGCCATTGCTCGGCGCGGGCCGGATCGAGCGTATCGACGCACAGCACTGGCGGCGCCGATTCGATGGCCTGCAAGGTGTCCCGCAAGTCAGCGGTGGTCAGCAACAACCGGGGTTCGGCGTCGGCGATGATCGACAGCAAGCGCTCCTGATGATGCCGACGGGTGGACTCCGGCGGATAGGCCGGTACAGCGATCACACCGGCGTACAGGCAGCCGAAGAACGCCGCGACGTAATCCGGGCCGCTGGGGAACAGCAGCACCGCTCGATCGCCGATTTTCGCTTCGCCCTGCAACGCCGCCGCGATCGTCCGGGCGCGCAGGTCCAGGTCGCAATAACTCAGTACCACGCCCTGCTGCGGACTGTCGGCAAGGAAGCGCAAGGCGACCCGATCCGGAGTCAACGCGGCGCGGCGCTGGAGGGCATGGGCCAGGGTGCTGGGGAGTTCGAACGCGTCGGTCATGAGGGGTTCCTGCCTGAAATTCGGCTTGCAAGTAGTCACCCATGGGGACGGATAACACCGCCAGATAATTAGTCGCTGCTCCCAGGCAACGCGCGCGCAGCGGCGCTCAGGCCCGTAGCCCCCCGTGACAACGAGTCGCAGCGCTCAGTCTGGACTTCCTTTCATCAATAATTCTTCTTCTCAATTGACAATAATTATCATTAAGCCTAATTTGGCCCCCGATGTGTAGGACGGATCCGCTGGCCCGACCGTCCTGCTAACTAATTGCAGCAAGGTGAATTCCATGACGGAACAAGTATCCACAAGCAGGTGCGACTCACCGCTACTTCAGGCATTCGTCGATAACCGAACCATCCTGGTCAAGATCGCAGCGCGCATCACCGGGTGCCGGTCCCGCGCGGAAGATGTGGTCCAAGACGCGTTTTTCAGGCTGCAATCGGCGCCGCAGATCACCTCCTCCATCAAGGCCCAGCTCAGCTATCTGTTCCAGATCGTGCGCAACCTGGCGATCGACCATTACCGCAAGCAAGCGCTGGAACAGAAGTACTCGGGCCCTGAAGAGGAAGGCTTGAACGTGGTGATCCAGGGAGCTTCGCCGGAAACGTCGCATATCAACTTTTCCACGCTCGAGCACATCGCCGACGCATTGACCGAGCTGCCCAGCCGTACTCGCTACGCCTTCGAGATGTACCGCCTGCACGGCGTGCCGCAGAAGGACATCGCCAAGGAGTTGGGCGTCTCGCCAACCCTGGTGAATTTCATGATCCGCGACGCCCTGGTGCATTGCCGCAAGGTGTCGGGGGTGCGCGGGGATACGTTTGCGCGGCGGTGATCTTGCGGTGGACTGACAGGCCTCATCGCGAGCAAGCTCGCTCCCACACAAGGGTCGCAGCAGTCCATGTGGGAGCGAGCTTGCTCGCGATGGGGCAATGAAGGCCGCCATGCCTTCACATCAACGAACACCGATCAAAAAACCGCTCCCGCCCCAGGATCATCAACGCCGCCCGCTTATGCGGGAAATCGAATTCCTTCTCACAATGGAAGCATTGGTTATGCAAATGCCCGATCATCCGGGCGTTGTCGGCCCGAGGCTCGGCCACCACGCGCTGGGTGCGTGGATCGTCGAGAAACAGGTAGTGCACCAGCGCTGATAGCCAGCTCGCGACTTTATGCGGGCCCCGATGTTGTTCCTCGCCCACCAGCATGTGGATACCGCGGTCATAATCGTGGGCGTCATAGAACGGCGCGATTCGATCTTCCTTGGCCCAATAGGCTTCGAAATAGGCGAATGGCTGGTCGTCGAAACAGCCGATCAACGTCAAGACCCGAGGGTCGTGCTGCAGCTTGCCCAGATACTCGCGATGCTGCTCCAGGCTGCCCTCCTCTTGCCAGAAGCTGGCGACCCGAGGGCTGTTCTGCCAGCGATTGAAGCGTGTCAGGTCCTGCTCGATTTCGAGGGTTCGCAGGGACACCCAAGCCCCCAGCCGCGCATCGAAACGTCGATACACCTCGCCTCGTGGCTTGATCGGTCGACGAGGATGGCGCTTGCCATCGGTGATGATCATTTGCTGCGGATAACTGCCGTTGAATGCTTCCCCCAGCCAAGGTTGCGGCAATTGCCAGAACAAGACGCGCTCACAGACGTATTCGTTCACCTCGGGCGTGCCCGCCAGCAAGCCACTGAGCAAGGCTTCGCCGGGGCGTTCGTCAAGGTGCCAGACCAATTGCTGGCAATCGGGATCCCTGGCAAACAACCAATAGCAGGCGGCCCACAGCGCCGGCCCTACAGGCCGGTCGTTGGGTTCTTGAAGATGCACATGAAGTTGAGGGCCGCGCTCCAGGCGCAGACGAATCAAGGGCGCGCCTTCGAGCATCAGGCTCAGATGACGCTCGGTTTCATCAGCGCCGAGGTGACGGCCACCCGGCAAGGGCAGCGTTGTTGAAGGCTTGGAGATGGACATTGGAGCGGCTCACGTATTCGTCGATGGTCAACGTGTGACGTGAGCCGGAATGGGAAATTTAGTCTGGCTCAATGAGCGTGTGGTGGCACCAACTCGATCCGGTAGGGCTGGAAGATCTCCAACATTTGCCCATTGTCCCGCAGTTTCTGCAGCAACCGTTGGAACACATCGGCACTGATGGGCGCCTGGGGTCGGATCAGCGCGTAATGGTGATAGATCTGATCGATGCGCTCGGAAACCAGCAACTGGGGGCCTACCTCAAGATTGCGCAACAGGTAGTCGCTGAGGTACGAGCGGGTCACCAAGGCAATATCCGCGCGCCCGCGCACCACCATTTGCAAATTGCTGTCGTGGGAATAGGTCAGCGTGGCGTTGTACTGCCCGATAAGGAACTTGGGGTCGGGGTTGAACTCGGCAAAGGCGTAGTGATAACCGCTGAACAACGCCAGGCGCTTGCCCCTCAGGTCAGCGAAATATGATTGCTGGCGATCTGGCTGGCGCTGGGTCACAAAGATCTCGGCGTCTTCCAGCCCCATGTCGACTGCGGTATGTGGCACATCCTGCCAGCCCCAGTCCGGGTTCTCGAAGATCGCCATGTCGACGCGTCCCTGCTTGAAATCATTGAAACGGCGCGGAATCGAAGTGGGCACCAGGACGAACTGGTAATCGGCCTGCGATCGATTCAGGGCCTCCACCAGTTGCGGCAGCAGGCCGGTGTCGGCGCCGTTTTCGGGCCGAACGGTATAGGGTGGAAAATGTGCCGCGCCAATCCGCACCAGCTGCGCCGCCTCAAGGGAGGACGTCAGGAAAAGAGCCAGAGCGGCCAGCAAAACACGCGAGGTCATCCCCATCGGCAATAACGTCAAGATACCCCACTCCCCAAAAGACCCATCAATACAGTGACGCTAGGCGGTTTCAGCCGCTTAGCCAGCCATGCGGCCAATTTTAAGCGGTCGCTTGCTTATTGTTTTTCTGCCAACACAAGGATCAGGGCCTGCTCGGCCAGTTCATCGAGACTCAGGCTGCCTTCGGTGCGAAACCAGGTGGTGGTCCAGGACAACGCACCGGTCAGGAAGCGCCGGGTAATGGACGCGTCCCCGCGAATATACCCGGCCTCCTTGGCCTGCCCCAAGACTTCAAGCCAGACTTCTTCATAAATATTGCGCAAGGCCAGGATTTGGCGCTGCCCCTCCATGGAAAGGGAACGCCACTCATAGAACAACACCGCCATCGCCTCGCCGGTGCCGCCCATGATCGACTGCAATTCGCAGCGGATCAGCGCCAGCACCTGCTCGCGCACGCCGCGGGCCTCGGCCAGGGCCGCGCGCATCAACGCAGTGTTGTAGCGGATGGTTTCCTCCATCACCGCCCGAAGGATTTCGTCCTTGCTCTTGAAGTGATGAAAAATGCTCCCCGACTGGATGCCCACGGCACTCGCCAGGTCGCGCACAGTGGTGCGCTCGAAGCCTTTGTTACGAAACAGGTGAGCCGCGGTCTGGAGCAGTTTGCCGCGAGCACTATCCGGGTCGGTCAGTTGACCGTTGTCGACCAGCTCGCGCATCACGCCCTGGGTTTTTTGCTCGTCCACCTGCGTTCTCCCACAGTCGATCAACCCATGCACGGCTATTTCATCAAATCGGCGTGGGCAATTTAAGCTGGCCGGGGCAACCTAGCAAGCGCTCGGGGCCAGGACTAGGCGGATGCGCCGGGTTTGACTACGCTCAAACCCATCAGCACGCCGATACCGGGAACCTTAGCGATGCCTCACTGGCTGGTGATTGATCTGGAGGCCACCACCGATGAAGGTGGCTGGCCGGTAAGCGAAATGGAAATTATCGAAATCGGCGCCAGCCTGGTGAACCGAGACGGCCGGGAGGTGGATCATTTCCAGCGGTTTGTCCGGCCACTGCGGCGGCCGCTGCTCACCCCTTTTTGTCGCCAGCTGACTCACATCAGCCAGGCCAACATCGACAGCGCTGCCCCGCTGACCGAGGTCTGGCCTGTGTTCGAGCGTTGGTTGGCGCCCTATCACGCCAATCTTGAGGGCTGGATCAGCTGGGGTGACTACGATCGCAAGCAATTGTTGCAGGAATGGCAGCAACAACAACTGCAAAGCGTACTTGGCCAGGTTCAGCACATGAATCTCAAGCAACGCTTCGCCAAGGCGCGTCGGCTGGAGCGCCCCCTGGGGCTCAATGCAGCGTTGCAATTGGCCGGGCTGCAGTTCTGTGGGCAACAGCACCGCGCACTGGAGGACGCCCGCAACACGGCGCGATTATTGCCTCTTGTGCTGACAGGCTGAGCGGTTGCCGGGCGCGACAGATGACGACTGTTGTGGCCTTGTGCATACTGGCCGGCCTTTTTCAGCCCTTTCTCGAGGAATCGCCCATGTTTAAAGTCAACGAGTACTTCGACGGCACCGTCAAGTCGATCGCGTTCGGCACTGCCGAAGGCCCAGCGACCATTGGCGTCATGGCACCGGGCGAATATGAATTCGGCACCGCCCAGCGGGAAATCATGCACGTCGTGTCTGGCGCCCTGAGCGTAAAGCTGCCTGACAGCACCCATTGGGAAACCTTCGAGGCCGGCAGCCAGTTCAACGTCCCGGCCAACAGCAAGTTCCAGCTCAAGGTCGCCGTTGACACGGCTTACCTGTGTGAATATCGCGCCTGATATTTTCGTGGCGAAAACGGTTGTCCGGTAAATAGAAATGCCCGTGTCGTTGGACACGGGCATTTTTGTTCTTGAGAGTTTTATTCCAGCACTTCGACCGGCATCCCCACTTCAAGCCTGCCGTTGCCGTCATTCACCAGGTTCTGCCCGAACATCGCGCCGTCAGGCGTCGAACGGTACTGCTGCAACGTCGCGAAAGGCTCGCGATTCGGATCGCGCTCACCGGTTTGCGGATCGACGGTGGTCATGATGCATCTTGAGCATGGCTTGACCACCCGGAATTCCACGTCGCCGATACGAATCCGCTTCCAGCCGTCTTCGGCAAATGCCTCGCTGCCCTCGATCACCAGGTTGGGACGGAAGCGCAGCATTTCCAGGGGGCGGCCGACCTTGCCAGACAGATCCTGCAAAGAGGCCTGTCCAATCAACAACAAAGGAAAACCATCGGCGAAAGCGACCTTGTCGTCGTCCCGGCCATAGCCGGCTGCCGTGGTACGGGCCAATTCCACCGGGACATGGACCAGCCGGGTGCGCTGGCCGATGAATTCGCTGACCCAGGCCGCCGCCTCGTCCCCGGCATCCGGCACCCGCAAGGTGTCGCGCCAGATGATCACGCCGCGTCGTTGTTCTTCGATGACTGGCGGCAACGCCGCTTCGAAGGTGCCGTAGCCCGGCGCACTGAGCGTCAGGCCGCCCGCCTCGTTCCACAAGGCCGATAGCTGGCTCATTTTCGCCACGGCCCGCTGGGTCAGGAATCGCCCGCTGCCTTCATCGACGAGCATCCAGCGGCGGTCACCGTCCAACCCCAGCTTGTCCAGGCCAGTCCCTTGCAGCGATTGGCCCTTGCCGGATTTCAACGGATAACGGTACAGCGCGCTCAGCCGCAACATGGTCAGCTCCCCAGGCGAAAAAAAGCCACCTTATACGAGCCGGCCACCGAAGCAAACCGGGATCGGTATCAGTCGAGCATCAGCCGCTGGCGCACCACGTCTACCAGCTTGTCCGGCTGGAATTTGGAAAGGAAATTGTCACAGCCGACCTTCTTGACCATCGACTCGTTGAAGCTGCCGGAGAGCGAGGTATGCAGCACCACATAGAGTCCACGCAAGCGCGGATCGTTGCGAATCTCGGTGGTCAGGCGATAGCCGTCCATTTCCGGCATTTCGGCATCGGTGAAGATCATCAGCAACTTGTCGGTCATCACCTCGCCGAAGTCCGCCCAGGCCTTGAGCATGTTCAGCGCCTTCAGGCCGTCGCTGGCGATGTGCATCTTCACGCCCAACTGGCCCAGGGTGTCACGCAATTGCGAGAGCGCGACGTTGGAGTCGTCCACCAGCAGGACCTCACGGCCACGGGCGCGCTCCAACACCGGGTCTTCGAGCTTGTCGCGGGAAACCTTGGCGTTGTAAGGGACGATTTCGGCCAGGACTTTTTCCACGTCGATGATTTCCACCAACTGGTCGTCCACCTTGCTGATGGCGGTCAGGTAATGCTCGCGGCCGGCGCTGGTCGGGGGTGGCAGGATGGCTTCCCAGTTCATGTTGACGATGCGGTCCACGCCACCCACCAGGAACGCCTGTACGGAGCGGTTGTACTCGGTGACGATGATGGTACTGTTCGGCCCCGGCACCAACGGACGCATGCCGATGGCCTGGGACAGGTCGATGACCGGCAGCGTCTGGCCACGCAGGTTGACCACGCCGCAGACGAATGGATGGCGCTGGGGCATCAAGGTCAGCTTCGGCAGTTGCAACACTTCCTGGACCTTGAATACGTTGATGGCGAACAATTGCCGCCCGGCCAGCCGAAACATGAGAATTTCCAGGCGATTCTCACCCACCAGTTGGGTTCGTTGATCTACTGTGTCGAGAATGCCGGCCATCGATGACTCCTGGGCTTGTTCGGATGAATCCTGTAATGGCGCTATCGGCGTCCTGCGCCAAATCTTGACCCTGAAATGAAATATCAAGGCGAGAGATTGATATCACATTAACATCATGTTTTACTGGCCTCCTGCTTTTTTCATCCCCCTGCTCCCCGCCGCGCGACTTCGGTTTGCGGACAAAGTTCCCCTGCCTAAGGGTTTCCCCTAGGCACAATCAGGTCCAACCTGATATTCCCGCTATTCAATAGCCATTAATGTGACGCCATTCTCATTGCTGAACGGAGTCAGGCTTTTGTGCGCGACCACAGGACATCGACCTTCCCGCCATTCGGCCGATCCCGCGCGTGCAATCGTTTGCGCGCCGGACTCTGCCAAGCGGCGGGGATGCGCGAGGCGCCGTCGTTCGTTCACGGCCATGGGATCCAGCGTTCGCCACACGCGATTTACTTTCGCCTGACATGATGTTGTGGAGATAAGCATGCCGAACGATCGCAAGAACTGGAGCCAGCGCCTTCCAGAGTTCCTGACCGAAGCCGAGACGCTCTTGGCCAAGTCGGAGGAATGCCTGAGCCACCTGCAACTGATCAACAACGACAAGGACGCCATTGATTGCATGCTCAGCACGTTGCTGAAATTGGCAAACAAGGCCGATGCCCTTGCGTTGGAGGCCGTTTCGGATTTTTCATTGCACATCCATGGCCTGCTCACCCATGCGCAAAATCGCATGGAGTTGCACGACCAGGCGTTGGGCGCATTGAAAGACTGCTTCACACTGATGGCCTGGCAACTCGAACTGGTTGACCACACCACCGGAAAATTGAGCCTGGACAGCAGCGAACAAACCTCCCTGATCGAAGCGTTTGCGTTCCAGGTGGGCCAGAATCCTTGCCAGGCACTGCAAACTCCACGCCCGCTGGCGCTGGTACCCTACGCTCAGAAACAAGCATGAAACCGCCCGTCATGGCAGCCAGCCAAGTGCCCGGCTCACCGAGCTTTGCTACCACCAAGCCGAGCGCGACCAACGATATTTGAAGTGGTACTATGTCTTCCGTCAGTCACTTCGAACCGCCGCGCCAAAAGCCGCCAACCGAAGCCGTCCTGGACCTGAACCTTTTACCCGACCCGGCCCGTCAGATTCGCTGACTGGCCTGCCCGCAGCGAACATCCATTGGCTCCATCCGTTATGTACGCCAGCTTCAAGTCATTTACCTCCTGGCCACCCTCCCGAGAAAACGCCCGTCGGCTCACACTTTTGCTGTGCATCTGCTCGACCGTCGGCAGTCTGTTGGCCTACTGGTCGGCCATGACGGTGCCGCTGAGCTTGCTGGCACTAAACATGGCGGTCCTGGCCTGCGTCTGGATCCAGTATCGACTGTCGCGCAAGTCGATCAAGTTCCAGCCGCAGGAACTGGCCGATCGACTTCTGGAAGTCCAGGAAAACGAACGCCATCGACTCAGTCGCGAATTGCACGATGACATTGGCCAGTTGCTGACCGCGGCCAAGCTGCAGAGCGAATGGCTCAAGCGCCGCATGCCGCAAGAGCTGCAAGACCAATGCTCTGTCCTCAGCGAAACGCTCGACGAGACCCTGAACAAGGTGCGCGATGTGTCGGCGATTCTCAATCCGAGGCAATTGACCAGCCTGGGCCTGGAAGCCAGCCTGCGTGCGCATTTGCTCAAGACGCTGGCCAATACGTCCGTGAACTGGAGCCTCGATTGCCAGCAGCGCATGACCGGCATACCGGAAGAGATGACCGTCGCCGCCTTTCGCATCACCCAGGAAGCGATCACCAACATTCTGCGCCACGCCCAGGCAAAGAATCTCCTCGTGCGCCTGCAACGGCTGCCCGAAGGTTTGACATTAGTGATCAGCGACGACGGCCAGGGATTTGTCCCAGCCGACCACCCTGCCCGCGAAGGACAACGCGGCATGGCCGGCATGTCGGAGCGGGTCGAGCAACTGGGCGGCACGCTCAAAATAGTCAGCGAGGCCGGCAAAGGCACGCATATCGAAGCTCGTTTTCCCTGGGCGCCCCGCGCCCTGGAGCGGGCCAGCAAGAATAAGGTTCTCCATTGACTTGTAATTTGCTTTTGGTAGATGACCATTCGCTTATCCGTGCGGGTGTGCGCGCCCTGGTCCTGGACCTGCCTGGCTACGCCGTTGTCGGCGAAGCCAATGACGGCTCGCAGTTGCTGGAGCTGGTGGAACGGCTCAACCCCGACATCGTGCTGCTGGATATTTCCATGAAAGACACCAGCGGCCTGCAAGCCTTGCAGCAACTCAAGCGAGTACGTCCCCACAGCAAGGTCCTGATCCTGTCCATGCACACCGACCCCGCACTCATCATGCAGGCGCTGGAATCAGGAGCGCACGGCTACCTGCTCAAGGACACGACCCCCACCGAACTGGGCCACGCGCTGGAAGCCCTGCGCAACGACGAACGCTACCTGAGCCCGGCCATTGCCCACACCGTGATCAACCAGGCCCTGACCCGCGTTCAAAAATATCAGCCCGATCCTGCCCAGACCCACAACCTGACGGCACGCCAGCTGGAAATCCTGCGACTGATCGTTCGCGGCAAGTCCACCCGGGAAATCGCCAACGGCCTGAGCCTGAGCATCAAGACGGTGGAAACCCATCGGGCTCAGATCATGAAGCGCCTGCAGATCCACGACGTGGCCGGGTTGGTCTTGTTTGCCGTGCGCGAGCAGATCATCAGCCTGGACGATTGAGCTTCGTCGAGCCGCCCAGCAGAGGCGAATCGGCGGGCAGATGTACACGTAGCGCTTGCGGGCGAACCGTAAAACGCAGGTCGTCTACTTGCAACGGTTCGCCGTCCAGATTGATGTCGAGGCCTTGGGCCACCTTGATTTCCACCCACGGCAAGCGTGCTCGCACGAACATGTTGTCGATGCCCAGCCCACCGGCCAGCAAATCCTTGAGCGTACTCACCACTTCCTGAGGCGCCGGCAAAATACTGATATCGAGCAAGCCATCGTCCGCCAGCGCCTCCGGACACAGCAAATGCCCTCCTCCGGCCTGCCTACCATTGCCAATGCCCAGCGCCAACAGATCGCCCCGCCAATGAAAACCGGGCCCCTGCAGCTCGCCATAGGCTGCGCTCAATTCGCTGAAGCGCGATAGGCCGGTGAACAGATAGGCAGCGCCGCCAAGGATTTTTTTCAGGTCCTCGGAGGTGTTCGCCGTCACCTGGCTACCGAAACCACCCGTAGCCATGTTCAGAAATATCTGCCCGCCAACTTCACCAAGATCGACCGCCCGCGGCGTGATATCCAGCAAGTCCAAGGCGCGATCCGGTTCCAGCGACACACCGGCGGCCCGGGCAAAATCATTCGCGGTACCCAAAGGCAGCAATACCAGGCTGGCGTCGCCGGATTGCTGGGCAATGGCTTCGGCAATATCGCGCAAGGTCCCGTCCCCGCCGCCAGCGATCAATCGGCTATAACCCGCGTCCAGGGCCTCATCCACACACCGCCGGGCATCGCCCGCTTCCCACGTCAACCGCACTGCCAAGTCCCAGCCTTGTTTGCGCTTGAGCATCACTGCCGCGCGAACCTCTTCGTTGAGCGCTTGCTTGCCGTGCAGGATCAATAGCGCCTTGCCTTTGCTCATCGTTGTCTCCGTCATTGGAAGGTTCAGGAAATGGGACCGCTCATTCGCTGGAAATAGCCCCGGACATGGGCAATATCCGCAAAAAACCTGATCAATTTCTCGATTCCAAGAATTTTCTTACAAGACTTGGCGAATCAGCTCAATTGACCCTCTAACCGTATTGAGACACCTTGACAGGGTGTTGTGCTGAACCTCTAAACAACCATCAGACAAGGATGTGTAACCCATGGATGGATATCTCACGGCCCCCTGGGGCCCGCTCACGCGCTCAAGAAATCATGGCGACAGGGGGGAAATGCCCCATGCATAGCCATGAATACAAGCTGTCACCCCGCCACCTCGCATCCTTCGGGAACGAACCGGCCGATCTCAAAAGCGAATGCAAACGTTGCAGTAATCCCGTTGGAGGAATTGATTTGGAACCGCGCGTCGTTGAATTGGAAACCCACCTCAAATACATCCGAAGGGACATGGATGAAATCCGTATCGACGTGAAGGCCGTACGACACCGCCTTGCCTATCTGGCGGGTGCGGCGGCAGTCGTGGTCGGGCTGCTGGGGTGGGTCGCGAACAATCGTTTCGACCAGTTGGTGATGCTGCTGTCGCGATAAAGGCAACAGCGCGTAGAGACCCGATACAGAATCAGGCCGCAGCACGTTGGCGATTGCCGGGCTAGTCCAGGACTTCGCTCAAGGGGATGAAACTGACGATATCGCCTTCAGCCAGCGTCCTTCCTTCAAGGACCTCCACCAGCCCTTCGGCCCAGGCGGCACTACGCAGGACACCGGAGCTCTGGTTGCGATAAATGATGGCTCGACCATTTTCGATGCGTCCTCTCAAGAACTCGCGCCGATTGCCTGCCTTCGTCCAGACGAAACCGGCGGGCACCTGGAACTTGAGAGGCGACACCGCCTGAACACCTTGGCGACGCAACAGATAAGGCCGCGCCAACAGGGCGAAGGTCACCAGGGTCGAGGCAGGGTTTCCAGGCAGGCCAATCACCGGCACGCCGCGAAAATGCCCGAACGTCAGCGGTTTTCCCGGCTTGATGGCGAGCTTCCAGAGCGTCAACTCCCCTTCTTCACGCAACGCAATGCCCAGGAAATCCGCCTCCCCCACCGATACACCGCCCGTGGAAAGAATCAGGTCCACGTCCGATAGTTGAGCCAGGCAGGTGCGAGTCGTGGCCAGGTCATCAGGCAGGATACCCGCATCGACCACATCACAACCCAGGCGTTGCAACCAACCACAGAGCAATACGCGATTACTGTTATAAATCTGCCCCGGCCCCAGGGGCTGGCCGGGCTCTACCAGCTCATCACCTGTGGACAGCACAGCAACTCGCACCCTGCGTATCACGCCCAGCGATGCACGCCCCAAGGATGCCGCAAGCCCCAACTCAATCGGCCCCAGGCGAGTGCCGGCGCCGAGAACCTGCTCTCCAACGGTTGTTTCCTGTCCTTGGGGACGGATGTTCTGACCGCAGGCCATGGGCTGGGTAAACCGCACCCGCTGGTCGTCTTCGACGATGACGTTTTCCTGCATCTCGACGCAATCGGCGCCCATCGGGATCGGCGCCCCCGTAAAGATCCGCGCACAGGTGCCAGCGGCAAGGGGGTCCGGAGATTGCCCGGCAAAAATCCGCTGGCTGATCACCAGCGGTGTTTCACCATCCCAGTCAGCCAGGCGCAAGGCGTAACCGTCCATGGCGCTGTTGGGCCATGGCGGGAGGTCGAGCGTCGAGACCAGATCCTCCGCCAGCACCCTTCCCTGGGCCTCGGCCAATGACACTCGCTCGTGCTGGACGATGGGCGTGGCGGCCGCCATCTCGAGCAAGCGCTCCAAGGCGACCTCGACGGCCATCAAGGCCCCCGTCTTGCCCGGCTTACCCACGGGATTCACAAGGGGCCGCCTGTTTCAAATGGGCCACGAAATTGCACGGCCTGTGCCGCGCGTCGAGCTGCTCGGCCAGGATTCCGTCCCATCCCGTGCGCACCGCATTGGTCGACCCGGGCAGGCAACATACCAGCGTCCCGTTGGCCAGGCCGGCCAGTGCCCGCGACTGGACAGTGGAGGTACCGATGTCCGCGACGGAAATCTGCCGGAACAGCTCGCCGAAACCATCGACCTGCTTGTCCAACAGACACGCAACGGCTTCCGGCGTGCTGTCACGCCCGGTAAAGCCGGTACCGCCAGTGATCAACACAACTTGCACGACATCGTCGGCGATCCAGGCGGCAACTTGCGCCCTGATCTTGTACAAATCATCTTTGAGCAACACCCGTGCCGCGAGGTTGTGCCCTGCCTCCCTGAGGCGATCGACAAAGACCTGGCCCGAGGTGTCGGTTTCCAGGGTACGGGTATCACTGACAGTCAGCACCGCGACATTGAGCGGCACGAAAGGTACATCAGCCTTGGCTTTCATAGGCTCGTCCAGTTGTAGGGGAAACAGCCTGGTGTTATATCACAGCGTCCCATTTTTTCGCCCGTGCGGAGACACCCGATGACCTCGAATAATGCCCTGCCACCTTGCTCCGTGCTGCTCCTCGCTGGCGGACGCGGTCAACGCATGGGTGGGCAGGACAAGGGCTTGCTGGAGTGGCGAGGTGAACCGTTGATTGCCCACCTTCATCGGCAAACCCGCACCCTGAGCGACGACCTGATCATTTCCTGCAACCGCAACCTGGAGCGCTACGCATCGTATGCCGACCAGTTGGTTCATGACGATGAAGGTGACTTTCCGGGCCCGCTGGCTGGAATCAGGGCTGGTCTCAAGGCAGCGAAGCATCCTTATCTGCTGGTGTTGCCGTGCGACGTACCGCAAATCGACTCGAGTCTGCTGGACAGCATGCGCGAAACGGCCAGCAAACATCCTGACAAACCACTGATGGTGCGTCACGGCGAACATTGGGAGCCGCTGCTTTGCATCATTCCCCGCGCCTTGTCAGCCACTTTCGAACAAGCCTGGAGCGATGGAGAACGCAGCCCCGGTCGCATCATGCGCACGCTGCAAGCAGTCGCCTTGCAATGCCCGTCCAACGATCCCCGACTGGCCAATCTCAACACGCCGGAACTCCTCGCCCAGCACAAAGGCGTGTCAGATTGACACTAGCCAGGAACTTGCGCGCGATGTATACGTCTGAAGGTCAGTAACTTGAAGAATCCATTTCGGAGAAACACCATGAACCAACGGACCCTCGCTACTTTCATGCTCGCGCTGGGCCTCGCCACTCTCGCCGGGTGTGCATCGCCAACAGTGATCACCTTGAATGACGGTCGCGAAATCCAGGCCGTCGACACGCCTAAATACGATGAAGAGAGCGGCTTCTACGAATTCGAGCAACTGGACGGCAAGCAGACTCGCGTGAACAAGGACCAGGTTCGTACCGTTAAAGATCTGTAATCTTCAACGTCACAGCCAGATACAGAAAAGCCCGCATTGATTGCGGGCTTTTTGTTGCCTGTCGAAAACGCAATGGCTACCACTGCAGCGTAATGTTGCTTTCAAAAAACCGATCCTGATTCGTGACCGGATCGACGAAACGCAATTCTTGGGCCAGCAACTTGAGCGGATTGGAGTAGTCATCCTGGGCATCCCGAATCACATCGGGGTAGAACGGATCGTTACAGATAGGTGCGCCCAAGGCATTCATATGCACGCGCAACTGATGTTTTTTACCGGTGACCGGATACAGTCCATAGCGCCACAGGTCACCGTTTTTTTCCAGCACGTCGATGGCCGTCTCGGTATTGGGTGCGCCCGCCCCCTCCTGCATTCGGAAAAACGGCTCGCCATCGACCAACCGGCTCTCATGCACGCGGGGAAAACTCAATCCAGGCAACGCGGGCGCAATCGCCTGGTAGCTTTTTTCGATTCGGCGTGTCGGAAACAACGATTGATAGATCGAACGGGTCTGCGGGTTGGCTGAAAACAGCACAAGCCCGGCCGTGTGCCGATCAATACGGTGCAGGGGCACCAGATGCGGGTTATCCAGCCGACGGATCAATCGCCGCAACAAGGTCTGCTCGACATATTCGCCCGCCGGAGTGACAGGGAGATAATGCGGCTTGTCTGCCACCACCAGGTGCTCGTCGGCATAGAGGATCGACTCGAGCACTGGGATCGGTTTTTCATCGGGCACTTCACGAAAATAGTGGATGCGAAGGCCTTCACGGTATGGCAGATCGGCACGGATCGCCTTCCCCTCCCCGTCCAGCACCCGGCCCCGTGCAATCCGGTCCAGCCATTGCTCACGGCTGATCGCGCTGAAATGCTCGCAGAGGCATTCCAGCACAGTCTGCCAGGCACCGGGCGGCAGGTACAAAGTGCTGGCCTGCTGATGAGCTGCGGAAAACGATGAACCGGGCATTGAAGACTCTTTACCTTTTTGCTGGGGCCGGCATTATCCGACAGTCATCTACGCCAGCCCAGCGATACTTGGCTCAGGCGGAGACCGTTGTCCGCCTTGCAGCGGCTTCGGTGAATTCCTTCAACCAGCGCAGCACTTCGACCGCCTCCCAGCGCCCCGGATCGTACAAGGCATACAAGAGGCCCTGATATCCCACCACATCCAGTTGCTTGTGGTAGCCGGCGCGCTGGAACAGCGCTTCTATCTCGGCGAAACAGGTATTGAAGTGCAGCTTGTTGAAAGGTGTCTTGCCCTCCGTGACCAGACCGTCCAGACGCAACTCCAGTACCGCTTCGCGTACAACGTCCACGGACATCCGGTTCACGCTGTTTTTCAATTGCTCGACATTGACCAAGGGTTGCACTCCAGTAGCTGTATGGACATACAGTAACCGAAGAACACCCTTTCGCCAATGGCGGCATGCAGGTCCAGCCGATGGAAGGCGTCAACGCAGGAATGAAGCAACCCGGTCGGGATCGTCGAACGGCCAATCCAGTTCCGCACCCGTGTCGATCCTGCGCAACACGGGAATGCGCAGCCCGTAGGCTTCGGACAAGACATCGCTCTCGGCAATATCAACCAGTTCCACCAACAATCCATGTTCGACGAAAGGCATCAACACCCCCTCGGCGACTTCACACAGATGGCAACCCAGGGTGCCGAACAGCTGGCATTCCGGTGTCATGGCAGGTACCCCAAAAAGACAGATCGCCATTCTAGGCCCGCCCCACGCAACCGTCGAGCCGGGTACCATGTCGCAGTTTGTTTCGGTAAAACGCTGACGCAAATCACTGAGCCCAAATGCTTTTCCAGTGATGCTCGATGTTTTATCTGTTCTACGCTGGGTCTCGTAAACCTTGAAACGGAGTTTCTCTTGTTCGCCAACCTGCTGATCATTCTCGCCTCGTCCCTGGTGGTCATTGCCCTGTTCAGGCGCCTGCGCCTGCCACCGGTGCTGGGCTATCTGTGCGTCGGCCTGGCTGTCGGGCCCACCGCGCTGGACTGGGTGAATGACAGCGAAGAGCTGCCAGACCTGGCCGAGCTTGGGGTGGTTTTCCTGTTGTTTTCGTTGGGGCTGGAGTTCTCGCTGTCGAAGATGCTCGAACTGCGTCGGGTCGTATTTGGCCTTGGAAGCCTGCAAGTCCTCTGCTCAGCCGCGCTGCTGGGCGTGCTGCTGGCAGGCAGCGGCGCTCCGCTGGCGGCGGCACTGCTACTCGGCGCAGGACTGGCACTGTCTTCTACGGCCATTGTCAGCAAGGAGCTGTCCAGCCTGGGAGAGATCTTCAGCAGCCACGGCCAGAACGCGATCGGGGTGCTGCTGTTCCAGGACGTCGTCGCGGTATTGCTTTTGACCCTGGTGCCTGTGTTTGCAGGTAACAGTGACGACGCCTGGTATTGGGCGTTGCCCTTGACCCTGGGCAAGACGCTGGTGCTGTTCGGCGGCCTGTTGCTGGCCAGCCGGCTGCTGCTGCCGCGCCTGTTCCATGAAGTGGCGGCATCCCGCTCCGCCGAGCTCTTCGTTTTGCTGGCCCTGGTGATCGTGCTGCTCACGGCGTGGCTTACCCACCTGCTCGGCCTGTCACCGGCCCTGGGAGCGTTCCTGGCTGGGATGCTTTTGGGTGAAAGCCATTACCGGCACCAGATCGAGGCGGACATACGCCCGTTCCGCGACATCCTGCTCGGGTTGTTCTTCGTCAGCATCGGCATGCTGATCGACCTGCAATTGTTCATGGACGATGGCCTGCTGATCCTCGGATTGACCCTCGGCCTGATGACCATCAAGGGCTGCGTGGTGGCCGCACTGGTAAAATGGCGCGGCAGCGATGGCGAAACGGCCTGGCGCAGCGGCCTGGCCCTGGCCCAGGGTGGCGAGTTCTGTTTCGCCCTGATGGCCCTGATGCAACAGAACCACTTCATGCCCGCCGATATCGGTGGCCTGCTACTGGCCGCGACATTCTGCTCGATGCTGGTGACTCCATTATTCCTCCGCGCCGCGCCAGGCATAGCTGCCCGGCTGCACCGCAAACCCAACGAAGAAGCGCAACTGGAGCAGATCAGCGAACGCAATGCAGGCCTGTCAGGCCACGTGGTGATTTGCGGGTATGGTCGCGTCGGCCAGTCCATTGGGCGTTTCCTACGCCGCGAGGGGCTGGAATTCGTCGCCCTGGACGACGACCCGGTCATCATCCGGGAAGCCACTGCGGGCGAACATTGCGTGCATTATGGCGATTCACGCCGAGCGGACCTGCTTACCGCGGTCGGGCTCGGTCGCGCGCGATTGGTGGTGATCGCGGTGGACAAGACAGACATCGCGATGACGGTACTCAAGGAGGTCCGGCGGGTGAATTCGCACGTACCTGTCCTGGTGCGCACCCGCGACGACAGTCAACTGGCCGAATTGCAGGCCGCCGGAGCCACCGAAGTGGTCCCGGAACTGCTGGAGTCCAGCCTGATGCTGGCGTCCCACGCGCTGATCATGCTCGGGTTGCCTGAACAGCGAGTCCGGCATCATGTCGATCAAGTCCGCCACGAGCGTTATGGGCTCCTGCACGGATTTTATCCGGGCAACCAGGACAAGGAGCCGTGATACCGATCAGTCCAGGTTCACCGCGCCGATCTTGTGGATCGACAGGTCGGCGCCGTAATACTCTTCTTCCTGGGTCAGACGCAGCCCCAACAAAGCCTTGATCGCCCCGTACACCGCGAACCCGCCGACCAGGGCAATACCCACGCCTAGTGCCGTACCGATCAGTTGGCTGGCCAGGCTCACCCCGCCCAGGCCGCCCAAGGCCTGCTGGCCAAAGATCCCGCAGGCGATACCGCCCCAGACACCGCATAGCCCATGCAACGGCCAGACACCCAGTACGTCGTCGATTCTCCATTTGCCCTGGGCCGCTGTGAAACACCACACAAACAGAGCGCCGGCAATCGCGCCGGTCGCCAGCGCTCCAATCGGATGCATCAGGTCGGAGCCCGCGCAAACCGCCACCAAGCCAGCCAACGGTCCGTTGTGCAGGAAGCCCGGGTCGTTGCGCCCGACAATCAACGCCGCCACGGTCCCGCCCACCATCGCCATCAAGGAATTGACCGCCACCAACCCGCTCACACCGGGCAAGGTCTGGGCGCTCATCACGTTGAAGCCGAACCAGCCGACGATCAGGATCCACGAACCCAACGCCAGGAACGGAATGCTCGACGGGGCGAATGCCACCAGTCGCCCGTCCCGGTAACGCCCGTTACGCGGTCCGAGCAGAAGTACAGCGGCCAACGCCAGCCAGCCACCCATGGCATGGACCACCACAGAACCGGCAAAATCGTGGAAACCGGCACCGAAATGGCTCTGCAGCCAAGCTTGCAAGCCGAAGTTGCCGTTCCAGGCCACGCCTTCGAAAAAGGGATAGACAAACGCCACGATCAGCACCGTGGCGCACAGTTGCGGCGCGAAGCGGGCTCGCTCGGCTATTCCACCGGAGATAATGGCCGGGATCGCAGCGGCAAATGTCAGCAAGAAGAAAAACTTCACCAGGCCATAGCCGTGGTCCGCAGCAAGGGCCGCCGCCGGTTGCACAAACGTCACGCCATAGGAAACCCAATAACCGATGAAAAAATAGGCCAGGGTCGAGACAGCAAAATCACTGAGGATCTTTGATAGCGCGTTGACCTGGTTTTTTTGCCGGACCGTCCCGACTTCCAGGAACGCAAACCCGGCATGCATGGCCAAGACCATGACAGCACCAAGCAGGATGAACAGCGTGTTGGAACTATGGACCAGACTGTCCACGGCGCTTTGCATATTTTCCATGGTGATTGGCAGACCTGAAAAAGTTGAAAAAGCACCGAAGCGGTTCATTTCGCGCCATCAGCGCACCAAATTAAAACAATCCGCCAGCCTGTCGAAGGCGGTCGAACCGCTTTGGTGCATGACAATGAGCGAACCGATGCCCTGCTTCGTCGTGCTTTGCGTTTTTTGATTTTCTGGATCAAGGTTTTAGGGCGCTCGCCCAGCTTCAGCGCACTGGCGCGGGCTCACGCACCAGTACATGGCAAAAAGCCGAGCAAAAGTTGTACCAGTCAGTTTCACTGAACCTTCCTGCATGGCTCATACTCGAACGCTTCAGACGTCACCTACGGAGATCCACCCATGGCCAGAACCCAGGCAAAGACTGCTCAAGAAACGCTGATGGAAGACTTTCAGACGCTGGTCAGCGATACCGAGCGACTGCTGGATCACACCGCGACGCTGGCGGGCGACCAGGCTGACGAACTGCGCAGCCAGATCCACGAAACCCTGCTGCGCGCCCGCGAGACGCTCAAGCTGACCGAAGAATCCGTGCGCGAGCGCGGCCAGGCCGCCGTGATCGCCACCGAAGAATATGTACAGGCCAATCCCTGGCAATCGGTTGGTATTGCCGCAGGCGTTGGCTTTTTGATCGGATTGCTGGCGACACGGCGCTAATGATGGGTATCGACGAATCCGGCTCGCCCGAAACGGGCACAAGACCTACCGCACGACGCCTGGGCGCGGCGTTCCTCGGCTTGCTGCACAGCCACGTCGAATTGTTCGGCATCGAATTGCAGGAACAGAAGGCCCGTACCGTCAGCCTGTTGTTATTTGCCGGCCTGGCGCTGGTCTTTGCCTTGTTGTTGTTGGTTGGACTGTCCGCGCTCGTGCTGATTCTGGTGTGGGACACCTACCGCCTGGCGGGGATCATTGGCCTTTGCCTGTTCTACCTGCTGGCGGCATTGTTCTGCGGGCTTCGGCTCAAGGCTGCGATCTACGACGAGTCCTCGCCTTTCCATGCCACCCTCGAAGAACTGGCCAATGACCGGGAGCGCCTGTTGCCATGAGCCTGCCCGATATTCCTCAAGCCCGTACCCGACAGGAGATGCGCAAGGCGCTGGTGCGTTTGCGCATGGAGATGCACCGCCAGGAAATTCGCCAGGAAACGCGGCAACTGCTGCACCCCCTGCAACGGGTGCGGGGGTTTACGCAAAGTTGGCATGAGGGCTTCGGGCTCAAGCATGCCTCGCTTTGGGGCGTGGCCGCGGTCACCTTGCTGGGTTTCCTCGGCGGCAAGCGAACCCGGCGCGGGCGCTCCGGGGGCTTGTCGCGCCTGATCCGGCTGGCAACGACATTGCTTCCGCTGATCAAGCTCGCCAAGAGTACGCGTAAACCCTGATACTGCTCGACGGGCCCTTCTCATCGAACGGCCCGCTTCGACTGTCAATGCAACACCCTGGCACAACTGATCGCATCCCTCAGGCCTTGCAGGACACCGCGCGAACCGGGAAGCTAGGGCATCGACTCAACAAACGGAGCAACCGGCCTTGGATTGGCACACCCTGCTGACTCGCGAACGCCTGGGAAAAACGCTGCACAGTCCGGAAGAACTGGGCCGCAGTCCATTTCACAAAGACCATGACCGCATTATCTTCTCCGGTGCATTCCGTCGCCTTGGGCGCAAGACCCAGGTGCACCCGGTGTCCAGCAACGATCATATCCATACGCGCCTGACCCATTCGCTCGAGGTCAGCTGCGTCGGACGTTCGCTCGGCATGCGCGTCGGAGAGACCATCCGCAGCGCCCTGCCAGACTGGTGTGAACCCAGCGACCTGGGCATGGTCGTGCAATCGGCCTGCCTGGCCCACG
Source organism: Pseudomonas sp. BP11-1-1 (assembly GCF_052112105.1). Taxonomy (NCBI): domain Bacteria; kingdom Pseudomonadati; phylum Pseudomonadota; class Gammaproteobacteria; order Pseudomonadales; family Pseudomonadaceae; genus Pseudomonas; species Pseudomonas sp. BP11-1-1. Next base: position 385,650 of record NZ_JAUTYU010000004.1, read on the forward strand.
ATATCGGCAACCCGCCGTTCGGTCATTCCGGCGAGGACGCCATCCGCTATTGGTTCCAACAGGCCGCAGGGCGTGGCTGGCTTGATGCGATGAGCGAGGCCGAGCGTAACGACTTCCTCAATTTCGAAGGCAACGCCCAGGGATTCCGGGTTCTCACCCAGCTTGAATATCATCAGTTCGACGGTGGCACCCGGCTCACCTATGCAACCTTGGGCACTTACCTGAAATACCCTTGGACAGCCCGTCACGCCGACTCACTGGGCTACAAGAAGCACAAGTTCGGCTGCTATCAGAGCGAATTGCCGCTTCTGGAGCAAATCGCCCACAAACTTGGCCTGCCGCAGATCGAGGATCAGCGCTGGGCAAGGCATCCGCTGGTCTACCTGATGGAGGCCGCCGATGACATCTGTTACGCGCTGATCGACCTGGAAGACGGCGTGGAAATGGACCTGCTGGAATATTCGCAGGTGGAATCGCTGCTGCTGGACCTGGTCGGAGACGATCTGCCGGAAACCTATCGCCAGCTTGGACCATTGGATTCCAGGCGACGAAAGCTGGCTATCCTGCGCGGCAAGGCCATCGAACACCTGACCAACGCCGCCGCCCGTGCGTTCGTCGAACAACAGGATGCGCTGCTTGCCGGCACACTGCAGGGCGACCTCGTGGAACACATGCACGGGCCGGCCAAGCGCTGCGTGTTGAATGCCAAGGACATGGCCCGCAAGAAAATATTCCAGGACAAGCGCAAGACGCTCAACGAGATCGGTGCCTACACCACGCTGGAAATCCTGCTCAACGGTTTTTGCGGCGCCGCCCTGGAACAACACGGTGGTCGAACGCCCTCATTCAAGAATCGCCGAATCCTCGATTTGCTGGGCAACAACGCCCCCGATCCTGACGGGCCGCTGCATGGCGCTTTCCTGCGGATGATTGATTTCATCGCAGGCATGACCGACAGCTATGCCAGCGAAATGGCCCAGGAAATGACGGGGCGCACCCGCCAGTGAACTGACCCGGCAACGACCGGAATCCTGCGGGAGCGAGCGGCTGCGCTCCCGCAATCGGTGGTTTGACTGCTTCTTCAATAAACATTTTCCAATGGCTTGGAAAACGCTGGCGAGTGGCTGGAAATAGCTGAAAACTGCAGCCCTGCTTAGTTTCACAACTTGAAAATACATACACATGCTAGAAGATAAACATCCCCTTCCCACGCTACCCGCCTACTAATTGGCTAAGTACATCGTGGTATCTCGCGTCTTTTTTTGTAGGAAAGTTCTGAAATTGATCACGCGTGCCCCGTCTCCTCGTACGAGCTGGCCTTAACTGGGCTAAGGTGCGCGCTTTATTTAAGCTTGCAGGGGACTTTATTCATGAACTCCGTTTTCATTGTCGACGATCATCCGGTCATCCGCCTCGCCGTTCGAATGCTGCTGGAGCATGAAGGTTATAAAGTCGTAGGGGAAACTGACAACGGCGTCGATGCGATGCAAATGGTGCGCGAGTGCATGCCCGACTTGGTCATCCTGGATATCAGCATTCCCAAACTTGACGGACTGGAAATTCTTTCACGCTTCAATGCCATGACCACGCCGCTCAAGACATTGGTGCTGACGGCTCAATCCCCTACGCTCTTTGGCATTCGCTGCATGCAATCCGGCGCCTCCGGCTACGTTTGCAAACAGGAAGATCTCAGCGAACTCGTCAGCGCAATAAAAGCCGTACTGTCCGGCTATAACTATTTTCCCAGCCAGGCGCTGACGCCCGTCGCTCATGACGATCCCCGCAGTATCGAGCTGGATCTTTTCAAGAGTGTCAATGACCGCGAGTTGATGGTTCTGCAACTTTTTGCCCAAGGCCGCACCAACAAGGAAATAGCCAAGGGCATGTTCCTGAGCAATAAAACAGTCAGCACCTATAAAAAACGGCTCATGCAAAAACTTAAAGTTAAGTCGTTGGTAGACCTGATTGAAATGGCAAAGCGAAACTCGCTGGTGTGAGAAACAATCGGATGTTCAATCGCATAAGCAACTATCTTCTGCTGTTAGGCGCAGGGTTATATGCGCAGATGCTCATGGCGACGCCGAATATGCCCCAGCGCTACGCGCTATTGAGTCGCGCGACGACGGATCCTATCGAAATCCGTCTCGACGAGACCCAACGAACCTGGCTGCAAGGTCGCCAGGAATTGGTCCTCGGAACTTCCGCGCCGGATTACCCGCCCTTCGACCTTTCCACCAGCGGGCGCGACTATGAAGGCATGACCGCCGATTATGCGGGCCTCATCGCCAAAGCGACCGGCCTGCCAATGAAAGTCCTGCGCTTCGCCTCCCGCGAGGCGGCCATTACCGCGCTCAAGCAGGGGCAAATCGACCTGCTCGGCAGTGCCAACGGTTTCGAAGCCCGAACCACCGGCATCGTCCTGTCGACTCCCTATGCCGTGGATCAACCGGTCCTGGTCACCCGGACGAGTGAAAACCGGCCCCTGACCGACGATCTCGAAGGGCTGCGGTTGAGCATGGTCTATCACTACCTGCCCCTGCACGAAATCGAAAAGCTGTACCCCAAAGCGTCTGTCATCGCCTACCCCTCCTACCAGAACGCCATCAACGCAGTCGCCTTCGGGCAGGCCGATGTATTTCTCGGCGACACCATTTCCACCCATTACATGATCAACAAGGGGTACTTGGGCAACATCCGCATGGCCAGCTTCGCCAAACATGAGTCGTCCGGATTCGCCTTCGCGCTGCGACACGACGACACCCGATTGCTGGACATCATCAACGCCACGCTCAACCAGACCCCCATCGCTGAACAAGCGGCAATTTCCAAGCGCTGGAGTGCCGGCAGCGATCTGTACCTCACGGATCACAAGATACAACTGACCGACCGCGAACAGCGCTGGCTGGCCCAGCACCCCACAGTGCGAGTGGCCGTGAACGAAACGTTCGCCCCGTTTACCTTTTTCGATCCGGACGGCGATTTTCGCGGCATCAGCGCCGACTTGCTGGAACGGGTCAGGCTGCGTACCGGCCTGCGCCTGGACATCCAGCGCCACGGGACAGACGACGGCATGATCGCCGCAGTCCTGAACGGCCAGGCGGACGTCATTGCCGCGCTCTCGCCCAGCCGCGAACGGCAACGACTGCTGAGATTCAGCCGTCCCTACATGGACAGTTCCTTCGTCCTGTTGACGCGCAAGCAGTCCGATACCCCGGCGACACTGGACCAGTTCGCGGGCAAGCGCCTGGCGATCGCCAAAGGCAACCCCGTCATCGATTGGCTACGCAGCCAGTACCCGGGCCTGCAAATAATCGAAACCATCGACTCGCTGCACGCCGTCCAGTTAGTCGCCCAAGGGCAAGCCGATGGCAGCGTGAACTCCCTGGTCATGGCCAATTACTTCATGTCCTCCCATACCTTGCGGGACACCTTGCAAATCAGCAGCACCGTGGGCACCCAGCAGGCAATGTTTTCCCTGGCCGTTGGAAAAAATGCCACGGAGCTCAATTCCATCCTCGACAAAGCCTTGACCAGCATCGACCCGGACGAGTTGGGCGTCATCAACAACCGTTGGCGTGGCTACGTCCCGGCGTCGGAAGTGGCCTGGCGCACCTATAACCGCGTGTTCCTGCAGGTCGCCGCAGGCGCTGGCCTGTTACTCCTGCTCTCCCTGGCCTGGAATGCCTACATGCAGCGCCAGATCAGGCAACGTCAACAGGCAGAGCTGGCGCTCAATGACCAGCTGGAATTCATGCACGCCCTGCTCAACGGCACGCCCCACCCGATCTATGTGCGGGACCGCAACGGTTTCCTGCAAAGCTGCAACGACAGCTACCTTGAAACATTCAATGCAAGACGCGAGGACGTCATCGGCAAGAACGTCATGCCCGGCGCCATGAGCAACGCCTTCGAGGCGCAGGAATACCAGGCGGACTATCAACGGGTGATGACCGAAGGCATTCCCCTGATCGTTGATCGGCCGCTGCACATCGGTGACAGGAAGCTCACGGTCTACCACTGGATCCTCCCCTACCGAAATTCGACCGCTCAAGTACAAGGCATCATCGGCGGCTGGATCGATATCAGCGAACGGCGAGAGCTGTTCGACGAACTGTGTGCCGCCAAGGAACAGGCCGAGAATGCCAACCGGGCCAAAAGTACCTTCCTGGCGACCATGAGCCATGAAATCCGCACACCGATGAACGCCGTGATCGGCATACTCGAGCTCGCCCTCAAGCACGCCGACAAAGGCCAGGTGGACCGCTCGGCAATAGAGGTCGCGTACGAGTCGGCCTCCGGCATGCTGGAGCTGATCGGCGATATCCTCGACATCGCCCGTATCGAATCAGGCCATCTGAGCCTGGCGCCCGAACGTGTCGACCTGAGAGCCCTCTTGCAGTCGGTCATTCGCGTGTTCGCGGGATTGGCCCGGCAGAAGAACCTGGCGTTGTCATTGCACTTCGAGCCTGCCGAAGGCAATCCGAACGTGCACATCGATCCATTGCGATTCAAGCAGGTCATCTCGAACCTGATCAGCAACGCCCTGAAATTCACCGAGCAAGGAGAGGTCAAGGTGAGCGTGAAGCTGTCGCCAACCGTCCGCGAAGAAAAGCTGCACATGCAACTGGAGGTCAGCGACAGCGGCATCGGTATCAGCCCGGCGGACCTGGGGCGGCTGTTCGAGCCGTTCGCCCAGGCCGATAACAGCAGCCGGATGGCGCGCAAGGGCGCGGGCCTGGGCTTGGTGATCAGCCGCCACCTCTGTCGGATGATGGGGGGCAATCTGCAAATGGACAGCCAGCCAGGCGTTGGCACCCAGGTCCGGGTCTCCTTGCAATTGACCGCCTTGCCCGGTGCTCCGGCGCGCCCCGACGCCGAACCCATCGTCGAAACCGCCGCCTGTGCATTGAGCGTCCTGGTCGTGGACGATCATCCGGCGAATCGCCTGCTGATGTCCCAGCAATTGGAATACCTCGGCCATCACCACCACCTCAGCCACGACGGCGAGCAAGGGCTCAAGGCCTGGCTGGACGGGGATTTCGACCTGGTGATCGCTGATTGCAACATGCCTATCATGAGCGGCTACGAACTCGCCACGGCGATCCGTCTGCGCGAGACGGAACATCAGCTACCGCCCTGCACCATCCTGGGATTCACGGCCAACGCACAACCCGAGGAAAGACAGCGTTGCAAGGATGCCGGCATGAACGATTGCCTGTTCAAGCCGATCAGTCTGAGCGCGCTGAATCAATGGATGAACCAGATCAAACCCGCCAAGCGTCCCCACGCATTCAACGCGCAATGCCTGCACGCCCTGACCGGAGGCAACCCCGTGTCGACGCGACGCCTGCTGGCGGAACTGCTCAGCAGCAACCGTTCGGACCGGCAGGAGTTGCTTGACGCCGCTGAAAACGGAGACAGGCGAGCATTGGCCGAGACAGCCCATAAAATCAAAGGCGTCGCCCGCATCGTACAGGCGACTTCGTTGGTTCAACTCTGCGAGGCATTGGAGCTGGCCTGTCATCAAGCGCCAGAACGAATCGAAGGGCATGCCCAGACCCTCGAACAGGCAATGACAGAACTGGAGCAGGCCCTGCAAACGGAGATCATCAAGGCAGAATAACCCAGTGTTTACTATGCTGTTCGCTCAGCAGTGCGTAGCGGGGGCGATCCCCCCGAACACTTGGAGTGACGGAAATGCCCAGCGCACCGCGTCCGGAAAAACGCCGGTTTCCCCTGCACGTCCATATCAGCGTGATGTTCACGCTGCTCTTGCTCCTGACGGGCGTGGTGCTGGGTGTATTCAATTACCAGCAAACCACCCAGATCATCCTGTCCAGCAGCGAAAAACTGTTCAATCGCGTCGAACAGGATGTGCGCGTGGACCTGTACGACACCTACGAACCGATCCGTCATCTGTTGGGCCTGCTGGCTGATTACCCGGCCACCCGCGAGCCCCGGATGGCGGAACGATTGGCCCTGCTCGCGCCTTTCAGCCGGGCACTGAGGGACAACCCGAACCTGGCGTCGTTGTACCTGGGCGATCGCAATGGCGACTTTCTGATGGTTCGGCCATTACGCACCGGGACCTTGAGAACCGCCCTCAAGGCCCCGGCCGACGCGACGTATCAGGTCTGGACCGTGGAACGTACGAGCGATGGCCAGGTTCACTCCCGATCGCTGTTCTATGACCAGGCCCTGACGCTCGTCGGCCAGCAAGACAATCCCGACGAAACCTTTGATCCACGCAGCCGGGGCTGGTTTCGCAGCGCAATGGAAACGGCGGAGCAGATTACAACCGAGCCCTATGTGTTCTTTTCCACCCGGAACATCGGCACGACCCTCGCCCGCCGCAGCGGCGAGCGTGCGGTCATCGGTGCCGACCTGACCCTGGCCGCCCTGTCCCAGACGCTGGCCAAGCACAAGGTCACCCCTGGCACCGAGATCGTCCTGCTCGACCCTCAAGGCAACGCGGTGGGCTATCCAGACAGCGGCCGACTGATCGTTGATACGGAATCATCAAGGCTGATCAAGGCCCGCGACCTGAACCCGGCGATTGCCGCCGCGCTCGATGAAAACAGCGACACGCCGCGCCTGGAGGCGGCGGGTCGCCAATGGATCGTTTCCCGCAGCCACATGCAGGAGGGCGGGCCACAAGGCCTGGAACTGGCGTTGCTGGTGCCGGAAGACGAGTTATTGGCCGATGCCTATCGCATGCGCTGGCAAGGCGCCCTGATTACCCTCGCCACCTTGCTGCTGTGCTTGCCCTTGGGCTGGCTGACCTCAAGGATCCTGGTCAAGCCGTTACGGTCCTTGGTGCAGGAGGCCGATGCGATTCGCAGCTTCGACTTCGATTACCCGGCGTCCCGTCGCTCCCCGGTGCTGGAAGTCGATCAGTTGGGCGTTTCCATGGCCCGCATGAAAGAGACCCTGGCGAGCTTTTTCGAGATCACCGCCAGCCTGCGTGCCGAAACCCGCTTCGCCCCGCTTTTGGAACGGGTGCTGTTCGAGACCGTGAAAATCGGCCAGGCCCAGGCCGGGCTGATCTATCTGCGCGAAAACGATGGCGAGCAAGTCAAGCCGTATGGACTGGTCATCGACGGAACCCCTCGGGACCTGCAAACGCTCGAACTGCAAAGCTATACGCTGAATGCTCCGAGCGGCCCCCATTGGTTTCAACGATTGACCGTCGCGGAAACACTGGTGTGCTCCCTTGGCTTCGAACAGGCCGGCGATCTGCGCGGTGTCCTGCTGGCTATGGACGCACCACGCGTCCACCTGATCGGCATTCACCTGCGCAACCGTCACCAAGAAACCGTCGGCGTGCTGGTGCTGTTGATCAGCGACAGCGGCACCGACGCCGACCTGGAAAAACTCCAGCCAGACCGCATCGCGTTCCTGCAGGCTGTCTCCGGCGCCGCGACGGTGAGCATCGAAAGCCAACGCTTGCAAGCCAGGCAGAAGCAACTGCTGGACTCGTTCATTCAACTGCTCGCCGGTGCGATCGATGCGAAAAGCCCTTACACCGGCGGCCATTGCCAGCGAGTACCCGCGCTGACGCTGATGCTCGCCCAAGCGGCAGCCGCCAGCCAGGCGCCCGCGTTCGAAGGGTATCGACCGACGGAAGACGAATGGGAGGCGCTGCACATAGCGGCCTGGCTGCACGACTGCGGCAAGGTCACTACACCTGAGTACGTGGTGGACAAAGCCACCAAGCTGGAAACCTTGAACGACCGCATCCACGAGGTCCGTACCCGCTTCGAAGTCCTCAAGCGCGACGCCTGGATCGATTACTGGCAGGCGGTGGCAAGCGGTGGCGAAGCGTCATCCCTGGCCCGGCAACGCGATGCGGCATTGGCGGCCCTGGATGATGACTTCGCCTTCGTCGCACGTTGCAACCTGGGCTCCGAAGCCATGGCCGACGATGACTTGCAACGCCTGCAACACATCGCCCAGCGCACCTGGACCCGCACCCTGGATGATCGCCTGGGCGTTTCCTGGGAGGAAAACCGCCGCCAGGCACGCGTCCCCAAACCGACGCTGCCCGTCACCGAATCATTGTTGGCGGACAAACCCGAACACCTGTTCGAGCGGCATGAGGCCGAGCTGATTCCGGCGGACAATCCGTGGGGCTTCCAGCTCGACGTGCCCACCTGGAAATACAACCGCGGCGAACTCTACAACCTCTGCGTCACGCGCGGCACCCTGACCCGCGAAGAGCGTTATGTGATCAATCACCACATGGTCCAGACCATCCTGATGCTCAGCCAGTTGCCCTTCCCCAGCCACTTGGAAAACGTCGCGGAGATAGCCGGCGGCCATCACGAGAAAATGGACGGCACCGGTTATCCCAAGCGACTCAAGCGCGAACAGATGAGCCTGCCGGCTCGAATGATGGCGATAGCCGATATCTTCGAAGCCCTGACAGCGGCCGACCGACCATATAAAAAAGCCAAGAAACTGAGCGAGGCCCTGGGCATCATGGCCACCATGTGCCGTGACGCCCATATCGATTGCGAGCTCTTCAAGCTGTTCATCGACGAGCGGATCTACTTGCGTTACGCCGAGGAATATCTTGATCCGCGCCAGATCGATGATATCGATCCGGGCAGCCTGTTGGCCAAGGCAGGATTGAACGCGTGATCAGCACTCGGTCAAACGCAGGAATATCGCCGCCAATTGCTCGATGCCGGCCTGGTCATGCTCGGTAAAACGCGCCAGTTTCGGACTGTCCAGGTCCAGCACGCCGATCAGGCGCCCGTCCTTGACCAGCGGCACGACCAATTCGCTGTTCGAGGCGCTGTCGCAGGCGATGTGCCCGGGGAAGGCGTGGACATCTTCGACGCGCTGGGTCTGGAGCGTCGCGGCGGCGGCACCACACACGCCGCGACCGAAGGGAATCCGTACACAGGCGATCTGCCCCTGGAACGGGCCCAGCACCAGTTCTTCGTTGCGATTAAGGTAAAAACCGGCCCAGTTCAAGTCGTCCAGCTGATTGAACAGGAACGCCGAGAACTGCGCCGCGTTGGCGATGAAATCGCGCTCATCCGCCAGCAACGATTGCAGCTGCGCCGACAGCAGTCCGTAGCCTTCGAGACCTGCGCCGGTGTTCGTCAAATCGATCATGCGTTGTGCTCCAGAAGCTTGAGGCCCACCCAATAACGGGCAAATTGATAGGCGCACCGTCCATTGCGGTTGCCGCGCCCGGTCGCCCAGCGGACCGCCTCTATGTCCAACGCTTCGTCACGTTGCCAGGCCAGCCCGGCCTTGGCGGCGAGTGTGCCGATCCAATGCTCTACCACGTCGAGGAAATGCTCTTGGGTAAAGGGATAGAACGACAACCACAAGCCGAAACGGTCGGACAAGGCGATCTTGTCTTCGACGGCCTCGCTGGGGTGAAGCTCGCCGTCGACCCGCTTCCAGTTCTCGTTGTCGCTTTCCTTTTCAGGCACCAGGTGACGCCGGTTGGACGTCGCATACAGCAGCACGTTATCCGGCGCCTGTTCGAGGGAACCGTCCAATACGCTCTTGAGGACGCGATAATCGCCTTCACCGGACTCGAACGACAGATCGTCGCAGAACACCACGAAGCGCTGGGGCAACTGGGCGACCTGTTCGACCACCCGGGGCAGATCGGCCAGGTGATCACGCTCGATCTCGATCAGCCGCAGGCCATGCCCGGCGTGTTCAGCCAGCAAGGCTCGTATCAGGGAGGACTTGCCCGTGCCACGCGATCCCCACAGCAGCGCATGGTTGGCTGGCATGCCGTCGATGAACTGCCGGGTATTGCGGCCCAACTGCTCAACCTGGCGATCCACGCCAATCAGGTCCGACAACCGCATATCGAGACTGACTTCAAGCGGCAGCAGGAAACCGCTGCGCCCGTCACGCTGCCAGCGCGCGGCCAGGGTCTGCGTCCAATCGATGGCGGGCCGTGGCGCCGGCAAGAACGGCTCTATGCGAGCCAGCACCGCATCGGCGCGGTCAAGAAAAGCAATTAATCGAGCGTCCACGTCTTCTCCTCGGACAGGTTCACGGTAATGATGACGCTACAGCGACGAAACGACGAAGCCGATGGCGGGTCTGTTTCACACGACACTACTCACCGGTCGCACCGGTATTCAGAGATGATCAGCTATGCTTGACCGGCGAAGGGAAACGTAAGTGGTTCACCATTCCATGGATATCAGGTTCACCCAACGGCTGTCGTACAAGCAGGCCCGACTGACCGTCCTGGTGGGTTTCGTGCTGGGCACGTTGTTAAGCCTGGTGCAGATCGGCATCGATTATGCCAGCGAAGACGCGTCGATCAACCGTGAAATCCTGTCCCTGTTGGAAATCAGCCACAACCCGGCATCGCGCATCGCCTATAACATTGACGCCGAACTCGCCCAGGAACTGGCCTTGGGCCTGTTGCGTTCACCGGCCATCATTGGCGCCGAACTGATCGATAACAACAATACGGTGCTGGCGAGCGTCAAGCGCCCTGAACTGCAAAGCAACTACCGCTTTATCAGCGACTTTCTTTTCGGCGCCCAACGCCAGTTCGAAGACCGACTCTATTTGAACCATCTGCCTGACGAGTCCCTGGGTATCCTGCGACTGGATGTCGATACGTATTCCTTCGGCAGTCGCTTCCTGCGCCGGGCCGAGGTCACCCTGCTCAACGGTTTCGCCCGCAGCCTGATCCTGACCGGCCTGCTGCTCGCCTTGTTCTACGTCATGCTGACCAAGCCACTGGTACGGGTCATCCGCGAGCTGAGCAGCCGCGACCCGAGCAGCAGCGAGCAAAGTCCCCTGGAATGCCCTACCGGCCACCAATACGACGAAATCGGCGTGCTGGTGTCGGTTGCCAACCAGCAGTTTGAAAACATCTCGACCGAAATACAGCAACGGCGCACGGCTGAAAATCGCCTCACCGATTACCTGGCGCAACTGGAAAACATCGTTTCGGCGCGCACCGCCGAGCTCAAGGCCATCAATGCCCGCCTCAGCCAGTCCAACGATGAACTGGAGATTGCCCGGCGTACCGCCCTGGACATGGCCGAAGCCCGCTCCGCGTTCCTGGCCAACATGAGCCATGAAATCCGAACGCCACTCAACGGACTGCTCGGGATGATCGCGTTGTCCCTGGACGGTCCATTGACCGCCGAACAACAGCAACAGCTCTCGATTGCCCATGACTCGGGCAAGGTATTGGTGGAGCTGCTCAACGATATCCTCGACCTGTCCAAGTTCGACGCCGGCCAACTGGAACTCGAACGCATACCGTTCGACCTCGGCTCGCTGATCGAGGACACCGCCAACCTGCTGTCACAAAATGCCGCGCCGAGCGTCGAACTGGCGTGCCTGATCGAACCGCAGTTCCCCGCCCAGGTATTGGGCGATCCGACCCGCGTTCGCCAGATCGTCAGCAACCTGCTGTCCAACGCCTTGAAGTTCACCCGCTTCGGCCGGGTCGACGTGCGCTTGAGCCAACACGAAGGCGGCGTGCGGATCGAGGTCTGCGACACGGGCATCGGCATACCCCAGGAAGCCCAGGCACGGATCCTCCAGCCGTTCACCCAGGCTGGCGCCGGCATCACGCGCCAGTTCGGCGGCACCGGGCTCGGGCTGGCACTGACCTACAACCTCTGTGAAGCCATGCAAGGTCGGTTGACGATCAGCTCCGAGGCGGGCTTCGGCAGCCAATTCTGCGCAGACCTGCCACTGCCTTGTCACACGCCCGCAGCGCCCATCGAGCCCTTGCGTGGCAATGTCGTCGCCATTACCACTGCCAATAGCGGATTGGCCGAATTGTTGGGAATGCTGGTGCCCGGCTGGGGATTGGACTATGTACAACGTTCCGTGGATGACGGGCTGCTGGGGCTCAAGCCCGACATCCTGATCACCGATTGCCCGGAATGCCTGTTCAATCTGCGGCCGACTTTCGCGGCGCCGATCCTGCTGGTGACCGCCTACGGCAGCTTCATGCCCAGCGAAGAGGCGGCCGCCCTCGCCCCCTTGCTGCAACAAGCCCGGCCGCTGGCGCGCCATGCGCTTTATCAGATATTGCGGCGCGCCCTGCAAAGCGAGGCGACCACCATCAACGACGCGCAGATCGAAGCGCTGGCGCCTTCGCGCCGCGGGCGAGTGCTGTTGGTGGAAGACAACCCCGTCAACCAATTGGTGGCCAAGGGCATGCTGGTGAAACTGGGCTGCGAGGTCGTCGTCGCGGCCCACGGCATCGAGGCCCTTGACCAGCTCGAACAGCAGGATTTCGATCTGGTGTTGATGGACTGCAACATGCCGGTCATGGACGGTTATGAAGCCAGCCGGCAGATTCGTCGCAGCGGGCGCTGGCTCAACCTGCCAATTGTCGCGCTGACTGCCAATGCGATGCCCGAGGAACGCGAACGCTGCCGCGCCGCCGGCATGAGCGATTATCTGTCCAAGCCGTTCCGACGCGAAGAGCTCGCGGCATTGTTGGATCAGTGGGTGCCCACTACGTCAGCGCTTTGATCTGGGCTAACAAATGATCCAGGCTGTCTCGCAGGTCCCCTACGCGATCCAGGTCGATGCCGCTGTCGCAGAGCAGACGGGCCTTGAGCGGGCCGACCTGCTCGCGCAAGGCCTTTCCGCTGTCCGACAGGCTCAAATGAACCTCGCGTTCATCACGGGCTGAACGCTGCCGCTGGACCAACTCCAGTTGCTCCAAACGCTTGAGCAACGGCGTCAGCGTGCCGGAATCAAGCAGTAGACGCTCCCCCAGTGCCTTGACCGTGGGTTGTTCCGGAGCGTTTTCCTGCCATTCCCACAGCACCAGCATCGCCAGATACTGCGGGTAGGTCAGGCCGAGCTGATCCAGCATCGGCTTGTAGCCGCGAATCACCGCCCGCGACGCGGCATACAGCTTGAAGCACAGCTGGCTGTCGAGCTTCAGCGAATCGACTGACAGATCGTTCATTTGAGCAGGGCTTCGATCTCGGCGGTGAGGTCCTGGGGCTTGGTGGTCGGGGCGAAGCGCTTGACCACCTGGCCATCCTTGCCGATCAGGAACTTGGTGAAATTCCATTTGATGCCTTTGGACCCCAGCACGCCAGGCGCCCGCTGCTTGAGCTGGACGAACAGCGGATGGGCATTGGCACCGTTGACCTCGATTTTCTTGAACAATGGAAAGCTCACGCCGAAGTTGAGTTCGCAAAACTCGGAAATCGCCCCCTCATTGCCCGGCTCCTGCTTGCCAAATTGGTTGCAGGGAAAGCCCAGCACCACCAGCCCCCGGTCCTTGTAGGACTGCCACAACGCCTCGAGCCCTTTGTATTGCGGGGTGAAGCCGCACTGGCTGGCGGTATTGACCACCAGCACAGCCTTGCCGGCGAAATCGGCGAGAGTCTTTTGCTCGCCCTTGATGGTGGTGCACGGGATGCTCAGCAGATTGTCGGTCATGGGGGGCGGCTCCTGAAGAAGTTAGGACGCCGAAGATAGCCAGCAATTAAATTGTGTGCAATTTAATTATCGGGACACACCGACGTGCCGAGAGGCTTTTGTGGCGAGGGAGCTTGCTCCCGCTCGACGGCGCAGCCGTCGTAACCCCCGGCGGACGCGGTCTGTCTGGGCAAACTCCGGCAAATCGGTTTTGGGGCGGCTGCGCCGCCCAGCGGGAGCAAGCTCCCTCGCCACAAAGGACCGCGCAGAATTTTACTCGCGTGGCACGAGATCCAGGCACACCGAGTTGATGCAGTAACGCAGCCCGGTCGGCGGCGGGCCGTCCGGGAAGACATGCCCCAGGTGCGCATCGCATTTGGCGCAGACCACCTCGGTGCGGATCATGCCATGGCTCACATCCCGCACTTCCACCACCGCGCTGCCTTCGATCGGCGCGTAGAAACTCGGCCAGCCACAGCCCGAATCGAATTTGGTCGTCGAATCGAACAGCGGTTCGTTGCAGCAGATGCAGTGGTACACACCGTCGGTCTTGGTCGCGTTGTATTTCCCGGAGAACGGTCGCTCGGTGCCTTTGAGCCGGCAGACGTTGTATTGCTCCGGGTCGAGCATGTCACGCCATTCTTCAAGGGTTTTCTGCAACTTTTCCATCGTCCTACCTCGGCAATTGAAAAAGCCCGATCCGACGCTTTTCCGCGGATCGGGCGGCACGTATGATTGCGCCTCGTCAGGCGCCAGTCTGGCAGTCACGTCATGCGCATTCAAATGGATTGTGGCGCATCTACCGCGTCCGGCCCGGGCACAGACGCAGGATCCCCAGTACGGTAGTTCATATGCCGCCTGGATCGTTCATTTTCGGGAACACATCGCCATGCAGGTCAGCAAATCGAACAAGCTCGCCAACGTCTGCTACGACATTCGCGGCCCGGTGCTCAAGCACGCCAAACGCCTGGAAGAGGAAGGCCACCGTATCCTCAAGCTGAACATCGGCAACCCGGCACCCTTTGGTTTCGAAGCGCCCGATGAAATCCTCCAGGACGTCATCCGCAACCTGCCGACCGCCCAAGGCTACAGCGACTCCAAAGGCCTGTTCAGCGCGCGCAAGGCCGTGATGCAGTACTACCAGCAAAAGCAGGTAGAAGGCATCGGTATCGAAGATATCTACCTGGGCAACGGTGTGTCCGAGCTGATCGTCATGTCCATGCAGGCCTTGCTCAACAACGGCGACGAAGTCCTGGTGCCGGCACCGGACTATCCGCTGTGGACCGCCGCCGTGAGCCTGTCCGGTGGCAACCCGGTGCATTACCTGTGCGACGAACAGGCGAACTGGTTCCCTGACTTGGCGGACATCAAGGCCAAGATCACCCCGAACACCAAGGCCCTGGTGATCATCAACCCGAACAACCCGACCGGCGCCGTCTATTCCCGGGAAGTGCTGCTGGGCATGCTGGAATTGGCCCGCCAGCACAACCTGGTGGTATTTTCCGACGAGATCTACGACAAGATCCTCTACGACGACGCCGTTCACGTCTGCACCGCCTCCCTGGCGCCGGACTTGCTGTGCCTGACCTTCAATGGCTTGTCCAAATCCTACCGGGTGGCGGGCTTCCGCTCCGGCTGGATCGCCATCTCCGGGCCCAAGCATCATGCCCAAAGCTACATCGAAGGCATCGACATGCTGGCCAACATGCGCCTGTGCGCCAACGTGCCGAGCCAGCATGCAATCCAGACCGCACTGGGCGGCTACCAGAGCATCAACGACCTGGTCCTGCCCCAGGGGCGGCTGCTGGAACAACGCAATCGCACCTGGGAACTGCTCAACGACATTCCTGGCGTCAGTTGTGTCAAACCAATGGGCGCCTTGTATGCCTTCCCCCGGATCGACCCGAAAGTCTGCCCTATCCACAACGACGAAAAATTCGTCCTGGACCTGCTGCTCTCGGAAAAACTGCTGGTCGTCCAGGGCACGGCGTTCAACTGGCCATGGCCGGACCATTTCCGTGTCGTGACCTTGCCGCGGGTCGATGACCTGGACCAGGCCATCGGCCGCATCGGCAATTTCCTCAAGTCCTACCGCCAATGATCCAGCCAGCGTGCGAGGCCCCTCACCTCGCACGCTGTCTGATTCAGCAACACATCCGTTCTGTGAGCGCCACCAGGCCTTCTACACTGGGATTCGAGAGCGGATGGTCGACGCAACGCAACGTTCGCGGGGCGCGGATGCCGGATCTCATTTCCAGAGTCACTTTCAGAAAAGTCTTTCAAACATTTAGGACGGCTGTAGGACACAGTTTGAAATAGTAGGCGAGTTGAATAGCCCGCGGCAGCACCTTATATACCCCGCATAACGCTACATCTTTAGCATGAGGAGATTGCTACCACCATGATGCGCATCCTGCTGTTTTTGGCCACTAACCTGGCGGTCGTGCTGATTGCCAGCATCACCCTGAGCCTTTTTGGCTTCAACGGGTTCATGGCGGCCAACGGGGTTGATCTCAACCTCAATCAGCTGCTGATCTTCTGTGCGGTGTTCGGTTTCGCCGGTTCGCTGTTCTCGCTGTTCATCTCCAAGTGGATGGCGAAGATGAGCACCAGCACCCAGATCATCAGCCAGCCGCGCACTCGCCACGAACAATGGCTGCTGCAGACCGTCGAGCAGTTGTCTCGCGAAGCCGGGATCAAAATGCCCGAAGTCGGGATCTTCCCTGCCTACGAGGCGAACGCCTTCGCCACCGGCTGGAACAAGAACGACGCACTGGTCGCCGTCAGCCAGGGCCTGCTCGAACGCTTCTCGCCGGATGAAGTCAAGGCCGTGCTGGCCCACGAGATTGGCCACGTCGCCAACGGCGACATGGTTACGCTGGCGCTGATCCAGGGCGTGGTGAACACCTTCGTGATGTTCTTTGCCCGCATCATCGGCAACTTCGTCGACAAGGTGATCTTCAAGAACGAAGAAGGCCAGGGCATCGCCTACTACGTGGCGACCATTTTCGCCGAACTGGTCTTGGGCATCCTCGCCAGCGCCATCGTCATGTGGTTCTCGCGCAAACGCGAGTTCCGCGCAGACGACGCCGGTGCACGCCTGGCGGGCACCAGCGCGATGATCGGCGCCCTGCAGCGCCTGCGCGCAGAACAAGGCCTGCCGGTGCACATGCCCGACACCTTGAACGCCTTTGGTATCAACGGTGGCATCAAGCAGGGCCTGGCGCGCATGTTCATGAGCCACCCGCCACTGGAAGAGCGAATTGACGCGCTGCGTCGCCGTGGTTGATCGCTAGAGTCGCAAAAGGAAAGCCCGTAGCAATGCGGGCTTTTTTTCGGTTGCCAATTCATCTGCAACCTCGCCTGGCACAAACGCGACACATCAACGCCTGGAAATCAGATACACCCGTTCATCCAACCGCTTCACCCCCGCCTGCAAGAATTTCCAGCTCTCCCCAAGCACATCCTGCTCCTGCAAAATCTCCAGACGCCAAGCGCCACCCAGCAACCGCTGCACTTCTTCATGCCCAACGGAAAACGGCGGCCCAGGCATTTCGTCCTGGTTGTAATCGAGGGTAATCAACAGCCCGACGCAGTCTGGCAATATTTTCAGCAAATGCGCCACGTACCGCTCGCGCATCGGCGCAGGCAATGCGATCAATGCAGCGCGGTCATACAACGTCGCGCAATCGGCCACGTCCAAAGGCGTCAGCGCAAAGAAATCACCGCAGCGGATTTCGATGGCACCGGCACGAAATATCTTGAAGGCGCCCTCCTCGCTCACGTTCGGCTCAAGCTGATGCTCCTGGAAAAAATCAGTGACGGCTTTCTCTGACAGCTCAATTCCGAGCACGGAAAAACCTTGTTGCGCCAACCACATCAGATCCAGCGTCTTGCCGCACAGGGGCACCAACACTCGAGTCTCTTCGGGCAATCCCAATTGGGGCCAGAAACGCTGCAGATAAGGGTTCACCTCCGGCAGATGAAAGCCGATCTGGTTGGTTGACCAACGCTTGTGCCAAAACTCGGGGTCCATGGGGTTCGCTCCATAAATTCGATCAAAACAGGTTAAAACTTATATTAGATTTTGATCATTGACCTGACAGAAGATGACACATCTTAACGCTCAGGAGCCCGTCCATGCTGCCCAGCCTGTTTATTTCCCATGGCTCACCGATGCTCGCCCTGGAGCCCGGCGAAAGCGGCCCGGCGTTGGTTCGCCTGGCCGCGCAACTGCCCAGGCCAAAGGCGATCGTCATTGTCTCGGCTCATTGGGAGAGCGACGAACTGCTGGTCAGCGCCAACCCGCGACCGCGCACCTGGCATGACTTCGGCGGGTTTCCACCGGCACTGTATGAAGTGCAATACCCGGCGCCTGGCGACCCTCGACTGGCGGAACAGGTGGCAGACATGCTCAACGCCGCGCATCTGCCGGCACGCCTCGACTCTAAGCGGCCATCCGACCATGGCGTCTGGGTGCCGCTGTCGTTGATGTATCCCGAGGCCGATATTCCCGTGGTGCAGGTCTCCTTGCCCAGCCATCAAGGCCCGACGCTGCAAACGCAAGTCGGCCGCGCATTGGCGAGCCTGCGGGAACAAGGGGTGCTGGTGATCGGTTCCGGAAGCATTACGCATAACCTGCGGGACCTGGATTGGAACGCCGGCCCTGAAACCGTCGAACCCTGGGCCAAGGCGTTTCGCGATTGGATAGTCGCCAAACTGGCGTCGAACGATGAGGTGGCGCTGCACGACTATCGCCGCCAGGCGCCCAATGCCGTGCGCAGCCATCCCAGCGATGAGCATTTGTTGCCGCTGTATTTTGCCCGAGGGGCTGGGGGGACATTCAGCGTTGCCCATGCGGGGTTCACGATGGGGACGCTGGGGATGGACATCTATCGGTTCGACTGATCGCAAACCGAGTCGCGCCAATCGCGAGCAAGCTCGCTCCCACATTGGGTCTTCGGCGCTCACAAATCCCCTGTGGGAGCGAGCTTGCTCGCGATGGGTCTCCCCGCCGCTCGCACTGAAAAAACACCACACGACAGGCAAAAAAAATCCCCGAACCAGTCGGGGATTTTTCATGCTCGGTCAATCAACCCGCAGGTCGATCAATCCTCGCGGTAGCGACGCAGCTTGAGCTGCTTGCCGGCCACGCGGGTGTCCTTGAGCTTGGTCAGCAACTTCTCCAGACCATCTTCCGGCAATTCCACCAGGCTGAAGCTGTCACGCACCTGGATGCGACCGATAGCTTCGCGGGCCAGGCCGCCTTCGTTGAGGATCGCGCCGAGCAGGTTCTTGGCGGCAATGCCGTCACGAGCGCCCAACGCGGTACGGCAACGGGCACGGCCTTCGGCCAACGGGATCGGTGCACGACGCTCGCGATCACCACGGTCCGGACGATCGCCACTGCGCTCAGGACGGTCGCCACGCGGTGCGTTGTTCGGCACCAGCGGACGTTCCTTCTCGATCGCAGCCAGGTTCAGCGCTTGGCCGTTGGTGGCCTTGCGCAGAAGGGCAGCGGCCAGGGCACGCGGGGTGCAACCGATGTCGGCGGTCAGGCGATCGAGCAGATCACCGTGGGTCGATTCGGCGTCAGCCACCAGCGGCGACAGGCTGTTGGTCAGTTTCTTGATGCGCGCATCGAGAACAGCCTGGGCGTCCGGCAGGCGAACTTCAGCCACCTTCTGGCCAGTCACGCGCTCGATCACTTGCAGCATGCGGCGCTCACGCGGGGTAACCAGCAACAGCGCGCGACCTTCGCGACCGGCGCGGCCAGTACGGCCGATACGGTGCACGTAGGATTCCGGATCGTACGGCATGTCCACGTTGAACACGTGGGTGATGCGCGGAACGTCCAGGCCACGGGCAGCAACGTCGGTCGCCACAACGATGTCCAGGCGGCCATCCTTGAGGGAGTCGATGACGCGCTCACGCTGGTTCTGGGCAATGTCACCGTTCAGCGCAGCGGCTTTGTAGCCTTTGGCTTCCAGGGCGCTGGCCAGGTCCAGGGTCGCTTGCTTGGTACGCACGAACATGATCAGGGCGTCGAAGTCTTCGACTTCCAGCAGGCTCAGGACAGCGGAGGTCTTCTGGTCGGCGTGAACCAGCAGGTGAGCCTGCTCGATCGCGGTGACGGTCTGGGTCTTGCTCTGGATCTTCACGTGCTTCGGATCGCGCAGGTGGCGTTCGGCGATGGCACGGATCGATTGTGGCAAGGTGGCCGAGAACAGGACAGTCTGGCGGGTCTCAGGCATGGCCTTGAAGATGACTTCCAGGTCGTCCATGAAGCCCAGCTTGAGCATTTCGTCCGCTTCGTCGAGAACCAGGTGGTTCACGGTGGCGAGGACTTTTTCGTCGCGACGCAGGTGGTCGCACAGACGGCCCGGGGTGGCGACAACGATCTGTGCGCCATTACGGATTGCTTTCAGTTGTGGGCCCATCGGCGCGCCGCCGTAGACAGCCACAACAGTCACGCCTGGCATTTGCTTGGCGTAGGTTTCGAAAGCGGTTGCAACTTGTAGCGCCAACTCACGAGTTGGGGCCAGGATCAGAGCTTGCGGCTCGCGCTTGGACGGATCAATGCGGTGCAGGATCGGCAGTGCGAACGCGGCGGTCTTACCCGTACCGGTTTGCGCCTGACCAATCATATCGTGACCGGCGAGAATGATCGGGATCGACTGCTGCTGAATGGCCGAAGGCTCTTCATAGCCGGTAGCGACTACTGCAGCGACAATATTGGGATGAAGTTCAAGAGCGGCGAAGCCGCCGATTTCCTGGGTCATGGGTCTGCCTCTAAGTGCATCCGCAAAGACCCATGCTCCAAAGCTGCGCATGCCGTGTTGAGACTCAAGAGTCGCCCTGGCAGCTTTGTCGGCGGGGATTTGCGAAAACGAATGAATGAAAAAGAACGTCGCGGAAGCATCCGTTGTGCGGACATGCAACCGAAGCTGGCTTCGGGGAATTGCGCTACCTTGACGCGGCCCGGCTAAAGGCCGGCGCGCACTATACCGGAATTCGCCCAAAAAGGGAGATTTTTTTATCGACGGAAGGTGTGGCGGAGCTCTGTGCAATAGCCGTTGGGGGCGTCAGCTAAAACGATTCATCTTCGGATGGGATGAACTCTATTGTGGCGAGGGGATTTATCCCCGCTGGGCTGCGAAGCGGCCCCAAAATACCTGAGCTACCGATGCGTGAGCGAGCTTTAGGGGTCGCTTCGCGACCCAGCGGGGATAAATCCCCTCGCCACAGGAATTTCGTTGTGCCCTGGGTTCGTGTCACGTCGCCGGGCGGATGGCCTTGATCAACGACTGCAACGAATAACCCAACCGCGGCGCCAGTCCTTCGGCCCGGGCAACCAGCCCGTCCATATCCAGCTCCTGGTCGAGGTCCGCCGGCACGATCAGGATCACGTTGCCCTCCTTCACCGGCAGCTCCCAATAATGCCGATGATAAAGACCACGCAACAGCGCGGCGCCCAAGGGCTTGCCATCATCGGTCGCCCATTGGTTGATCACCAGCCAGCCGCCGGGGTTGAGGCGCTTCTGGCAGTTTTCCAGGAACCCCCAGGCCAGATGGCCTACGCCGGGACCGACGTCGGTATAGAGGTCGACAAAAATCAGGTCCGCCGGCTCTGCCGTTTCAAGCAATTCCAAGGCATCGCCGACGCGAATGTACAAACGCGGATCGTCATCCAGCCCAAGATATTCGATGGCCAGGCGCGGCACGTCGGGGCGCAGCTCGATCGCCTCGACATCTTCCAACGGCAGGAACTTGAGACAGGCCTGGGTCAGCGTCCCAGCGCCCAACCCCAGGAACAACGCGCTTTCCGGCTGCTCATGACACAACGCACCGATGAGCATGGCGCGGGTGTAGTCATATTCGAGCCAGCTCGGGTCGGCGGTGAACACGCAGCTCTGCTCGATGGCATCGCCGAATTCGAGAAACCGGTAATCGGCCACTTCGAACACGCGGATCATGCCGAACTCGTCGTGCACCTCGGCGAGCAAATGCTCGACGCGCTCCTCTGTCATTTCATCTCCTGATGTTGCCGGGCGGGCATGGGCCTGCGTATACGGGGCAAAGGCGCGATTGTCCGCGAAGCAAGCGGAACAGGTCACGCACTAATTTGCTGATAACATGAGCGCCCGAGCGTAAACCACCTAGAGATCATGATGAGCCAACCCTGGAGCCCTGACAGCTGGCGCGCCCTGCCGATCCAGCAACAACCCCGCTACCCCGACGCCGCGCACCTGTCGCAGGTGGAGCAGACCCTGGCCAGTTATCCGCCATTGGTGTTTGCCGGTGAAGCCCGGGAGTTGCGCCGTCAGTTCGCCGAGGTGACCCAGGGCCGGGCGTTCCTGTTGCAAGGCGGCGACTGTGCCGAGAGCTTTGCCGAGTTCTCGGCCGCCAAGATCCGCGACACCTTCAAGGTGCTCTTGCAGATGGCGATCGTCATGACGTTTGCCGCCGGTTGCCCGGTGGTCAAGGTCGGGCGCATGGCCGGGCAATTCGCCAAGCCACGCTCGGCCAACGATGAAACCATTGACGGGGTAACGTTGCCGGCCTATCGCGGCGACATCGTCAACGGCATCGGTTTCGACGAAAAAAGCCGCGTGCCGGACCCGGAGCGGTTGTTGCAGTCCTATCACCAGTCCACCGCCACCTTGAACCTGCTGCGCGCCTTCGCCCAGGGCGGCTTTGCCGATCTGCACCAGGTGCACAAGTGGAACCTGGATTTCATCGCCAACTCGGCCCTGGCGGAAAAATACAGCCACCTGGCCGACCGCATCGACGAAACCCTGGCGTTCATGCGCGCCTGCGGCATGGACAGCTCGCCGCAACTGCGCGAAACCAGCTTCTTCACCGCCCACGAGGCGCTGCTGCTCAATTACGAAGAAGCCTTCGTGCGTCGCGACAGCCTGACCAATGATTATTACGACTGTTCGGCCCACATGCTGTGGATCGGCGACCGCACCCGTCAGTTGGACGGCGCGCATGTCGAGTTCCTGCGCGGGGTGAACAACCCGATCGGGGTCAAGGTCGGCCCGAGCATGAACCCTGACGACCTGATCCGCCTGATCGACGTGCTCAACCCGGACAACGACCCGGGCCGGCTGAACCTGATCGCCCGGATGGGCGCCAACAAGGTCGGCGATCACCTGCCGCAACTGCTGCGCGCGGTGCAGCGCGAGGGCAAGCAGGTGCTGTGGAGCTCCGATCCGATGCACGGCAACACCATCAAGGCCAGCAGCGGCTACAAGACCCGGGATTTTGCGCAGATCCTGGGCGAAGTGAAGCAGTTCTTCCAGGTCCATGAAGCCGAAGGCACCTATGCCGGCGGTATCCACATCGAGATGACCGGGCAGAACGTCACCGAATGCATCGGTGGCGCGCGACCGATCACCGAAGACGGCCTATCGGATCGCTACCACACCCACTGCGACCCGCGGATGAATGCCGATCAGTCGCTGGAGCTGGCGTTCTTGATTGCCGAGACGTTGAAGCAGGTGAGGCGATGAGCCAGACAGTTTTGTAGTGCCTGGCCTATCGCTTTCGCGAGCAAGCTCGCTCCCACATTGGATCTGCTGTGGACACAAAATCTGTGGTCACGAGGCCCCTGTGGGAGCGAGCTTGCTCGCGATGAGGCCAGCTCAATCAGCCTCGATCTGCGCAAGCGCCACCGCCAGCCGAACCCCACTCGCTTTCCCACAATTGAGCTGAACCCGCTCCAACCCCAACCAGTTGGCCATGCGCCGCAGATTCGTCGCCAACGCCAGCATCCCCTCCTCGTCCAGCCCCGCCTCTTCCTCGTGCACTGCATGCACCGCCAATTGCCCCACCGCCCGCTCAGCCCGCAAGTCCACCCGCGCCGCAATCCGCTCGTTGTGCAGAAACGGCAAGACGTAATAGCCATACACCCGCTTGTGCACCGGCGTGTAGATCTCCAGCCGATAGCGAAAATCGAACAGCCGCTCGGTACGACTGCGCTCCCAGACCAACGAATCGAACGGCGACAGCAGCGCACTGGCGGCGACCTTGCGGGGAATTTTCACGCTGGGTCGGCACCAGGCTGGCTGCTTCCAGTCCTCAACCTGGCAACGTAGCAGTTCGCCCGCCTCCTCCAGTTCGGCAAGCCGTTCACGGCTGTCCGCCGGACTCAAGCGAAAGTAGTCGCGCAGGTCCTTTTCGGTAGCGACACCCAAGGCTTCGGCAGCATGGATGAGTAACGCGCGCTGGGCCTGGGCTTCGTCCGGCAGAGGTTGTCGCAGCACGGAATCCGGCAGGACCCGTTCCGGCAAATCGTAAAGCCGCTCGAAGCCCCGCCGTCCCGCCACCGTCACTTCACCCGCCGCGAACAGCCATTCCAGCGCATGTTTTTCCGCGCTCCAGTCCCACCACGGGCCGGCCTTTTCCTGACGCGTGGACAAACTGCCCGCGCCAATTGCTCCCTGGTCCCAGACCGCTTGCAGGACGCGGTGAATCACGTCTTGCTGCTCCTGGCCGAAACGCGCCAGTTGCTGATAGATACCTTCGCCGCGCGCAGCACGGGCCATGCGCCAGCGCATCAACGGGTACATCGCCACCGGCAGCAGCGAGGCTTCATGCCCCCAATATTCAAATAGCGTGCGACGGCGGCCCTGGCTCCAGGCGGCTTGATCGAGCAAATCGCGATTGTAATGACCGAGGCGGGAAAACAGCGGGAGGTAATGCGAGCGCACCAGTGCGTTGACGGAGTCGATCTGCAGGACGCCGAGGCGTTCGATCAAGCGGTTGAGACGCGAGGGTTGCACCGAAGCTGGCGAAAGCCGCCCATCGAATCCTTGGGCGGCCAACGCCAGGCGCCGGGCCTGTTTGAGGGTAAAGGATACAGTCGCGGGCATGGAGATCTCCTTGTCTGCTCGCAACCTACCTCACCATTGAACGGTTTGTGTAGGGAAGGATGGCTCATTTGTGCATTGGGTCGTCCCAGAATGGCCGAACCACTTCCTGCTCCACGTCGGCCCGACTTACGCCGATGTCCTTGAGCGCCTCGTCGCTCATGCCGGCCAGCAATTCACGCTCGTGGTGCAATTCGTACCATCGACTAACCTTATGCAGCAGAGCGCTGACCGAGAAGCCATGGGAGAGTTTTTCTATCAGTAGATATCCTTTTTGACCTTTCATCGTGATGTCCTCCGTTTGGGATGGCTCAAGTCTCGCGCTAACGCTAAGATCAATCCAACGAATGTTTCTTATGCAATACATCTCGGAGATTGATCCATTGTCGAGTTACCCGAGCATCGATACGGAAGTGCTGCGTACCTTCGTTGCCATCGCCGACCAAGGGGGGTTCACCCGCGCCGGGGAACTGGTCAACCGCACGCAATCCGCCGTCAGCATGCAGATGAAGCGCCTGGAAGAGGACGTGTTGCAGCGGCGGCTGTTCGAGCGCGACGGGCGCCAGGTCAAGCTCACCGCCGAGGGCCAGGTGTTGCTGGGTTATGCCCGGCGGATCCTCAAGCTGCACAGCGAAGTGTTCAATACGCTGCGTGAACCGCACATGGTCGGCACGGTACGCATCGGCACGCCGGATGATTACGTGATGCGGTTCCTGCCCGGGATCCTGCAACGCTTCGCCCAGTTCTATCCCCTGATCGAAATCGAAGTGCACTGCGAATCGTCCAAGCAGTTGCTGCTGCGCCAGGACCTGGACTTGTCCATCGTCACCCGCAAGCCGGGGGATGAGATCGGCCAGTTGCTGCGCAAGGAGCGCTTTGTCTGGGCCGAAGCCGCCTGCTTCAACGTCCATGAACAAACACCGCTGCCGCTGGCGATGTTCAACAGTGATTGTTTCTGTCGGCAATGGGCGTGCAACGCATTGGATGCAATGGGCCGCGATTATCGCGTGGCGTACAACAGCTCGAGCCTGTCGGCGCTGATGGCCGTGGTGGGCGCGGGCCTGGCGATCACCGCGCAATTGGAAAGCCTGCTGACCCCGGACATGCGGGTGCTCGGTGAGGCGGAGAACCTGCCGGAGCTGCCCGAGGCCAGCATCATGTTGATCCGCAACTTGCACAACCCTTCGCCGATCACCGAGTGCCTGGCCGAGCACATTGTCGAAGGCTTCAAGCTTTAAAGATAAGCAACACCGCACACAGCACCAGGAAACCGCAGAACAGCCCGCGCAGCAGTCGCTCCGGCAAGGCGTGGGCGACTTTCACGCCCCAGCTGATGCTCATCAGCCCACCGATGGCCAGCGGCAGGCCGATCCACCAATCCACCTCATGGTGAAACGCATAGGTGGCGAGGGTCACCCCGGTGCTGGGCAAGGCCAGCGACAGCGACAATCCCTGGGCCACGACCTGAGTGGTGCCGAACACACTGGTGAGGATCGGCGTGGCGACAACCGCCCCGCCGACGCCAAACAGACCGCCCATCGTCCCTGACGCCGCCCCCAACACGCCAAGCCATGGCCAGCCGTGGCGCATCTGCGCCGAAGCGGGTGCCGTCGCGGCGAACATTCGGATGAGGTTGTAGGCCGCCAGCACGACCAGGAACACCACGAAACCGATTCGCATGCTTTGCGCGTCAATGCCCACGGCCCAGATGGAGCCGAGCCACGCGAAGCAGAATCCCATGGAGGCCAACGGCAGGACATGACGCATCTCGATGCGATTGCGTTGATGATAACGCCACAGCGCCAACATCACGTTGGGCACCACCATCACCAGCGCCGTGCCTTGGGCGATCTGCTGGTCCAGACCGAACCATACGCCCAACACCGGTATCGCGATCAATCCGCCGCCAATGCCAAACAATCCCCCCAAGGTGCCCAATGCGGCGCCCAACAGCAAATACAGCACGACCTCGACCACAGACGATTCTCCCTTTATAAGGGCGCCTATCCTACGCAGTTGGCGATAACCAGGAAATGCATAGCTGATCAGGTCGTCAGAATTATCTGGTGCATTAAAGGTTCGTCCGCTAGATTCACCTGGACTACTGATTGAAAGGTTTCGCCATGAGCACTCAACACGACAGCCCCGACCCTTGCGACGCCCTGTTATTGGATAACCAGGTCTGCTTCGCCCTCCATTCCACGTCGCTGCTGATGACCAAGGTCTACAAGCCGCTGCTCCAGGCATTGGGCCTGACCTATCCGCAGTACTTGGCGATGATGGTGCTGTGGGAAAAAGACGGTTTAACCGTCGGTGAAATCAGCAACCGGCTGCTAACCGACCCAGGTTCGCTGACGCCACTGCTCAAGCGCCTGGAGGCCGAAGGTTTGCTGAGCCGCACCCGCAGTCGGGAAGACGAACGCGTGGTGATCGTCGAGCTCACTGAGCAGGGCCGCGCCCTGCAGAAAAAAGCCCTCGACATCCCGCAATGCATCCTTGCCGCCAGCGGCCAGACCCTGGAGCAATTGAAGAAGCTGCAACTTGACCTGCAAGAGCTGCGCGGGCATTTGCAAGACAGCCTCTAAATCACCGAAACACCGCTAATCCCTGTGTGCGAGCTTGCTCGCGAAAGCGGTGGATCAGCTTGCAGTGATGTTGGATATGCCGACGTCTTCGCGAGCAAGCTCGCTCCCACAATAGTCCTGCGCTGAATGCAAAGCTCATGGAAACCCAAGATCCCTGTGGGAGCGAGCTTGCTCCGGGCGGCGTTCCGACGAAAGCGGCGGCAAATCCGACATCCTCTGTTCAGATCCACCGCTATCGCGAGCAAGCTCGCTTTCACATTGGATTTCTGATGTAAGCAAGGTCTCGTCATCCAGCAACCTCTGTGGAACGAGCCTGCTCGCGATAGCGGCAGCCCTGTCTACCCTCCCCCTCGAAAAATTTCTACTCTCAAAAATCGCTCTAGCTAAAGGCTTTCAGGCCTTTTCAGTTTGCCGACTCCATCTTGCCCCGAAAATTTATCTTGCGCGCAAATTATTAGTGCATTACATTCTCTTCACACCTACTTAGCGCGCAAACATTTAGCGCGAAACACTCAACCAGAAATGAGGCATCCACCATGAAAACTCTCTACACCGCAATCGCAACCTCCACCGGCGGCCGTGACGGTCGTGCCATCTCCAGCGACAACATTCTCGACGTCAAGCTCGCCACGCCCAAGGAACTCGGCGGTGCAGGCGGTGCGGCGACCAACCCAGAACAACTGTTTGCCGCTGGCTACTCGGCCTGCTTTATCGGCGCGCTGAAATTCGTCGCCAGCCAGACCAAACGCAAAATCCCGGATGACGCCTCGATCACCGCCCATGTCGGCATCGGCCAGATTCCTGGTGGTTTCGGCCTCGACATCGACTTGCACATCACCTTGCCGGGCCTGGATCAAGCCGAAGCCCAGAGCCTCGTTGATGCAGCGCACCAGGTTTGCCCGTACTCCAACGCTACCCGCGGCAACGTTGACGTGCGCCTGCACGTAGCCGTTTAACCCTCTTCCCCGACCGAATTTCAAGGAGATAGACATGAACATCAGCAAAACCCTGACCGGCGCCCTTCTCGCCCTGAGCATCAGCAATGCCTTTGCCGGCGATATTGTCGAACACAACACCCAGGCATTTCTCGACGCACTGAATGCCGGCACCGGCAAGCCGCTGGAGCAGTTGTCACCCAAGGATGCCCGCGCGGTACTGGTCGGCGCCCAGGCAGGTGTGAAATTGACACTGCCCAAGGCCGATGTCAGCGAGAAGACCATCAAGGTCGACGGCCAATCGATCAGCCTGACCATCGTTCGTCCGGCCGGGGTCAAGGGTGAGCTGCCAGTGTTCATGTTCTTCCACGGCGGCGGTTGGGTGCTGGGGGATTTCCCGACCCACGAACGACTGGTTCGGGATCTGGTAGCGGGTTCGGGCGCCGTCGCGGTGTTCGTCAACTACACGCCGTCACCCGAAGCGCATTACCCGGTGGCGATCAACCAGGCTTACGCCGCGACGAAATGGGTGGCCGAGCACGGCAAGGAAATCAATGTCGATGGCAAGCGCTTGGCCGTGGCGGGTAACAGCGTGGGTGGCAACATGGCGGCGGTCGTGGCGCTGATGGCCAAGGACAAGGGTACCCCGGCAATCCGCTTCCAGGCCTTGTTGTGGCCGGTGACCGATGCCAGTTTCGAGACGGCGTCCTACAACCAGTTTGCCGAAGGACATTTCCTCAGCAAGAACATGATGAAGTGGTTCTGGGACAACTACACCACCGATGCCGGGCAACGTAACGAGATCTATGCCTCGCCACTGCGGGCAACCACCGCGCAACTCAAGGGCCTGCCGCCCGCGCTGGTGCAGACTGCCGAGGCCGACGTGCTGCGCGACGAGGGCGAAGCGTACGCTCGCAAGCTGGACGCGGCCGGCGTCCCCGTCACGGCGGTGCGTTACAACGGCATGATCCACGACTATGGTTTGCTCAACGTCGTGAGCCAGGTGCCCGCGGTGCGTTCGGCGATGTTGCAAGCGTCGCAAGAGCTCAAGGAACACCTGAAGTGAAGGTAATCCCTTGCTTTTGTGGCGAGGGAGCTTGCTCCCTCGCCACAAGGGCCGGGTCGAAATATAGATATAAAAAAGCCCGACTCAATGGTCGGGCTTTTTCATACAGAAGACTTCGCTTATTTAGCGCGGCCTTTGTAGGAACCGCCTTCGCGGGTATCGATCTCGATCATGTCGCCGATTTCGATGAAGTCAGCAACCGACAGCTCGGTACCGTTCTTCAGTTTGGCAGGCTTCATCACCTTGCCGGAAGTATCACCGCGAGCGGAGCCTTCGGTGTAGTCGACCTGACGCACGATAGTGGTCGGCAGTTCTACGGAAACCAGGCGCTCTTCAAAGAATACGGCTTCGCAAACGTCGGTCATGCCTTCTTCAACGAATGGCAGAACGCTTTCGATGTCTTCGGCGTTCAGCTCGTACATGGTGTAGTCAGTGGTGTCCATGAACGTGTAGGTGTCGCCGCTGATGAACGACAGGGTCGCTTCTTTGCGGTCCAGGATCACGTCATCCAGTTTGTCGTCCGCACCGTAGACGGTTTCGGTCTTGTAGCCGGTCAGCAGGTTTTTCAGCTTGGTCTTCATGATCGCGCTGTTGCGACCCGACTTGGTGAATTCAGCTTTCTGAACCAGCCAAGGATCGTTGTCGATACGAATCACGGTACCGGGTTTGAGTTCTTTACCAGTTTTCATTGCGAATATCCGAATTTGGATGGGATTTACAAAAATCTAGGCCGCGTATCATATCCAATTTCGGTAAAACTTCACCAGCGCCGTGGCAAGATCGGCTCGTGACGCCTGTTCCAGGCACCACGACCGGGCATGTTCGGCCAACTCCCGATCCTTCTCGCAGGCGGCTTTCCAGTGTTCGGCCATGTCTTGACCGGCATTCCAGGTGCGCCAAAGACCGCTGATCGCTTTTTCCGCTGGCTCGGAAAGTCCTTCGGTGTACAGCTTGAGAAATGCCTCGAGTTTCTCCAGGTGGACATCTTCTTCCTGTTGATAAATGTGCCAGAGCAGCGGCCGACCCGCCCATTGTGCCCGCACGAAGGAGTCCTCGCCGCGTACGGCGTTGAAATCACAGCACCATAACAAGTGGTCGTATTCATCCTGACGGACGAAAGGCAATACCTGCACCCTCAGGGCGCCACGGCGATACGAGGCTCCCGCCCCAAGGCCGTCAATGCCCGCCCAACGCTCGACATCCCCCAGGATGCGTCCTTCCGGAACCAGGACATGCCACGGACGGGTATCCGTCGCCATCGTGTCAAACCAGCTCGCCAACCCGGCATTTTCGTAGGCGAACAACGAAATCAGACGTGCCCCAGGCTCCCGCTCGACGCCCAGCCCCCGCAGGAAAACCTGTTGTGCAGCGCCATCCTGCTGGAATTGTCGACGACGCTCCAACAGCCCCGCTTCGCGCAGCAAGCCACCGGTGCCTTCCTGGAAGCCTGGAAAGAAGAAATACTTCTGCACGTGCTTGTATTTCACCGACGGCAGACCGTGACAACCGATCACCCAGTCCTCGGCGCTCAGGTAATCGAGGTTCATCCACAACGGCGTTACCTGGCGCTCGGCCATCGCATCCATGTAGGCGCTGGGCAACTGGCAGGCAAACGCGGCGATCACCACATCGGCCGCCTCGACAGGCAGCCAATCCTTGGGCCAGTGACGCACTTGAACGCCCTGCTGCCACTGTTCGGACAGCGCGGGGTCTATTTCCGGACACAGCCGTTCAAACGCACGCAGGTCATCGACCCAAAGCCGAACCGCGACCCCATGCTCGGCCACCAATTGCCGCGCCAGGCGCCAAGTGACGCCGATGTCGCCGAAGTTATCCACGACGGTGCAAAAAATATCCCAACGCACGGTCATTCCCGACTCCCTGTGGCAAAGCCTGATTGTCCCGTATTAAACCCATGATGCAGAAGGGCCGACGGCGATTAATCTTCATGCGACAATCAGCGCCTAACCGTGCCCCTGCCAGGAAGCAGTCATGCCTGATTACCCATCGCCGCCGCGCCTTTCAGCCTTGAAATTGACCGTCAGTATCGCCTTGGGCCTGTGGCTGGGATTCGTCGCCATCGTCCTGACAGGTTGGTTGCTGTCCAGGTTCCTCTTCGCTGAACAACTGGCCCCGGTGGCCGCTGCGGTTCATCAACTGGCGCAACCGCCAGCGGTGCAACCGGCGCCCGAGCCGCCCACGCCGATGTTCGAGCAATTCCAGCAGAACCTACAGAAGAACGAGCAGCGCCAGGCGCTGGAACAGGTGCGCAGCAACCCGCGCAACCTGTCGAACCCCAAATGCCAGTTCTGGCTGCAACAGGACCAGAACGCGCCGAGCGAGAAAAGCCGCGCCAACGTCCTGCAATTCTGCGAGTGATCATGAACAAACAGACTGTCCACCAGTTGATCCTCGACAAACTCAAGATTGACCTCGACATTGCCGAACGCGCCGCGCAGACCGCCTACGAAACCGCGACCCACGAAGAAAATATCGCGGAGAACAAATACGACACCCTCGGCCTGGAAGCTTCATACCTTGCCGCCGGACAAGCCCGACGCGTCGAAGAGATCCGCCAGGCGCTCGCTCTCTGCCAGAACCTGACACTGAGGCCTTACGACGAAGAGCGCGGTATCCAGGTCGGCACATTGATCGGGCTGGAAGATGAGGATGGCCGCCAACAGTGGCTATTCCTTGGGCCGGACGCAGCGGGGCTGAAGGTCTCGCTGGTGGGGCAGCCGATCACCGTCATCACCCCTCGCTCGCCGCTGGGCCGGAGCCTGCTGGGCAAGTTCGAAGGGGATGAAGTGGAAATCGTCGTGGCGGGTGCCCGGCAACAGTTCGCAGTCACCGAGGCTATCTAGCTATCGGTCAGTGCACCGGCAATTCGACGCCGTCGAACAGCTCTTCGAGTTCCTGCTTGTTGTGGCACTGGATGGCCTTGGCCATGACTTCGCGCGTCAGGTGCGGTGCGAACTTCTCGATGAAGTCGCACATGAAGCCACGCAGAAAGGTGCCACGACGGAAGCCGATCTTGGTCACGCTGGACTCGAACAACTCGCTGGCGTCCAACACCACCAGATCACTGTCGAGCTTGGTATCGACGGCCATTTTCGCCACGATGCCCACGCCCAGGCCCAGGCGAACGTAGGTCTTGATCACGTCGGCGTCGGCGGCAGTGAACACCACTTTCGGGGTCAAGCCACGATGACTGAAGGCTTCGTCGAGTTTCGAACGACCGGTGAAACCGAACACGTAGGTCACGATCGGGTACTCGGCCAACGCTTCGAGGGTCAGCTTCGGCAATTTGGTCAGCGGGTGGCCCTGGGGCACCACCACGCAGCGGTTCCAGCGATAGCACGGCATCATCACCAGATCGCCGAACAGCTCCAGGGCTTCGGTGGCAATGGCGAAGTCCACGGTGCCGTCGGCGGCCATCTCGGCGATCTGCATCGGCGAGCCCTGGTGCATGTGCAGCGCGACATCCGGGTATTGCTTGATGAAATTGCTGATCACCGGCGGCAGCGCATAACGGGCCTGGGTGTGAGTGGTCGCGATGGACAGCGTGCCTTTTTTCTCGTTGGAAAATTCCTGGGCAATCTGCTTGATGCTCTCGACCTTGCGCAGGATCTCGCCAGCCGTGGTGATGATGCGTTCACCGGCCGGGGTCACGCGGGTCAGGTGCTTGCCGCTGCGGGCGAAGACTTCGACGCCCAGTTCGTCTTCCAACAGGCGGATCTGCTTGCTGATGCCAGGTTGCGACGTGTAGAGGCTTTGTGCGGTAGCGGAAACGTTGAGGTCGTGGTGCGCCACTTCCCAGATGTAGCGCAATTGTTGAAGCTTCATATGTATCCCTCAAAGCAGTTGGATGCGACGGGCATCAGCGACGGCATATAACTATATGAATGGTTGTATTAATAAATCTAGAACTTTTTATAAAAAAGCCATCATTTAGCCTTAGGCCTCTCCCTGCCGCCGGCGCTGGACCAGCGGCACCAGGTAGACCGGCACCCGGGATAACTGCAATACCCGTGCGGCGGTCCTGCCCAAAGGAGTTTCTCCATTCGCCCCCTGGCAGTGACTGCCTACGATCAACAAATCGACGGAGAGTTTCGCAGCCTGCTCGAGAATGACCTGGGACGGGTCACCCTGGAATACCCTCACCGACTTGATCAGTTGCAAGTCCTGCTGCCCCTCCCCCAACTCCTCGCGAAAGCTGTCCAGTACTCGCTGCTCGATATTGGCCATCACCGTATTCAGACCCTGGCGATGAAATTCGTTCAGCGCCTGCTCGTCCAGATAGCTTTGCAACACCGACTCGGCGAACAGCCCCATCGGTTCCACCGCATGCACTACATACAACTCGGCTTCAAACGTCCGTGCCAACGCCAAGGCATGCTGCATCACATAAGGGGCATAAAGCCCCAGGTCTGTGGCGTACAGCATCGAACGAATCATGTGACCTCCTCGAATGCCAGAATGGCGGAGATTGATTCAGCTTAGCAGCGCGCCAACGAGCGTGACGTGTGGCGTAACGCCTCAAAGTACGGGCGGTCAGAGCTTCACTTCGTTGCTGATGCCATGGGGCACATGCCCGGTGGCAACCACCTCGCGGGCAAGCTCGCAATGGCCGGTCTGGTCATCGAAAAACACGTCGGCGGCAAAGGCTTCGAGGAATGCCGACTTGGTCAGGCCGCCCAGGAACAGCGACTCGTCCAGACGAATATCCCATTCTCGCAGCGTACGGATGACCCGTTCATGGGCCGGCGCCGACCGAGCCGTGACCAATGCCGTGCGGATCGGGCAGGCATCCTCCGGGAATTCGCGCTGCAGGGCATTGAGCGCCGCCAGGAACCCCTTGAACGGCCCGCCTCGCAGTGGCTCGCGCGCGGCTTGGCGTTCACTGGCCTGGAAGGCTTCGAGGCCACCGCTCTGATAGATGCGTTCAGACTCATCGGAAAACAGCACCGCATCACCGTCAAACGCGATGCGCAGCTCCTCGCTGGCGGCACGGCTGGCCCCGCCTGACAGGATCGTTGCCGCCGCAAATCCGGCGTCCAATGCGCTGCGCACATCTTCGGCATGGGTGGAGAGGAACAGGTCGCAGCCGAACGCCTTGAGGTATGGATAAGGACTTCGACCGCCAACGAACGCGGCGCGGGAGATCGCCAGGCCGTAATGATGAATCGAGTTGAACACCCGCAGGCCAGTGTCGGCGCTGTTGCGCGACACCAGGATCACCTCGACACGGGCTCGCCCCAGGTGCTCGTTGAGATTGAGCAATTTCTGTACGAGGGCGAAGGCGTCCCCAGGCTCAAGGACCTCGTCTTCATGCTCGATCTGGTATTGCCGATAGGCCTCGACACCACTGGAAAGATAGACCTTGTGGCTTTCCCTCAGGTCGAACAAGGCTCGCGATGAAATCGCCAGCACCAGTTTGTCGTCGATGTTATTCGCCATGCTGTCCCCCTTCATCCATCAACGATTGCGGCGGTCCAGGAACGCCAGCGCCTGATACAAGGCTTCGATCTTCGGCAAATCGCAGCCCGCCGCCTTCGCCGCTGCCAGTGGCCGGCCGTAGATCGCATCCAGCTCCAACGGCCGTTCATGGGAATAATCGTGATACATGCTCGGCCAATAGTCGGGCATCTTTTCGGTCATCGTAAAGAGATAGTCGGCATACCCTGGTGCGATTTGATGCCCGCAGGCTTGCGCACCGCGTACCACCTCCGCCATCAAGGCCTGGACCAGACCGCGACTGTGGTCATTGGCCATCAACGGCGTGGTGCTGGCGCCCAGCAGCACCGAGAGGCCGTTGTACGGTACGTTCCATACCAGCTTCTGCCAGCGAGCCTGTTGCAGGTCGGGCATGGACTGGGAGTCGATACCCGCGGCACGAAACAACCCAGCCCCCTCCTCGACAATCGCCATGCGTTCGTCCTGGCCCTGGCAAGGACCGCTGTGATAACCGATATTCACCGCGCCAAGGGCCTGATGGGCAACGATGCCCGGCCCGACGCGGTGAACGCAGACCAGGCACAGGCCGCCCAATAAATGCAGTGAGTCGGGCAGTAGCGGTCGCAGATCGTCCTCGACATCGAGACCGTTCTGCAGCAACAGGATTTTTGCACCATCGGCGGCAGCCTGGATGATGGCCGGGGCCAGGTCGGCATTGCTGGTGGTCTTGGCGCCCACCAGCAGCCAGTCGCAAGGCGGCATTTCGTTTGCCGAACGGTACGCCTGGACCGGGTTGAGGGCCAGCGTGCCATGGACTGCGCTGTCGACTCGCAGGCCGCCTTCGGCCACGGCGGCAAATTCACTGCGCAACAAGAAATGCACATCAAAGCCGGCACGTGCCAGCATCACGCCGTAGAAGCCGCCAATCGCCCCGGTGCCGATCATTCCTATTCGCGCTTTTACGCCTGCTTGCATTACCGTAGCCCTCTTTGAAAACAATCCGTGCACACTATCAACGGGGGCCAGACGGCATGCAATCCAGATTGTAAGCAGCCGTGAAATTAATCCCCGGCCTGCCTTCGTAATTAAGGTCATCCAAACACCTGTGGCGAGGGAGCTTGCTCCCGCTGGGACGGTCCGACGCCTCGGGCGGAGCGGCCCCAAGACTTTGCGGTCGCTGCGCAACCGAGCGGGAGCAAGCTCCCTCGCCACGGGTCCATCGCTTTTCTCATGAGAACCTCATTACAGCCAGCCTTCGGGCTCGATGGCCAGACAAATAGGGATTAAACCCGCGCCTGCCCATTGTCGAGCCACCTCCTAACGCGCTAAGGTTCGGCTCCCCGACGCGCTTAAATCCGCTGTGCACCGCCGCGCGGGGATCGCTGGCGGCCGGCACCCGTGACCTGACGAGTAACACGATGGCTGATTTACCGATCAACGACCTTAACGTCGCCTCCAACGAAACCCTCATCACGCCTGACCAGCTCAAGCGCGACATTCCCTTGAGCGACGCTGCCCTGCGCACCGTGACCAAGGGTCGGGAAGTCATCCGCAACATCCTCGACGGCACCGACCATCGCCTGTTCGTGGTCATCGGGCCTTGCTCGATCCATGACATCAAGGCTGCCCACGAATATGCCGAGCGCTTGAAGGTGCTTGCGGCGGAAGTCTCCGACACCTTGTACCTGGTGATGCGGGTGTATTTCGAGAAACCTCGGACGACCGTTGGTTGGAAGGGCCTGATCAACGACCCGTACCTGGACGACTCCTTCAAGATCCAGGACGGCCTGCACATCGGCCGCCAGTTGCTGCTGGACCTGGCCGAAATGGGCCTGCCCACCGCCACCGAAGCCCTGGACCCGATCTCCCCGCAATATTTGCAGGACCTGATCAGCTGGTCGGCCATCGGCGCGCGCACCACCGAATCCCAGACGCACCGCGAAATGGCCTCCGGCCTGTCGTCGGCCGTCGGCTTCAAGAATGGCACTGACGGCGGCCTCACCGTCGCCATCAACGCCTTGCAGTCGGTTTCCAGCCCCCACCGTTTCCTGGGCATCAACCAGGAAGGCGGCGTGTCGATCGTGACCACCAAGGGCAACGCCTACGGCCACGTCGTGCTGCGCGGTGGCAACGGCAAGCCGAACTATGACTCGGTCAGCGTCGCGCTGTGCGAACAGGCGCTGAACAAAGCGAAGATCAAGCCGAACATCATGGTCGATTGCAGCCACGCCAACTCCAACAAGGACCCGGCACTGCAACCGCTGGTGATGGAAAACGTCGCCAACCAGATCCTGGAAGGCAACCAGTCGATCATCGGCCTGATGGTGGAAAGTCATCTGAATTGGGGCTGCCAGGCGATTCCGAAAGACCTCGCCGATTTGCAGTACGGCGTCTCCATCACCGATGCCTGCATCGACTGGAGCGCGACCGAGAAGACCTTGCGCGGCATGCATGCCAAGCTCAAGGATGTGCTGCCTAAGCGTCAGCGCGGCTAAAAGATCGCAGCCTCGTTGCACTCGGCAACTCCTACCCTACATAGCTCCTACACTTTGGAGCGGGGATGTAGGAGCTGGCGAAGCCTGCGACCTTTGCTTCCTTCAGACATAAAAAAACGCCGGGCTTTGCAGCCCGGCGTTTTTTTATGGTGAATTCTTGGTCTATCAAAGCTTCGCCGCGTGGCGCTGGTGGCGCTCCATGTAGCGCTCTACATAGGAGCAGGACGGGATCACCGTGTAGCCCATTTCTTCAGCGAACCGCAGCGCCTCTTCGGTCAACTTCGCGGCGATCCCCCTGCCACGCAATGCGTTGGGCACGAAGGTGCGATAGATGTCCAAGGTCTGCTTGCCCAGGTCCATATAGGTCAGATAGGCACGATGACCGTCCACAATGGTCTCGAACTGATGACCAGCCTGGTCATGGTGGATGGAAACCGCCTCGCTCATCACTACTCCTCGCGGGTCTGAATGCCGACCCCTACCTTACCGATGTTTTTCCGGCGAAGGAACCTCTACGCCACCCCGTGCCAATCCGGTCACCGAGGGCAAAAAACCAGCCGCCCAAACCTGAGCACGTCGTGAATAGTAGGCACCAATGACGCAAATGCTCAAGACACGCCTGTCACTGAAGTGGTGAACCTCGACGGGTTTATCGGTTGAGCCTCACTTTCAAGCGCTAGTCGGTCCAGACGCTATAGCTGAACATCGCCAGTTGTTGAGTCTTGAGACGAGCGCCCGCTGTTAAAGTCACCGCCATTAGCAATAAAAGATCCCTGGCGGACTGCACAAAAAATGAACAAAAGTCCAGGAGAATCAATAAACAACGACTTTTAGCGCCTTCGGTTGAGTTGACCGGTCTGCGGAACTTTTTTTCAGCGGCACGCTCCATTCCCACGGTTGAGGCTGTGTATTTTTTAAACAACCAACAGAAAAGTTGCCTGAAAAAGAATCACCGCCTACAATTTTTTTGCTTCTTGCGCTACGTCAGTTTACTTACTACAAGTAATGAGTAGTATGTACGCCGGCTAACTCCTCACTCTGGGGAGACAGTCACTAAATAGAAAGTCCTTGAAGGGGAACACGATGAACAACGTTCTGAAATTCTCTGCTCTGGCCCTGGCCGCAGTTCTGGCTACCGGTTGCAGCAGCGCATCGAAAGAAACCGAAGCACGTCTGACTGCTACCGAAGACGCAGCAGCTCGCGCCCAAGCTCGTGCAGACGAAGCCTACCGTAAAGCTGATGAAGCTCTGGCTGCTGCTCAAAAAGCACAACAGACTGCTGACGAAGCTAACGAGCGTGCTCTGCGCATGCTGGAAAAAGCTAGCCGCAAGTAATAGTCCTTCGGGATTGTTATCGAGCCGACCCACTAGTGGGTCGGCTTTTTTATTGCCCGGTATTCTCCTGGCGATAAAAAACCCGCCGACATCCTGGAATGTGGGCGGGTTGTCGTAGAGTCGCTTATTGGGTCAGATCGACCGGCGCGCTCGATACCATCGGTGCCGAAGTATTCGGAACGGCAACCTCTACCGGCAGGCCGTCTTCGGCAGCCACCACGTCACGCACCACGTCCCAGTTCATGCGCAAGTTGCTGGTGATGTCTTCCCGCTTGAGCATCGCGTTGATGACCGCGGTGTGCTTGTCCACCACGGACGGGTTGCCCTTGTCGTCCAGCGGCGTATGGGCTTCCAGGTAAACCTTGCCGCCGCTTACGCCCAACTTGTACGGGTCGTTGATGATTCGCACCGAAGTCCCCACCGGCACCATGCTCGCCATTTCCAATACGTTGTTGTTGAACATCCGGAAGCAACCGTGGCTGGTACGCATGCCAATACCGAACTTCTTGTTCGAACCATGGATCAGGTAGCCCGGGGTGCCCAGGGTGAACTTGAACGGGCCCAGCGGGTTGTCAGGGCCGGCCGGTACGACGTTCGGCAGCGGATCGCCATCGGCGGCGTGTTCAGCCTTGATCGAAGCTGGAGGCGTCCAGGTCGGGTTCGGTGTCTTGGCGATGATGCTGGTGTGGGCGATAGGCGAGCCCCAGCCTTCACGGCCGATCCCCAGCGGGAAGGTGTAGACCACGTTCCGCCCCTTGGGGAAATAGTAGAGACGGTATTCGGCGAGGTTGATCACGATCCCTTCGCGCGGGCCTGGCGGCAGGATGAAGCGGGTCGGCAGGACGATTTCGGTGCCCGCGCCCGGCAGCCACGGATCGACCCCAGGGTTGGC
This sequence comes from Pseudomonas sp. BP11-1-1, assembly GCF_052112105.1. Taxonomy (NCBI): domain Bacteria; kingdom Pseudomonadati; phylum Pseudomonadota; class Gammaproteobacteria; order Pseudomonadales; family Pseudomonadaceae; genus Pseudomonas; species Pseudomonas sp. BP11-1-1. The sequence continues at coordinate 424,699 of NZ_JAUTYU010000004.1, forward strand.
CGCGACCATCTCGCTGTAGCCCAGGTCATAGGTGGTGCCCAGGTCGGCGAAGGTGTCTTCGTATTTGGCCTTGATGACCTGCACCTGGCCGACGATGTCTTCACCCGGCGGTGGCAGAGGCAGCTCCAGGGCAGCAACGGGACCAGCCATACACAGGGCGGCAAGAGACAGGCAGCGGGCGACGGCAGGCAAGCGCGGCAACATCCGGGAAATCCTTCGCAGATCGAACAGAGGGTGTGGAAGCGGCGATTGTACACTGCCACCCGTTATTTCGGGGAGAGCGGCGCTGAAGCGCCCGATGCGCAGCATGCCGGGGGATTGAACTGAAACCCTGTGGGAGCGAGCTTGCTCGCGATTGGCGGTGAGCCTGCCTGCACTGTATGGGGCTGTGCCTGCCTATCGCGAGCAAGCTCGTTCCCACAAAAAAGCGATACTTTGAGCCAGGAGGATCACAACTCGAACCGCAACTCCGGCCAGATCGGCGAAGTCCCGCGTTTCTGGGACTCCAGGATTGCCCGGCATAGCGAGCACAGGCGATGATCCTGGAAAATCTTGCGATCGACGCTCGACCAGCGCGGCTGGGCCGGCAGCAGGCTGCCACACAGGGTCCGGTCGGCCGAACCGCCAAGCTCCAACTGCCGGGTCACCAAGTGCACCCGTACTTCCTGACAGGCGAACAGATCCAACTGCTCGTCGGGCTCGATCAGTTGGTAGGCAAACAGGGACCAGGCTGGACGCGGCATCGGGGGCTCCAAATCGGGGGCGCCACATTAGCCGAAACACCGCCTGTAGAAAAGCGTCAAAGCAGCGGTTTCAGCGTCGGCCAGACATTTTCCAGCAACTTGCCCTGGGCCGCGACGGACGGGTGCAATCCGTCGCCTTGCATCATCCCGGGCACGCCCCCGATCTCCTTGAGGAAAAACGGCACCAGCGGCACGTTTTTCTCCTCTGCCAACGTGCTGTAGACCCGCGCGAACGCATCGGTATAGCGGCGTCCATAGTTGGGGGGCAGTTGCATCCCCAGCAAAAGCACTTTCGCCCCACAGGCGCGGGAGCTGTCGATCATCGCTGCAAGGTTTTGTTGCAATTGTGTTGGCGGTTGTCCACGCAAGCCATCGTTGCCTCCCAGTTCCAGGATGACGAGCTCCGGCTTATGGGCTGAAAGCAGCGCCGGCAGCCGTGCCAGCCCACCTGCGCTGGTGTCGCCACTGATCGAAGCATTGACCACCTTTTCGTCGAAACCCTCGGTCTTGAGCCGTTGTTCGAGCAACGACACCCAGCCTTGCCGGGTATCCAGGCCGAAAGCCGCGCTGATACTATCGCCAACGATCAGGACTGTACCCGCCGCTGCGTTCTGGGCCATGCACATCAAGGCCAGGCCGGCACTCAAAAACCACACTCGCATCGGATTCTCCATGGGCTCAAGCATTCTCACCGCGACGGACCTTAGCAAAGTGGTTCCCAGCGCGGAAGGTGAACTGACCATCCTGCACGAACTCAGCCTGGAACTGAACAAAGGCGACAGCCTCGCCATTGTCGGCGCATCCGGTTCCGGCAAATCCACGCTCCTGGGCCTGCTCGCCGGCCTCGATCTGCCCAGCGGCGGTGAAGTCACCCTTGCCGGCCAGGCCCTCAGTACATTGGATGAAGATCAACGGGCCCGCGTGCGCGCCGAACACGTCGGCTTCGTCTTCCAGTCGTTCCAGTTGCTCGACAGCCTCAACGCACTGGAAAACGTCATGCTGCCGCTGGAGCTGGACGGCCGCAAGGACGCCCGCGAGCGCGCCACCCAACTGCTGCAACGTGTGGGGCTTGGCCAGCGGCTGACCCATTCGCCACGCCAGCTCTCCGGCGGTGAACAGCAGCGCGTCGCGATTGCCCGTGCGTTTGCCGCCGAACCCGACGTGCTGTTTGCCGACGAACCCACCGGCAACCTCGACAGCCATACTGGTGAACGCATCAGCGATCTCCTGTTCGAGCTGAACAAGGAACGCGGCACGACCCTGGTGCTGGTCACCCACGACGAACGCCTGGCCCATCGCTGCCGGCGCCTGATCCGACTTGAAGCCGGCCAGATGGTCGCGCCCCTGGAGCCTTGATGGCACGCTTGCCCCTGTTGCGCCTGTTCAGTCTTGCCGTCCGCCAGTTGCTGCGCGATGCCCGCGCCGGTGAACTGCGCGTGCTGTTCTTCGCCCTGCTGGTGGCCGTGGCGGCGAGCACCGCCATCGGTTATTTCGGTGCCCGGCTCAATGGCGCGATGATGATGCGCGCCACCGAATTCCTCGGCGCCGACCTTTTGCTCGAAGGCAGTTCCCCTGCCCGCCCGGAACAGATCCGCAGCGGCACCGAGCTGGGCCTGGAACATGCTCGTGTGGTCGAGTTCTCCAGCGTGGTCGCCACCGACAACGGCATCCAGCTGTCCAGCGTCAAGGCAGCCGATGACATCTACCCTTTGCGTGGCGAGTTGAAAAGCGCCCCGGCCCCTTTCGCCCCGGAAGAAACCGGTGGACGACCGGCCCCAGGGGAAGCCTGGGTGGAAGCACGCCTGTTGACGGCACTGGACCTGAAGATTGGCGACAGCATCGATGTCGGCAACAAGACCCTGCGCCTGAGCCGGGTGCTGACCTACGAACCGGATCGCGCCGGTAATTTCTACAGCCTGACGCCTCGGGTCATGATCAATCTCCAGGACCTGGATGCCACGGGCGTGGTGCAACCGGGCAGCCGGGTCAGCTATCGCGACCTGTGGCGCGGTCCGGCGCCGGCATTGCAGACCTATCGCGACCTGGTCAAGCCAGGCCTGGAACCCAACCAGCGCTTGCAAGACGCCCGGGATGGCAATCGACAGATCGGCGGTGCTCTGGGCAAGGCCGAGCGCTACCTGAACATGGCCAGCCTGGTGGCGGTGTTGCTGTCCGGCGTCGCCGTCGCCCTCTCGGCCAACCGCTTCGCCACCCGCCGCTTCGATGCGAGTGCGCTGTTGCGCTGCCTGGGCCTGTCCCGCCGCGAAACCATGGTGCTGTTCAGCCTGCAACTGGCAATGCTGGGCCTGTTGGCGAGCATCAGCGGCGCGCTGCTTGGCTGGATCGCCCAGTTGGGGTTGTTTGCCTTGCTGCATGACCTGCTGCCCACCACCGTGCCGCCAGGCGGGATGCTGCCGGCCATTGCCGGGATCGGCACCGGGCTGGTGGCCCTGGCGGGGTTCGCCTTGCCCCCGCTCGCCGCCCTGGGTCGGGTACCACCGCTGCGCGTGTTGCGACGGGACATGCTGCCGATCCCTTCCAGCAGTTGGGTCGTCTACGGCGCCGCATTGGGCGCGCTTGGGCTGATCATGTGGCGCCTGAGCCTGGACCTGGTGCTGACCTTCGCCTTGCTCGGTGGTGGTGTGATTGCTGCGCTGGTGCTTGGCGGCTTGCTGTTACTGGCGTTGCAAAGCCTGCGCAGGATGCTGGCGCGTGCCTCGCTGCCCTGGCGGCTGGGGCTCGGCCAACTGCTGCGTCATCCCCTGGCGGCTGCCGGCCAGGCGTTGGCGTTCGGCCTGATCCTGCTGTCCATGGCCCTGATTGCGCTGCTGCGCGGCGAGTTGCTGGACACCTGGCAAAACCAGCTGCCGAAAAACGCGCCGAACTATTTTGCCCTGAACATCCTGCCCAACGACAAGCAGGCGTTCACCGACAAACTGGTCGCTCTGTCGGCGCAATCGGCCCCTCTCTATCCTGTGGTACCCGGGCGACTGATCAGCATCAATGGCGAGCCGGCCACGGAGTTCGTCACCAAGGACTCGGCAGGTGACCGGGCACTGCAGCGAGACCTGAGCCTGACCTGGGCTGAGGATTTGCCGGCGGGCAACGTCGTGACTGCCGGGTCCTGGTGGTCGCAGCAGCCGTCGGACGATATCCCGGGAGTTTCGGTCGAAGGCAAGGTCGCCGATAACCTCAAGATCAAGTTGGGCGACCGCCTGGTGTTCAGCGTTGGCGGCGTCAATCGGGAAGCGAAGGTCACCAGCTTGCGGGAGATCAACTGGGACAATTTCCAGCCGAACTTCTTCATGATCTTCCAGCCCGGTACCCTGAAGGATCTGCCGGCCACCTACCTCACCAGTTTTTATCTGGCGCCCGGCCACGATCAACAGATCGTCGACCTGTCCCGGGCCTTTCCGGCGGTCACGATCCTGCAAGTCGAAGCCTTGCTGGAACAGCTGCGCAGTATCCTGGCCCAAGTGACGCTGGCCGTGGAGTATGTCTTGCTGTTCGTACTGGCGGCGGGCATGGCCGTGCTGTTCTCGGGCTTGCAGGCCACCCTCGACGAAAGGATCCGGCAAGGCGCATTGCTACGCGCCCTGGGCGCCGAGCGGCCGCTGCTGACCAAGGCCCGGCGCATCGAGTTCGGCTTGCTGGGTGCGGTCAGCGGCTTGCTGGCAGCCCTGGGTTCGGAACTGGTGAGCCTGGTCCTCTACCGCTATGCCCTCGACTTGCCTTGGCATCCACACCCATGGCTGCTGGTGCTGCCGTTGGTGGGAGCATTGCTGATCGGTGGCGCAGGTGTATTCGGTACCCGTCGAGCGCTCAACGCCAGCCCGCTGACAGTGTTGCGCGAGGGTTGATAGACTTCGGGCCTCGTCATCAAAAGAAGTCGCCATGAGTCGCTATCGCCCTCCCCGCACCGCCGGCACCGCGCTGATCACCCCCGAGGGTGAAGCGCGGATGCGTGCCGAACTTCATGAACTCTGGCACGTGCGCCGCCCCCAGGTGACCCAGTCGGTCAGCGAGGCGGCGGCCCAGGGCGATCGCTCGGAGAACGCCGAGTACACCTACGGCAAGAAGATGCTCCGGGAAATCGACAGTCGCGTGCGTTTCCTCACCAAACGCCTCGAAGCACTCAAAGTCGTCAGTGAAAAGCCCAGTGACCCGAACAAGGTTTACTTCGGTGCCTGGGTCACTGTGGAGGACGAGGATGGCAACGAGTCGCGCTATCGCATCGTCGGGCCCGATGAACTGGATTTAAAACAACATCTGATCAGTATCGATTCGCCGCTCGCCCGGGCATTGATTGGCAAAGCCCTGGATGCCGAAGTCCGAGTCCAGACACCTGCCGGAGAACAACTGATCTATATCACCCGCATCGAATACCTATAACCAACCTGATTACAACTTCTACAGCAACGAAACATTGAAGTACAAGACAGAGACATTCTTGGTTTGACTTCAACTTGCCCATGCAGGAAATTAAATGTGCGCCAGACGCGCACTTTTAATTAATCACCTGATTATTCAAGGATGAATAACATGAACGCAAACTTCAGCGACCGCTGGATGGATAACACACCGGGCATTTATAAACTTCGTATCGATGAATTGATCCTGCCCGGCACGCATGACTCGGGGTCTGACAAGCAAGCTTCGAAAATGATGCTGCCCAACGAAATCACCCAGGACGTGCCTGTCCGCGATCAGATCATGCGGGGATTTCGGGTGCTCGACTTGCGTGTAGAGCTTTTCCCTGGCCAACCCATCGGCCATCCACGTCGTTTTCAGCTGTATCACCTCACCGCTTCTGGCCGCACCGTGGCCGACGATGTGCTTGGCGCGCTCAATGCCTTCTATGCGGACCCCGGACGCCAGAATGAAATAATCATTTTAAACTTCCATCAGTTCAAGAATTTTACCGAGGCGTCGCATGAAGAACTCCACGCCTTGATCGATCAAAAGATTGGGCACCGATTAGTACCGTACCCTCAAAGGTATCTTACACTGGAGCAACTACGACAACAGATGCCTGGAAAGAGCGTGGTCATTTCCTATAACTGGCGCTCCGGAGACGGTTACTGGCCCGGTGTCGAACAACAATGGATCGGGGAGAACTACATAAGCACTTCGACACTGAAAGTCTTCATGGACGAAGCCAGTTCCAAGCCCAAAAGGCCCTACGCTCTGCGTGCCATTCAATGCGCCAAATATACCGGCCTTTACGTCCCGGACGATTTCAGCGACAAAGTGGACCTCTGGTTCGCGTCCAAGGACAGCGAGAGCTATATCCAGCGCTTCCATATCATCAACACTGACTGGTCGACACGAAGCAACATCGTGCTCAACTGCATGCACGCCAACCAATTCAGGGCCCAGGCCAAAGGCTGACGCCCTTAACGGCGTGTAATCAGCCCTTGCCTGGCTACACGGGTCAGTTGCTTGATCATTTCGGGAGCTTCCGCCCCCGTAGGGGACTGGATGACGGCCAAGTCGAAACTGTCATTGGCGAAACGCGCCAATGACTCGCCGTCCTCGACAAACTGGATGAGGAAAGCCGCCGGGCCATGGCTACGCCGCGGCCAGCCGTCGAGATAACGCAACAGCGTCGGCTGGTGAGTACCGCCGAGGAGAATTTTGGGGTTGCGTCGGACAAGGTTCGCCGTGATTGGCGCAAGACGTACAAGGGGGCTGGGTGTGTTCATCGTGTCGTGTCTCTGCCTCAAAAGTCTGCATGGCAGGTGAGAGGCAACACCGAACCAGCGCTTTAGCGGTATTTCGAAGCCGTGTTTCCTGGCTTCTATCGGCAACTGGATGAGTCACCTGGCGCCCCGCAAGTAGCTGTTTAAATCGGCGCATGAGCGGCATCCTAGAGAAGCCAACCGGGCAGTGTCAAGAATCGCCGCCCACAAAAAAGGCCCGTACTGGACGGGCCTCGATGATTCAAGCGAGCGATCAGCCAGCAATGGCCCGATCCACGGACAGCTTGCCTGCGCCTTCGATCAGCACCGCGACACTGCCCGCCAGCAAGGCCAAGGCAAACTCGTAACCGTTGTTGGCCATGAACAGACCATTACCGATGTGCACGGAGAAAATCGCAACCAGCGACAAGATTGCCAGCCCCAATGCCGCCGGGCGCACCAACAGACCGATGATCAAAGCCAGCCCGGCAAAGAACTCAGTGCCGCCCGCCAAGGTTGCCATCAGGTAACCCGGAGCCAGGCCAATGCTTTCCATCCATTGCGCCGTCCCTGCCAGGCCATAACCGCCAAACAGACCAAACAGCTTTTGCGAACCGTGGGCGGCGAAGATGATCCCTACGACGACGCGCAAAACAGTCAGGCCGTAGCCAGCACGGGAGGACAATACTTTGTTGATGAGAGTGCTCATGGGGTGCATTCCTTGGTGTATGTGTGGTTGGACGCCATATTAATCGAATAATCTTATCTGAATAGCGCAAAATATCCGCCATAACAATCAAATTACTCGATCACTTCCGCAAAACCACCTCTCGTTCCTGGGACTCCAGCGACTCTCGCTCCCGGTCAAACGCCAGATAGTATTTATTCACACTATTAACGTAGCTGACGGCGCCCATTCCCACCTGCTCCATGGCGATTCGCTCGACCTGGAAAAACCACTGGTCAGGATTCAGGCCTCGCCGCCGGGCCTCGGCACGCATGCCTTGCACGCGCTCGGGGCCCATGTTGTAGGCAGCGAGGACAAACGCCATCCGCTCGCGCTCGTTGAGCTTGGAGCTGGCGAAGAACTTGCGGCGGATCATGGCCAGGTATTTGGCACCGGCCTGCACATTGGCATCCAGGTCCTGGATGTTATCGACTCCAACCCGCTGGGCCGCAGACGGCGTAATCTGCATCAGGCCCGTCGGGGCGCCACCGCTGCGCGCCTTGGGTTGCAGGGCTGATTCCTTGAACGCCAGGGCCGCCAGGTTCAGCCAGTCCATGCCTTGGGCCTGGGCATGCTTCTGCAGGACCGGGCGCAGTTTTTCCAGGCGCTGGCGATCGGCCCGGGCCAGCGGATAGTGGACCTGATACAAGCGGCGGTAGATGCGCAGGAATGCAGCGTCCTCATTGGCGGGTACTTTATAGGTCGCCAGGAACCGGTCGATGCTCGCTCGTAACATCGCGGCGTCGCGACGAACGAACCAATGTTCGTCACTTGGCTCGCCGATGAGCACCTGGCGGTCAAAGCGCAGCTTAGGAAGGATCTTGCCCCAGCGTTCGGCGATTGGTTGCTCGACGATGGTCAGGTGGAAGATTCCGCCCTGGACCATTTCCAGCACGTCCTCCACTGCCAGCGTGGGATCGACCCATTCGATCTTCACCGCAGGCAACTTCAGCAACGCCAGCTTCTGGTTGATCTGGCTGACCGCGTCGCCCGCCGCGCTGCCGTTGGGCAAGGCCAGGGTCTTGCCAGACAATTGTTCGACGCGGGTATAACGCTTCTCGCCCTTGATGCCCACCAACAGCAGGGGCACATCGGTACGAATCGGATCACTGGCGCTGACCGCATGGCCCGCTTGTGGCTCAAGCAATTCGCCAGGGGCCACCAGGTCGCCCTCCCCACGCTGCAAGGCACCGAGCAACTGGTCCTTGGCTTTGGGAATGATCTTGAGGGTAATTTCCTGGCCATCCCGGGCATGGCCATTGAGGTACTGCTCGAAAGCACGCAACCGATGATATTCGACGCCGATGGGTTGGCCCTGGACTTCGCCGGAACTGTTGCGGCTCTGATTGACCAATACTCTCAACACCCGGCTGCTGCGTATTTGCGCCAGGTCGCGCGTGGTTCCCGGCGCAACGGCCTGCACCGGCCCAGGCAGCCGGGCGTCGGCCGGCATCGGCAACAGCAGCGAACAACACAACAGTAGCAACACCTGGGGACGTGTCATCCACTCTCCGGAACGATACTGGCGAGCCAATCGCCTCGCAAAAGCGAGACCGGGTCGACAGAAACAGAGCACCTTGGGGCGCTGAAAAGTGCGAAAGACTGGCACAGCGATGGCATTTGCACCACCCCGACCTGTCTCGTGGCCTCAACAGACAGCTCCAACTCGTTGTAGTTCTTGGCTTTTCTTGTATTTCTACAGCTCTGATATGCTTTCCGCCCTTTGGGCCGAGGTAGCACCATGCAACTCATCGATATCGGCGTCAACCTGACCAACCCCAGTTTCGCCGACAAACACCAGGCCGTGCTTGAGCGCGCCTATGAAGCCGGGGTCTGCCAATTGGTGTTGACCGGTACCAGCATCGAGGGCAGCGAACAGGCGCTCGAACTGTGCCAGCATCTCGATGAAGACGGGCAACGACTGTTTTCCACCGCCGGTATCCACCCCCACAGCGCCAGCGACTGGACCGCCGACAGTGCCCGGCACCTGAAGGATCTGCTCAAGCAGGACCGCGCCCGCGCGGTGGGTGAATGCGGATTGGACTTCAACCGTGATTTTTCTCCGCGCCCCCAGCAGGAAAAAGTCCTGGAGGAGCACCTTGCCCTCGCCGTCGAGTTGCAATTGCCAGTCTTCCTTCATGAGCGCGACGCCGACCAGCGCCTGCTGGAAATCCTCCGGGATTTCCGTGACCGATTGCCCGCCGCGGTGGTGCATTGCTTTACCGGCGAGAAGAAAGCGCTGTTCAGCTACCTCGACCTGGATCTGCACATCGGTATCACCGGGTGGATCTGCGATGAGCGCCGGGGCACGCATTTGCATCCCTTGGTGCGCGAGATTCCCCGCGGCCGGCTGATGCTCGAAAGCGATGCGCCGTACCTGCTGCCACGCACCCTGCGGCCCAAACCGAAGAACGGTCGCAACGAACCGGCCTACCTGACGGAAGTGTTGCGCGAAGTGGCCTTGCACCGGGGCGAAACCCAGGAAGACCTGGCGGCCCACAGCACGGCCTGCGCCCGGGCGTTTTTTGGGTTGCCCGACATCTCAGATTGAACGCATCCCATGTGGGAGCGGGCTTGCTCGCGAAGGCGGTGGTTCAGCCAGCACAGCAGTAACTGACCCAACGCCTTCGCGAGCAAGCCCGCTCCCACAACGACTCGCCGATATCCGTTGACCCACATCAAAACCCAGCCCTCCGAATAGCAGCACAATACTGGCACCTTGCCAAAACTGTTTCCGCTATCAGAGAAGACCTTCCATGGGTGCCTGGCTTAGCAATATTTCGCTGAAATACAAATTCTGGGCGGTCAACGCCGTCGCCTTCGCCACCACATTGCTCCTGGTGCTCTATGCCATGCACCTTGAACAGCAGGTCCGAGGGGTGAGCCTGGGCCAGGTCTTCGGCGAACGGTTCGGTCAATACGCCATGGCGGTGTTCGTGCTGATGCTGGCGATGCTTGGCGCGTCGCAATTGCTGATCCGCTTTCTGCTCAGTCAGCTCAACACCTTGAAAGACGTGATGCTGCACGTGGAGAAAACCGGTGACCTGTCTGCCCGCGTGCCGTTGGCCTGCAAGGACGAAGTGGGCCAGATGGCCGCTGCGTTCAATGCCATGCAGGCCGGCTATCAACGCGTGGTCGATACCGTTGCCAGCACCGCGCGGCAACTGGACAGTGGCGCGGCGCGACTGGCGTCGAGCATGAACGAAGTACGCCACGGCATGCTCGGCCAGCAGAGCGAAACCGATCAGGCCGCCACGGCGATCAACGAAATGTCGGCCACGGTTTATCACATCGCCCAGCACGCCGGCGCCACCCGCGACCTGTCGAAAACCACCGACACCCTGGCCGGAAATGGTCGCGAAGTGGTCAGCCGCGTGCAGCATTCGATCACCGGACTGTCGACCGGCGTCCAGCAGACCGCCGAAATGATCCAGCGCCTGGCCGAAGACAGCCAGAAGATCAACGGCGTGGTCAGTGTGATCCACAGCATCGCCGAGCAAACCAACCTGCTGGCGCTCAATGCGGCCATCGAAGCGGCCCGTGCCGGCGAGATGGGACGGGGCTTTGCCGTGGTGGCCGACGAGGTGCGCAACCTGGCCAAGCGGGTCCAGACCTCGACGGATGAAATCACTACCATGGTCTCGGCCCTGCAGGCGGGAACCCGCGATGCGGTGGATTTCATGCAGGAAAGTTCGCACAAGGCCGACGACTGCGTGCAACAGGCTTGCGAGGCCGGAGAGGCACTGGCGCAGATCACCGAGGCGGTGGCGCAGATGCGCGAGAGCAACACCCAGATCGCCGTCGCGGCTGAACAGCAGAGCCATGTCGCCGAAGAAATGAACCGGGCGGTGGTGAGTATTCGCGACGTGACCGAAAACACCGTGCGCCAGACCGTGGAGTCGGCGACCACCAGTCATGAACTGGCCACGTTGGCGGGAGAATTGAACAAAGCGATCGGGCAGTTGAAACTCTAAATATTGAATTTCCGGGTGTGCCTTTGTGGCGAGGGGATTCATCCCCGCTGGGCTGCGAAGCAGCCCCCGAATCCGGTGCTTTGTTAGATCAGGTTGATCGCATCCAGGTATTTGGGGGGCGCTCCGCACCCCAACGGGGATGAATCCCCTCGCCACAAAAAGTCTTTTCGCTATCAGCGCCTATCGCGATGATAGCCAACCGCGATTCGCCGCCCTGCCCGGCCCGACCTATCCTTGGGTTATTCGGTTTCACGGACTCAAGGAACAGCATCATGGGCAAACGTCACCCCAACCTTCCAGCCTGGCAATGGCGCGCCTACCCTGAAAATCATCGCCACCCGACCAACCTGGTCTTGCACCTGATCGCGGTGCCGCTGTTCATCGTTGCGTTTTTGCTGATTGTGTCGGGTGTGTTCAGCCTGAGCCTGGGCGATGTCGCCATCGGGGTGATCGGCGTACTCGCCGCGCTGGGCTTGCAACGCCACGGCCATAGCCTGGAAACACAGGCTTCCGAACCATTCAGTGATCGCAAAGACGCCGCGTCGCGCCTGCTGGTGGAGCAATTCCTGACCTTTCCCCGGTTCTTCCTCAGCGGCGGATGGTGGCGCGCCTGGCGCGATCGCCACCACCATTGAAGAACCATCTGATCAGCCGAAAATCGTCACCGTCTGCCGGCTCATGGCGATCAGCCGGCCATCGGCGCTCCAGAATTTCGCTGCGACATGACCGTAGCCGTCCTGGGCATGTTCAATCTCGGCGAGATACTGGCACCAGTCCAACGTCGTCAGTTCCAGCAATGGCTGGACGAATTCGATGGTCCAGGTAAGCGTGCTGCCCGGCGCCATCTGGGTGAGGTGCGGCAGCAGCGCTGGCGGCCAGGCGTCGACCAACGCCAGGATGTGACCTTCGTCCAACGGCTCTTCCTTGACGTCCCCGCGCAAGCGCACCCAGCCTCCCATGCTGCGGGATTTGTTGCCGGTAAACGGCAATCCTCCAACGCTCCAACGCATTGCCAAATGACGCATGAACTCCGGGGTTCCGCCCTTGATGTAAGGCAACTCCTGGCACTGCTCGACATCCTTGAATTCAGGCGCGGGGTCGGCCTGCACCGCCACGACGGAAGATCGCGACGCGCCAAAGCTGCCTTGCACCACCGTCACGACCTGGCCGTTCTGCACGGCACGGCCCAATACCTGGCTGACGGCCTTGCCTTCGCGCAACACATCGACTTGAAAACTGACCGGCACGTCGGGCTCGACCGGACCGACAAACGTGATCGCCAGCGAGCGCACCGGGCGATCCGCCGGGACGCATGCACGCATCGCCTCGTATTGCAGCGCCGCGACCAAGCCACCAAAGCTGGCACGCCCCTGGCCCCATTCAGGCGGGATCACCACGGCGTCTGGCTGATTGCGCACGGCATCGATCAAATCGGAAAAGCGCATGTCGACCTCGGAAGCAGGAAAAAAGATGAAGGGATCTTAACCAGCCCGCACGAGCAGTACAGCGCTCATTCCGGCCAAAGAGACTGACAGAAAAGCCGCGGGCCAAGAATCCACCGCGAATATCCTGTGGGAGCGGGCTTGCTCGCGAACGCGGTAGGTCAACGCATACGCTGTGACTGCACGATCGCAATTCGCGAGCAAGCCCGCTCCCACAAGGAGAACATGCAAGATTCAGGATTTATCGAAGCAACTGGCAATCAACTTATCCAGCACCCGATCGGACTTGGCCTCGGCCTTTTCCATGGTGATTTGCCAGACCGGTACACAGGGTTGCAGGTCGGCTTCCTGCTCGGCCCGCGCCAGCCACTGCCAGCAATCGTGCCAATCGCCCAATGCGCCCTGGGCGGACTTGAGCCGTGGCATGGCCGCCTCCGGCAAGCGATCGAGTTCAGGATAGGCTTCGATGGCGTAGCGCACGCGCTTGATCAACAGGCGCAGGCGATGACGGTCATGAGCCGGATCACGCAAGGCCTCGCCGAGTTTTTTCCATTGTTTGTCGAGGCGTTTTTCGATGCGTTTGCGCAGCCCGTCGAGCAAGCCCTGGCGCTGGGCTGCACGGATGAAGCGTGGGAACGCGTCGAGAATCATCAACAGCTGCGCCAGCTCGGGGCTGCCGGCCACGGCGGGATACGCCTCGGCCATTTGCACCTGGCGCCGCTGCGCCGCCTCGGTCTTGCCGTGCTTCTCGAGATAGGCCGCCAGCACTTCACGGTCGCGCAAAGGCGTGGTCAGGCTACCGACTGCCGACGCGGCCGTTTCCAGCTGCTCGACACCGGGCAGTCCACGCAACGGACGAAGCAGGCTGCGCAACCGACGGACCGTGGTCCGCAGGTCATGCAATGCTTCGCTGTCGGTTTGGGCGTTCAAGCGGGCCTGACAGGCCAGCAGGCGGACTTCCAGGCCCAGTATCCGGGCCACCAGCCGATCGATCATGAGACGTACTCCGTACGCAGCCTCAAGCGATAAGCTTCAAGCGGCAAGTGGAGCGGCGCGTCGCCCTCTTGAAGCTCAAAGCTTAAAGCTTGCAGCTGCCTTTATCATCTTCCTGCGCGGGATTCGCGGATGTAGAAGCGGGCCTTCTCGGCTTTTTTGGTGCAGCCTTCATACGCTTCGAATTGCTGCTGGGTCTTGGCACCGGTCAGCAACGACAGGGCCTTGGAGTAGCTGACGGTACCGGCGAATCCTTCGGCCTTGGCCAGGTCAAGTTCACGCCATGCGCTGTCGAGCTGGCTGCCGCAACTGTCGCGGTAGGCGGTCTTGCCGGCGCAACCGGCCAGGGCCAGAACCATCAAGGATGCCATCAGGGGCAGGCAGATCCGGGCTTTCATCGATAACACCTCAAGTCAGGTAAACAGTCGTGCTGGTATGACGGCTTTGCCAGTAAAAAGTGCCTCGGCTCGACCGGTATATTCAAGTGTGGACGAGAATACGCAAATGCCGTCGTGGCGTGTCAAAAAACGACGTCTGCGCCACAACGATTTGAGCCGGGCCGTCGATCAGTGCATTGTTGACGTCTGTTCGACAAGAGGCCACCTCATGACAAAACGTGTCGCATTGGTATTGGGCTCGGGCGGCGCCCGGGGCTACGCCCATATCGGAGTGATCGAGGAGATCGAACGGCGCGGCTACGACATTGCCTGTATCGCCGGCTGTTCCATGGGCGCCGTCGTCGGTGGAATCTATGCCGCCGGCAAACTCGAGGATTACCGCAACTGGATCGAAAGCCTCGATTACCTGGACGTGTTGCGGTTGGTGGACGTCAGTTTTCGCCTGGGGGCGATTCGTGGTGAGAAGGTGTTCGGACAGATCCGCAAGATTGTCGGTGAACTCAATATCGAAGACCTGCGCATTCCCTATACGGCGGTCGCCACCGACCTGACCAACCAGCAGGAAATCTGGTTCCAGGAAGGTTGCCTGCACCAGGCGATGCGGGCCTCGGCGGCCATTCCCAGCCTCTTCACCCCGGTCATGCAAGGCAACCGCATGCTGGTGGACGGCGGCTTGTTAAACCCATTGCCGATCGTGCCGGTGGTGTCGAGCCATTGCGACCTGATCATCGCGGTCAACCTCAACGCCACCAACCAGAAACAATACAGCCTGCCAGTGATCCAGCGCCCCGCTGCGTTCCGGCGTCGCTTCGACACCTTGGTCAGCTCCCTGGGTTCACGGCTGCCGTTTCGCCGCAAACAGGCCGAGCAGTTGCTGCTGTTGGAACAGGAAGCGCTTAAGGCCGAAGCAGCCGATATCAACCCGTGGATCGAGTCCGCCGAGCCCGAAGGCCAGCAGCCTGCCGCCGCGCCGGAAACCGAAGGCGCACCGAGATCCGCCACCGGCTCGTTCATCATCGACAACGTCGGGCCGGCGTCCTTGCTGGACCTGATCAACCAGAGTTTCGAGGTGATGCAGACGTCGTTGGCCCAGTACAAGATCGCCGGTTATCCGCCAGATGTGCTGATCAACGTGCCGAAGCGAGTGTGCCGGTTCTTCGAGTTCTACAAGGCGCCGGAGCTGATTGCGCTAGGGCGGGAGATTGCCAGGGATACGCTGGATCGGTATGAGCGTGAGCAGAATTGAAAGTGTTTGTAGACTTTTGTGGCGAGGGGATTTATCCCCGCTGGGCTGCGTAGCGGCCCCAAAAAAGTATCAGAAATGGATTTTTCTCCTGACACTCCGAGTGATGAAATTTTAGGGCCGCTTCGCAGCCCAGCGGGGATAAATCCCCTCGCCACAACAGCGCTTGGCTTTAGCTCTCAACGGTGATCAAGCACCCTCCTCCAACAACCGATACCCCACCCCCGCTTCAGTCACGATAAACCGAGGCCGGGTCGGGTCGTCAGCGAGTTTCTGGCGCAGGTGACCGACGACGATGCGCAGGTAGTGGCTGTCTTCGATATGGGTCGGCCCCCAGATGTCCTTGAGCAATTGCTGCTGGGTGATGACCCGCCCCGGATGCCGCGCCAACTGCGCCAGCACCGCGTATTCCTTGCGGGTCAGGGCCACTTCGGCGCCGTCCAGCAGGACCCGGCGATAAGCCAGGTCCACCGTCAGCGGGCCCAACGTCAATGCCGCTGGCGGTGCTTCGCCTGCTGGCGCCTGTCGCAGTAGCGCACGCACCCGGGCGAGGAACTCCTGGATGCCGAATGGCTTGGTCACGTAATCATTGGCGCCATTGTCCAGCGCCTCGACTTTCTGCGCTTCGCTGGCGCGTACCGACAGGACCAGCACGGGCACCGCCGACCATTGGCGAAACTCGCGCAACACTTGCTGGCCGTCCATGTCCGGCAAGCCCAGGTCGAGCACCAGCAGATCCGGCTTGTTCAACGCCGCCTGGGCCAGGCCCTCGGCGCCCGTTTCGGCTTCGAGCACCTTGTAGCCTTGGGAGGCCAGGCTGATGCGCAAGAACTTGCGAATCTGCGGCTCGTCATCGATGACCAAAAGGGTCGCGCTCTGGCTCATGGGTTCCATTCATCACAATCAAGTCGCGAGAGCATAACGCAGCGCCGGTCAGGCTTCATCGTCCATGCCCGGTTGTGCCTGCAAGGGCAAGTGCAAGGTGATGCAGGTGCCGCGCCCGTCGAGGCCGTCGCCGACGCTGATCCGCCCGCCATGGGCACCGATCATGCCCTGGCAAATCGCCAATCCGAGCCCGGTGCCTTGCCCACCGCGATCACCGCGGGCAGCGGTGTAGAACATGTCGAAAATCTTCTCGCGCTCTTGCTCGGGGATGCCTGGCCCTTCATCCGCCACGGCGAACAAAACTTCGTCTACCGTCGCCTCGGCACTGAGCAACAATCGGCCGTGGACCGGGGAGAACCGCGCGGCGTTCTCCAGCACATTGACCAGGGCCTGCTCGATCAGCGCAGCGTGGACATACAACAACGGCAAGCCGGCCGGCACTTCGACGCTGACGGCCAGCGGCGCCAGCACCGCACGCAAGCGGTTCAGGGCACTGCCGACGATGTCGGCCGGCGACACCCAGTCCCGGGCCAACTTCAGGGCGCCGTGACCCAGGCGCGTCATGTCGAGCAGGTTCTGGATATAGCGATCCAGCCGCTCGGCCTCATCGCGGGTGCCTTCGAGCAGTTCGCGACGGTCCTCGATCGGAATCGCTTCGCCCAACGCCAATAGGCTGTCGATGCTGCCGCGCATGGAGGTCAACGGCGTGCGCAGATCATGGGAGACAGAGGCGAGCAAGGCGCTGCGCAATTGTTCGGTTTCGCCGTGCAGGCGTGCCGCCTCCAGGTCCTGGGCCAGTTGTGCCCGGGCCAGCGCCTGGGCCAACGGCTGGCTGAGGGCCGCCAGCCATCGCCGTCGCTGGTCGCTGAGCGGCTTGCCGTCTTTCGTGCAGACGCCGAGCAACCCCAGCGGCTCGCCCTCCGCCGACAAAGGCCACCACCACCAACGCCCGGACGGCAGCGTCGCGGTACCGGCGCCGGCCGGTTGATCGTGTTGCCACGACCAGTCGGCGGCGGCGCGCTCGGCCTCGTTGAACGTCAGCGGTTCGGGGGTCTCGACTTTCCAGCCAGCCGGGCCGTCGCGATTGAGCAAGCACAGTTGCAAGTCGTACTCGCTGTTGAGATGGAGCACGGCGGCGCTGATCACCGCCTGGCGATCGGTCGCGGCGGTCAGTTTGCGTGACAGGTCGAGCAGCTCGCCGGTTTCCTGCTGGGTGTCGCGCAGCGCCTGCAACTGGCGCCGCTGGCGGGCCGCGAGGTTGCCGGTCAAGGCCGCCATCAGCAGGAAGAACACCAGCGTCAGCACGTCCTCTTCGCGTTGAATCGTCAGGGAAAAATTCGGCGGAATGAACAGGAAGTCATAGGCCAGGAACGACAGCGCCGCACAGGCCAGCGCCGGGCCGAGGCTGCTGCGCACCGCCACCAGCAACACCGCCATCAGAAACACCAGGGAAATGTTGGGCAACGCCAGCAGCCCGGATATCCCCCAGGCCAAGGCGCTGGCCACCACCGTCGCCACCAGCACCAGCGCATAGTCGAAACCGGTCTGGACGGAACCTGCACGCTGGCGGGCGGGTGGCGGCGACTCATCGCTGTCCAGCACGTTGATTTCCAGGCCACGGGCGTTGCGCAACAGGCGCGACGCGAGGCCACCGCCAAACAGGTTCCGGCGCAGCCGCGGTCGGGACTGCCCTACCAACAGCAATGTCGCGCGACGTTGCCTGGCGTGTTGGATCAAGGTCTTGGCGACTTCGCCAGCCCGCAGCAACACCACCTCCCCGCCGAGCCTTTCAGCCAATTGCTGGGCGTTTTGCAGGCGTTGGCGCGATGCCTCGTCCCGAGCCGCGCCGTTATCCACGTGCACCACGCTCCACGGCAGATGCCGACGCTGGGCGACCCGACTGGCGTGGCGCACCAGCCGTTCAGCCTGCACGTCGCCGTCCACGCCCACCAACAGCCGTCCCTGTACCGCCGGAGCCGACTGGCCCAGTTGTCGATAGCCCTGGGCCAGATCGTTATCTACCTGCGCGGCGGCGGTCTGCATGGCCAGTTCGCGCAGGGCGGTCAGGTTGGTCTGGGAGAAAAACGCATCGATCGCGGCCCGCGCCTGTTCCGGCACGTAGACCTTGCCGTCGCGCAAGCGCTCCAGCAGCTCGCGCGGTGGCAGGTCGATCAACAACAGCTCATCGGCTTCCTGCAATACCCAATCCGGCAACGTCTCGCGCACCTGCACGCCGGTGATGCCGCGCACCTGATCATTGAGACTTTCCAAGTGCTGGACGTTGACCGTGGTGTAGACGTCGATGCCAGCGGCGAGCAGTTCCTGGATGTCTTGCCAGCGCTTGGCGTGGCGACTGCCGGGCGCGTTGCTGTGGGCCAGTTCGTCCACCAGCACCAGGCTCGGGCGCGCCGACAGGAGCCCGTCGAGGTCCATTTCCTCGAGCATCACGCCGCGATATTCCGAACGTACCAATGGCTGCTGCGCCAGGCCATTCAACAGCGCTTCGGTCTCGGCGCGCCCGTGGGTTTCGACGACCCCGGCGATGACGTCCGTGCCTTGACGCAACCGGGTGTGGGCCGCTTGCAGCATGGCGTAGGTCTTGCCGACGCCCGGAGCGGCGCCCAGGAAGACCTTGAGACGGCCACGGTCGTGGCGTGGCAGATTGGCTAATAGTGCATCGGCGCGGCCGGAGTCGCTCATGCTGGATCTCTTGTTTCAGGAATGGAATTAAGCCTCTGTGGGAGCGAGCTTGCTCGCGATGGCGGTCGTTCAGCCGCCACTGTCATTGACTGACCCACCGCTATCGCGAGCAAGCTCGCTCCCACAGGTTTCTACAGTTTTTCCAGGGCCATATTCAGCGCCAGCACGTTCACCACCGGCGGGCCCACCAAGGGCCGCTCGGTGTTGTCGTCAAGCAACTGCTGCAACGTCGACACCGGCACATTCCTGGCGGCGGCGACACGCGCCAGTTGATAGGCAATCGCCGCCGGAGGCAAGTGCGGATCCAGCCCACTGCCGGAGGTGGTCAGCAGCGCCAGGGGCACCGGGCCCTGATTGGGAACTTGCAGCTTATGGGCGTCATCGATCACGCGGGTGGCCAGCGCCGGGTTGCTGGGCGAAAGATTGCTCGCGCCGCTGGCCACCGTGGCAAAGGCACCTGCCGAGGGGCGCGGATGGAACCAGCCATCGCCGGTGAAATCCTGGGCGATCAACCGGGAGCCACGGACCTTGCCGTCGGCATCATGAATCAGGCTGCCGTTGGCCTGGTCCGGGCAGGCGACTTGCGCCACGCCGGTGACGAGCAATGGATAGGCGACGCCGGTGAGCAGCGTCATCAGGAGTAACAGGCTCAAGGCCGGGCGAATCAAAGTGAACATTTCAAATCCTCAGTTGAAACACAGCTTGGTGAGTGAACACACATTTGTGGCGAGGGGATTCATCCCCGCTGGGTTGCGCAGCAGCCCCAAAAGAACCGCCACATTCATGTCTGACTACCGCAATCACAATCTTGGGTCTGCTTCGCAGACCAGCGGGGATAAATCCCCTCGCCACAAAAAAACTCACACCCAAGGCTCAAACCAAGTGCAACCCCGTCAATAACAAATCAATCGCCTTGATCCCCACGAACGGCACCGCGATCCCGCCGAGGCCGTAGATCAGCAGGTTGCGCCGCAGCAAGGCCGCCGCGCTCGCTGCCTGCACCCGCACGCCGCGCAGGGCCAGGGGAATCAGCACGACGATGATCAGGGCGTTGAAGACGATGGCCGAGAGGATCGCGCTTTGCGGGCTCTGCAGGTGCATGACGTTCAGCACGCCAAGCTGCGGATAGATCGAGGCGAACAGCGCCGGCAGGATCGCGAAATACTTGGCAATGTCATTGGCGATGGAGAACGTGGTCAGCGCGCCACGAGTGACCAGCAATTCCTTGCCGATCTGCACCACGTCCAGCAACTTGGTGGGATCGCTGTCGAGGTCGACCATGTTGGCCGCCTCGCGCGCGGCCTGGGTGCCGTCGTTCATCGCCATGCCCACATCGGCCTGGGCCAGGGCCGGAGCGTCGTTGGCGCCGTCGCCGCACATGGCGACCAGCCGGCCATCGTTCTGCTCATGGCGGATACGCGCCAGTTTTTTCTCCGGCGTGGCCTCGGCCAGCACATCATCCACGCCCGCTTCGGCAGCAATCGCGGCGGCAGTCAGCGGGTTATCGCCCGTGACCATCACCGTGCGGATCCCCAGCTTGCGCAGCTCGGCAAAGCGCTCGCGGATACCGGGCTTGACCACGTCCTTGAGGTGGATGGCACCGAGCAGTTTGCCGTCCACGCAGACCAGCAACGGCGTGCCGCCGCTCTGGGCGATTTTGTCGACTTCCCGCGCCAGTGCGGTGGGCAGCCCGTCACGGGGCAGGCCGATGAAACTCAACAGGGAATCCACCGCGCCCTTGCGATAAACGCGTCCTTGATAATCCACGCCGGACAAACGGGTTTCGGCGCTGAAGGGCACGGCGGTCAGCGCGTCCAGAGCGGGTTCGGCCTGCGGATGCAACCCGCGCAGGTATTCGACGATGGACTTGCCCTCGGCCGTGTCGTCAGCCAGGGAGGCGAACAAGGCGCCTTCGGCCAACGCCTTGGCGCTTACGCCTGGGGCCGCATAGACCGCGGCACAGCGGCGATTGCCAAAGGTGATGGTGCCGGTCTTGTCCAGCATCAGCACGTGCACATCCCCTGCCGCCTCTACCGCGCGGCCGGACTTGGCGATCACGTTCAAGCGCACCAGGCGGTCCATCCCGGCGATGCCGATGGCCGACAGCAATCCGCCGATGGTGGTGGGGATCAACGTCACCAACAGCGCCACCAGGAACACCAGCGGCAGGCTGCCATTGGCAAAGTGGGCGAACGGCTGCAGCGTCACCACCACCAGCAGGAAGATCAGCGTCAGGCCGATCAGCAGGATATCCAGCGCCACTTCGTTCGGGGTCTTCTGGCGTTTGGCGCCTTCAACCAGGGCGATCATGCGGTCCAGGGTGGACTCGCCGGGATTGCTGGTGATGCGCACCAGCAACCAGTCGGAGACCAGCCGCGTGTTGCCGGTGACCGCCGAGCGATCGCCGCCAGACTCACGGATGACCGGTGCCGATTCCCCGGTAATCGCGGCCTCATTGACCGCCGCGATGCCTTCGATCACTTCGCCGTCACCGGGGATCATCTCCCCTGCCGCGACCCGTACGACATCGCCTTTGCGCAAGCGGGTGGCGGGTACGACTTCAAAGCCGTCCGCGGTCTGGCGACGAGCGCTCAAGCCTTCGCTGCCGGCCTTGAGGCTGTCGGCACGGGCCTTGCCTCGCCCCTCGGCCAAGGCCTCGGCGAAGTTGGCGAACAACACGGTGAACCACAGCCACAGGGCGATTTGCGCGGCCACGAAAGTCGGCACCGCGCTGTCGGGAACCAGGCACAGCACGGTGGTGAGGATCGCGGTGAGCTCCACCACCAGCATCACCGGCGCACGGTGCAACTGGCGCGGGTCAAGCTTGACGAACGCTTGCACCAGCGCTGGCCGCCACAGGGCTGACAGATTGGTTTTGGCTTGCTCCGGCGCCTTGGCGACGACGGTCTTGCTCATTGGCATGTTCATCATCAAATCCTCAGAAACCCAGGCTCAGGTGTTCGGCAATCGGGCCCAGGGCCAGCGTCGGCAGGAAGGTCAAGCCGCCGACCAACAGGATGGTCACGGTCAACAACGTCACGAACAGCGGGCCATGGGTGGGAAAGCTGTTCTGGCCGATGGGCGCGGTTTTCTTCAGGGCCAGGCTGCCAGCCAACGCCAGCACCGGCAGGATGTAGCCGAAACGACCGATCAACATGCCCAGGCCCAGCATCAGGTTGTGAAACGGCGTGTTGGCGCCGAAGCCGGCGAACGCCGAACCGTTGTTCGCCCCCGCCGAGGTGTAGGCGTAAAGCAATTGGCTGAAACCGTGGGCGCCAGGGTTGCTCACCGCCGCCGCAGGGCCGGGCAGGCTCGCGGCGATGGCGCCGAGCACCAGCACGCTCACCGGCATCACCAGCAGCGTCACCACCAGCAACTGCACTTCCCGGGCGCCGAGCTTCTTGCCCAGGTATTCCGGCGTGCGACCGATCATCAACCCCGCGAGAAACACCGCGATCAACACGTTCAGCAGCATCCCGTAGAGCCCGGCGCCGACGCCGCCGAAGATCACTTCGCCGACCATCATGTTCATCAGCGCCACCATCCCGCTCAGCGGATTGAGGCTGTCGTGCATGGCGTTGACCGAGCCGTTGGACGCCGCCGTGGTCGTCACCGACCAGAGCACCGTGGCGGTGGTGCCGAAGCGTGCCTCCTTGCCTTCCAGTGGCGCAGTTTGTTCGACGGCTGCGTCGTCGAGGGCTGGATTGGGTTGATATTCAGCCCACAACGACGTCGCCCCGCCGATCAGGAACAAGGCCAGCATGCAGGCGATAATCGCCCGGCTCTGGCGCAGATCCTTGACGTAATGACCGAAGGTGAACACCAGCGCCGCCGGGATCAGGATGATCGACGCGACTTCGAAGAGATTGGTCCAAGCGGTCGGGTTCTCGAACGGGTGCGCCGAATTGACGCCGAAGAAACCGCCGCCGTTGGTGCCCAGTTGCTTGATCGCAATCTGGCTGGCCGCCGGACCGAGAGGAATCACCTGGTCGACGCCCTGCATCGTCACCCCATGCACATAATGCGCTAAGGTCTGCGGCACGCCCTGCCAGACCAGAAACAACGCCAGCAACAGGCACAGCGGCAACAACCCATAGAGCGTGGCACGGGTCATGTCGACCCAGAAATTGCCCAGGGTCGTGGCGGACTTGCGCCCGATCCCACGGCACAGCGCAACCAGCACGGCCAGGCCCGTGGCGGCGCTGACGAAGTTCTGCACCGTCAGGCCGATCATCTGGCTCAAGTAGCTGACGGACGCCTCACCGCTGTAGGACTGCCAGTTGGTGTTGGTCATGAAACTGACCGTCGTGTTGAACGCCTGGGTCCATTCCATGCCGGGCAGGTTTTCAGTGTTGAGCGGCAAATGCCCCTGTAACAGGAGCACGGCGAACAACAAGGCGAAACCCGCCAGGTTGAAGGCGAGCAAGGCCAGGGTGTACTTCTGCCAACTCTGCTCGGTGGTCGAATCGACACCGGCCACCTTGTAACAACACCTTTCCACCGGACCCAGCACGGGTGAGAGCCAGGTGCGCTGGCCTTCCATCACCCGATAGTAGAACCGCCCCAGGAAAGGCGCGGGGATCAGCACCAGCGCGAAAAAGCCGAGGATCAGCCCGTAGTCATAACCGTGCATAGCCGCTCCTAACCCCGGTCCGCGCGCAACAGCGCAACCAACAGATAAATGAACAGCGCCACTGCCAGCAGCAGCGACACCCCGTCCAGAACACTCATGGGATTTCTCCGTGGTACGGCGTCGTGCCGTGTGTGGAGGGATTGTCGGCAGGGAGGGTGTAAAGGTGCGAGATCAAGGGTGGGGTGGGGGAATAAAGAATCTGTAAAAATTGGTGATTGAGTGAGAGGGATGCGGGAATGCCCTACTGCAGCGTAAGTATGTGCCTGGCTCGACAAACCCCCAGTCGGATCGACACTGCTATTGCACTACCCGACTCCTGCCGACAAGCTATGCCGTATTTTTGGAGAAGGCTGAGCTCACATGCGTATCCTCATCACCGGCGGCGCCGGTTTCATAGGCTCTGCCCTAATTCGCGAGCTGATTGAGAATTCTGAGCATTCTGTCCTAAACCTGGACAAGCTGACTTACGCTGGCAATCTCGAATCGCTCGTCAGCATTGCTAACAACGCTCGTTATGAATTCGTTCAAGTGGATATCGTTGATCAGGCAACTGTCAGCGCTGTGCTGGCCCGTTTCCGACCGCATGCGGTCATGCATCTCGCAGCAGAATCCCATGTTGATCGGTCCATTGACGGACCATCGGATTTCATTCAGACCAACATCGTCGGCACGTACAGTTTGCTGGAGGCAACCCGTGCTTATTGGCAATCCCTTCCCGAATCGGAAAAAACGGCCTTTCGCTTTCATCACATTTCTACCGACGAGGTATATGGCGACCTGCACGGCGCGGATGATTTGTTTACGGAGACTACCGCCTATGCGCCCAGCTCGCCCTACTCGGCCAGTAAAGCAGCCTCCGATCATCTGGTTCGTGCCTGGCATCGCACATACGGCCTGCCCGTCCTGTTAACCAATTGTTCAAATAACTACGGGCCGTTCCACTTCCCTGAAAAGCTCATTCCGCTTGTCCTCCTCAACGCCTTGGCTGGCAAGCCTCTGCCGGTATACGGCAACGGCATGCAGGTCCGTGACTGGCTGTTCGTTGAAGATCATGCCCGAGCGCTGATCAAGGTAGTCACAACGGGCAAGGTCGGCGAGACCTACAACGTTGGCGGCCACAACGAGCAAAAGAACATCGATGTTGTCCGCGGAATCTGCCAATTGCTGGAAGAGCTCGCGCCGCAAAAGCCTGAAGGCATCGCGCACTATGCTGACCTGATAACCTTCGTGCAGGACCGTCCGGGCCATGACCTGCGATACGCAATCGACGCCGGGAAAATCGAGCGTGAATTGGGCTGGGTACCGCAAGAAACCTTTGAGTCGGGGCTGCGTAAAACCGTCAGATGGTATTTGCACAACTTAGAATGGTGCCGTCGCGTTCAAGACGGCAGTTATCAAGGCGAACGCCTTGGTTTCATCAATGAAAAGGAGCTGCTCGCATAATGAAAGGCATCGTATTGGCGGGTGGCTCGGGCACGCGGCTGCATCCCATCACACTGGGCGTGTCGAAACAGCTGTTGCCGGTTTATGACAAACCGATGATTTACTACCCAATATCCGTATTGATGTTGGCTGGCATCAACGAAATATTGATTATTTCTACACCGCAGGATTTACCGCAATACCGCAACCTTCTGCAGGATGGTAGCCAGTTCGGGGTGAAGCTCAGTTATGCGATCCAACCGTCACCGGATGGTCTGGCCCAAGCCTTTCTGATTGGTGAAGAGTTTATCGGCACTGATCCGGTGTGCCTGATTCTTGGGGACAACATCTTCCATGGGGCATATTTCGGTGGACTGCTACAACGAGCAGCCGGACGCCCATCAGGCGCGACTGTGTTCGGATATTGGGTGAAAGATCCCGAGCGCTTCGGGGTGATCGATTTCGATAGCAAGGGTTGCGCCTTATCAATTGAAGAAAAGCCACAAAAGCCAAAATCCAACTATGCGGTCACCGGTTTGTACTTCTACGATAATGACGTGATTGAAATCGCCAGGACCATCAAGCCCTCGGCGCGTGGCGAGCTAGAGATCACAGACATCAACAATGCCTATCTTCGGCGCGGTGATTTGCAGGTGGAGCGCTTCGGTCGCGGCTTTGCCTGGCTCGACACCGGCACTCATGACAGCCTGCTTGATGCTTCACAGTACGTACAGACCATCGAGCACCGTCAGGGTCTTAAAGTCGCCTGTCTTGAAGAAATTGCCTACGACAACGGTTGGATTAGCCGAGAACGCTTGCTTGAGCGCGCACGCTTTTTTGGAAAGATTGAATACGGTCAATACCTAGCCAAGGTTGCAGGAGAAGAATAATACGACGCCAGCCAACAGCGATGGGAGACCGTACTGCCTGAACACCGAATGAGTAAAGTCGGGCCTTCCTTTGAAAGGCCACTTCTCTGTGGCTGCCAGCAGCGCTAAATGCGTGCGCAAGAAAACTGCAACCGATGAGCTAAGGCGCTGAATTGGGGCGCATACACGCCCAACCAACGATGAAATATCCCTATACGACACGATTTCACCCATAACGACCGTTCAAACCATACTGGCACGTCCACTGCACTGCCCTCCTCCAGCGCTTTTGCTACTTATCGAGGGGGAGCCACCAATGAACACACAACTAAAACCCACCCTGGGCACCCTGCACTTATGGGGCATCGCCGTCGGCCTGGTGATATCCGGCGAATATTTCGGCTGGAGTTACGGCTGGGGCGTCGCCGGCACGCTGGGCTTTCTGGTGACATCGTTCATGGTCGCGGCCATGTACACCTGCTTCATCTTCAGCTTCACCGAACTGACCACCGCCATTCCCCACGCCGGCGGGCCGTTCGCCTATAGCCGTCGGGCCTTTGGCGAAAAAGGCGGCTTGATCGCCGGACTCGCGACATTGATCGAATTCGTCTTCGCCCCGCCCGCTATCGCGCTGGCCATCGGCGCCTACCTGAACGTGCAATTCCCGGCGCTCGACCCGAAACACGCTGCCGTCGGCGCCTACATCGTCTTCATGGGCCTGAACATCCTCGGCGTGAAACTGGCCGCAACCTTCGAACTGATCGTCTGCGTACTGGCCGTCGCCGAGTTGCTGGTGTTCATGGGCGTGGTCGCGCCGGCGTTCAGCTTCAGCAACTTCGCCCTCAACGGCTGGGCCGGCTCCGACGTGTTCGGCGCACCCGCCATTGCCGGGATGTTTGCAGCGATCCCCTTCGCGATCTGGTTCTTCCTCGCTATCGAAGGCGCCGCCATGGCCGCCGAAGAAGCCAAGGACCCGAAACGCACGATTCCGAAAGCCTACATCAGCGGCATCCTGACCCTGGTGGTATTGGCCATGGGCGTGATGTTCTTTGCCGGCGGCGTGGGTGACTGGAGCACCTTGTCCAACATCAACGACCCGCTGCCCCAAGCCATGAAAGCCGTGGTCGGCGAAAGCTCCGGCTGGCTGCACATGCTCGTCTGGATCGGCCTGTTCGGCCTGGTGGCAAGCTTCCACGGCATCATCCTCGGCTACTCGCGCCAATTCTTCGCCCTCGCTCGCGCCGGCTACCTGCCCGCCTCCCTCGCCAAGCTGTCACGCTTCCAGACCCCGCACCGGGCCATCATCGCCGGCGGACTGATCGGCATCGCCGCCATCTACAGCGACGGCCTGATCAACCTCGGCGGCATGACTCTCACCGCCGCGATGATCACCATGGCGGTGTTCGGCGCCATCGTCATGTACATCATGAGCATGCTCAGCCTGTTCAAACTGCGCAAAACCGAGCCCAACCTGGAACGCACCTTCCGCGCGCCGGGCTATCCGATCGTGCCGGGCATCGCCCTGGTCCTGGCCGTGGTGTGCCTGGTGGCGATGGCTTGGTTCAATGCCCTGATCGGCTTGATCTTCCTCGGATTCATGGCGGTGGGTTTCGTGTACTTCGTGTTGACCGCGCAGTTACGCGCAGACGCTCCGGCCGATGCGATGTTGACCGGGCTATAAGGTGAGCCAGGCATAACCGGCGTAGTATGGAACCACTGCGAACCGTCTTCGCTCATAAGTGGTATGGGCAATGACCAGCGAAATACTCGTCTGGCCATTGCCCCTCAAGGAGAGCCCTATGCCCTGGTATGCCTGGTTAATCCTGATCGTCGCCATCGGCTCGATCGTGGGTGGTTTGATGATGCTGCGCGACACCGCCAACAAGGTTGAGCTGACGGACGAACAGCGCAAGCGTGTTGCCGAGCGCAATGCGGAAATGGATGCGAAAGAGGCGAAGGATCGCTGATCTGCTTGCTGCGCATCACTCTGTGGCGAGGGGATTTATCCCCGCTGGGGGGAGCGTAGCGGCCCCAAAACGTTTGGACTCGCAGCTTTAGAGTCAGGATCACTTCTGTAGGTAGAGGGCTGCTACGCAGCCCAGCGGGGATAAATCCCCTCGCCACAGAGGGCAATGCCTTGCCGCGCCAGCAGTGTTATTTCTCCCAATCCGCCTTCGCAATATGCAACCCATGCAGCCCTTTATATCCCGCCCGCTCCGGCTGACTCCAGCCTTGCAGCAACGAATCCTCCAACCGATAAATCTCCACCCCCAACGGACGACAGACGCTTAAAGGATCCTGCGCTTCCGGCCCCCACATCGCCAGCGACAGATCCCCGCCAGGGCAAGTCGACAGCGCACACAACAAATCAATCTCGGCAAAAAACTCCAGGTAGTCGCCCTTCTGCGCCGGACACGCCTTCATGAAATACATGTCGTCATGATTCAGCCCGGTGCATTGGAAGATATTCAACACGTCATGCACATCGAACTCCGTCAGGCCGTGGGGCAACACCGCACGGGTCAGGTTCGAGTGACAGTGATGATGGAAATCCTCACCGGTCAGCATCTTGTTCACATACGGGTCACAGCGCGTCCCCAACAAATCGTGCAAGCGCCCGCCATGTTCGTCGATGCCGTAAGCCGCCAAGCTGTCATCGGTGATCGTTACCAATGGCCGCAGGAATGGCAGGTTCGACCACAACCGATCGTAGGTGCTTACATGAGCGCCTTGAAGCTGACGAGTACGAGCCGCCCATAAGCGCTCCCGCGGATCGTTGGCATTCCAGACGTTGAAGTCCCCCACTTGCGGGCCGACCGGCGTGGTCACGCGGAACACATGGCCGGCCGGCACCTGCCAGGCGCGCCCGGTGCGGATGGGTACTTCGAACTGCTCGATCAGCGTGCGCTTGTCTTGCTGAGTGCGGATGCGGTCGTAGAAGGGTTTGTCCACTTGCAGGGCGGAGCCTTTGCTGACCTGGTAGGCGGCTGGGTAGTCTTTGTACATGGCGCGAGTCCTTTGATCAGTGAGGGTTGGCGGGAGTCAGCAGGTGCAGGAGCAACTGCTCGGAATCGTCGAGGTAAAGGCTCAACTCGTCGTGGGCAGCGCGCTTGTTACCTTCGGCCAGCAAATCGTGGATCTGCCGGTCACGGGCAAGCCACGGCGCCTGGAAACGTGCCTCATCGGGGGCGGAACAAAACACCAAACGCAGCTGCGCCACCACATTAGTGAAGAACTCATCGAGCAAGGGACTGCGCATCAGCCCCACGATGTGTTGATGGAAGGCCAGACCGTGGGTGCCCACCGCTCGCCAATCTTCGCGCTCGCGAGCCAGCTCGGCGGCCTCCAAGGCTTCGAGCATGCGGTCGGACTGGTATTCGCTCAGCGGATTGCTAGTGAGAATGGCCTGGAGTTCCAAGGTGCGACGGACCTTGAACACGTCGCGGACGTCGTCGACACCCAATCTGCGGACCATGACCCCTTTGTTACGCACGTAACGGGTCAAGCCCTCCTGACCGAGACGGTGTAACGCTTCGCGAATGGTGTTGCGAGAGGCGTTGTAGGCTGAGACCAGGTTGTTTTCGATCAGCGCCATGCCAGGGATGAGGCGACCGCCGATGATGTCGGCGCGGAGTTCGAGGGTGATTTGGTCGGCTAGGGAGAGATGGCTAGTCATGGAGGGCCTTGGATTGTTGAACAATCGATTGGCTTGGGTACATCACAATTCATGCCAATGTGTACGTCCAAGACTATGTCTGATACCTACAATTTTTATTGAAAAGCCTATTTCAAAACTCGTTAAACATCGCTCAAATAACACAGAACCAAAATTGAACGTTAATCAGCTCCGATCATAAATGAAACGAATATAATATTAGAAAGCTTGAAAGGCGACCATCTTAATAGCCCCTCAAGCTTCCTAGGTGCGGAAAACATTTTGCCTACCACTCGCCCGGCGCACATCCAAGGGTGCTGCTTCGAGAAGAACCGAAAAATGATGACAGTAAAATGAAAGAGATGTCAAAACAGCCCCCTCAATTTATCTGCGAGCCCTTCAGATCAGTTAATTTCACGATTCGTTGTTGGCTCGCTATTATCTCGCACCGAATTTATACGCTCAAAAACAAACTCATTGCAACCAAGCTTGCCCCCAACAGTTTTTAATTTAATTAATTGATAACCAAGCCCACGATAAAATTCAAAAATTTGCTCTGGAGTGGCAACCTCAAAGGGATACCCACCAAGCCAGTCAAGCAAATCGTACCAAATACTCATTCCACGATTATATTTGCGTCGGAAAGCGGCCCGAAGCAACAACCTCGGGAGAGTCGGATATATACCATGGATAAAAATAAAAACAGGGCGCATAAAGCTATACTTGGCATAAACACGCTTGACAAAAGACCAATAACGACTATAAAAGCCTTGCTCATTATAAATCGCAATAAAAATCTTACCTTCACTGGAAACGCTCAATTCCGCATTTCGCAGAGCGGTCCACATATCCCCGGTATGATGTAGAACGCCCCACGAATAAACAATATCGAAACTTCCCAAGCTACTTAAAAAGACAGCGTCAAGAACAGAGCCAGTCTTAATCTCCCAGTGTTCGTCGCCCTTAAAAAATCTACTACGCAGTTCATTGGTACAAGCAACTGACTGGGGATCGTAATCAAATGAAACGACGCTTGCTCCAAGACGTCTTGCCGCTAATGAAAACAGGCCGCTACCGCTACCGATATCAAGAAATCTCTTACCGTCAAGAGTTTCGACTCCAAGCATGTTTTTCAGACTATCAACGGCCTGCTGAATGCGATCTTCATTTAATACGGTTAAAAAATTAGACCAGTTTGCCCCAAAGGCAAAGCGCTCCCCCTTTGCCATTTCATCACTATGTGTTTTCTCTGCAATAGACTCACTCATCGACATCATCCTTGGATTAATTAACTCTCAGCATGGCAAACTCATTAGCTTGCGAACACGGTGAGTAGCTTTATATATTTTGCCTGAACTCGTCAGGGCCGTTGCTAAGGCTGGGCACCCTGATGCTATCTCACCTTTTGTCACAGCCTTTCCCATCACTGGTTATCAGTGACCAGCATTATCCGAAGCAGTTCCCACCAGCCATAACGCAAAAGGCCAGTCATCTCGACTGGCCCACTTTACAGTCACATCTCAGTTCACTTCCAGCTTGTCACGATTTTTATCCAGAATCGCCTTACCTATCCCTTTGACCTCCAGCAACTCGTCCACGGAGGCGAAAGCGCCATTACTGGTACGATATGCAACAATCGCCTCAGCTTTGGCCTTCCCTATTCCTACCAGCTCGCGCTGCAGCGTAGTGGCATCCGCCCCATTTAGATCTATCTTTGCGCTTTGCTGTTCTACCCGCTGTTCAATCTGCCCTCCTCCCGTAGCTTCAGATGGGATCGCAGGCGCAGCGATGACAGCGATCGAGGCGCTGGTGAGAAAAGCAAAAACTAGAGAATATAAATAGCCAGTACGCATAAGTGACGCTCCATGACATCATCAAAAGAGAAACAGCTTTTCCGAAGCTGCTCCTCAAAAATAGACGATGATGGGATGGCGTCAAAAACACGTTCGTTACAGTTTGTGTAACAATTAAGGCTCCAAACGTCGTTGCTGATAGATCCAATCGACTATCTCCCCATCCGGGGTGTAGCCACGGACTGTGTCGCGAAGCAATTGGCGAACCCTCGCGTAGTCATCACGCTCAATGGCCGCAAGCAATTCAGCCAGCCCAGCCTTGAGCACATCCCAGGGTAGGTGATCTTCATTGGCGCTCATTATCATCGGATGCTGAGTAGCCACCACGCTGTCACCGATCAGCAGCTCCTCGTAAAGCTTTTCGCCTGGACGCAGGCCAGTGAACTCAATGGAAATATCACCTTGAGGATTTTTTTCCGACCGAACGCTTAACCCGGATAAATGAATCATTTTTTCCGCCAATTCAATGATCTTCACCGGCTCCCCCATATCCAGCACGAACACATCACCTCCCAGCCCCATGGAACCCGCTTGGATCACCAACTGAGCAGCTTCAGGGATGGTCATAAAGTAACGTGTAATTTTGGGATGCGTAACAGTTAGCGGCCCGCCAGACTTGATCTGGTTATGAAATAACGGAATGACCGAGCCAGACGAACCCAGCACGTTGCCAAACCGGACCATGGTAAATCTGGTTTTATTGACACGTGAAATATTCGCTTGATCGCCGAACAATACCGGCGCCAACTCCCTACTAAGCGCCTGCAATATCAATTCAGCAAGCCGTTTGGTACTGCCCATTACGTTGGTGGGTCGCACAGCCTTGTCGGTAGAAATCAGGACAAAGTTTGAAACACCAGCTTGCAAAGCAGCTTGTGCGGTATTAAGCGTTCCAACTACGTTATTCAGAACTCCTTCGGCGATATTGTGCTCAACCATGGGCACATGCTTATAGGCAGCGGCGTGATAAACCGTGTCGACATTCCAAGTCTTCATCACATCCAGCAACTTTTCTTGATTGCGCACCGACCCCAAAATTGGCAATAACCGAACAGATAATGACTCTCGGGCAATACGCTGTTCCAGTTCGGACAAGATACTGTATAGGTTGAATTCGCTATGCTCGAAAAGCAGCAATGTAGTCGGCGTGAGCGTCAAAATCTGCCTACAAAGTTCTGAGCCAATCGAACCGCCGGCGCCAGTAACCAGCACCGACCGCCCCGTGATGCAATGCTCAAGCAAATCGGCTTGTGCCGGCACGGGATCACGCCCTAGGAGGTCGGCGATGTCAACCTCCTGGATATCATCAACCTTAACCCGACCACTGGCAAGATCCATAAAACCAGGGACGCTACGCACATGAAGTGGAAAACTTTCAAGCAGTGTCAAGATCTCCCGACGACGACCGCGTGATAGGGACGGGACGGCTAGCAGAATCTCTTGCGCGCCCGTGGCATTGATCATTTTTTGTATATGTTTAGGTTGGTAGACTTGTAATCCTGCAATCACACGATCAGCAATACTGTTGTCATCGTCGATGAACGCGACCGGCCGCATTACTCTTCCCATACGCAATGCCGCCACGAGTTGGTTACCCGCTGCCCCGGCACCATAAACGGCAACCTTGGGTAGACCATCGTCACGATTGGTAAATGGTACATGTTGAGCCGCGGTGAACCAGTCACCCAGAAAGTACTGGCGCATGAACAGCCGAAGCCCACCAATCATGATCAGGCTCAACCACCAATAGTTGAAAATAATAGAGCGTGGGACTACAGTTTTGTGGTTGCTGTACCAATACACAACCAAAGCCAATAGCAAGGCCGATAGACTGACTGCTTTACAAATGGTAATTAGCGCATCGTTGCCGAAATAACGCATAACAGCACGATACATACCGAAGCGAATGAAAATTGGGATAGCTATCAGCGGAGCAGATGCAAAAAGCCAAAGGTGGGTTTCGACAGGACTGGCCAGCGCCTCCAAACCTAGTCGAACGACAAACGCCAGCCACAGGGCAATCCAGACCAGACTGACATCAGTCGCCACTTGAATCGCGCGTTTGTGGCGTCTTGGCAACCCCAATAACACTGTTCTAAATTTACCCATGGGACCCTTCCCGCATCTTGGCCAGCTCATGAAAACCAATCCATTGCTAATAGAACGTCTCTACATTATCGTCCGTTGGACATCCGAAAAACGAAAAACGCGCTGTACCATGATATCAGCACTTTTCAAGCTCGCCGGCGCGGAACCGGATGGCAAGCAGTACCAACGGTACATAAGCCACGATTAACGCCAATGCCCCATCAACGTTCCACAACACGACACTTGCAGCCAAAGGCAACAGCCAGAATACGTTGATTGCGGCGACTGCCAACGTCACCGGCATGTGTCGCCCATAATGACGTGAGGCGAACTGATAAGCATGGCTACGATGTGCCTCGTAGACTTTGTCACCACGTAGCAGGCGGCGTAGCAAGGTGACAGTTGCGTCAACGATAAAAACACCGAGCAGGATGAGCCAAACCCATAACAGATTGGATGAGACCCAAGCCGCTTGCAGAGAAAGCACTCCCAGGGTGATGCCAAGAAAGCCGCTTCCTGCGTCCCCCATGAAGATACGAGCAGGCGGAAAATTCCAATACAGGAAACCTGCCACTGCCATTGCGAGTAACAGCGGAGCCACGATCAAGGTTTCATATCCGCCAAGCCAATAGAGCATACAAGCCCCCAGGCAAGCGCAAATCGCTTCAATGCTTGCGATACCGTCGATACCGTCCATGAAATTGTAGAGATTGAGCATCCAGACCAAATACAGTCCGGCGCAGACGTAACCTGTCCAACCAAAATCCACCGTCATGCCCATAAGGTTAATAATGGGCAATCCCCCTCCCAGCCAGAACAGTGCCCAGACAGCGGCACCGAAATGCCCTAAAAGCCGCCAGCGTGCGGCAATATGCCCATGATCATCGAGAAAACCCAGCACAGCGACCCCGGCGCCCGCCCCGAGTATTGCCAAGACAGCGTTCACAGATAACTCATCGCCTCTCCAAAGAGGCATAGCCACCAAAAAGCACAATACAATTGCTACCCCTCCGCCCCGGGGGGTCGGAATTGAATGAGAACTCCGGGCGTTAGGAATATCAATCAGGCTACGGCTTAACGCGTAACGTATTAAAAGCGACGTCAAAAGCAGCGAGCCAAAAGCAACTAGCAGCGTATAAAAAAGCAGAACCATTATCAGAACTCCAACCGCAAGCATCTTCTGCTAAGTGATAACCAACAACTAAACAGAATTTATTTAAAATCCCTGGCGGCCTTCCGGAGCCCATCATCCAGGCTCTCAGTGGGAGACCAGTTCAATAGTTCGCGTGTCTTTCCAATATCTACTTGGAGCGAACCGCTCAGTCTAATGACCATATCTTTACGCCCCAGCAAGGCAGCCCCAAGGTTCAACAGGGCTGGAGATATCGGAATAAGTATGGCCTTTTTTCCCAAAGCTTTCCCCATTCGCACCAATAGCTCAGTAGTAGATACGTCCTCACCGTCACTGACCATGAATATTTGATTCGCTGCTTTGGGGTGGTATAGACAAACCAAGATCAAGTCTACCAGATTATTCAGCGAGACCAGGCTTCGTTTATTTCTAATATCACCTAGCGGCAAAGGGAAGCCACGATTCAACCAAATCATCATGCTACGGAAGTTAGCCTTCACTCCTGGCCCGTATACCAAAACCGGGCGAATGATAACAACTTCCATTCCAGACTCTTCGGCGATGCGCTTTAATCCTGTCTCTGCTTCCATTTTTGAAATGCCATATGGATCCGTTGGCGCCGGAGTATCGTCCGCCTGGTAAGGGCAGCCGGGAATAGTGGCTTCACCATTAACTTTTACGGAGCTTAAAAAAACGAATCGTTTCACTCCGGCTGCAGCTGCCTTGTGCGCCAAGTCAAGAGTAAAATCCACGTTAATTCTACGAAAATCTGCCAGCGGATCATTCGAGCTATCATTCATGATATGAACACGTGCGGCACAATGCACAACCGACTGAACATCATGCATGATCGAACTGGAAATCGTACCGGTTTTAGGCAAAATAGCAGCACGCACCCCCGCTGGAAAATTTATATTATTATCCCGAACCAGCGCTACCACTTGTTTCGCATGGGATAACAATAATTCAATCAGTGCGGAGCCGATAAATCCATTAGCTCCAGTGACGAGAATTTTTTCACTCATCATTAGACGCTCGCTCTAACTTTGAATAAATATCCAAATGTTGTTGTACTATTTTATTTATATCAAACACCCTTTCCGCCAATGCCCGACCTTGGATTCCCATCCGCTGTCGAATATCGTCGTTTTGGATCAAACATTCTAAACTATTGGCCAAAGCCAGAGCATTTCGTACCGGGACCAGTAAACCCGTGACATTAGGATCTATGGCGTCACGACAACCAGGAACATCGGTGGTTACAACCGCACGGCCACACGCAGCAGCCTCTATCAGAACCTTAGGTAGCCCTTCACGGTAGGAGGGCAACGTTACAATATTGGCACCGGCGAACAACTCCTCTATGTTCTTACGGTAGCCTAATAACTCAACGAACCCTTCGTCCCGCCAAGTCGCAATCTCTGCTGGGGTAATGGTCGCAGGATTACCTGGATCGACGTCACCGATAATCTGAAACCGAGCAGCTATACCTTTTTGTTGAAGAATTTTCGCAGCTTCCACAAATTCAAATACCCCCTTGTCTCGCAACAAGCGGGCAGCGAAACAAATAACGGGGGGCTGAGCGATACTCTCTGGTACATACGAATACAGATTCAAGTCGACCCCAGACCCAGGGATCATCTCGACCTTGCTTATGTCGACTATCCCAAGACCTGTTAGAACAGCACAATCCTCCGGGTTCTGGAAAATTACGCGCAGTTTTTTCTTGCCCAGAGCTAACTTGTAGAAAACACTCACTATTTTACGAAATACAGTTGCCTTGATTCCTTGGGAAAGAAATACAAATCCGAGACCTGAAATCGCGGCCACAACTCCTTTTACAGGAGCTAAGCGTGCAGCAATTCCTCCGTAAATGACTGGTTTGATTGTGACCAAATGCAGGATGTTCGGCTTCACTTTCCAAAGCAGGCGCCAGATAGCAAATAAAGAAAACAACTCCCGAAGCGGGTTACTTCCGCTACGGGAGAGTGGTAATGAGTGATGAATAAATCCTTTTTCTTTAATATGGCGTACAGCTTCACCATCCATGGTTGCAATGTGCGTCTCATATCCCATCTTTTTTGCAGCTTCAGCAACTGCTACTCTGTGCGAAATAAAAAAAGCAGGATCGTTCACAATCATTAGCAGTTTATCTGTCATTACTGTATGTCCAGCTCGATTTCAGGCGGTGTAACTTTGAAAAAAAAGCAGCCAAGGATAGCTGAAAACGCCACATTTCGAAAAAAATCACAAGCATCATTTCCTTGGGCATATCTTGCTATAAGCCGCGCCGAACCGAGATTTAGCATAGCTCATTGTAAAATGCTCATGGATCCGAAGCTGGGCTTTTTGGCCAAGGTCAGAACGATAAGCATCTCCTGCCGAAATTAAAAATTTCAATCCGTCAGCTAAAGCACGGGGATTTCGGGGTTGAACCACTATACCTGTCTCACCGATCAGGAACGCGGCATCTCCTACATCAGTCGTCACACAGGGTAAGCCCATCGTCATCGCTTCGCCCAGTACGTTAGGAAACCCCTCAGTTCGCGAATGTAGACAGAAAATGTCCATAGCTTTCAAGCATGCGGGTACATCCTTACGTTCACCTAGCAACACGAAACGATCAAGGTATCCGGTCGAATGAACCAGTTTCATCAATGCTTCATTTTCTGAAGACAGATCACGACCAACAAGTAAAAACTTGATATTTTTATAATCGCCAAATAACAGCGAAGCCGCTGAAATAAAATTCTCGTGATCTTTCGCCAAATTATACCGACCGACACTACCTATAACTAAATCCTCTGGAGAAAAACCAGCAGCTAAACGTATAGCCTGCCGATCCTCCAGAGACGCTCTCAGCACATCTGGATCAAATCCATTGGAAATAACCATCATCTTCGCACTGTTGTAGCCGATTCGCTCATGTTCAATTCTGGACGCATTAGCAGCACAGACAATTATTTTAGGAACGAAATTTGACAAAAGTGCACAACACCGTCTAATCCATCCGGTGACTTTGCTAACTCCGCTATTTATATTAGTGGTTCTAATACCCCAAATAACATTGCGAACACCGGCTAATCTAGCAGCGATACCCCCAATCAAATCCGCATGATACATCCACGTTTGTACGATATCGGGTTCATTTTTTCGAAAAATTCTATACAGACTAAAAAATACCCTAGGTAGATCACATGCGCCTCGCATATTCAGCGCAGTAACATCGCGCCCTTTTGCTCGAAGCTCCGCTCCCAATTTACCAAAATCAGTTAATGAAATGATGGAATGATCTTGACCTACGTCATTATTAAACGACTCCGAGAGTCGCAGAAGCATAAGTTCAGCACCGCCGACATTCAATCCAATAATGACATGAATAACTTTCATGAACTCTGAGCCTCAAGCCAAGCCTGAAACATCAATATACCCCATAACTTGGTGGCGTTATTAGATTTGCCCGCTAGATGATCACTCCATGCTTTTCTAACCATTGCACAATTAAAATACCCCTCCCTTTCAAGACGTTTTTCCTGCAACAGTGTTTCAGCCCAATCTCTGAGGGGCCCTCGCAACCAAGATCCGATAGGTACCGAAAATCCTTTTTTGGGACGCTCTATCATTTTTCGAGGTACATGCCGATATAAAACCTCGCGGAGTATCCACTTACCTCTTCCATCACGTATCTTCATATTCAATGGCAAACGCCATGCAAGCTCTACAACCTGATGATCGAGCATTGGCACTCTAGTTTCCAAGCTGTTTGCCATCGCTGCCCGATCCACCTTCACCAGAATGTCGTCAGTCATATAAGTCTTGGCGTCCATTGCCATCATCCAATTTTGATAATTATCTACTGAAGGCCAAGAATTTTTGGAGTTTAATGAGGTGGCGGGTTCAAGCGCGCCCAAAATTAATTGGTTTGGACCTTGCCAATGGCTAAGTAGCCGGCGGTAAAACTCCTCGCGATCCGGCGCCCCCATAACTTCTGAAAGTTTTTGCACCTTACCAGAAATAGGAAACCTTTCCATAACAGATGCTGCGGCGTTCCGTAAGGGCAGAGGGAGATGTTCAAATACGCTCCACATACGCGGAGCAAATCGATAAGGATTATATCCCCCAAACAACTCATCGCCGCCGTCACCACTGAGGGCGACAGTCACATGTTGTCTGGCGAGATGACTCACGAGGTAGGTCGGAATTTGCGAGCTATCAGCAAAAGGTTCCGAATATATCTCCGGCATACGAGGAATAACATCCAAGGCATCACTGGATTGGATGTATAGTTCCGTGTGTTCCGTCCCCAGGTGCCTAGCCACTTCTAATGCGTGCTCGGCCTCATTGTAGCCTGACTCGTGGAAACCGATGGTGAACGTTTTGACCGGGCGCTTACTTTGCTTTTGCATCAGGGCGACAATTGTGCTGCTATCTATACCGCCGCTTAGAAAAGCACCAAGCGGTACATCAGCGAGCATTTGCCTACCAATACTCTGAGTAAGCTCCGACTCCAGCGCATCGATGGCCTGCGCCTCCGTGCCAATAAAAGGATTCGATATCCCTGTTTCGACCGCAACATTTATCTCCCAAAAAGGAGTGGGCTCACTTGCTCTGCTTATCTGGCTGGTCGAAAACTGTAAGTAATGACCTGGCAACAACTTTGCTATGCCAGCGTAAATACTAAACGGAGCCGGAATATAGTTATAACGCATTAAAAGGGCCAACGCATTACGACTAACTTGCGCGTTGAAGGCCGGATGCACCTTGAGGCATTTCAACTCAGAGCCGAACAAAAGCACACCGTCCTGCCACCCCCAATAAAGAGGTTTTTCACCCATACGGTCACGGGCCAGCGTCAAAACACGAGTCTCACGATCCCATAACGCAATAGCAAACATCCCCACCATCGCGCGAAGCGTGCTCTCTATACCCCAAGCTGAAAAACAGGCTAAGAGTGTTTCGGTATCGGAATGCCCAACCCAGCCAAAGCGATGCCCCTCATTAATCAGACGGGCTCGAAGATCCAAATGATTGTAAATCTCACCGTTAAACGCAATGATATATCGACCGCAGGCTGACGCCATCGGCTGATGCCCTGCGGCCGAAACGTCGATGATCGCTAGTCTACGGTGAGAAAAACCGATTCCCGCATTTTCGTCAAACCACTCGCCGTTATCATCAGGTCCCCTGTGATAAATAGCGTCGCCCATTTTTCGCAAGAGCCTTGCAGAATCGTCAAGATCCGCCTGTAACGTAAGAAAACCCGAAAAACCACACATTAGGTTCTTATCCTTAAAATCATCATGCGATGCATAATAAATTGCTCAATCCTTACATTGCAATAGTACTGCGTTAATCATCGCAATCCGACCAATTAAATGATCGAAAACTCACATCTAGCCTATAAAATTTTCTGCTCCCCAGCCAAAACCAGGCTGGTAAAATCTGGGAATCCACTGCATCATAAAATAGAATAACAGTAGCACCAAATAAGAATACAATCGCCAGGAAGTCAATCGAAGTCCAGAAATCAAGACGAGAAGGACAGCACTCTCGAAAATCCTTGCTGATATAGGTAGAAAAAAATATATAGCCAAATAAAAAACGAGCATTCCCATCTGAAAACTATTATCAGTTAAAAATTTTCTGCCTTGAAAAACAAATAATAAGGCAACCACAAACCAATAAACAAAACCCAAACCACTGATCTTTAAGCTACCCTCTCCATAAACCTCTGCTTGCCTTGCCCCTAGACTGGAAGCCAACCAAATAGCAACCAAAGCAGCACATAAACCGACAAGCATAAAAGTTATTACACGCAGCCCTGACGAGAATTTCAATCGGGCCAAAACCACACTACAATAATAGATCACCAAAACAAAGAAAAAAGAAGCATGGAGAAAAGGAGTTAGAAGCATAAACGAGTTACGAACCCATCTATTTTTTGAAAACCATCCAATTAGGAAAACAGTTATAGCCAGACCCTGTCGAAGATGAACAATATAGTTCTTCATTACCTGCGGCAGGAGTAAAAATGCCAACAAAATCAAAAAAAATCTGCGATCGACCTTAAGTGCCAAATACGCAGTTATGAATGAAGAAAAAAACACGATAACCCTAACAACTGCTTCATCACCAAGCACTAACGAAAGCGCAATATTCACCAATAGCCATAAAGGCTCATTTGTAAAAATATAAATCCAACCTTCGTTCTTCCCACGCTCGAGAATTTCCGCCGAACTTGAAGCATACGTAAGATAGTTCCCTCTATCCACAAAAGCATCGACCGGCAGCGAAGCAAGGCCCAACGAAAATATTAACGCCAATACAAAGCAGGCCAACGAGTATCGAGATATAACCATTGAAGAATAAATATTATTTCTCCTAGTCCTTGCTACCCAACAACATTCTGCCAATCATTCAACTGTACTCACTACCTGACTCAGCGTCCGCCCCTTAAGCTTTAACAAAAGCGAGTAAAAGAAAAAACTTCCCGTATAGAAAAGACGATACAGTAAGCGTGATTTCATAATCAAACCTGGACTCATGACTGGGTCCGGGCAAACTTTCTCAAAGTTCTCGACACATGCCTCAACAGAGAACATTTTCGACTTTTCCTTGTGCGCTTTACTTAATACCTGTTTCTCAACCTCTGAATAACCATTAAAATCAACAAGTATATCTAAAACATCTTTCTTAGAATATAGCCCGTCTTCATTATAAGAGAATCCAGGCAACTCACTCAGAAAGCCATATGTTGAAGGCTCATGGGTGTTCTCAATTCCGACCAGCGACGGGACGCCCAATCCAGCAGCTTCAACCAAAGCGGTTCCTGACCCCACAAAAACGTCAAATTGCGATACCACGTCAGCGAAAGCTGAATATTCAAGGCTTCCCTTAAGAAATACAATCTCCGCCAGATCCAACGCTTTGATCTTATCCAACATTTTTTTTTCTAAAGGTCCATACCCGTAAATATGATAACTGGCTTTAATCCCCAACTTCCGAAGATCGCTAACCACATCTAGCATCCAGAGATTATAGCCTTTAAATTCCACGAGACGGCCAACGGAACAAATGGTCAGTTCGCTATTGAATACTTTCGGTTTGGCATTTGCTGATTGATGCACCACTCCGAGAGGAAATAAGCTAACATCACTGAAGTCCTTTCCAGTGACGGTAGAATACCGCTCAACCATTTTTTCGTTAAAAAAGATCAAGCCATGTGCTTTATGTAAATGTGAAAATATTTGGCGATTATTTTCTTCAAAGAAAGGCAATGCTTTTAAGCTACCTCCCCAAGAAAACTCCATGGAATGGTAAAGACCTATTGAAACAGGTAGATTTGTTCTAACAATGGCGCTTAAACGTATAAATACATGGGCGCAAAATCCATTCGAAACATGCGCACTACTTATTCCGTCAAATATTTCTTTAAGTATGTTTTTTTGAAGAGGATAGAGCAATGAGAAATGGTAAAGAACTGCACATTTCGGCAAACGGGGGGAAAGTACTTCGTTCAGGAAATACAC
The DNA here is from genome assembly GCF_052112105.1 of Pseudomonas sp. BP11-1-1. Classification (NCBI taxonomy): domain Bacteria; kingdom Pseudomonadati; phylum Pseudomonadota; class Gammaproteobacteria; order Pseudomonadales; family Pseudomonadaceae; genus Pseudomonas; species Pseudomonas sp. BP11-1-1. Next base: position 466,666 of record NZ_JAUTYU010000004.1, read on the forward strand.
ATCCGCGCATTCCCTGGCTCGACTAACAAGCTCAGCGTCACTTTTACCTTCCGGTGAAAGAATTAAAAATTTTGTTATTAATCCTTTCTTTTTTCTGCATTGAGCCATTCGCACATAGAATGTTTCAATCCCACCGATTGCTAAAGAACCATGAACAAATAACATTTAAAAGCGACCTTTCGCAAAAACATAAAATTGCTTTATCTGCACGACATAGCTAAAAATACAAATCATCAAAGTTACAAACCAGGCTATATATACCTCCTTATTATATTCATTCCCGTAGAGAGCACCAAAAACACTTAGCAATACGACGATAATTGAACATCCGTAGAATTTTATATTTGAATAAGTGACCCACAGAAAATTTGACATTTCGGTCTTAAGCACCAAATACAAAAAGAACGAAATGGCGGTAGCCGCTGATGCACCGCCGGCTCCAAATTGAGGGATCAGAAAATAATTCAAGCTAAAATTGGTAGCCATGCAAATAACGGTAATAACAGGAAGGAATTTTGTCTTCTGGGAAATACTAATACCTATACCGGAGACTTCCGTTACCATCATGCAGAGCGGCGGAACTAAGCAGGCTGGCAATAGAAATTGGACCGCTGCATATTCAATGGGAAGAAAATAACCAGTTAAGAAAGCGAACAGCGCGACAAGACAAATCAGCAATAATGAAAACACTTGGACCGCGTCAGCTACCCCCCGTACTTTTACTTTAGCTGAGTCTTCTGAAACCCATTTATAAACCACAGGATGCCACATAGTAGTGAAAATTTGTTGAAATAAAATTGCAGCTCCCGCCAAGGTAGATGCTACCGCATAAACCCCCAACTGAGCCAAGGAGGAAAGCTCCTTGAGCATAATTCTATCTATAAAGTTAAGCCCCCAAAAAGCAAGTCCACTTACCATCAGCGGAAAACCAAAGTTGATAAGCTCCCGGAGTCTTCGAGTTTCAAAGAAATCGGCTTTGAATGAGGCCCGTTTATCATTCAGAAAAAAGATCATGATGATTACAACCAAAGCCCAACAAATACCTTGCATACCAGACAGAGTGATAAAACTTTTCTGTTCTGGAAAAAAAAACAGACCTGTCACAAGAATCAAAAATAGTAACTTTGGGAAGATCCTTGTCATACTATAAGCAAATGACATCTCCTTCATTCGGATAAAGACGGAAAAAAAACGCTCCAAATACAACATAACCGCCGAGAAGCAAAGTATGATATAAAGCTTTAAATCTTTAATACCAAATACACGGAAGGAAATTTCCTCAGCATAAAAAAAAGCGATAACTATTGAAAATAATAGTAGCAACAGGCCTGGCGCGACACACGCTCTTGCCAATGCTCCCGTATCACTCACTTCATTGAACTTCCTTACATATGACTGATCAAGCCCAAAAGAGAAAAAAACTGCTATTAAGGACAACGACAATTGAAACAGTGCGACTCGCCCGATATCTTCTGAAGAAAACATCCAAGCGAGTATAGGTAAGGTGATAAGACTAAGTATTGCCCCGAAACCGATACCCGAGGCATACGTAAAAACTGTCCGTAAGTTCAACGAAAAAAACTCTGAACAGCGTCAATGACCTGAGCAATGTCTTTTTCAGAAATTCCATACCAAATAGGTAACCGAATGAGCTGTTCACTTCCGATCGTCGTCTGGATGTCCACACCATGGAAACGACTGTAGCGCTCCCCACATGCCGCGGAATGAAGAGGGACGTAGTGAAAAACAGCGTGAACATTTGCATCAGATAAGTGTTTCAACAATTTGGTTCTAACTTCTAAATTCGCCACTCTTAAATAAAACATATGAGCATTATGCTTACACTCGACGGGTAAAGTAGGGAGCGTAATATAGCCATCACTCTCCAGAGACTGGAGACCTTCGCTATATTTATTCCACGCAGTTATTCTTGCCTTCTTTATAGTATCCGCAACCTCCAACTGCCCCCAAAGATAGGCGGCCTGAAGGTCCGATGGTAAATAACTACTTCCAATATCTACCCAACTATACTTATCCACCATACCGCGAAAGAATTGACTACGATTAGTTCCTTTTTCACGAATGATCTCAGCTCGATTAACAAACTGAGAATCGTTAATTATTAAAAGCCCCCCTTCACCTCCACTCGTATAGTTCTTCGTTTCATGAAAACTATACGCCCCTAAATGTCCGATACTGCCCAATGCACGCCCTTTATAGCTCGCCCCCTGACCTTGTGCAGCATCTTCGATTACAAAAATATTATGACGCGCAGCAATAGCCATAATTGTATCCATCTCGCAGGACACTCCAGCGTAATGGACAGGAACGATAGCTTTGGTTTTCTTTGTGATAGCTTGCTCAATAAGACTTTCATCAATATTCATTGTATCCGATCTGATATCAACGAAAACGATGGTCGCTCCCCTTAAAGCAAAGGCATTAGCGGTACTAACAAAGGTATAGCTTGGCATTATTACTTCGTCGCCCGGCTGAATATCCACCAATATGGCAGCCATTTCTAAAGCATGCGTACAGGAGGGAGTCAATAAAGCTTTTTTACAAGCTAATTCTTTTTCGAACCATCGATGGCATAGTTCGCTAAAGTAACCATCGCCTGATATCTTATTACTGCGCATTGCAGCCAACACATGCTTTTCTTCGTTGCCAGTATAAGGTGGTTTATTAAACGGAATCATAGCTTTACCATCAATTCAGTTAGCGGACATTTAGTTTCATTACTTAGATATGTCCCAGGAGCCTAGAAATAACTTAATAACCGAGCTACAGTGTTTTTTGCCGAGAAGCGTAGGCCAAAAACTCGCTCTCCAGCGCCAGCAGATCTCTTTTCCTATCCCGGATGCGCCTCGCGGGGATACCCATATATATACCCCACGAATCGGTATCTTTAGTAACCAATGTCATGGCACCTACGGAGCTTCCCTCCTGGATAGTTACTCCAGGAAAAATAGTAGAATTTGCGCCTACAATTACATGTTTCTTCAGCACCACTGCGGCAAACTTCTCTTTTTTGAATTGCTTAGGGACTAATGAGTTTGTAAGTGTTTCGCCGCTATAGTCATCTGATTGGGCAAATATTTTTACTCCATACGCTAGCGTACAAAAATCCTCGAGTACGATTCCGGGGACTCCTCCCGCTACTAGGCACATAGGAGTAATGTGATTGTATTTTCCAATTTTAACCTTTCCGGAAATTATGCAAAAATCGTCGATACGAGAGTGATCTCCTATTTCGATTTTTTCAGCATCATAGATGCACGCCTTATCGCTTATTTTTACCTCTTCGCCGAGTTTTTTGAGGCCTAACGCCTTTAATTCGGTAGAATTTAAATAAGCCATTCTATGTCTCCAGGAATCAGCTAAGAAAATCAACATACCAAGGCATCGCACGAGCAATACCAAGTTCTATGTCAAACTGCGGATCGTAACCCAATAAATTTTGTATTTTACTAATATCCGCTTGGGAGTGCCTTACATCCCCTTCACGAAAATCGCGATAAATAACTTCTTTCTCATAGGAGACATGGTTTTTAGATAGCTCTTTTTTCAATATCGCAAAAAGCATATTCAGATCAGTGCGACCGCTTACCGCAACATTATAAACTTGATTCAATGCATTTTTATCAGTAGTAGTTGCAGCTAAGAGGTTAGCTTGTATCGTATTTTCTATATAACAAAAATCACGACTGGTTTGGCCATCACCATTTATAAATACACTTTCATCCTTAATCATGGACGAGGTCCATTTGGGGATCACCGCAGCGTAGGCGCCCTCAGGATCTTGACGCTTCCCAAAGACATTAAAATAGCGCAGACCAATGGTATTGAATCCATAACAGCGAGCAAAAACTTCCGCATACAACTCATTTACATATTTGGTAACTGCATAGGGCGATAATGGCTTCCCGATAATCTCCTCAACCTTTGGCAAACCAGGATGGTCGCCATAAGTCGAGCTACTTGCAGCATAGGTAAAACTTTTTACCGAGGCATTTCTCGCCGCCACCAACATATTCAAGAAACCGTCTATATTGGTGGAATTAGTGGTTATAGGATCATTTAACGATCGCGGGACCGATCCGAGAGCAGCTTGATGCAATACATAATCTACAGAAATACAAGCCTGCTCACAGGTTTCTAAACTACGTATATCCCCCTCCACAAATTTGAAACGCCGCCATTGTTCCTCAGTAACTTCTTTCCTGACTTCCTCAAGATTATGCTTATGCCCGGTTGAAAAATTATCCAGGCCAATGACATACTGATCAAGCTTGAGAAGAGTTTCGAGCAAATTTGATCCAATAAAGCCCGCCACGCCACTAACCAACCATTTCTTAGGGGATAATGGGAGCATTTTAATAAGGGTTTCGTAGCGAGTCATAAAATCTCAAATCTCTTCGTTTCCAATGCAAGGCGATGTGACGCTTGTCGTTTTTCCTACAGTCGAATATCCGATTCGGCAGCGGTCAACAAATACTTCAAATCGTACAAAACATGTTTGGCACGCCCAAACTTTCGAATATTTTCAGCTCCAAGCTCGCGAAACTCGTTATGTGCGACGGCAAGAACTATTCCATCGTAAAAGTCTGCTTGTGGCTCAACTATTGGCGTAATGCCATATTCATGTTCAGCCTCCGCAACGCTAACCCATGGATCATAAACATCTACAGCAATATTATATTCGGCCAGCTCATTAATGATATCGACGATACGGGTATTACGAAGGTCGGGGCAATTCTCCTTGAATGTTAAACCCATGATTAAAACACGAGCCCCATCAACATGGATGCGTCGTTTTAGCATGGCTTTAACAAGTTGAGAAACAACATAGGCGCCCATGCTGTCATTTAGGCGACGTCCCGCAAGAATAATTTCAGGGTGATAACCAATCGCTTGAGCTTTATGGGTCAAATAATATGGATCAACACCTATGCAATGCCCACCTACCAACCCTGGTCGAAAAGGTAAGAAATTCCATTTCGTGCCCGCCGCGTGTAAAACGGCTTCTGTATCAATCTCCATTCTATTGAAGATAATGGCCAGCTCATTTATCAAAGCAATATTCAGGTCACGTTGAGTATTTTCAATAACCTTTGCCGCCTCGGCTACTTTTATGCTACTTGCTTTATGAGTTCCGGCGATGATAATTTGCTTGTATAAAGCATCGACGAGATTCGCAGCCTCTGGGGTGGAACCTGAAGTCACTTTTTTTATTGTAGTAACGCGGTGCTCTTTGTCCCCTGGGTTGATACGCTCAGGACTGTAACCTACAAAAAAATCAATATTGTAAGTCAAACCGGAAACTCGCTCCAATACTGGAACGCACTCTTCCTCGGTAGCGCCTGGATAAACGGTCGACTCATAAATAACGATGTCGTTCTTTTTTAGGACTTTACCAATGGTTTCGGACGCCTTAATCAGTGGAGTAAGATCTGGCTGATTGTATCTATCTATCGGCGTTGGCACCGTGACAATAAAGGTGTTACATTGATCAAGCTCTTCCAAAGAGCAGCTATAAGTAATATATTTCGCTTCTTTTAACTCTGCATCGCTGACTTCAAGCGTGCCATCGTGTCCCGATTTGAGAGCATCGATACGAGGCTGATTAATATCAAATCCAATTACCGTGCGGTGCTTAGCAAACTCAACAGCTAGGGGAAGCCCCACATAACCAAGACCAATAATGGCGAGCTTCAGGTTCTTTAACTCATGCATAGTTGCAAATCCAATTCAATAAATTAATAAACTTCACGTAGCTCAACAAATAAATATTTAAAAAATCGCCTAGCTAACAACTGCTAACTTTTTTATTCGGTGGCTAGCTGCTAAGAGGAAAGTCGCGAAAAAACTTGTTGCGTTGTCTATGCTTAGAGTAGGACTCAGCCAATAGCCCTCTAATTTGCCTATAAAAATTTCTTTGCATGACAGAAGGATACGCCGACTTGCAGGAAGCTGCGATTGTATATTTTGTCTCGTCGTTTTTTTTTGTATGGACCCGCATAGCGCCAGACGTCGCCCCTCCGCCCGAAGAGATTTAGCTTCAATTTTTGTGTTGCCTATTTTCATGATCCATACCTAAACATAGATTCTTTCTCGCTCCGCCCTTACGAGGGTCATTCTGACGCTTGAGCATAGGCAAGAGTCTCGTATTACTCAGCGCAGCGATGAAAACAACGTATTAGAAACACAGATTATACGACCATCAGAGAAAAATCCGTAGCCGCAACAGCAATTAAGAATGATTTTTATTTGCTACTTGTCTAGGATCAAAACGGCCCTATGCACGGGAAGAGAGATATCTCTTGCTGGGAGAGGGCCTTCAGGGTTTCAGGGAAATCAGGAACCTCATAACCAATCACTACAAAGGCGATGACGCCAACTCACCAGAAGAAGAATTCCCGATATCCTCCCTTCCTAACGGGGAGCCGTACCCCCTCGCCTTCACCCTGAAAAAATACAACCCTACGCCGTTCGGATAGCATCATTTAGATGCTTCTCGGAAGGCTGAAACTTCAATCACCTTCAAGACGTTAAAAATCGAGCTAGCTTTAGCCCTTATAGCCGCTTAAAACAACCCTAATTAACGCTAGAAAACCACTTAATAGTAGGCCGCTGATAAATCCGACAAATAAGATTAAAGCCTTCCGTGGCTTAACCGGACTCTCCGGAACCTCAACACTACCATCCTGCCGATAAACCGAAATGAGCTCAGGATCAATATTCAACTTACGATAAAAGTTGTACCGCATTTGCAACGTCCGCAAATCCGATATAAACGCATCATCCGAAGCCCTGGACTCTAACATTTGAATTTCAGCCGCCAACGCCTTACTACCACGCTGGTAATCCATTTTATTACCCGTATCAACGGTAATATCCACAGCCGCAGACGAATTAATAGTAGGCGTAGTCAGACCAATCGCTTGAGCAATCTTCAGCGCTTCGCGTAACTGCTGAATCCGATCCTCACGCACCCGCTGCGCAGTCTCCCGTAAGCTGGTAATCCGCTGCTCCAGATTACGAGCTCTCACGGAAGCCTCAGCCGTGACGTTCTTGATCAGCTCTGACTCGGCCGCCTGACTTGCCCGTGCTACGTAGGCCTTGGCCCATTCGGTTGCCTTTACCGGATCACCGCTTTGAACCGTGACCGAGAAACGATCAGGGGTATCCTTGCCTGGCCCCTTGACCACCAGCTCTCGCGAGAACCGGTCATACAGGCGATCGAGAGCGCCCTTTCGCTGGGACTCATCGAGCGAGGGGAGATAGATTTCGTTAAAGAAGGTCTGGCGAAGGGATTCGCCTTGTAAGTTACGAGCAAACACTTCGTAAACATGTTTGATGGAATACGTTTCCAGCTCGGTACTTTTCCCACGCCCATAGTTCAACTCAGCGATCCCATTCTGAGTCGGCGGCATAATAAAAAGCTTTGCTTCATAGACAGGTTTGCTGAGAAACGCGTAAGCAGCGGCACCAGCAGTGACCAAAAGAGTTATGGAGATGATCAACCATTTTTGCGCCCAGAGCCCACGTGCAAGGGCAATCAGGTCGATTTCATCGTCGTCACGCACTGCAATACGATTATCTTGCATGGATAGCCTCGCTTCCTTTTTTTAGCTTTACGCTTGCGGACACACTGGACGCATTAAAAGGTAAGACGGGCAAGTCCCCGGCAGACACGGCGGTGTTTTTATTTAAATTAAACAAATGCAGCATACCCAAAGTCAGAAATTTGCGGCAGCGATCCTTACTCCAAGACTACAGGGTTCACATTCCATTATTTCAGCCGCCGACCTCTCCCGGCGATCCACGCCAAAAGGGGGCCAATCATCATTCCACAGAGAAGCGCTAGCAAGACAAAAACCGAAACAGGAAGTTGCGGTGCCGACCATCCGAGGAACAACAATGCGACAGGCTGATTGTTTTCAAGCACGAACAGTACGATAGCCGAAGCCACGAGCACCGCAAGTACGACAAGCGCCAGGCGCCTAAAGTTCCGCATGGGGACCTCTTTTTCTGGGGGCCGTTTCAGACGTCGTCATCCTCATCCTCATTCACCCGGTCTCGCAGCTCCTTGCCCGGCTTGAAGTGAGGTACAAATTTTCCATCGAGGCTGACCGATTGGCCGGTTTTTGGGTTGCGACCCACCCGCGGGGCGCGGTAATGCAGGGAAAAGCTGCCGAACCCACGGATTTCGATACGATCTCCGGTGGCCAGGCATTGGGACATTTGTTCGAGCATGGTCTTGATGGCCAGCTCCACATCCTTGGACGAGAGCAGCCCTTGATGGGTGACAATCCGTTCGATCAACTCCGACTTCGTCATGTTTTTCCCTTCTTTTTCAAGCAGCTAGGAAAATCGCTTCAAAGGTTTTAGCATGCCCGGAGGAATTTGAACAGCCCAACTATTGACATATCTGCCACGCATGCTGGTCGCCCCTTTTCGGTGCGAGCGGACAGAATCCTTCAACTAGCGACACATGACCAACATCGTTCTCGTCACGTAACCTGCCGGATTGAAGCCGAAAGGATATTGATCCTGGTCCTTGGCGTCATCCGATCGGGTTATTACCTTGTAGCCTTGATCCTTGCACTCCCTGGCGGCGCGCTTGTAGCACTTCTCCCAGCGGGAGCCCAATCCCGAACAGTCGATCTCGATGCCGCTTACACCACGTACCGCGTGGGTCTTAGCGCTCGTCACGCACCCCGCCAACGTCAGCATAATGGCTACCAAAAAGAGCTTGTTCATTCAGATCCTTTCAATAAGAGACAGGCCCCTGCCTCGGATGTTTTTGATTATGTTTCATAACAGAGACAGCCTGATGAAGCGGTTGGTTTCGCCGTGCCCCGAATGATCATGACCACTCCTTGTTCGATCGAGATAAGCCCGAGAAATCGCAGGCACAAAAAAGGGCGACCGAAGTCGCCCTTTTTCTATGGTCTGACAGAACTCAGTTCTGCTTTTCCATCTGTGCACGCAGCAGGTCGCCCAGAGTGGTAGGACCAGCAGCAATGTCAGTAGCTGGCTTGTCGCGCAGGCTCTGGATTGCTTCTTTCTCTTCAGCATCGTCTTTCGACTTGATGGAGAGCTGGATTACGCGGCTCTTGCGGTCAACGCTGATGATCTTGGCTTCTACTTCTTCGCCTTCTTTCAGGACGTTGCGCGCGTCTTCAACGCGGTCACGGCTGATTTCGGAGGCTTTCAGAGTCGCTTCGATATCGTCGGCCAGGGTGATGATGGCGCCTTTGGCGTCAACTTCTTTCACGATGCCCTTAACGATTGCGCCTTTGTCGTTCTCTTGAACGTACTCGGAGAACGGATCGCTTTCCAGTTGCTTGATACCCAGGGAGATGCGCTCGCGCTCAGGGTCAACCGACAGGATAACGGTGTCCAGCTCGTCGCCCTTCTTGAAGCGGCGTACGGCTTCTTCGCCCACTTCGTTCCAGGAGATGTCGGACAGGTGAACCAGGCCGTCGATGCCGCCGTCCAGACCAATGAAGATACCGAAATCGGTGATCGACTTGATGGTGCCGGAGATTTTATCGCCCTTGTTGAACTGGCCAGAGAAGTCTTCCCATGGGTTGGACTTGCACTGCTTGATGCCGAGGGATATACGACGACGCTCTTCGTCGATGTCCAGAACCATGACTTCCACTTCGTCGCCGACTTGTACGACTTTCGAAGGGTGGATGTTCTTGTTGGTCCAGTCCATTTCGGAAACGTGTACCAGGCCTTCAACGCCTTCTTCCAGCTCAGCGAAGCAGCCGTAGTCGGTGAGGTTGGTAACACGAGCGGTGACGCGAGTGCCTTCTGGGTAACGGGCTTTGATAGCGACCCATGGATCTTCACCCAGTTGCTTGAGGCCCAGGGAAACACGATTGCGCTCGCGATCGTACTTCAGAACCTTGACATCGATCTCGTCGCCAACGTTGACGATTTCCGAAGGATGCTTGATACGCTTCCAGGCCATGTCGGTGATGTGCAGCAGGCCATCGACGCCACCCAGATCGACGAATGCGCCGTAATCGGTGAGGTTCTTGACGATACCCTTGACCTGCTGGCCTTCCTGCAGCGATTCCAGCAGAGCTTCACGCTCGGCGGAGTTCTCGGCTTCCAGGACACTGCGACGGGAAACGACAACGTTGTTGCGCTTCTGGTCCAGCTTGATGACCTTGAATTCCAGCTCTTTGCCTTCCAGGTGCGTGGTGTCGCGCACTGGACGGACGTCAACCAGGGAACCTGGCAGGAACGCACGGATGCCGTTAACGTCGACAGTGAAGCCGCCTTTAACCTTACCGTTGATAACGCCCTTGACCACTTCCTCAGCTGCGAAGGCCGCTTCCAGAACGATCCAGCATTCAGCACGCTTGGCTTTTTCACGGGACAGCTTGGTTTCACCGAAGCCATCTTCAACCGAATCCAACGCTACGTGAACTTCGTCACCAACGTTGATGTTCAGTTCGCCAGCGTCGTTGTAGAACTGCTCAAGCGGGATCAGCGCTTCAGACTTCAGACCAGCGTGAACGGTTACCCAGCGAGCCTGGTAATCGATATCAACGATAACGCCGGTGATGATGGAGCCTGCCTGAAGGTTCAGGGTTTTCAAGCTTTCTTCAAAGAGTTCCGCAAAGCTTTCGCTCATTTTAATTCCTGTTGATTAGGGCGAAGTAAACGCCCATCTCCACACCCCAGACGATGTGGGTTAGTTTCATATATAAGAAGCACCGCAGGACTATGACTGGTCCCCTGCGGAGCTTCCTGGTCACCCGGCGATATCGCGAAGCGCGATCTCGCTCATGATGCGTTGCAACACCTGGTCGATGGACAACTCCGTGGAATCCAGCTGTATCGCATCGGCCGCCGGCTTTAGCGGGGCCACTGCGCGCTGGGTATCACGCTCGTCGCGTGCACGTATCTCATCTAGCAGACTCGACAGACTAACATCCTCGCCTTTGCCCTTCAACTGCAAATATCGGCGACGAGCCCGCTCCTCCGCGCTGGCGGTGAGGAAAATCTTCAATGGCGCATCGGTGAACACCACCGTGCCCATGTCCCGGCCATCCGCCACCAGCCCCGGCGGCTCCTGGAATGCCCGTTGACGCTGGAGCAATGCCTCGCGCACCGCCGGCAGCGCGGCGACCTGGGAAGCCCCGGCGCCGACGCTTTCGGTGCGAATGACATCACTGACTTCGTCACCTTCGAGGATGATTCGCTGCAACTGGCCATCGGTAGCGGCGATGAATTGCACGTCCAGATGCGCGGCCAGGGCCTTGAGCAGCTCTTCGTTGGTCAGGTCGACGCCATGGTTGGCGGCTGCGAAGGCCAGCAAGCGATACAGGGCACCGGAATCGAGCAGATTCCAGCCCAGTTGCTTGGCCAGCATGCCGGCGATGGTGCCCTTGCCCGATCCGCTTGGGCCATCGATGGTGATGACCGGTGCCTTGATGTTCACGACTGTGCCTCTTGTGCTACTCGAATACCAACCTGCGCGCACAGCGCCAGGAAATTCGGGAACGACGTGGCGACGTTGGCGCAATCATGGATGCGGATCGGCGCGCTGGCGCGCAGGGACGCAACGCTGAACGCCATGGCGATACGGTGGTCGCCGTGCCCATGGACTTCGCCACCGCCAATCTGGCCGCCGTCGATGATGATACCGTCCGGCGTCGGTTCGCACTTGACGCCGAGCGCCAGCAGGCCGTCCGCCATCACCTGGATACGATCGGATTCCTTGACCCGCAGCTCTTCGGCGCCGGTCAGCACGGTGCGGCCTTCTGCGCATGCAGCCGCGACGAACAGCACCGGGAATTCGTCGATAGCCAGGGGAACCAGCGCTTCCGGAATTTCGATACCCTTGAGTTTAGCCGCTCGTACGCGCAAGTCTGCCACCGGCTCGCCGCCCACTTCACGCTGGTTTTCCAGGGTGATGTCGGCGCCCATCAGGCGCAGGATGTCGATGACGCCGGTACGGGTCGGGTTGATGCCGACGTGCTCGAGCACCAGGTCGGAGCCCTCGGCGATCGAGGCCGCCACCAGGAAGAATGCCGACGAGGAAATATCGCCCGGCACTTCGATGTGGGTCGCCGTCAGTTTGTTGCCGGATTCAACGGACGCCGTGGCGCCATCAACGGTGACCGGGTAGCCGAAGCCACGCAGCATGCGTTCGGTGTGGTCGCGGGTCGGGGCCGGCTCGGTGACGGTGGTCTTGCCTTCGGCGTAGAGCCCCGCCAGCAGCAGGCAGGATTTCACCTGGGCACTGGCCATTGGCATGGTGTAGGTCAGGCCCTTGAGCTTGTTGCCACCCCGAATGGTCATCGGCGGGCGACCTTCAGCCGCGGTCTCGATCACCGCGCCCATTTCCCGCAACGGGTTGGCGACACGGTTCATTGGACGCTTGGACAGCGAGGCATCACCGGTCAGGGTGCTGTCGAAGTCTTGTGCGGCCAACAGGCCGGACAGCAGGCGCATCGAGGTACCGGAGTTGCCCAGGTAGATCGGGCCCGGCGCAGGCTTGAGGCCGTGCAGACCGACACCATGAATCGTCACGCGGCCGTGGTGCGGGCCTTCGATGACCACGCCCATGTCGCGGAACGCTTGCAGCGTTGCCAGGGCATCTTCGCCCTCGAGGAAACCTTCCACCTCGGTCACGCCTTCGGCCAGGGAGCCGAGCATGATCGAGCGGTGGGAAATCGATTTATCGCCCGGTACACGAATCCGCCCACTGAGGGAGCCACCAGGTTGTGCCAGGAAAATCAGATCGTTGGAGTTCATAGCGTCCACATAGGCCCGACGGGCCAGGATTTTACTGAAATGCTCGCGGGCCACCCTGGCGCGTGTGAAAACGCCCAGCAATTGGTGCCCGTCCCCTGCATCGACCGCGTCGCGCAAGGCGTCGAGATCGCTGCGAAATGTATCGAGTGTGCGCAGGACAGCTTCGCGGTTGGCGAGGAAGATGTCGTGCCACATGACCGGGTCGCTACCCGCGATTCTCGTGAAATCGCGGAAACCGCCGGCAGCGTAACGGAAGATCTCAAGATTTTCATTGCGTTTGGCCAATGAATCCACCAGGCCGAACGCCAGCAGGTGCGGCAAATGGCTGGTGGCGGCCAATACTTCGTCGTGTCGCTCGACTTGCATGTGCTCGACATCGGCACCCAGTTCGCGCCACAGGCGATCCACCACCGCCAGCGCCGCCGGATCCGTCTGGTCCAACGGCGTCAAAATAACTTTATGGCGACGGAACAGCTCGGCGTTGGAAGCCTCCACCCCGCTCTGCTCGGAGCCGGCAATCGGATGACCGGGCACGAAGCGCGCCGGCATGCCGCCAAACGCCTCGGTCGCCGCCCGTACCACGTTGCCCTTGGCGCTGCCGACATCAGTGAGAATCGCTAGCCCAAGATCCATGCCAGCCAATCGGGCCAGCAGTTTCTCCATGGCCAGGATTGGCACCGCCAACTGGATAACGTCCGCCCCCTGGCAAGCGAGCAGCAAGTCGTCTTCACAGCGATCGACCACGCCCAGCTCTACAGCAAGCTTGCGCGATTGCGGATCAAGGTCGACCCCGACGACTTCACGGCACAGCCCGCTTTCGCGCAGGCCTTTGGCGAACGAGCCGCCAATCAACCCGAGGCCGACCACCACCAGGCGACCGATCATAGGTGCCGCAGGTTGCAGCGAGGTGACATCAACCACGAGCCAGGACCTTGCTCAACGCGTCGAGAAACCGGCTGTTTTCCGCCGGCAGGCCGACGGTGACGCGCAGATGATTGGGCATGCCGTAGTTCGCTACCGGACGGACGATCACGCCTTCGCGCAACAACCCCTGATAGACAGGCGCCGCGACGCGACCTACGTCTACACAAATGAAATTGCCCTTGGAAGGAATCCAGCCCAGGCCCAGCTCACGCAAGCCGGCTTCCAACTGTTGCATGCCGGTTTCGTTCAAGCGACGGCTTTCCGCCAGGTAGGCTTCGTCCTGCAACGCTGCGCAAGCGGCAGCCAGGGCGAAGCTGTTGACGTTGAACGGTTGGCGCACGCGGTTCAGCACATCGGCCACCACGGCGGTGGACAGGCCGTAGCCAACCCGCAGCGACGCCAGTCCGTAGGCTTTGGAGAAGGTGCGCGACACCAGCAGGTTCGGGTAGGCAGCTAGGAAATCCAGACCGTCAGGCAAATCGCTGCCTTCGGCGTATTCGATGTAGGCCTCGTCCAATACCACCAGCACGTGCTCGGGCACGTCTTGCAGGAAATCGTCCAGGGCCTGGGCGTCGAACCAGGTGCCGGTCGGGTTGTTCGGGTTGGCGATGAAGACCACGCGCGTGTTGGCATCGATGGCGGCCAACATGGCCGGCAGGTCATGCCCCCAATCCTTGGCCGGAACCACATGAGCATCGGCGCCGACGGCCTGGGTGGCAATCGGGTAGACCGCGAACGCGTGCTCGCTGAACACCGCGTTGAGGCCTGGCGCCAAATACGCACGGGCAACCAGTTCGAGAATGTCGTTGGAACCGTTACCCAGCGTCACTTGGTTCAGCTCGACGCCGCAGCGCTCGGCCAGCAGGCTCTTCAATGCGAAACCATTGCCATCCGGGTAACGGGTCAGCTCGGCCAGTTCGTCGCGGATTGCCGCGAGCGCCTTGGGGCTCGCGCCCAACGGGTTTTCGTTGCTCGCCAACTTGACGATGCTGGCCGGGTCCAGGTCCAGCTCGCGGGCCAGTTCGTCCACGGGCTTGCCCGGAACGTAAGGCGAGAGTTGTTGCACGCCTGGCTGAGCCAGTGCGAGGAAGTTGCCACTCATTAGCTATCCGCCCTTAAAGAACTGCCTTGGGGTAGGAACCCAGCACCTTGAGTGCCACTGCTTCCTGACTGATTTTCTCCAGCACACCTTTTACCAGCGGATCGCGGTGGTGGCCGACGAAATCGATGAAGAACACGTAGGTCCATTTACCGCTGCGCGACGGACGGGTCTCGATGCGTGTCAGATCGATACCGTTGTCGTGGAACGGCACCAACAGTTCATGAAGCGCGCCGGGCTTGTTGCTCATGGAGACGATGATCGAGGTCTTGTCGTCGCCGGTCGGCGGTACTTCCTGGCTGCCGATCATCAGGAACCGCGTGGAGTTGTCCGGACGGTCCTCGATTTTTTCGGCCAGGCGCGTCAAGCCATAGAGGCCCGCCGCCATGTCACCGGCGATGGCCGCCGAGTTCCACTCACCCTTGACCCGCTTGGCCGCTTCGGCGTTGCTCGATACCGCCACGCGCTCGACATTCGGGTAATGGGCGTCCAGCCACTTGCGGCACTGGGCCAGGGACTGGGCGTGGGAGTAGATCCGGCTGATGCTGTCGGTCTTGGTGTTCTCGCCCACCAGCAGGTGATGGTGGATGCGCAGCTCGACTTCGCCGCAGATCACCATGTCGTGCTCGAGGAAGCTGTCCAGCGTGTGGTTGACCGCGCCTTCGGTGGAGTTCTCCACCGGCACCACGCCGAAATTCACCGCGCCGGCGGCTACTTCGCGGAACACTTCGTCGATGGCCGCCATCGGTTTGCTGATCACGGCGTGGCCGAAGTGCTTCATGGCCGCAGCCTGGGTGAAAGTGCCTTCCGGCCCCAGGTAGGCGACTTTCAGCGGCTGCTCGAGGGCCAGGCAAGAAGACATGATTTCGCGGAACAAGCGCGCCATCTCTTCGTTGCCCAGCGGTCCCTTGTTGCGCTCCATGACACGCTTGAGCACCTGCGCTTCACGCTCGGGGCGATAGAACACCGGGACTTCGCCTTCGGCCAGGGAGGCCATTTTCACCCGGGCGACTTCCTGGGCGCAGCGCGCGCGCTCGCTGATCAGCTCCAGGACTTTTTCGTCCAGGGCATCGATGCGCAGGCGCAGCGCCTTGAGTTCTTGCTCAGACATCAGCCGTGTTCCTTCTCGAACTCTGCCATGTAGGCGACCAGCGCATTGACGGCGTTGATGTCCACGGCGTTGTAGATGGAGGCGCGCATGCCACCGACCGAACGGTGACCCTTGAGGTTCAGCAGGCCGCGCTCGTCGGCGCCGGCCAGGAACGGCTTGTCGAGACGGTCGTCGGCCAGGCGGAACGGGACGTTCATCCACGAGCGGTCGGACTTGTTGATCGGGTTGCTGTAGAGGCCGCTGGCGTCGATGAAGTCATACAGCGTGCGCTGCTTCACTTCGTTGAGCTTGCCGATGGCTTCGACACCGCCCTGCTCTTTCAGCCACTCGAACACCAGGCCCGACAGGTACCAGGCCAGGGTTGGCGGGGTGTTGTACATCGAGCCGTTATCGGCCGCGACCTTGTAGTTGAGCATGGTCGGACACAGGGAGCGGGCACGACCGAGCAGGTCTTCGCGAATGATCGCGACCAGGATACCGCTCGGGCCGATATTCTTCTGGGCGCCGGCGTAGATCATGCCGAAACGGGAAATGTCCACCGGGCGCGAAAGAATGTCCGAGGACATATCGGCCACCAGCGGCACGTCACCGGTTTCCGGGATCCAGTTGAACTCCAGGCCACCGATGGTTTCGTTCGGCGCGTAGTGAACGTAGGCAGCGTCGTTGGACAGGTTCCATTCGTTCTGGCCAGGAATGGCGAAATAGTCGTAGGGCTTGGCGGTAGCCGCCACGTTGACGTGACCGTAGCGCGACGCTTCTTCGATGGCTTTCTGCGACCAGATGCCGGTGTCGATGTAGTCGGCCTTGCCGTTTTCCGGCAGCAGGTTCAACGGGATCTGGGCGAACTGCTGGCTCGCACCGCCCTGCAGGAACAGGACTTTATAGTTGGACGGGATGTTCAGCAGATCACGCAGATCCTGCTCGGCCTTGGTGGCGATGGACACGAACTCATCGCTGCGATGGCTCATTTCCATGACCGACAGGCCCTTGCCGTGCCAGTCGAGAAGTTCACCCTGGGCGCGCTTCAGGACCGCCTCAGGAAGCGCCGCCGGGCCGGCACAGAAGTTATAGGCTCTCTTGCTCACATCCAATCTCGCTCTGATCTGGTGGTCACTTAAATCTTTTGATCTACACACAACTCCACTGTGGGAGCGAGCTTGCTCGCGATAGCGGCACAACAGTCAACATTGATGTTGAATGCCAGTCCGTCATCGCGAGCAAGCTCGCTCCCACAGGGGGGCCGTTCACTCAAGGTATGAAACCTCAGGGGAGCAGCATCACCCCAGAGGGGAATGTGCAGTGTCGCAAATTTTCAAACGGAACAAACAACAAGGGGGCGAATCTTCATCCGCCCCCTGTGTGTCCGCTTAGTCCTGCGGTTCTTCTTCGTCTGCGGCAGCGTCGAGTGGTTGATCGCCGACGGTGTCGTCGACATCGGCACCGAGGGTGCCATCGAACGCTACACCTTCTTCGCCTTCTTCGCCTTCCAGCTCCTCGCCTTCGACTTCCGACGGTTCCTGGACGCGCTCAAGCCCGACCAGTTTTTCGTCCTTGGCAAGCTTGATCAGCGTCACGCCCTGGGTGTTACGACCCAGGCTGGACACTTCGTCGACCCGCGTACGTACCAGCGTGCCCTGGTCGGAGATCAACATGATCTCCTCGCCATCAAGCACCTGGACAGCACCGACCAGGCGGCCGTTACGCTCGTTGCTGACCATGGCAATCACGCCCTGGCCGCCACGCTTGTACTCGGGGAACTCGCTGATGGCGGTACGCTTGCCGTAGCCACGCTCGGAAGCAGTGAGGATCTGGCTGCCTTCTTCCGGGATCAGCATGGAAATCAGCTTCTGGCCTTCCGGCAGGCGCATGCCGCGCACACCGCGAGCGGTACGGCCCATGGCGCGAACGTCGGATTCCTTGAAGCGCGTGACCTTGCCACCGTCGGAGAACAGCATGACTTCGCGCTCGCCGTCAGTGATGGCGGCGGAAATCAGCACGTCGCCTTCGTCCAGCTCCAGGGCGATCAGGCCCACGCTGCGCTGGCGGCTGAAGGATTCCAGCGGGGTCTTCTTCACGGTGCCGTTGGCGGTTGCCATGAAGATGTAGTGACCTTCGGTGTATTCCTCCACCGGCAGCATGGTGGTGATGTATTCACCATCATCCAGCGGCAACAGATTGACCAGCGGACGACCGCGGGCGGCACGGGATGCTTCGGGGATCTCGTAGGTCTTCAGCCAGTACACCTTGCCCTTGCTGGAGAACAGCAGCAGCGTGGTATGGCTGTTGGCGACCAGCAGGTGAGCGATGTAGTCCTCGTCCTTGACGCCCGTGGCCGACTTGCCTTTGCCACCGCGACGCTGGGCCTGGTAGGCGGCCAGCGGCTGGGTCTTGGCGTAGCCGCCGTGGGAAATGGTCACCACGCGCTCCTCTTCCGGGATCATATCGCCCAGGGTCAGGTCCAGGCGCGCATCGAGAATCTCGGTGCGGCGCACGTCGCCGTATTCGGCGCGGATCACTTCCAGCTCTTCGCGGATCACTTCCATCAGGCGCGTGGCGCTGTTGAGGATGCGGATCAGCTCGCCGATCTGGTTGAGGATTTCCTGGTACTCCGCCAGCAGCTTTTCGTGCTCCAGGCCGGTCAAGCGGTGCAGGCGCAGTTCCAGGATGGCTTGCGCCTGCTCCGGGGACAGGAAGTACTTGCCTTCGCGCAGGCCGTATTGCGGATCGAGGTTTTCCGGACGGCACGAATCGGCGCCGGCGCGTTCGACCATCGCCACCACCGCGCTGGATTCCCAAGGCGTGCTGACCAGCGCTTCCTTGGCTTCCGACGGGGTTGGCGAAGCCTTGATCAGGGCGATGACCGGGTCGATGTTCGACAGGGCAACGGCTTGGCCTTCAAGGATATGACCCCGCTCGCGGGCCTTGCGCAGCTCGAATACGGTACGACGGGTCACGACTTCGCGGCGGTGACGGACGAAGGCTTCCAGCAGGTCCTTGAGGTTCAGTATCCGCGGACGGCCGTCGATCAACGCGACGATGTTGATGCCGAACACGCTTTGCAACTGGGTCTGGGCGTAGAGGTTGTTGAGGATCACCTCAGGCACTTCGCCACGGCGCAGCTCGATCACGACGCGCATGCCGTCCTTGTCGGACTCGTCACGCAGCTCGGTGATGCCTTCGAGCTTCTTCTCTTTTACCAGCTCGGCGATCTTCTCGATCAGGCGGGCCTTGTTCAGCTGGTACGGCAGCTCGGTGATGACGATCTGCTGGCGGCCGCCCACCTTGTCGATGTCTTCGACGGTCGAGCGGGCGCGCATGTAGATGCGACCGCGACCGGTGCGATAGGCCTCGATGATGCCGGCGCGACCGTTGATGATCGCGGCGGTCGGGAAGTCCGGACCGGGGATGTACTGCATCAGCTCATCGACGGTCAGCTCGGGATTGTCGATGAGGGCCAGGCAACCGTCGATGACTTCACCGAGGTTGTGTGGCGGGATGTTGGTCGCCATGCCCACGGCGATACCGCTGGAGCCGTTGACGAGCAGGTTGGGAATACGGGTCGGCATGACCGCCGGGATCATTTCGGTGCCGTCGTAGTTCGGCACCCAGTCCACGGTTTCCTTGTGCAGGTCGGCCAGCAGTTCGTGGGCCAGCTTGGTCATGCGCACTTCGGTGTATCGCATGGCCGCGGCGTTGTCGCCGTCCACCGAACCGAAGTTGCCCTGGCCGTCTACCAGCAGGTAGCGCAGGGAGAACGGCTGCGCCATACGAACGATGGTGTCGTACACGGCAGTGTCGCCGTGGGGGTGATACTTACCGATCACGTCGCCGACGACACGGGCGGACTTCTTGTAAGGCTTGTTGAAGTCGTTGCCCAGCTCGCTCATCGCGAACAGCACGCGGCGGTGCACGGGCTTCAAGCCATCGCGCGCATCCGGCAGCGCCCGCCCGACGATTACGCTCATTGCGTAGTCGAGGTAGGACTGTTTCAGCTCGTCTTCGATATTGACCGGGAGGATTTCTTTGGCCAGTTCGCCCATGAGAAGCCTGATTCCTTTTTCTGGTGAAACCTCGTCACGTCCAGATGGGACGAACGAAGCTCGCCGCTGCAGAACAAATGCCATGCAGCGACTTACGACAAATCAACGAGTTATGCCATGGATCTGCGCAGTAAAGGCCACCTCGCGAGGCGGCCTTGGAAACCGCCGGATGTTATCACAAGAGCCGCCACGCACCTATCCCCCAGATGCGCATGGTGTGTAGTTAGTTGACCGATGACAGGCTGGAATGGGACGAGAGGGGCTCAGAGGCGCTGGGAATGGCAATTCGTGGCTGATTTCACTTATTTTCAGGCTTTGCCGGCCCCATCGCGAGCAAGCTCGCTCCCGCAGGGATCGTTGTGTGCCTGGATTTCAGGCACGCCGCGCATCCCATGTGGGAGCGAGCTTGCTCGCGATAGGACCAGCTCAGGCGCCGAGAGCCTTCAATGCAACCGCTTGCGACACATCAATTGCGCCATCTTCGCCGCATCCGGCCGCTCGACGATGCCCTTCTCCGTCACGATCGCATCGATCAGGTCCGCCGGAGTCACGTCGAACACTGGATTGAAGGCATCGGCATCCGCCCCGACCCGCTTGCCGCCGACTTCCAGCAGCTCACGCCCATCACGTTCTTCGATCGGAATGTCATCGCCACTGGCCAGGTTCATGTCGATGGTCGAGCTCGGCGCCACCACCATGAAGCGCACGCCGTGGTGCATGGCACAGACCGCCAGTTGATAAGTGCCGATCTTGTTCGCCACGTCGCCATTGGCGGTGATGCGGTCGGCGCCGACGATCACCCAGGTCACGCCCTTGGTCTTCATGATGTGGGCGGCAGCGGAGTCGGCGTTGAGTGTCACCGGAATGCCTTCGTTGGCGAGTTCCCACGCGGTCAGGCGAGAACCTTGCAGCCACGGACGGGTTTCATCGGCATAGACGCGCTCGACCATACCCTCGATGAACGCCCCGCGAATCACCCCAAGGGCGGTACCAAAGCCACCGGTGGCCAGGGCGCCGGTGTTGCAATGGGTCAGGATGGCCTGGGCGTTGCCCTGGTGCTTGCGGATCAGGTCAACACCGAGCTGGGCCATGGTCAGGTTGGCCTCGCGGTCGCTTTCGTGGATCGCGATGGCCTCAGCCTCAAGGGCCGCCAGCGGGTCGGCCTGTTCCTTGAGACGCGCCAAGCGGTCGCGCATGCGGTCCAGCGCCCAGAACAGATTGACCGCCGTCGGCCGGGAATCGGCCAGCAAGGCAAAATCCGCTTCCAGCGCATCTTGCCAGTCACCACCCTCGGCCAACCGCGCCCGCGCCGCCAGCACCACGCCATAGGCGGCACTGATGCCGATCGCCGGCGCACCGCGCACCACCATCGAACGGATGGCCTCGGCCACGCCGGCCGCGCTGGTGTAGCCGATCCAGTTTTCCTCGAACGGCAAAACACGCTGATCCAGCAGATAAAGAGCGCCATCGCGCCAATCGATGGCCTTCACCTTCTCCGCAGCCAACAGTCGATCGCGCATCCTTCACCCCGCACTCATGAACAAAAGCCGCCGATTATAGCGATCCCTCCGCGAAGACGCTCGGGTATACTTCGCCATCCTTTATAACCCATGGAACCGTTCCACGATGCCCAAGCCTGCCGTTGCGCTCGACTTATTATTGCTGCCGACCTGGTTGGTGCCTGTCGAACCCGCCGGTGTCGTGCTCAAGGATCATGGTTTGGGCATCCGTGATGGCTCCATCGTGTTCATCGGGCCACGGGCCGAAGCCATGAAGTGCGATGCCACGGAAATCCGCGAACTGCCTGGCATGCTCCTCAGCCCGGGCCTGGTGAACGCCCACGGCCACGCGGCGATGACGCTGTTCCGCGGCCTGGCGGATGATTTGCCGCTGATGACCTGGCTCGAACAGCACATCTGGCCCGCCGAGGGCAAATGGGTCGATGAAGACTTCGTCCGCGACGGCACCGACCTGGCGATCGCCGAGCAGATCCAGGGCGGCATCACCTGTTTCTCCGACATGTACTTCTACCCCAAGGTTGCCAGCGAGCGTGTCCATAACAGCGGCATCCGCGCGCAAATCGCCATCCCGATCCTCGACTTTCCGATACCCGGTGCTGCCAGCGCCGATGACGCCATTCGTCAGGGCATCGAGCTGTTTGGCGATCTCAAGCACCATCCACGGATCAAAGTCGCATTCGGCCCGCACGCGCCGTACACCGTCGGCGACGAGAACCTGGAGAAAATCCGGGTGATCGCCGAGGAGCTGGACGCGGCCATTCACATGCACGTTCACGAAACCGCCTTCGAAGTGCAGCAGGCTGTGGATAACACCGGCGAGCGACCAATGGCGCGGCTGGCCCGGGTTGGCCTGTTGGGACCGCGCTTTCAGGCGGTGCACATGACTCAGGTCAGCGACGAGGACCAGGCCCTGCTGGTAGAACACAACTGCAGCGTGATCCATTGCCCGGAATCGAACCTGAAACTGGCCAGCGGTTTCTGCCCGGTGGAACGCCTGTGGCAGGCCGGCGTCAACGTCGCGGTCGGCACGGACGGCGCGGCAAGCAACAATGACCTGGACCTGCTGGGCGAAACCCGCACTGCCGCCCTGCTGGCGAAAGCCGTCGCCGGCTCGGCCACCGCGCTGGATGCCCATCGGGCCCTGCGCATGGCCACGCTCAACGGCGCCCGCGCGCTGGGTATCGAGTCGATCGTCGGTTCACTGGAAGTCGGCAAGGCTGCCGACCTGGTGGCCTTCGACCTGTCCGGCCTGGCGCAACAACCGATCTATGACCCGGTTTCGCAGTTGATCTACGCCACCGGCCGCCATTGCGTGAAACACCTGTGGGTGGCCGGCAAGCCGTTGCTGGAGGACGGTCGCCTGACTCGCATGGACGAGGCGCAACTGACCGCCACGGCCCAGGCCTGGGGCCGCCGGGTGAGCGGCCAGAACGAATAGCACGCCCCTTGAGCCACGGCTCGGGGTCACTGATTTTTCAAGTTTTTCGAGGATCTGCACATGAGCAACGTCGACCACGCTGAAATCGCCAAGTTCGAAGCCCTGGCCCATCGCTGGTGGGACCGGGAGAGCGAATTCAAACCGCTGCACGACATCAACCCGCTGCGGGTCAACTGGATTGACGAGCGGGTCAGCCTGGCCGGCAAGAAAGTCCTCGACGTCGGCTGTGGCGGCGGCATCCTCAGCGAAGCCATGGCCCTGCGCGGCGCCACCGTCACGGGCATCGACATGGGCGAGGCGCCGCTGGCCGTTGCGCAACTGCATCAATTGGAATCCGGCGTCAGCGTGGAATACCGGCAGATCACCGCCGAAGCCCTGGCCGAGGAAATGCCCGGGCAGTTCGACGTGGTCACTTGTCTGGAGATGCTGGAACACGTGCCGGACCCGTCATCGGTGATTCGCGCCTGCTTCCAGATGGTCAAGCCCGGCGGCCAGGTGTTCTTCTCCACCATCAACCGCAACCCGAAGGCCTACCTGTTCGCGATCATCGGCGCCGAATACATCATGAAGCTGCTGCCACGCGGCACCCATGACTTCAAGAAATTCATCCGGCCTTCCGAACTGGGCGCCTGGAGCCGCATGGCCGGGCTGACCGTCAAGGACATCATCGGCCTGACCTACAACCCGCTGACCAAGCACTACAAGCTGGCCGCCGACGTTGACGTCAACTACATGATCCAGACCCTGCGCGAGGAATAAGTCGATGCGTCTCCAAGCGGTTCTCTTCGACATGGACGGCACGCTGCTCGACACCGCGCCAGACTTCATCGCCATCTGCCAGGCCATGCGCGCCGACCGTGGCCTGCCGCCGATGAACACCCAGCACATCCGCGACGAAATTTCCGGCGGTGCCCGGGCGATGGTCGCGGTGACGTTTTCGATGGACCCGGAATCCCCGGGGTTCGAGGAGCTGCGCCAGGAATTCCTCGACCGTTACCTCAAGGGGTGCGCGGTCCACAGCCATCTGTTCGATGGCATGGCCGAAGTGTTGGCCGACATCGAGGCGGCCAACCTGATCTGGGGCGTGGTCACCAACAAGCCGGTACGCTTTGCCGAGCCGATCATGCAGCAGTTGGGCCTGGCCGAGCGTTCGAAAGTGTTGATCTGTCCCGATCACGTAAAAAACAGCAAGCCGGACCCGGAACCGTTGATCCTGGCCTGCAAGATGCTCGACCTGGACCCGGCCAGCGTGCTGTTCGTGGGCGATGACCTGCGGGACATCGAGTCCGGCCGCAGCGCCGGCACCAAGACCTGCGCGGTGACCTACGGCTACATCCACCCGGACGACAACCCCAAGCACTGGGGCGCGGATGTGGTGATCGACCATCCTCTGGCCCTGCGTGAAGTGCTGGATAACGCGCTGTGCAGTTGCTGATCTGAGTACCGCTTTTGTGGCGAGGGAGCTTGCTGTGGCGAGGGGATTTATCCCCGTTGGGTCGCGAAGCGCCCCCAAAATATATCTGCCACCGCAGTACATCAAATCGAACCCAGCGGGGCGGTGCGACGTTTCGCTAAATCCCCTCGCCACAACTGCGCACCACTACGCATTGTTTTGTTTCGTGAGGTTTCTTTATGTTTGACTACTCCGCCCGCCCCGACCTGCTCGAAGGCCGCGTCATTCTGGTCACCGGTGCCGGCCGTGGTATCGGAGCGGCTGCCGCCAAGGCTTATGCCGCCCATGGCGCCACCGTGTTGTTGTTGGGCAAGACCGAGGCCAACCTGACCCAGGTCTACGACGAAATCGAAGCAGCCGGTCATCCACAGCCGGCAGTGATCCCCTTCAACCTCGAAACCGCCCTGCCCCATCAATACGATGAGCTGGCCGCCATGATCGAGACCGAGTTCGGCCACCTCGACGGCCTGCTGCACAACGCCTCGATCATCGGCCCACGCACGCCCCTGGAGCAGTTGTCCGGTGAGAATTTCATGCGCGTGATGCACGTGAACGTCAATGCCATGTTCATGCTCACCAGCACCCTGCTGCCATTGCTGAAGCTGTCCAAGGACGCGTCCGTGGTGTTCACCTCCAGCAGCGTCGGGCGCAAGGGCCGGGCGTATTGGGGCGCCTATGGCGTCTCCAAGTTCGCCACCGAAGGGCTGATGCAAACGCTCGCCGACGAAGTCGACACCGTTGCGCCAGTGCGCTCCAACAGCATCAACCCCGGCGCCACCCGCACCAGCATGCGGGCCCAGGCCTATCCGGGGGAAAATCCGCTCAACAACCCGACGCCTGAAGAAATCATGCCGGTCTACCTGTACCTGATGGGGCCGGACAGCCAAGGCATCAATGGCCAGGCTTTCAACGCGCAATAACTGCCCGCCTCCCGTCGCGGCGGTTTACCGTCGCGGCGCAGACGCCTTCGGTGCATTACCCAGCGAAGCGCCAAGACCTTGCCGCCAGCCGCCCCTCTTATCGCCCCTAACCCGACGGTAACATGCTGTTTTTTCGCGTATTTTTTAAAAGATGAACCGAATGGCACGACTTTCGCTCTAACCACTCAAGCACGCCATGTCCGGCAAGCAATGGACGTTGAGACGCAATCCGCCAGCGCAAGTAAAGCGGACTAAACTCAGATCAATGTCCCTCGGGACTGATGGACCAGTACGACGCGTAGCCCAGTGCCGCTTCACCCGCCGGCCAGGATCGACTCAGTTAGGGGCTCACGCCATATGAAAACGCCCACGCAGACCAATGCGATCGACTTTGACAGCGCCAAGCTGCAGCGCCTGGGCCTGGCCCAGCCGTCGCCGCTCGTGACGCGGCCCGTCAGCCTTTCACAAGTGCGCCAGCAATTGAGCCAGCAGTTGCAGACCAGCCTGGAGCCGCAACGGATCCTCGGCCTGTTCTTCCGCGAAGTGCAGCGGCTGGTGCCCCTGGATGCGCTGGCCTACCAGCACAAACCCAGCGACTTGCGCCTGGAATTCGGCCAGCGCGGACATCACAGCCTCAGTTACAACCTTAGCCATGAAGGCGAACACTTGGGTGAACTGGTGTTCCGCCGCAACCAGCGCTTCGCCAACTCGGAGCAGAGCGAACTCGAGTCGATACTCTCCACGCTGTTTTTCCCGCTGCGCAACGCCTTGCTCTATCGCGCCGCCACGCAAAGCGCCTTGCGCGATCCGCTGACCGGTACCGGCAACCGTATCGCCATGGACCAGACGCTGGAACGTGAGATCGACATGGCCAGGCGTCACATGCAGCCACTCTCGCTGTTGATGCTGGACATCGACCATTTCAAGCGTATCAACGATAGCCATGGGCATGGCGTCGGCGACGAAGTGCTGAAAGCCGTGGCCGACTCGATCAAGAGCCAACTGCGCAATGTGGACATGGTGTTCAGGTTTGGTGGCGAAGAATTCCTGATCCTGCTGGCCAATACCAGCCGGGACGCGGCGGCCATGGTCGGCGAACGGCTGCGTTACGCCGCCCAGGCACAGGATTACTTTGCTGCGGGCACTCGGATCGAACTGACCGTCAGCCTGGGATGCGCAACGCTGCTGCCGGGTGAGTCCGCTGAAAGCCTGTTGCGCAGGGCCGACAGCGCGTTATACGTGGCCAAGCGCGAAGGTCGGAACCGGCTGACGATGGCGGGCTGAAGCCCAAACGCTCTGAACACCGACCCATTGCCTTCGCAAGCAAGCCCGCTCCCACAAGGGAATGGCGGCGCACTTGAAACTTCTGGTCACCACAAAACCAATGTGGGAGCGAGCCTGCTCGCGAAGGGGCCGGATCAGTCAACGCAAGGTTGAAGGTCAGACCGCTTTCGCGAGCAAGCCCGCTCCCACAGGAGGGTCAAGCTATAGGGGATCAGCTACCCGCCAACGCCAGGCGTTCACGGCTGGGCGCAGTTTTCTCTACAACGCCCGAGTGTTCCAGTTGCATGCAGCGCTCCAGGAACAGGTACATGTAGTCGTAGCTTTTGCAGACGGCCTGGCGCAGTTCCATCTGCAACGACTTGCTCGGATTCATGCCCGCCAGGGTGCAGATGATCTCCAGCGCTTCCCAAGGGTGGGCATCGTCATACTGGGCGTGCATCTTCAGCCACTTCATGGCCCGCTTGCGGTCTTCCTCGGCGAAAGCCGCCGCGTAGACGCCACTGGAACAGACCACCGCCGACCACTCCCCGGTCGCGCCCTCGATGGCGTAGTTGGTCGCGGCAATCGCCACGATCAACGAGTCCGCCGAGCTGGTGTGCCAGCACCAATGACTCAACGCATGCAGCTCAGGTGGCACCTGCTGCGCCTGCAGATCTTCGAGTGTCACGCCATGAGCGGCGCTCCAGTTCACCCAATAATCGGCATGATTGAGTTCGACTCGAATGTTGCGCATCAGCCAGCGGCGCGCCATGTCCTCGCCGGGATGGCGAGCGAAGCGTGTCTTGGTGAGGTTTTGTGCCATGTACAAGGCGAACTGTTCGACGACGGGCCAACCACCGATAAGGTAGTGGCGCATGGTCTTGGCGCTGAGCTTGTTGTCGCGCATGCGTTGATACAGTTCGTGTTCTACAACCCGGCGCTTGCTCTCGCCGCAATCTGCAATGAGCTGCTGTGCCCATTGCGGATAGCTCTTGGCGTCCATGAGCGGGCCTGTTCGGTTGAATGTGTCGATCACTGTCGGGCTCCTTTTGATTGTGATTTTCTGCGGATCAACAAGAGTTTCAGCGGAACGTGCCGGGGGCCTTGAACAACAACGGCTGAGGCCTGGCCGGCCTACATTGCAACGTGTCACAGGTAAACATCTGTGGCCGCTCGATGACATACCCCTGAGCGTAGTCCACACCGATTTCCAGCAATGCCTGCTCGATCTGGGCCGTTTCAACAAACTCGGCAATCGTACGCTTACCCATGACATGGCCGATATGATTAATCACTTCGACCATTGCCCGGTTGATCGGGTCGTCCAGCATATCCTTTACGAAACTCCCGTCGATCTTCAAGAAGTCTACAGGTAAATGTTTCAGGTAAGCGAATGAAGACATTCCGGCACAAAAGTCATCCAGTGAGAAATAACAGCCCAAACCTTTGAGTTCATTGATAAAGCGAATCGCGCTACCGAGATTCGAAATGGCGCTGGTCTCGGTAATTTCAAAACAAATCATTTCCGGCGGAATCGAGTAGGCCGCGAACTGTTTACGCAAGAAGTCCAGGAACGCCTGATCTCCTATAGTCGTGCCTGACAGATTAATCGCACACATGGCCAACGGGCCTTGCCGGGATTCGTTCAGGCATTGGCGAATGATCCTGAAGACATTCTCCACCACCCAGCGGTCCAACGACGTCATCAAGCCATAGCGCTCCGCCGCCGGAATGAAGCTGTCAGGCAGGATCATCCGCCCGGCCTCGTCATGCAGGCGCAGCAATATCTCGATATGCCCACCGCCATGATCCCCCGGGCCCAATGCAGCGATCTCCTGGGCGTAGAGGCAGAAACGGTTTTCCTCCAGGGCCATGTGCAAGCGCTGCACCCAGGCCATCTCGCCGAAGCGCAGGGACAACTCCGAGTCGTCGGCATGGTAGACCTGGACCCGGTTGCGCCCCTTTTCCTTGGCCATGTAGCAGGCCATGTCGGCGGCGCGCAGGGATGCCTCCAAGGTGGTCGGGCTCTGGGCGATATGCACCAGGCCGATACTCACGGTGGTCACGAATGGCCGGCCTTTCCACACGAAATGCAGGTTCTGTACGGTCTGGCGCAGACCTTCGGCAATTTTCTCCGCGGCCTCCGGCGAGCAGTTTTCCAACAAGATGCCGAACTCATCGCCGCCCAAGCGGGCCAATGTGTCGTTTTCCCTTAACCCCGATTGCAGCAAGGCACAAATGTGCCGCAACAACTCGTCACCGGCCGCATGGCCACAGGTGTCGTTGACCAGCTTGAACTGATCGAGATCGAGAAACATCAGGGCGTGGCGCCCAACCTGGCGGGTCAGGTTATGCAGGGCTTGTTCAAGGCGGTATTCGAATTCGCGGCGGTTCGCCAGGCCGGTCAGCGCATCGTGAGTGGCTTGCCAGGACAGATTGGCAATGTACTGGCGTTCCTGGGTCATGTCGTGCAGCACCAGCACCGCACCACTGACCTTGCCGGCGTGGCGGATCGGCGCCCCCACCAGGGTGACCGACACCGTGCTGCCGTCCAGGCGCTGGATCAACTTGGAATGCTCGCTGCCGCCCCCCAATCGTCCGCTCAGGATATGCTCGATCAAGGTCAGCCCTTCCGTCTGGGCATTGTCATCGAGCAGATTGAACAGCGCCGCCAGGGGCAATCCCGTGGCGTGCTCGGCTTTCCAGTGGGTCATCGCTTCCGCGGCAGGGTTCATGTAGGCAATCGCGCCCTCGACGTCGGTGGTAATCACGCCGTCGCCAATCGATTGCAAGGTGATCTGGGCCCGCTCCTTCTCCAACTGAAGCGCATTGGCGAAGACCTGCCGCTGGGCCAGCAGTTTATGGGTGCGCAACAGCGCGAGGACAATCAACCCAAGGGCCGTGGCGAAATTGGTCACCAGCAACAGGCGCAGGATAAACCGCGACCCCTCGCCCAAGGCATCGCTGAAGGCCTTCGCGGCTGGGGTTACGGAATCGTTGATGGCGAAGATCTGTGCCTTCCAGCCGCGGATATCCGTTTCCGAGGCTTGGCCGGTGCTGATGTTGGCGTGCATCTGCCGGGCGACGCTGTCCAGTTCAATCAGGTAGCCATCACCCACCGTCCAGAGATCGATAGCTTCTTCCAGATAGCTGAAATGACGGAAATTGAGATACAGCCAGATCACGCTGGCTACGTCGTCGGGATGATTGCCACCCTTGAGAATCCCGGCCCGCGCGGCGTCGAGATCAGGCGGCTGGCGGTCCAGTGCTACCCGCAGTTCGTGACCGCCCTCGGGCACGGCGATGGCTTGCTGGTACTTGAGAAAAATCGCCTCGTCACGGCTGTCAGCGTAAAGATTGAGGTAATAAATGGCGTCTTTCTGGCCCTTGGACCAAAGGCTTTCCCCTGCTACATAACCGCGAACTGCCGACAATACGTAAAGACTGACGCCTCCCAGAAGGGCTTGAAACAGGACAACTGCTATAAAAGGCCAGACGATGCCCAACAGCCGAGGAGTTCCGAGAGTCCGCTTTTGCTTCATGAGGTCCCTTGCACAGGTAACTGCGATCAGCATTGACGCCAATCATCCTTGCAAGACTAGGAGGCGCAGCAGCTCCCCGCAAGAGGCTGTCCATTTATTTGACGCACTGAACCTCGGTACCTGGAGTCCGAAGAGGGTAAGCGTCGTCTTTTAGACGCCCCCTTATATTTTTCACACCGTATACATATATACCACGACGATTTTTTCTGAGGTGTTTTGATACGAACCTCCCCGCATGGCGAATGACAACGCCGCCTGAGAGCCGTATCTACTACCGAGAAAAAATGGACATGTCATTACTACAAACCCCCAACCCTCTAATTGACCCGTCACTGAGTCCAGTCCCGTCGCCTGATGAAAAACATCAAGGCCTACTGGGGGACTATGACTCTTTGCTCTCACTGCTCCGGAACACGCAACCCGAAGTACTTGCAAACACCTTGGTGAAACCCAAGCGTTGCTCTCCGATGTACTTGGAGGATGAAGCCGGACAGCGTTCGCTTCAGGCACTGGCGCAACATGAAGATTATCGGACACAGTGCACAAGGGTGGGCGCGCCATACTATCCCTTGACCGTCACCTTGATAGATGGAAAAGCCGTCTATGAAACACTTGCGAGAGACAGCCAGGTCACCGTCGCAATTCCACTGGGCAAAAATCCGGTGTGGGACTTATGGCTTCCCAATATTGAAAAAGCCGCTCGAAAACTGGGGGGCCAAATTCGCCAAAGCAGCGAGGTTACATTCGCAAGAATGGCCTGGTATTACGGCGTACCCCTCTGGGATCCGCTTGATGAAAAACAACGCGAAGACGTGATTCAGGCACTCGAAGAAAAGCGTGCCCGTCACGTGTTGGGACTGGGAGACGCAGTCCGTCTCGACGAACTGGGTCACGGCTCCGCCGTTGAGAACAGATCCGTCGACGATGTGATTATGGAGACGATGCGTGAACGCCTTCCCCACCTTCGTACATCATTACTGGCCCACCTGAGTCCGATAGACATAGCCAGCCTGACGATTCAGGACCTACGAGCAAAGCCATCGTTTTATCTCGAAAAAATCCTGCTGTCAGAAGAGTCCGAGGTGTTGACGGAAGCTCTGTTGCGAGCCTTGAACTGGTACGGCGGTCGTCACGGCGAAGACAGTGCTCCAAACGTGCGAATCAAATTGCTGGTCAAAGCCATTGATCTTTGGTTATTAGCGGGCAAAAACGAACCAGATGATGCTATCGCCGGTTATCAATGGCAGGTGCACTCCAATTGGGGCAAGAGCTACGAAGCGATTTCGCTGGCGTTCGAGTCGCACCTGGTTGCTTCGAAACACGCTTCATCGGTGAATGAATCCATCCTGCTGGCCTGTTTGTATCGCTCATCGTTTCCCCTGGACTTCCAGATCCCTGACATTCCCTCGGAACTGCCCTACCGGAGCTCGACCATCTGGGTCAACTTTGTTCATGGCGTACATCTCGCAAATGCGATTGATCCGATGCTGCTGCAACGACTAAGCGTCCAACAACTGATTAACCTACCCACCGAATATATGGCTGAGGGCAACGCCGAAGATCTTAATCTGGTCTCACTCACAAGACTCCAACCTGCTACGGATTGGGCGGTCACCAATGGCTTCCTTCCCGAACGCACCGATGGAGGCCACTCGCCGCAGGCTATCGAAGAAGCAATGCAAAAACTCGACGAGACTATCGCCCAGTTAAATAGCGCTATCGTCGATCTCGACAAACAGCCGCCCGACAGACTGAAGATGGCAACCCTTGAGCTGACAAAGCTATTTGGGCATACCCGTTTCTTAGACTGGACACTGCTGAGGGAGGCCTCCGCTTTCCCCACCGGGACTCCTACATTTAGAAGCGGCCCGCGAGTCCACTCCTCTTATTCGCTCGTTGATGTGTATGCATCTGGAGAGTTGAGCAAAGCAAAATGGTACATCAACCCGCCCTCTTCGGCATGGTTAACGCTATCTGAAGAGGGAATATTAAACACCAATCTTTTTGGTCGCAAATTTAAAGGAAAAAAACCACAAAATATAGAGCAAACATTCGACAACCAGTTCAAGGATTATATCAAGCTGATTAGCAGCGCCTACCAGCAGTTAATAATTAACTTACTCGCATCGCTTCCTCTGCTTGATCGACGGGCATTGGAATACGGCACCATCAGGCTATACAGCCTTAGACAACCCACTGGGGACATAGGTGGCGTGTTTCAATTACAAGACGAAACACTAGCCTCCCGAGCCCGCTGTGGTTTTATTTTGGAAGCGACTTACCGCGACAACGTAACACACTACGAACTTGTACCGCGAGCGGGTGTGATTCGCCCCCGATTGGATATCATGCCGTACCATTTCAATCCAGGTATTGCACCCCGAATTGAGATAAACCCTGCCCAGCAAATCCAAATCGGCATCCCATTAACGATCGAAGATAAAAATAAACAGCTCCCTTTTGATTGGAATGCTCACGTCAACGGAACCGTTCCCGAAAGAAATATGCAATGCCAAGCCATCATGGACCACATCGGCGGCACATTGGGCAGATTAATGAACAATGATCTTCCCAACATCATCCCTACCACCTTGGAGTCAACCTCCATTCAGTCGATCGCTAATCACATTGCCGACCGCTTGCTTTTTATTGATGAAACAGCGTTGCGCCGCGCCTGTTACGGCCAAACCAAATTTGATACCCAGCAGGCGAATTTTGATAAGGTAGTAAGCGTAATAAAATCATTCGTTCCGTTTTGGGAAAGCATAGAAAATCTGAGATCAGGTGATAGAAGAAAAGTAAATGAAGGTTTGTTTGGTTTATTCGTAGACCTCGCAGCCTTCGCACTTCCCCTTGGAAAGTTTGCGTCCGGCTCCATGAAGATAATCAGTGCGGGCGGCAAACTTACCTTCACGAAAAAACTGCCTTTACTTGCAAAAAAAATAGGCGTTCTCATCAACTCCACCTTGAATCCACTTGATGGTATTCCCTCGCTGCTCAAGGCTGGTGGCGTGAGCCTGTTCAGGCTCAGTAAAAAAGGGTTTATCCGTCTCAAGCGATTAACTGGCAGAGCCGGTCGATACGACTTTCCCCAAGGCGTGCCTCAAGCGACCGATCCGGGCCGATGGCGCCCGTTGTCAACGAAAGATCAAATAGCCACAGTCTATGGAATTGAAGATGTCCCAGTGCGCAATATCGCCTCCCAAGGCACATCCGACTTTCGCTTGGTCGACCCTTTGTCCACCAAACCCTACGGACCTGCCCTGACGGCTGAACGGTCCGGATTGTCGTTTGGTCCCTCCCGATACGACCTGTTGGGCAGAACCGAAACCGATAGCCTCTTCAAGATTCCTGACAATACCCACGTGAAAGAACTGCTGGAAGTCGACGGTAGCCGGACCTTCTATCTGGATGACGTTCCTTATCGGCTGGAAGACGGCGCCCTGCGCAGGGTCGATACCTTGGACGCCACTAAAAAATTCCAGAAACTGTCTTGCCGTCTTCGCCGTTCCCCAGATGAGCTTTGCAAAACCAGCTATGTCCTGAAAGGCGAGCCTGCCGAGCGCCCCGTCGGTACTTTCAATACGCAAAAAGGTTGGGCGCCCTGGTTTGGCGACGTCGTTGCTCAACCCTCTACACCGACGGCTAACCAGCGCGCACTGTTAAATTTCGAAGGAAAAATATATGAACTGAAGGATGGGCACTTGAACACCTACAAAGGAAATCCAACCCACATTGGCCTTGAAAGCAAAGTTCCCGTACCCAGAAACGTCGTGAGCACGACGATGGAATTCCAGACCGGGATATATGGCGGTATCAAGATCACCGGCACGGCAGAGCACATTGATGATGTACACCGCGTTGGAGCAATCATCGTCCCTTCAATAGACAATCAATTCCAGTACATTTTCACCCGTTTAAATACTGATAGTTATTACACAATCAAGATCCCCATCGACAGCGACATCCAGCAACCGCTTAAATTACGGCGGCTGGACAAGGCCGAGCTGAAGGGAGGGTACGCAGAGGAGTTGAAACGAATTTATGATGGCTCACTCAATGCAAATAACGCTGCACGGGTACACGGTATAGAAAAAGTTGAACAAGCGCTGAAGAACATGAACGAGGTCTCGATCCCTATCGGCGTCACCCAAGACCCGCCAAAAAATATGAAATGGATAAAAGTCGACACCTCCCCTGCCGAAGCACTTCTATTTGATAATCGCACGAGAATGATTGTAGTCGAACTACCCAACGGCGCCGCCTTATGGAAACCCTCCACATCCGTCCCATGGGACGTGTCGAACATGACCACTTCCGTTTTCGGCGCACTCTTCAAAAAAGAATCCCTCTCTATAAACGAAGCCATGACAGCGTTCCAAAATATGCTTCCGAGGTATAAAAAAAATATAGCATTCGCCCACCTTGTCCTTGCTTCAGGAAAAACTGAAGTCTATGTCAGCGTCTCCGGCGTCAAAGATTTCACTCGGCGTTTGCCCTTGTTCGATTCCAACCCTAGACAAGTAGAAGTCAATGGAACCAACTACTTTAACGTGGATGATATTGCGGGCCCCATTGTGCCCACCTCCCTTTCAATCGGCCAAGATAACAGGGTGCTATCGATACCACACTCGAGTAGTTCGGACATAGTGGGTCAAGTGACCTCCGCTGATAGCGAAAGCAAGCTGGTCGGTTTCATCCGTGAAAAATATCCTGATAACGCAGATATCCGTTCAATGACCATTGCCACGACGCTGCCTCCGTGCGATTCCTGTGCGATCGTCATGAAAGAATTCGGCCACTCGCGTGGAGCAGCTTCGTTGAACGTTACATGGGGTGAGCGCCGTCAACCTTGAGAGCTGAAGCCCGCGCTTCAACCGGCTCACATCCCAGGCAATCAGTGCCGCTGCAAATGCCCATAAAGCCTGGCATACAAACCACCATCGGCGATCAGCTGCTGGTGGTCACCATCCTCGGCAATTTGCCCGGCATCGAACACCAGCACCCGGTCCGCCTGTTTCACCGCGGATAACCTGTGGGCAATGATCAGCGTCGTCCGCCCACTCAAGAACCGCGCCAATGCCTGGTGAAGGTTGTATTCGGTGGCCGCGTCCAGGGCGGACGTGGCTTCGTCGAGGATCACCACCCGTGGATCGGCCAACACCATGCGAGCGATCGCCAGGCGTTGGCGCTGCCCGCCCGAAAGCCTGACGCCGGAACGTCCGACAACGCTCTCCAAACCTGCGGGAAGCGCTCGCACCGTGGCGTCGAGCTGGGCAATTTCCAGTGCCCGCCAGCAGGCCTCGTCGCTGCAGTCGCGGCCCATGGCGAGGTTGGCCCGCACCGTGTCGTTGAACAACGCGGGGTGCTGGAGCACCACCGCGACGTTTTCGCGGATGGTGTCGAGGCCGATTTCCTGCTGCGTCGCGCCACCAAACCGGATGCTGCCGGCCTGGGGTGTGTAGAGGCCCAACAGCAATTGCACCAATGTGCTTTTACCGCCACCGCTGGCACCCACGATAGCGACCTTCTCACCCGGCGAAATGGACAGGTTCAGTCGGTTGAGAACCCTCTCCTCACCGTAGCCGAACGAGAGCCCTTGAATATCGATGCCTACGGTGTCGCGCCCCGTGAACGGGTCGACGCCGCCGCTGTACTGCGGCTCATCGGCCCGGGCCAACAGTTCGTTGATACGGTTCAAGGCTCCGCCCGCCGCGTAAAAGGCATACTGCAGGTTCAGCAGTTGTTCGACCGGACCGATCATGAACCACAAGTAACTGAACACCGCCAACATCTGGCCGATGGACAGGTCGGAAAACAGCACGGTGAGCATGGCCGCGGCGCGAAAGATATCGATGCCGAACTGGAACAGAAGACCGCTGGCACGGTTCGAGGCGTCGGTTTTCCACTGCGAGTTCACCGCGTAATCGCGCACTTCCCTGGCGCGCATCCCCAGCCGCCCGAGGAAAAAACCCTGGCGATTGCCGGCGCGCACTTCCTGTATCGCATCCAGCGTCTCGGTCAGGGCCTGGGTGAAGCGCGAGGTGCTGTCGTTTTCCAGTTTCTTCAGGTGCTTCACCCGTTTGCCCAACTGCACCGTGGCGTAGATCACCAGCGGGTTGAACAACAGGATCAGCAATGCCAGCTTCCAGTGCATCCACATCAGGATGCTGGCAGTGCCCACCAGTGTCAGCATGGCGACCAGGAAGCGGCTAAGGGTTTCGCCAACAAACTTGTCGAGGGTGTCCAGGTCGGTGACCAGGTGCGTGGTCACGGTACCGCTGCCCAGGCTTTCGTATTCCTTCAATGAAATTCGCTTCAGGCGTTCGATCAGCCGGACACGGATACGATAGACGATGTCCTTGGCCAGGCTGGCGAACAGGCGCGCTTGCAACACGTTGAACACCAAGGCGCAGCAGCGCAGCGTCAGGGTGACCAACAGCATCAGTCCTATATAACCGGCCGCGCTCTGCCAAGCCGTTGGCAAGGCGAGGTTCATGATCTTCAACGCCGCATCGCCGTGGCCCAACAGCACCTCATCCACCAACAGCGGCAGCAGCAACGGGATGGGCACGCTGCACAAGGTGGCCAGCACGGCCACGCCGTTGGCGATCCACAAGGCTTTTTTATGTTTGAGGGCCAAGCGACGGATTTCTGCCCAGCTCAACCGGTCGATAGGCGACGGGGCCGACGCGTTGACGTTGGGCAGGTCATCAGGCACAGGTCGCCCGCTCCAGCCAGCGGCCGAGCAATGGCGCCAACTGCTCCAGGGGCTGATAGCCATTGGTCAGCAGGGCCAATTGCCCGTCACGTTCGGCCAGCAGCGTGGGGAAGCCGGCGATGCCAAGGTCTTGTACCCAGGTGAAATCCGCAGCGGTGGCAGCGTGTTGGTCGGCACGGTCGAATGCAGCCGCGAACTCGATCCGCGGCAACCCGGCCTGTTCGGCCAGCTCAACCAGGATGCTGGCGCGGGTCACGTCGCGACCTTCGACGTAAAAAGCCTGCTGGATCAGCTTCACCAGTTTCCAGGCCAGGTCCGGCGCCAGGCTGCGAGCCGTCACCAACGCCCGGCAAGCAGGCTCGGTGTCGTAGACAAAACCGTCGGGTAATGCCCCTTCAAAGTTGAACGGCTGGCCGGTGGCCTGGGTGACCGCCTGCCAATGTTCAAGAATGTAGCGCCGGGTCGTCGGCTCCAGGGCCGAGCCGCTGCCGGTGCGCAAGCCGCCCACCACCAGGTGCAACTCCACGCCTGCGGCCTGCGCCTGCTCGACCAATGCCTGCGCCACCGGAGCGAAGCCCCAGCACCAGGAACACATCGGGTCCATCACATACAGCAGGCGCGATGCCATGGCTTAAGCCTCGGAGGATGATTGCTTGTAGTTGTAGCCGATCGGGTGAGGCATGTTGCGAGCCTTGGCCAGCTCGATCTGCTTTTGCCGGTCGATGGCGCTGCGACGGGTCTTCTCGCTGAGCTTGTCCCAGCAATGCGGGCAGCTGATGCCCGGCACGTAGTGCTCCGAAGCGCGATCTTCAACGCTTACCGGCGTGCGGCACGCATGACATTGATCGTAGTCGCCTTCGCTGAGGTCGTGGCGCACAGTCACACGGTTATCGAATACAAAGCAGTCGCCGCGCCATTTGGTTTCTTCCTGGGGCACCTCTTCGAGGTATTTCAGGATGCCGCCCTTGAGGTGATAGACCTCTTCGAAACCTTCACCGAGCATGTAGCTCGAGGCCTTTTCACAGCGAATGCCGCCGGTGCAGAACATCGCGACCTTCTTGTGCCGGCTCGGGTCGAAGTTGGCTTTGATGTACTCGGGGAATTCACGAAAGCTGGCGGTCTTGGGATCGACGGCGCCCTCGAAAGTGCCGATGGACACTTCGTAGTCATTGCGGGTATCGATCAACAACACTTCCGGATCGCTGATCAGCGCGTTCCAGTCCTGCGGCTCGACATAGGTGCCAACCCGCTTGTTCGGGTCCACCCCTTCCACGCCGAGGGTGACGATCTCTTTCTTGAGCTTGACCTTGGTCCGGTAGAACGGCTGCTCGTCGCAGTACGACTCTTTGTGGTCGATGTCGTCCATGCGCGGATCGTTCTTGAGCCAGGCCATCAACCCGTCGATCCCCTCGCGGGTGCCGGAAACGGTGCCGTTGATGCCTTCTTCGGCGATCAACAGGGTGCCTTTGATGCCGTTGTCGAGCATCGCCTTGAGCAGGGGCTCGCGCAGCTCGACGTAATCTTCCAGGGTGACGAACTTATACAGTGCCGCCACGACAATGGGTGGTGTCATGGGTATTTCTCCAGGTGGCTACCCTCGCAAAGGGTGAACCGGATGCGAAAAAAAACGCGCCGGGTGAGCGGCGCGTTGCGGATTCTAGCAAAAACATATGGGTTGCAGGACTGCAATTGCAAGGCCGGTACATTGCCCTGTGGCGAGGGGATTTATCCCCGCTCGGCTGCGAAGCAGGCGCCAGGCTTCCCTCCGGATGGGCCCGCTTCGCAGGCCAACGGGGATAAATCCCCTCGCCACAACAAGCAACCTCACCACTGGCAATCAGTGCTTGCTACCACCCGCACAGGTCGGCGAAGCCGGGGCCGCGGCGGTCTGTGCCCACTCTTCAGGCGTGTAGGTGTGCAGCGCCAGCGCGTGGAATTCGCCCATCAGCTCGCCCAGCGTGCCGTAGACCTTCTGGTGACGCTTGACCCGATTGAGGCCTTCGAACTGCCGGCTGACCACCACCGCCTTGAAATGGGTTTGCAGCCCACGGCTGTGCATATGGCTCTCGTCCAGCACTTGCAGGTGCTCGGGCTGCAAGAGCCCGAGGGTCGATTCAATGCGTTGTTGCATGCTCATGCGGGGCTCCGCTCAGGGCTTTTTCTTGGCCGGCGCGGCGGCTTTTGGTTCGAGCTCGGCGGTCATGTCCGCCAGCAGCTTGTTGACCACCGGTACGGCGCTTTCAAGCTTGGCCTGGGTCAGTTGCGCCGACTGCTGGGTCAGCTGTGGCATTTTTTCCAGGACTTTCTTGCCCAGGGGAGACTGATAGAAGGACACCAGGTCCTTGAGCTCCGACTCGCTGAAGTTGCTGGTGTAGAGCTTGACCATGTCCGGCTTGAGCTTGTTCCAGCCGATGGCCTGGTCCAGCGCGGCGTTGGCCTTGGCCTGGTAAGTCTCGAGGGTGGCTTTTTTCGATTCCGGAGCCTTGGTCTGCTCGAAGCGCTGGGCAAACATCTGCTGCACTTGCATGTACACCGGGGTACCCAGCTTGTCGGCGTGCGCCAGGGTCAGGAACGCTTCGGCACTGGCGTTGTGGCTGGCGGTATCGGCGAGGACAGGGCCGCTGGCACACACCAGAGCAACTGCGGTACAGATGGCACGAAGACGGGTCATCGAGTTTCCTTATCTAACAGGCGAGGTAAAACCCCAAGGGCGACCATTCTGCGCCTAAAAAACGCCGGGGCTCAACCCCGACCCTTGACGGGTCCGATTGACGGACCGAACCGCACGCTCCTAGATTGAGGGAACCGCTAACGCCCACCAGGGCCTAAACTGCGCATTCAGCCTTACAGGAGTTTGACCCGATGAGCCGTATCGAAACCGACAGCCTTGGCCAGGTTGAAGTCCCGGATGAGGCCTATTGGGGCGCCCAGACACAGCGCTCCATGATCAACTTTGCCATCGGCAACGAACGCATGCCGCTGTCGGTGCTGCACGCCCTGGCACTGGTCAAGAAGGCCGCCGCGCGGGTCAATGACCGCAACGGTGACCTGCCCGCCGACATCGCCCGCCTGATCGAACAGGCCGCCGATGAAGTGCTGGCCGGCCAGCATGACGACCAATTCCCCCTGGTGGTCTGGCAGACCGGCAGCGGGACCCAGAGCAACATGAACGTCAACGAGGTGATTGCCGGGCGCGCCAATGAGCTGGCGGGCAATCCTCGCGGCGGCAAGAGCCCGGTGCATCCCAACGATCACGTCAACCGGTCCCAGAGCTCCAACGACTGTTTCCCAACCGCCATGCACATCGCCGCCGCCCAGGCCGTTTACCAGCAGTTGCTGCCGGCCATCAGTGAATTGTCCGGCGGCCTCGCGGAACTGGCGGCGCGCCACATGAAACTGGTCAAGACCGGACGCACCCACATGATGGACGCCACGCCGATCACCTTCGGCCAGGAGCTGTCTGCGTTCATTGCCCAGCTCGACTACGCCGAACGGGCGATTCGCGCAGCCTTGCCAGCGGTCTGCGAGCTGGCCCAGGGCGGCACGGCGGTGGGCACCGGGCTCAATTCGCCCCATGGTTTTGGCGAAGCGATTGCCGCTGAATTGGCGGCGCTGTCCGGCTTGCCCTTCGTCACCGCGCCGAACAAATTCGCTGCCCTGGCTGGGCATGAGCCGCTGACCACGTTGTCTGGCGCGTTGAAAACCCTGGCCGTGACGCTGATGAAAATCGCCAACGACCTGCGCCTGTTGGGTTCCGGGCCCCGCGCCGGTTTTGCCGAAGTGAAACTGCCGGCCAACGAACCGGGCAGTTCCATCATGCCCGGCAAGGTCAACCCGACCCAGTGCGAGGCCTTGTCGATGCTGGCTTGCCAGGTACTGGGCAACGACGTGGCCATCGGTTTTGCCGCCAGCCAGGGCCACTTGCAATTGAACGTGTTCAAGCCGGTGATCATCCACAACCTGCTGCAATCGATCCGCCTGCTGGCCGATGGCTGCAGCAACTTCCAGCAGCACTGCATCGCCGGCCTCGAACCGGACGCCGAGCAGATGGCGGCGCATCTGGAACGTGGGTTGATGCTGGTGACGGCGCTGAATCCGCACATCGGCTACGACAAATCGGCGGAAATCGCCAAGAAGGCCTACAGCGAAGGGCTGACCCTACGGGAGGCTGCGTTGCAGTTGGGGTACCTCACCGATGAGGAGTTCGAGGCCTGGGTCCGGCCGGAAAACATGCTGGAGGCTGGCGGGCAGGGCTGAGTTTCATCCAAGGCAGGCAAGCCGCCTTCGCGAGCAAGCCCGCTCCCACAGGATCTTTTGGTGGATGCGATATTGCGATCATCACTGATCCACTGTGGGAGCGGGCTTGCTCGCGAAGAACGATGATGCGGTCTAGCGGCTGACAGCCAAACGCTCCCGCCGGGCCCTGAGCCCGGCGATGAGCGATGGGCCCAATGCAACCAGCGCCGATCCCAGCACCACCAGCACCGCCCCGCCATACCCCAGC
Source organism: Pseudomonas sp. BP11-1-1 (assembly GCF_052112105.1). NCBI lineage: Bacteria > Pseudomonadati > Pseudomonadota > Gammaproteobacteria > Pseudomonadales > Pseudomonadaceae > Pseudomonas > Pseudomonas sp. BP11-1-1. The sequence goes on from NZ_JAUTYU010000004.1 coordinate 507,990, forward strand.
AGGTTGATCTGTTCGGCATGAACATAATCGGGCCACCACCAGGCCGCCATCGCCACGGCGGCGAAGGTCACCAGCGGCGTGATCGCCAGGGTCGCGCTGACCCGCGAAGCTTCCCAATGGGCCAGCGCCTCGGCAAACGCGCCATAGGCAATCAAGGTATTGAGGCAGCAAGCGAGCAACAACCAGCCTTGCAGGGGACTCAGTTGCAACGCCTCCAGCGGATGGACCCAAGGCGTCAGCAATAGCGCACAGAACAGGTAGATCACCATCATCACCTGCAACGAATTCCATACCGTCAACAGTTGCTTCTGGCCGAGGGCGTAGAACGTCCAGACGGTCGAGGCCAGCAGCACCAGCAAGACGCCCGCGGTGTAGTCGCTCAGGGAGGTCAGCAACTCGGTAAGGCGCTGATTGAAGAACAGCGCGAAACCGATCAGCAGCACCAGCAAGCCGATGCCCTGCCCCACGCTGAAACGCTCCTTGAACACAAACAGGCTGGCGACCAGCAACATGATCGGGCCCATCTGCACCACCAGTTGCGCGGTGCCGGGACTCAAGCGGTTCAAACCCATCAGGTACAGCACGTAGTTGCCCACCAGCCCCAACACCGCCATCGCCACCAGCCAACCACCCCGGGGCCCGAGCACCTTGCGGCTGGGCAAGCGCCGGGTGGCCGCCAGATAGACGAAGAGCAGGCTGCCGGACACTATCAGTCGAAACCAGGTCACCGTCACCGGGTCCATCACCTGCAGCACTTGCTTGAGCTTGATCGGCAGGATTCCCCACAACAGGGCAGTCAACAAGGCAAGGAACAGCCCGTAGACCCAGCGACCGGACGAAATGTGCATGCAACCCTCGAAGCCAAGACATGAACGCCCATTCTAGGCCCGGATCGATCGGTGCACACAGGCACAGTTGGGCATTCGCCGCTGATGGAATTGTACGGGTCGTAGCCGTCGATCGGCTGGACAGGCGCAAATCGACGACACCACATATGCTCAATTGAGACGACCACGCTGCCCCCCTATGGAGACCCGAAATGCCAGGAACGCGCGCCCAAGATACAGACGCCCCGAAGACAATATTCCGCAGTGACCGGATCTGTCGGGTAAACGGCGAGTTTTATTTCAATACGCGCGAAGGCACCCAGGAAGGTCCGTTCGAGACTCGCGAGGCTGCGGAGCAGGAGGTCGCGGCGTATATCCAACGCATGATGCTGCTGGCCAAACCGCCGGCAGAAAGGTTCGAAGCCCCCGTGGCGAGGGAGCTTGCTCCCGCTGGGCCGCACGGCGGCCCCCTTACGGTTCATCCCCAGTAAAAGCGGCGACTGCTTCGCAGCCGAGCGGGAGCAAGCTCCCTCGCCACGAAAGTCCAGGGGCGGCGCTTATCGAACCGCCTCGAACAACCCCGTCGCGCCCATCCCACCGCCGACGCACATGGTCACCACGCCATAGCGCAGGTTGCGCCGTTGCAGTTCCCGCACCAGATGCCCCACTTGCCGAGATCCGGTCATGCCGAACGGGTGGCCGATGGAGATCGAGCCGCCGTTGACGTTGTATTTCTCATTGTCGATTTCCAGTCGATTGCGGCTGTAGAGGCACTGGGAGGCAAACGCCTCGTTGAGTTCCCACAGATCGATGTCGCCCATCTGCAGGCCCTTGGCCTTGAGCAGCCTCGGCACCGAGAACACCGGGCCGATGCCCATCTCGTCCGGCTCGCAACCGGCCACGGTAAAGCCGCGGAAAAACGCCTTGGGCTTGAGCCCCAGGGCCAGCGCTTTTTCCAGGCTCATGACCAGTGTCATCGAAGCGCCGTCGGACAGTTGGGAAGAGTTGCCCGCCGTCACCGAGCCGTCTTCGGCGAACACCGGCTTCAAGCCGGCCAGGCTTTCGTAGGTGGTATCGGGACGGTTGCAGTCATCACGGTCGACCACGCCATCCAGGATCTGCACGGCACCGGTGTGCTTGTCCTCGACCCGATACTTGACCTTCATCGGCACGATTTCATCGTTGAACAGCCCTTCGGCCTGGGCCCGGGCCGTGCGCTGCTGGCTCTGCAAAGCGTAGCGGTCCTGTTCCTCGCGGCTGACCTGATAACGGCGCGCGACAATCTCGGCGGTCTGGCCCATGGGGAAATAGATTCCCGGCACCTGCTCCTTGAGGAGGGGGTTGATCAGGTTGTCGGTGTTGACACTCTTCATGGTCAGGCTGATGGATTCGACGCCGCCGGCGACGATGATCTCGCTGCAACCCGAGGCGATCTGGTTGGCGGCGATCGCGATGGCTTGCAAGCCCGAAGAACAGAAACGGTTGAGGGTCATCCCGGCCGTGCCGATGCCCAGTTGCGAGAGCACCGCCACGTTACGCCCGATGTTGAAGCCTTGGGCACCCTCGTTGGAACCGGCGCCGACGATGCAGTCCTCGACGCTGGCCGGGTCGATGTCGTTGCGCGCCAGCAACGCGTTGACGCAATGCGCCGCCATGTCGTCCGGACGGGTCATGTTGAACTTGCCGCGAAAGGACTTGGCCAATCCGGTCCGTACGCTGTCGACGATCACCACTTCACGCATGGCGGCACCTCATTGTTGTTATCGGTTAAGAGTGGAATCGAGGATAGATCCACCCCATAACCGAACGCGACAATCATTCACCCCGCGTATGCGTGCCCATCGGGCTAGTTCTTTTTCCGCGCTTGCCTGGCCGAACGCTCGAACGCGGCCTCCAGCGCCTCGTTCAGCGTTCGCAATACCTTGACCCGAGCCCAACGCTTGTCGTTGGCTTCCACCAAGGTCCAAGGCGAAATCTCGGTGCTGGTGCGATCGACCATGTCGCAAACCGCCGAGCGATAGGCGTCCCACTTGTCCCGATTGCGCCAGTCGTCCTCGGTGATCTTGAAGCGCTTGAAGGGGATTTCCTCGCGCTCCTGGAAGCGCTCCAATTGGGTTTGCTTGTCGATCGCCAACCAGAACTTCACGACCACCACGCCGGCGTCGGCCAACTGTTCCTCGAAATCGTTGATTTCACCGTAGGCACGCAGCCAATCGGCACGGCTGCAAAAGCCCTCGACCCGCTCCACCAACACCCGCCCGTACCAGGAGCGGTCGAACATGGTGAATTTGCCCCGCGCCGGAATGTGCCGCCAGAACCGCCACATGTAGGGGTGGGCACGTTCTTCCTCGGTGGGCGCGGCAATCGGCACGATGCTGTACTGGCGCGGATCGAGCGCCGCCGCGACCCGGCGAATCGCCCCGCCCTTGCCCGCCGCATCGTTGCCTTCGAACACCGCCACCAAGGCATGCCGGCGCATGCGCTTGTCGCGCAACAAGCCGGCGAAGCGGGCCTGCTCGGTGATCAGCTGTTCCTCATAATCGGCCTTGTCCAGGCGCAGCGTCATATCCAGGCTGTCGATCAATGTCACTTGATCATCCAACGCTGGCAACGGTGCCACGTTGACTTTTTCTGCCTTGACCTTCGGCCGATCCAAGGCCTGGCGCAGCCCTTCGAGCAGGATCCGCCCGACCGCGAGGCTGCGGTAACAGGCATCGACGCCTTCAATCACGTGCCAGGGCGCGTAGTCGCGGCTGGTGCGGCGCAGAACGCGCTCGCCGTACTTGACGAACTTGTCGTAGGTCTGTGACTGCTGCCAATCCAGCGGACTGATGCGCCAGCTGTGCAGCGGATCGTCCTTGAGGCTCTTGAGGCGGGCCTTCATCTGTTTCTTGGACAGGTGGAACCAGAACTTGAAAATCAGCGCGCCTTCATCGCAGAGCATTTTTTCCAGGCGCTCGGCGCCGTTGATCGCCTGGTCGAGCCGGGGGTCTTTGAACTCGCCGTGCACCCGCCCCTGCAACATCTGGCTGTACCAGTTACCGAAGAAAATCCCCATGCGCCCCTTGGCCGGCAACATCCGCCAATAACGCCAGGCCGGCGGCCGCGCCAGCTCTTCATCGGTCTGCTGGTCGAACGTACGCACTTCGATCAGTCGCGGATCCATCCATTCGTTGAGCAACTTCACCGTCTCGCCCTTGCCCGCGCCTTCGATGCCGTTGATCAGAACGATGACCGGAAAACGACCCTGCTGGTGCAGCTCGAATTGCGCTTCGAGCAACGCTTCCCGCAGTGCCGGGACTTCGGCCTCATAGGTTTCTTTATCAACGACGTGACCGATTTCGGCGGATTCGAACATGGGCAGCTCCTTCCAGGAATTGGGCAAGACTAGCGGATTGGATGCGCGCCTGCGCAGCAGATTCCTTCTGGATGCAGGCACGCTTGCCTTGGATCAAGCAACGCCTTGCCGATCGGCTAGAATGGCGCCTTCATTTTCACCGAGCCCGTCATGACGCCCATTCAACACCACGCCCAACTCGACTGGGATGACCAGGGTCGCCCGCGTTCCCGGGTGTTTAACGATGTGTATTTCTCCGACCAGTCGGGCCTGGAAGAAACCCGCTACGTGTTCTTGCAGCAGAACAACCTGGCCGAGCGTTTCGCCGCGCTGACCGAGGGTGGGCGGCTGGTCATCGGTGAAACCGGGTTTGGCACCGGGTTGAATTTCCTCTGCGCCTGGCAGTTGTTCGAGCGATGCGCACCGGCGGGGGCACGGCTGCATTTTGTCAGTGTCGAGAAGTTTCCCCTGAGCCCCGAGGACCTGCGCCGGGCCCTGGCCTTGTGGCCCGAACTCAAGGTCCAGGCTGACCAGTTGCTTGGGCAGTACGTCGCGATTCACCAGGGGTTCCAGCGCATGACCCTGGCGAACGGGCGGGTGACCCTGACGCTGTTGATCGGCGATGCCCTGGAGCAATTGCCGCAGCTGGATGGAAAGATCGACGCTTGGTTCCTCGACGGTTTCGCCCCGGCGAAAAACCCCGAAATGTGGAGCGCCGAGCTGTTCGCCGAACTGGCGCGACTCGCCGCGCCGGGGGCCACCCTCAGCACCTTTACCAGTACCGGTTGGGTGCGACGCCGGCTGAACGCGGCGGGCTTCAAGATGAAGCGCACGCCAGGCATCGGCCATAAATGGGAGATTCTTCGCGGCGTGTTCCTCGGTTGGCCGGAACTGGCCCCGCTGCCGCCGCCAATCAAACCCTGGTACGCCCGCCCCGCCCCGCCTGCCGGCGAGCGTCGGGCCCTGGTGATCGGTGGCGGACTGGCCGGTTGCGCCAGCGCCGCCAGCCTCGCCGCCCGTGGCTGGCAGGTGACCTTGCTGGAGCGTCATGCCGGTCTGGCCGAGGAAGCGTCCGGCAATCCGCAAGGCGTGCTGTACCTCAAGCTGTCGGCCCATGGCACCGCGCTGTCGCAGATGATCCTCAGCGGTTTCGGCTACACGCGGCGCTTGCTCGAACAGCTGCAACGAGGCCTCGACTGGGACGGCTGCGGTGTCCTGCAACTGGCCTTCGACGCCAAGGAAGCCGAGCGTCAGGCGCGCTTGGCCGAGGCGTTTCCGGCAAGTCTCTTGAAGGTCCTCGATCGCGACGAGGCCGAGGCGAAATCGAGCATCGGCTTGCCCAGCGGCGGCTTGTTTTACCCCGAAGGCGGTTGGGTGCACCCGCCAGCGCTGTGTCGCTGGCAAGCCTCGAACCCGGCGATCGCGTTGCAGCCACACCATGAAGTGCTGGAACTGCGCCGCATCGACGGCCAGTGGCAGGCCTGGGACGGCGAACGCTGCCTGGCCAGCGCACCCGTCGCAATCCTCGCCAGCGCCGCTGAGATCAAACGCTTCGAGCCCGCCGCCGAGCTGCCCCTCAAGCGTATTCGCGGACAGATCACCCGCCTGCCGCAAACCGCCCGCAGCCAAAGCCTGGCGACGGTGGTCTGCGCCGAGGGCTATGTGGCCCCGCCACGCATGGGCGAACACACATTGGGCGCCAGTTTTGATTTTCACAGCGACGACCTGACCCCCACCGCCGCCGAGCACGCCGGCAACCTGCAGATGCTCGAAGAGATTTCCGTAGACCTGGTGGATCGGCTCAACGCCCGAGTCCTGGATCCAGCGCAACTGGAAGGCCGAGCGGCGTTTCGCTGCACCAGCCCGGACTACCTGCCGATCGTCGGACCGCTGGCCGATCACCCGGCCTTCATCGAAGCGTATTCGGCCCTGGCCAAGGACGCCCGCCAAGTACCTGATACGCCGTGCCCCTGGCTTGACGGCCTGTACGTCAACAGCGGTCACGGTTCCCGAGGCCTGATCACCGCGCCGCTGTCCGGCGAACTGATCGCCGCCTGGCTGGAGAACGAACCGCTGCCCCTGCCGCGAAGCGTGGCCGAGGCGTGTCATCCGAACCGGTTCGCGTTGCGGGCGGTGATTCGGGGCAAGGCTTGAACATAGTGTTTTCCTTGTGGGAGCGGGCTTGCTCGCGAAGCGGTGGATCAGTCATCCAAGACGTTGACTGATGAGACGCCTTCGCGAGCAAGCCCGCTCCCACAGGTTCTGCATCACCTCGAATAAATCAATCCTGCTCAATCCCCACCCGTCGGCTTATAACGCATCGATATAAAACTCACAGGCATCCCACCGGTCAGTTCCTGAGTACCCGCCCTTTCGGCGTGTATGGCTTGACCCCTCCCCAACGGAAAAACCGGTAAGGACTTATGTGCGGATTAGCTGGTGAGTTACGTTTCGATCAACAACCTGCGGACCTTGCGGCCGTAGAGCGCATCACCCATCACTTGGCCCCTCGCGGCCCAGACGCGTGGGGTTTCCATAGCCAGGGGCCCATTGCCCTCGGCCATCGACGCCTGAAGATCATGGACCTGTCCGACGGCTCGGCCCAGCCGATGATCGACAATCACTTGGGCCTGTCCCTGGCGTTCAACGGCGCGATCTACAACTACCCGGAACTGCGGGCCGAACTCGAAGGCCTGGGGTACGCCTTTTATTCCGGCGGTGATACCGAAGTGCTGCTCAAGGGTTATCACGCTTGGGGCGAAGCGCTATTGCCCAAGCTCAACGGCATGTTCGCCTTCGCCATTTGGGAGCGCGACGCCAAGCGCCTGTTCATTGCCCGCGACCGTCTCGGTGTGAAACCGCTGTACCTGTCACGCACCGGCCAGCGCCTGCGCTTTGCCTCGGCGTTGCCAGCCTTGCTCAAGGGCGGCGACATCAATCCGGTGCTCGACCCGGTCGCCCTCAATCACTACCTGAATTTCCATGCCGTGGTCCCCGCACCGCGCACCTTGCTGGCCGGCATAGAAAAACTGCCCCCGGCCACCTGGATGCGCATCGAGGCAGACGGCAGCACCGAGCAGAAAACCTGGTGGACGCTGCCCTACGGTCCCCGGCCCGATGAGCAGGATCTCAACCTGGAAGACTGGATCGAACGCGTGCTGGACAGCACCCGCGAAGCGGTCGCCATTCGCCAACGTGCCGCCGTCGATGTCGGCGTGCTGCTGTCGGGCGGTGTGGATTCGAGCATGCTCGTGGGGCTGTTGCGTGAGGTCGGTGTTGACGACCTGTCGACGTTCTCCATCGGCTTCCAGGACGCCGGCGGCGAGCGCGGCGACGAGTTCCAGTATTCGGACCTGATCGCCAAGCACTACGGCACGCGCCATCACCAATTGCGCATCGACGAGAAAGAAATCATCGAACAGTTGCCCGCGGCGTTCCGCGCCATGAGCGAACCGATGGTGAGTCACGACTGCATCGCTTTCTACCTGCTGTCGCGGGAAGTGGCCAAGCACTGCAAAGTGGTGCAAAGCGGCCAGGGCGCCGACGAGCTGTTCGCTGGTTATCACTGGTACCCGCAGGTCGACGGGGCGAGCGATCCGTATGCGGCCTATCGCGCGGCCTTCTTCGACCGCAGCTACGAAGAATATGCCGCCACCGTGCAGCCCAAATGGCTCACCGCCAACGACGCCGCCGGAGACTTCGTCAAGGAACACTTTGCCCAACCGGGCGCCGATGCCGCAGTCGACAAGGCCTTGCGCCTGGACAGCACGGTGATGCTGGTGGACGACCCGGTCAAGCGCGTCGACAACATGACCATGGCCTGGGGCCTGGAGGCGCGCACACCGTTCCTCGATTACCGGCTGGTGGAGCTTTCCGCCCGGGTACCGGCGAAATTCAAGCTGCCCGACGGCGGCAAGCACGTGCTCAAGGAAGCCGCCCGCCGGGTGATCCCGAGCGAAGTCATCGACCGCAAGAAAGGCTATTTCCCGGTGCCGGGCCTCAAGCATCTTGAAGGCAACACCCTCGCCTGGGTCCGTGAACTGCTGCTGGATCCGAGCCAGGATCGCGGCCTGTTCAACCCGAGCATGCTCGATCGCCTGCTGACCGACCCCAACGGCCAACTGACGCCGTTGCGCGGCTCGCGGCTGTGGCAATTGGCGGCGCTGAACCTGTGGCTCAGCGAGCAAGGAATCTGATCGATGAAACCCCATACGAACCTTCATAACCAACGACTCTTGCGCGGCCAGCCGCCGTCCTACGAACGCTTGCAGGCGCGGCTGGCCGAAGACGGCAGCGAACTGGGCGCCGATCCGATCGCGGTGCATTGCGGTTGGGGCCGGCTGTTGATCGGCCATACGTTTCCCGACCCGGCGAGCCTGGCCCGAGAGCTGCTCAACGAACAACCCGGCGAGCGTGATATCGCCCTGTACGTCGCCGCGCCCCAGCAGGTCTTGGGCCTGGAGCCGACGCAGCTATTCCTCGACCCCTCCGACACCTTGCGCCTGTGGTTCAGCGATTACCGGCAATCCACGAGGGTGTTTCGCGGCTTTCGGATTCGTCGCGCCCAGAGCGACAGCGATTGGCAGGCCATCAATCAGCTTTACCAGGCTCGCGGCATGCTGCCCATCGACCCGGAGCGATTGACACCAAGGCACCAGGGCGGGCCGGTGTACTGGCTGGCCGAGGACGACGATACCGGTGCGGTGATCGGCAGCGTGATGGGTCTCAATCATCAGAAAGCCTTCAACGATCCGGAAAACGGCAGCAGCCTCTGGTGCCTGGCGGTGGATCCGCACTGTCCACGTCCCGGCGTAGGCGAAGTGCTGGTGCGCCACCTCATCGAACATTTCATGAGCCGTGGCTTGAGCTACCTCGACCTGTCGGTGCTGCACGACAATCGCCTGGCGAAAAACCTCTACGCCAAGCTCGGTTTCCGTAACCTGTCGACGTTTGCGATCAAGCGCAAGAACGGCATCAACCAACCGCTGTTCCTCGGTCCCGGCCCCGAGGCGCAATTCAATCCCTATGCCCGCATCATCGTCGAAGAGGCGCACCGACGCGGCATCGAAGTGCAGGTGGATGACGCCGAAGCGGGGCTGTTCACCTTGGTGCATGGCAGCCGCCGGGTTCGTTGTCGCGAATCCCTGAGCGACCTGACCAGCGCGATCAGCATGACGCTCTGCCAGGACAAGAGCCAGACGCACAAGGTATTGAAAAACGCTGGCCTCAACCTTCCGGCACAGCAGCTGGCGGGCAACGCCGATGACAACCTGGCCTTTCTCGATGAGCACGAGCGCGTGGTGGTCAAGCCGCTGGATGGGGAACAGGGCCAAGGCGTCGCGGTGGACTTGCGCACGATCGAGGAAGTCCAGGCCGCCATCGAAGCCGCCAAGCGCTTTGACAGTCGCGTACTGCTGGAAAGCTTCCACGAAGGGTTGGACCTGCGCATCCTGGTGATCGGTTTTGAAGTGGTCGCGGCCGCGATCCGTCGTCCGGCGGAAGTGATCGGCGATGGCCAGCACAGCATCGGCGCGCTGATCGAAGCCCAGAGCCGGCGGCGGCAGGCGGCGACGGGCGGCGAGAGCAAGATCCCCATGGACGCCGAGACCGAGCGTACCTTGCGCGCCGCCGGCCATGACTACGACAGCGTACTGCCGGCGGGCGAACATCTCTTCGTGCGACGCACGGCGAACCTCCATACCGGCGGCGTCCTGGAAGACGTGACCGCCATCCTTCATCCGACCCTGGCCGATGCCGCGGTGCGCGCTGCACGAGCGCTGGACATTCCCATGGTCGGCCTGGACCTGCTGGTCCCGGCGGCCGATCAACCGGATTACGTGTTCATCGAAGCCAACGAGCGCGCCGGCCTGGCCAACCACGAACCGCAGCCCACCGCCGAGCGTTTTGTGGATTTGTTGTTTCCCCATAGCCAGGCGGTGACCTGAGACCTTTGTGGCGAGGGAGCTTGCTCCCACCGGGGCCCGTAGGAGCTGGCGAAGCCTCGGGCCGCGTTCGGACGATCTTTTGATCTTTTACGCTTGGGATTCGAGTGTCATTGAAAAGATCGCAGCCTCGCTTCGCTCGGCAGCTCCTACAGGCCCAGCGCGAGCTTGCTTCCTTGCCACGGGATCCGTCATTCCAATATTCCGCGAGGAGTTTCCATGATCAGTAAAATTCCCGAGCCGGACCTCGAATACCTGCAAAAAGTCCTGTTGGAAATGCTCGCCATTCCCAGCCCGACCGGCTTCACCGACACCATCGTGCGCTATGTCGCCGAGCGGCTCGAAGAGCTGGGCATCCCTTTCGAAATGACCCGGCGCGGCACGATCCGCGCCACCCTCAAGGGCCGCAAAAGCAGCCCTGACCGGGCGGTTTCGGCGCATCTGGACACCATCGGCGCCTCGGTACGGGCCATCAAGGACAACGGCCGCCTGACGCTCGCCCCGGTGGGTTGCTGGTCGAGCCGGTTTGCCGAGGGCAGCCGGGTCAGCCTGTTTACCGACACCGGCGTGATTCGCGGCAGCGTCCTGCCGTTGATGGCATCCGGTCATGCCTTCAACACCGCCGTGGATGAGATGCCCATCAGTTGGGACCACATCGAACTGCGCCTGGACGCCTACTGCACCACCCGCGCCGATTGCGAAACATTGGGCGTGGGCGTTGGCGACTACGTAGCCTTCGATCCCTTGCCGGAGTTCACCGAAAGCGGCCACATCAGCGCCCGCCACCTGGATGACAAGGCCGGGGTCGCCGCGCTGCTGGCGGCGCTCAAGGCCATCGTCGACAGTGGTGAAGAGCTGCTGATCGACTGCCACCCGCTGTTCACCATCACCGAGGAAACCGGCAGCGGCGCGGCGGCTGCGCTGCCCTGGGACGTCAGCGAATTTGTCGGGATCGACATCGCCCCGGTCGCCCCCGGCCAACACTCCAATGAACACGCAGTGAGCGTGGCGATGCAGGATTCCGGTGGTCCGTATGACTATCACCTGTCACGGCACTTGCTGAAGCTCGCCAAGGAAAACGAACTGCCGGTGCGCCGCGACCTGTTTCGCTACTACTTCAGCGACGCCCATTCGGCGATCACCGCCGGCCACGATATCCGTACCGCCCTGCTCGCCTTCGGTTGCGACGCGACCCACGGCTACGAACGCACCCACATCGACAGCCTGGCCGCGCTGAGTCGCCTGCTCGGCGCCTACATTCTCAGCCCACCGGTATTCGCCAGCGACGCACAACCGGCCCAAGGGTCCCTGGACCGATTCAGTCACCAGATCGAACACGATGCGCAGATGGAAAGCGATACCCGGGTGCCGTCGGTGGACAGCTTGATCGGGCAGCGTTCGGATAGTTGACTGGCGGAAACGCTGCTGCCGGGTGTGAACGCGCAACTGTGGGAGCGGGCTTGCTCGCGAAAGCGGCGGTACATTCAGCAATTGTCCTGACTGTTCCATCACCATCGCGAGCAAGCCCGCTCCCACACGGATGTGCCAGGGCAGCCAACCCCGGGCTAGCCGCCACAGCCCATCCGCCGTAGCATCCGCCCAATTGTCTAGCGGAGCCCTGTCATGCTGATCCCACACGAGCAACTCGAAGTCGATACCCTCACCCGCCTGATCGAGGATTTCGTTACCCGCGACGGAACTGACAACGGTGATGATACCCCGTTGGAAACCCGCGTCCTGCGAGTCAGGCAAGCCCTGGCCAAAGGCCAGGCCTTGATTGTCTTCGATCCCGAGAGCGAACAGTGCCAGTTGATGCTCAAGCACGATGTGCCCAAGCATCTATTCGATTGAACACCCCTTGCGCGCGGCACGCGCCTTTTTCTTCTGGATCTTCTCGTAGATTTCGAACCGGTGGACATCGACGTGCCGTGGCGCTTCCACGCCGAAACGCACGGTACTCCCACTGACCGATAACACGCGGACAGAAATGTCATCGCCGATGGAAATCAGTTCACCAATGGTGCGGCTTAATACGAGCATGGTTATGTTCCTTAAGAAGGTCTGGACCTCGACCATGCCCGGCCAATTTTCCATGCACAAGATACCGGCGATAAATCAGTAATCCCCTACAAACAGGGACCCCAACGCCTGAAGGAAATGTCCTGCAAAAACCCGTTTTCGACCTGATTCATGGCCCCGTGAGTCGCGGGCCGAACAGAATCACTCCCGCCCCCAACACGCAAAGGGCCACGCCAATCCAGTCGGAACCCAACGGTCGCACACGCTCCACCACCGCCAACCAGCCGATCGAGGCGACGATGTAGATCCCGCCATAGGCGGCATAGGCACGACCGGCGTAAGTGGCTTCGATACGGGTCAACAACACGGCGAACAGTGTGAGACTGAGCAGTGCCGGCGCGATCCACCAGGCGCTCTTGCCCTGGCGCAACCACATCCAGAAGGCGTAGCAACCCGCGATCTCGAAGAGTGCGGCGAGAAAGAACCAAAGGTAATTGAACATGGGGGGTGGTCCATCAGGAAGGCACGAGGGCGCCATCCTGATGGATGCCGGGAACGCGGGTCAACCCAGGTTCTGGCGGGCCTTGGCGCGCATTTTGTCAGCCATGGCGGTCATTTCGTCGTAGAGCGACTGTGGGTTCTTCTGCTTCATGGCCCAAGCAGCCCGCCCCTGTTCGTGGGGCAGGATCATGAACTGCCCTTCGGCGACCTGCAGGTAGATGTAATCGGCGATCTCAGCAGCCGTGATGGGCGAGCTTTCCAGCAATTTCCCGACCTGGGCCTTCATGGCCGGGGTCGGCCCGCGGAAAGAATCCAGCAAATTGGTCTGGAAGAATGACGGGCAGACCACGTGCACGCCGATTTCCTGCTGGGCCAGCTCAACCAACAGGCTTTCCGACAAGGCCACGACGCCGGCCTTGGCCACGTTGTAGTTGCTCATGGCGGGGCCTTGCATCAGCGCCGCCATGGAGGCGATGTTGATGATCTTGCCGCGACTTTTTTCCAGCAGCGGCAAGAACGCCTTGCAGCCCTTGACCACGCCCATCAGGTTGATTGCGATCTGCCAGTCCCAATCCTCCAGGGACAGTTCGCTGAAGAACCCGCCCGACGCCACGCCGGCGTTGTTGACGATAACGTCGATGCCGCCGAGCTTTTCCTCGCAGGCCTGGGCGAATGCCGTGAGTTGGCTGTAGTCACGGACATCGCAGCGTTGGACGAACCCGTCGCCGCCCGCTTCGCGCACCTGCCTGAGGGTTTCCTGGAGACCTGGCTCACTGACGTCCGACAAGGCCAGGCGCCAGCCTTCGCGGGCCCAGCGCAGCGCGATTTCGCGGCCCAGGCCTGAGCCGGCACCGGTGATCATCATGCGATTTTGCATAGGGAAACAGCCTTGTTGTTCCGGGAGAGATAGGCCGAGTGTAGCGAAGCCCCCCGCCCGACCCACGCTCCATCAGATTGCTGAATGGCGAGGGCAAACCATGGGAGGTCTTGAAGTCATGTCCTGGCGTGAGTCGCGACACCACGGCAATGCGCTATATCGAACGACAAAAAACTTTGAATTTTTTACAGGACGTTACGGTCGGACTTTATAAGCCGCCCGGATTTAACGCATGCGCGCTGGCAGTTGAAAGTTTTAATCACTGATGAACTGACCAATAAGGAAATCAACAATGGGCACTATTCTTATCATCATCCTGATCCTCCTGCTGATCGGTGGCCTGCCGGTCTTCCCGCACTCCAGAAGTTGGGGTTACGGCCCGTCCGGTATCATCGGCGTAGTCTTGGTGGTGCTGTTGATCCTGCTGTTACTTGGGAAGATATAAATCCCAAGCGCAAAAAAAGAGGCCTTCAAGGCCTCTTTTTTTATTCACTGGACTATCAGTCCGGCTTGCCGTCAACAACGCCGGCGGTGTTATCCAACAGGCTCTTGGTCGCGGTTTGCAAGAACGATTCAAGTTGGGTTTTCATCTCGCCAGTCTCCGGAGCATCCGGGATGATCTCTGCGTGTGGGTTGGCGCCCAGTTCATAGCGAAACATCTTCGGTGCCATTGCCTTTTCCTCTGGCAATACCAGGATCTTGTTGTCGTGGATCAGCGCGGTGGTCTGGTCGCTGCCCGACGGCTTGATCACACCAAATCCGCTGTCGCCTGGCGGCAGGTTCAACAAGTCGCGGCCCCAGCATTGGTTTCGCACTTCTCCGCCGAGCCGGCCCATGATGGTCGGGACGATATCGACTTGGGTGCCAACGGTGTGATTGCGCTGGCCAAATTTCTCCTGGACGCCTGGCCCGATCAGCAGCATCGGCACGTTGAAACGGCCCAGGTCCATCTCGGTGATCTGGCGCTCGTTGCCAAAGCCATGGTCGCCGACCACCACAAACAGGGTTTCCTTGAAATAAGGCTCCTTGCGCGCCTTCTCGAAGAACTGGCCCAGCGCCCAGTCGGAGTAACGCATGGCGGTCAAGTGTTCGTTCAGGCGCCCACGGTCAGTGACCGGTTCCACCGGCAACGGCGTCGGCAGTGCGTAGGGCGTGTGGTTGGACAGGGTTTGCAGCAAGGCATAGAACGGCTTGCCGTTTTCCCGGGCCTTGAGCTCGATCAGGCCACGGTCGAACATGTCCTGGTCGGAGACGCCCCAGGTCGGATCGGAGAACACCGGGTTGACGAAGTCGTTACGGCCGATGAACGTGGTCATGCCCTGGCTGCTGAAGAAGCCTGACTGGTTGTCCCAGGCAAAATCGCCGTTGTAGACATACACGTCGTCGTAATCGCGAGCGCTGAGCAATTGCGGCAGGCCCGACAGCTTGTGGCTGCCTTCCGGCGTCTGCATCAGGTATTCGAAACCTGGCAGGTTCGGGAAGCACGCCATGGTGGCGAACATGCCCTGGTGGGTGTGGGTGCCGTTGGAGAAGAAACGGTCGAACAGCAGGCCTTCCTTGGACAACTTGTCGAGGTAAGGCGTGATGTTGCCCGGCGCGCCCAAGGCGCCCACCGAGTGGCCGGCCATGCTTTCCATCAGGATCACGACCACGTTCTTGATCGGCAGCGTCTTGTCGGCCGGCGGCGTGTAGTCGCGGCGCACCGCGGCGGTCTCGGTGTCGACGAGTTTATCGTCGGGCAGCACCAGCATGTTGCGCACGGTCTGCTGCGCCAGCGGCTGCTCAAGGGTGGCTTTCCAGATGTTGTCACGGTCTTCGGACATCCGGCTCTTGGCCGCAGCCACCAGGGACAACGTTCCGTTGAGGCCCAACTGGTTGGCGAAATTCGAATCGGTGGTATAGACGTCGCCCCAACGCAGTGGAGGGCCTTGGCGCAGGGTGCCGCGAGCAGCGGCCACGGCCACCAGCAGGCAGACCATGAATACCGCGACACGGCCGTACCATGGAGCGATCTGGCGCGTGCCAATGCTGCCGCCGCTGAAAGGTCCACGCGGACGCGTGGCCCGGTCGGCGCCCTTGAATGCCAGGCTCAGGATGATAGTGCCGCCAGCCCAGGCCAGCAGATAGCGCACCACCGGGAAGCCGTACCAGAGCATGCTCATCACGGTTTTCGGGTCTTCCTTGACGTATTGGAAGACCAGGCCGTTGAGGCGTTGGTGGAACTCGCGATAGAAATCCATCTCCATCAAGCCCAGGAACAGCGCGATGCTGGAGGTGACGGTCAGCCAGAAACGAAAGAACCCACGTGCCGCCATGGCCCGCGCACTGAACAACGCCAGCAACAACGGAATGCAGAGATAGACGACCAGCCGAAGATCGAAACGCAGGCCGTTGACAAACGCTTCCACGAAGGTCGAGGCCGGCGTGTCGAGGATCATCTCGCGGTTGTAGACCAGCAACGCCACGCGCAGCAGGCTGAACATGATCATCATCACCAGGGCACAGAGCAGCGTGTAGGCCAGGTGCGATTTGACGGTCGGTTGCAGCAGGCGATGCGTGGTGCGCTGCTGACTCAGGGCGTCCGGGATTGCCATGTCGTTTGAGGACCTATTGAAGTGGGGTCAAAAGTAGGAATTACAGCGCGCCCTCTGTCGAGCCATTCAAGGCCGGGGCTTGCGCGAAAGCGCAGATCTTGCACGAACGGTCATGGCATTGCCATTAAATAACCGGGCAATAAAAGCGCGGAGGATTGTCCGCAAGGTTTTGTGAAAATTTCGTTCAATGAATGTTTCGCAACACAAAAGTGCCCACTCACCAGAGCCGAACACCGTTGTGGCGAGGGGATTTATCCCCGCTGGGCTGCGCAGCAGCCCCATGGATTTACCTGACACACCCAATTGCTTGAATGTTTGTTGGGGCCGCTGCGCGGCCCAGCGGGGATAAATCCCCTCGCCACAAAAGCATCTTGCGACAACTTTCAGGATTTCAGTCGTTGCTCGGCTTGTTGATCGCCTGCAAAACATACTGCGGCATGGCGAACGCGCCGATGTGAATCTCGGGGTTGTAGTAGCGCGTAACAATGCCGCTGCCGATGAACCGCTCGCGCAGGGTTTCACGGGACAGTTTGCGGTAGGCCGTGTCGGTCGAACCCCAGGCGAAGGTCATGGCGCCGCCGATGTAGGTCGGCACGGCGGCCTGGTAGAAATGCCAATCGGCGAACAGGCCACGCAGGCGCCCGGCGGTGGTCTGGACTTCGCCCAGTTGCATGAACGGCGTGCCGTTCTGGGTCACCAGGATCCCGCCCTCGTTCAGGCAACGGCGGCAGGCCTGGTAGAAGTTTTCCGAAAACAGCACCTCGCCCGGACCGATCGGGTCGGTGGAGTCGGAAATAATGACGTCGAATTTTTCCTCGGTGGTGGCGACGAAACGCATGCCGTCGTCGATCACCAGGTTCAGGCGCGGGTCGTCATAGGCACCCTTGGAGTGGTTGGGCAGGAACTCCTTGCACATGTCCACCACGGTGCCGTCGATTTCGACCATGGTGATGTGCTCGATGCCCGCATGCTTGGTCACTTCCCGCAGCATGCCGCCGTCGCCGCCACCGATGATCAATACACGCTTGGCCGCGCCATGGGCGAGGATGGGAACGTGAGTCAGCATCTCGTGATAGATGTATTCGTCGGCTTCGGTGGTCTGGATCACCCCATCCAAGGCCATGACCCGGCCCATGCGCGGGTTCTCGAAGATCACCAGGTGCTGGTGTTCGGTGCGCACTTCGTGCAGCAGCTTATCCATGCGAAAACGCTGGCCATAGCCTTCGTAGAGGGTTTCCAGGTAATCGCCGGTCGGGGTGGTCGTCATGGTCAAGTGCTCCAATCAATACGCGGTGGGCCAATGAGGCTCGCAAAGGCGCGCATTCTACGACGCTGGGGATGACAGGTCGAACCTCAACTGTCTGGACGGCACAATGCGGCCTTTGTGGCGAGGGAGCTTGCTCCCGCTGGGTGGCGAAGCCGCCCCAATTAACTGGATAGGCCCGGCAGAAATACCGAAGGAAAAACTTAGGGCTACTTCGTAGCCCAGCGGGAGCAAGCTCCCTCGCCACGGGGGCTTTAGTGAAACTTCTGCCCCAGCCCCGCTGGCACGCCTTCGATTGTGGTGTCTTCCCACGGCCCGTTCGGGCTGACGGAGCGGCTCCAGCCGTTGTTCCAGCGGTAATAGGTGCGTTGGCGGTAGAACGTATTGGTCTGGTTATCCAGCACATAGACCCCGAGCTTGGCATCCCAGTGGCTGTTGCCGCCCGGCGGCGGGGCGAAACTGGCGGAGGTGCGCGGCAGCGGCTTGGCCGGTTTGTTCGGCGTCACCGGTTTGCCCGGCGCGGTCGAAGGAACGGGCTTGGTGGTCGGTGTCGAGGGCGGGATGGGTGGCAACGGCGCCGAAGGCTCGGTCGGGCGCTGGACCGCACAAGCGCTCAGGCCCAGGACGAGCGTGAGCAGGGTGATACGAGCGATGGCGGTCATGGGGCGTGTTCCTGTCATTGGTCCGGAGTGTCGATGGTCAATTGTTGCGGCGCGGTGGTGCTGCTCGCCAAGGGCTGGCTGCGACCGATCCACTCACCGGCGGTTGGCTGGCCGGCTCGAGAGATGCGTGCCACCAGTTGGACTTCCGGGAAGTTCGACAGTTTCAGCTGCGGCATCATTGCGTCCGCGTCCCCCAGCTCGACGCTGGCCGGCAGGTCGGCGACAGTCAGGCGCTTGGCTGCCAGCGGTGCCGGCGGACCGGAAACGGCGCGGGCAAAAATGAACACGCTGTCGCCCGGCTGCACCTTGGTCTTGAGCGCCGGAGCCAGGTCGACACGAACCTTGAGCAGCGCAGCGGTCTTGGCTGCCGGCGCCTGGGCGACCTTGCCCCCACTGTCCTGGAGCTTCTCGGTGGCGCGGGCGATACCACCTTGCAACGCTTCACGGGATTTATCGCCTTCAGGCAATTGCGCCAGCAGGCGTCCCCAGTAATCGATCGCGTCCTGATAGCGCTCGCCTTCGAACGCAGCGATGCCCAACAGCCCCAGGCTGGTGACTTCCTTCGGATCGAGCTTCAGCGCCTCGTCGGTCAATGCCTGGACCTTGTCCGACCATTTCTTGCCATCAGCGAAGTATTGCGCCTGGGCCCATTGCCCCAGCAGCTCCGGTTGGCGACCCGCGACCGCCACGGTGCGTTCGAAGATTTTCGCCGCGTCCGCCGGCCGGTCCTGGGCCATGTAGGTCCTGCCAAGGAAATACAGGCCCTCGGCAGAGTCCGGCTGCGCCGCCACCGCACGCTCCAGGCGCAAGGTCATCTCTTCCATCGACTGTGGCGCTTGGGCGAATTCACGGGTCAGCTCAACTTTGTCGCTGGCACCGAAATGCAGGTACAACGCCAGACCCAGCACCGGCACCAGCACGGCGGCGAGCAGCGGCAACGGCTTGCCCAGGCGCGATTCACGTTGCGCATCGGCACCCTCGGTGTCCGCCAGCAGTTCACGGGCGGCCTCGGCGCGACCGGTGTCCAGTTGGGCCGCATTGAGCACGCCCTCCTCCCGCTCGGCCTGCAATTCGGCAACCCGCTCTTGATACAGCGCCACGTTCAGCGCGGTGCGGTCTTCTTCCAATTGGGCACGACGGCCGCGTAACACGGGGATCAACAGGAAACTCAGGGCAACCAGGAGAAGCAGACCTGCGGCGAGCCAGAAATCAATCATGCTTGGTTTTATCCAACAGTTGGTCGAGGCGCTGGCGCTCTTCGACAGAAAGCGTGTCCGGGGTGGCACTGCGCTGCACCCGGCGGCGGCGCACAATCACCGCGATCACCACGAAACCACCCAGCAGCAGCCCGGCGGGGCCGAACCAGAGCAGCGCGGTCTTGGAGGAAAGGGCCGGGTTGTAGCGCACGAACTCACCGTAGCGATCCACCATGAAATCGATGATCTGCTGGTTGTCCTTGCCCTCGCCGAGCATACGGAAGATTTCCTTGCGCAAGTCCGCCGCGATCGGCGCGTTGGAGTCGGCGATGTCCTGGTTCTGGCACTTGGGGCAGCGCAGTTCCTTGGTCAGGTCGCGAAACCGCTCGCGCTCGGCGTCGTTGGCGAATTCATAAGTATCGATGGCGGCGTGGGCCACGCCCGCCAGGCTCAAGCCGAGGACGGCAGCGGCTAACCAACGCTTCATGGCTTGGCCTCATCCACCAGGGACTGGTACTTGGCGGCCAGTTTCTCGCGCCAGACCTGCTCGTCGATCACACCGACGAACTTGTCGCGAATGATGCCCTTGGCGTCGATGAAAAAGGTTTCTGGCGCACCGTATACACCCAGGTTCAGGCCCAAGGTGCCTTCTTCGTCGCGGATGTCCAGCTGATACGGGTTGTGGAACTCGGCCAGCCACTTCAAGGCGTCGGCATTGACGTCCTTGTAGTTGACGCCGTAGATCACCACGCCGTTCTGCGCGAGCTTGTTCAGCACCGGATGCTCGACCCGGCAGGAAATGCACCAGGTGCCCCATACGTTGACCAAGGCCGGCTTGCCCAGCAGGTCGGCGCGGGTCAGGGTCTTGTCGCCTTGCACCGACGGCAGGGAGAACTCCGGGAACGGCTTGCCGATCATCGCCGAAGGCAGCTCCGACGGGTTCAGGAACAGCCCCCGATAAAGGAACACCGCAACGAGCAGGAACAGCGCCAGCGGCACTACCATCAACCAACGTTTCATGCAGTGGCTCCTGTTGCACCCAGGGCTTCACGCACCCGGGTCTTCACTTTGACGCGATAACGCCGATCCAGCGCCGCCAGAACTCCGCCCAGCCCGGTCAGCAGGCCGCCGAACCAGATCCAGCGCACGAACGGCTTGACGTGGACGCGCACCGCCCAGGCGCCGTCGCCCAGGGATTCGCCCAGCGCCACATACAGGTCGCGGGTGAAGCCGGCATCAATGCCAGCTTCGGTCATCACCGAGTTCTGCACGGTATAGAGGCGTTTCTCCGGATGCAGCACGGTGATTTCCTCACCTTTGCGAAGCACTCGCACGGTGCCTTTGTCCGAGGTGAAGTTAGGGCCTTCGAAATGCTTGGCGCCCTCGAAGACGAACTGGTAGCCGCCCAGGTCCATGGACTCGCCCGGCGCCAGGCGCAGGTCACGCTCGGCACTGTTCTGGCTGGACAGCACCACGCCCAGGGCGCAAACGGCGATGCCCAGGTGAGCGAGCTGCATGCCCCAATAACTGCGCGTCAGGGTTGGCAGGCCCTTGATCAGGCCTTTATGGCGGGTCTTGTCGAAGATGTCTCGAACGCCGGCCAGCAACACCCAGGCCGCCAGCACGAAGGTCGCCAGCACGGCCCAGTTGAAGTCGCCGTAGGCGATGCCAGCCACCACGGCCAGGGCAGCCGTGCCCAACAGCACCGGCGTGAGCATGCCCATCAGCCATTTGACCGGCGTGTCCTTCCAGCGCACCAGTACACCGACCGCCATCACCGCCATCAGGATCGCCATCAGCGGAATGAACAGGGCGTTGAAGTACGGTGGGCCGACCGACAGCTTGGCGCCGGACAGCGCGTCGAGCACCAACGGATACAGGGTGCCCAGCAGGATCATCGACGCGGCCACCACCAGCACCAGGTTGTTGCCCAGCAGCAGGGTTTCCCGGGACCAGAGGTTGAAGCCGACCTGGCTCTTGACCACGGGCGCACGCAGGGCGAACAGCGTCAGCGAACCGCCGACCACGAACAACAGGAACATCAGGATGAACACGCCACGCTCGGGGTCGGAGGCAAAGGCATGCACCGAGGTCAACACGCCGGAGCGCACCAGGAACGTCCCCAGCAGGCTGAGGGAGAACGCTGCGATAGCCAGCAACACCGTCCAACTCTTGAACACGCCGCGTTTTTCCGTGACCGCCAGTGAGTGAATCAGCGCCGTGCCGACGAGCCATGGCATGAAGGAAGCGTTTTCCACCGGGTCCCAGAACCACCAGCCACCCCAGCCGAGTTCGTAATAGGCCCACCACGAACCGAGGGTGATGCCGATGCCGAGAAAGGCCCAGGCGACGATGGTCCAAGGGCGCGACCAGCGCGCCCACGCGGCGTCGAGGCGACCACCGAGCAACGCGGCAATGGCAAAGGCGAACGCCACGGAAAAGCCGACGTAGCCCATGTAGAGCATCGGCGGATGGACGATCAGGCCGATGTCCTGCAGGAGCGGGTTAAGGTCCCGGCCATCCATCGGCACTTGCGGCAGGATCCGCTCGAAGGGGTTGGACGTGACGATCAGGAACAGCAGGAAACCGGTGCTGATCAGGCCCATCACCGCCAATACCCGGGCCAGCATCACCTGGGGCAACTGCCGGGAGAACACCGACACCGCGAAGGTCCAGCCGGCGAGGATCAATGCCCAGAGCAGCAGCGAACCTTCGTGGGCGCCCCACACCGCGCTGAACTTGTAGTACCAGGGCAAGGCGCTGTTGGAGTTGCTGGCGACGTATTCCACGGAAAAATCGTCAGTCATGAAGGCGTAGGTCAGGCAGCCGAAGGCGAACAGCATGAACGCGAACTGCCCCCATGCCGCTGGCTGGGCCAGGCTCATCCACAGGCGATCGCCACGCCAGGCACCGAGCAACGGCACCACGGCCTGGACCAGGGAAAAACACAGCGCCAGGATCATGGCCAGATGGCCCAGCTCGGGGATAAAAATGCCGGTGGTCATCGATCAACCCTCCTTAACGGGCGCGGGCGCCGATTGGCCGCTGTCTTTCAAGGCCTTGGTCACTTCCGGCGGCATGTATTTCTCGTCGTGCTTGGCCAGCACTTCATCGGCCACCACCACGCCGTCGGCGTTGAGCTTGCCCAGGGCAACGATGCCCTGCCCTTCGCGGAACAGGTCCGGGAGGATGCCGCGATAGGTGATGGTCACGGTCTTGTTGAAGTCGGTGACGTTGAACGTCACGTCCAGCGAATCGCCGGAGCGCACCAGCGAGCCCTTTTCCACCATGCCGCCGGCGCGGATGCGTGTGTCCTTCGGCGCTTCGCCATTGGCGATCTGGGTCGGGGTATAGAACAGGTTGATGTTCTGCTGCAGGGCACTGAGGGCCAGGCCGACCGCGGCGCCGACGCCGACCAGGATCGCCAGGATGATGACAAGACGTTTTTTGCGCAGCGGATTCACTGACCGTTCTCCCGGCGCAGACGACGCGCCTCTTGTTGCAGATACCGCTTGCGGGCCAGGATCGGCGCCGCCACGTTGAGGGCCAGCACCGCCAGGCAAATGCCGTAGGCCGACCAGACATACAGGCCGTGATGGCCCATGGCGAGGAAATCGCCGAATGACGCAAAACTCATCGAGCGGCCTCCAGGCTGTTCTGTACTTCAGCTTTCACCCAACTGGCTCGGGACTCGCGCTTGAGCACTTCCAGGCGCATGCGCAGCAGCAACACCGCGCCGAAGAAGCAGTAGAAACCCAGCGCGGTCAGCAGCAGCGGCAGCCACATCTCCACCGGCATCGCCGGTTTCTCAGTCAGGGTGAACGTCGCGCCCTGGTGCAGGGTGTTCCACCACTCCACCGAATACTTGATGATCGGGATATTGATGACCCCGACAATCGCCAGCACCGCGCAGGCCTTGGCGGCGCTGTCACGATTGCTGATGGCGTTGCCCAGCGCAATAAGACCGAAGTACAGGAACAGCAGGATCAGCATCGACGTCAGTCGCGCATCCCAGACCCACCACGAACCCCAGGTCGGCTTGCCCCAGATGGCCCCGGTGACCAGTGCCACGGCGGTCATCCAGGCGCCGATGGGCGCGGCGCATTGCAGGGCCACGTCGGCCAGTTTCATTTTCCACACCAGCCCGACCACACCGCAGACCGCCAGCATCACGTAGATCGACTGGGCCAGCATCGCCGTCGGAACATGGATATAGATGATGCGGAAGCTGTTGCCTTGCTGGTAGTCCGGCGGTGCGAAGGCCAGGCCCCAGACCACGCCGATGCCGATCAGCAACAGGGCGGCGACGCTCAACCAGGGCAGCATCCTGCCGCTGATGCCGTAGAACCACTTGGGTGAGCCGAGCTTGTGAAACCAGGTCCAGTTCATTGCTGTTTCCATCACGGTTGCGGCTCGCATCGCGAACCGCCGGGTCGGCCTTTACCTTCCTAGGAAGTGGTCAATTCTTGACCAGGCCTCGTTATTATTCGCCGACGCTGATCTTCAGGCCAGCGGCTATTGCAAAGGGTGTCAGGGTTATCGCCAGGGCGGTCAGGCTCCCAAGCCACAGCAGATACCCGGTCGCCGGCATGCCTTGCAGTGCGGCTTGCAAAGCGCCGCTGCCAAGGATCAAGACCGGTATGTACAACGGCAGGATCAGCAAGGCCAGCAACAAGCCACCACGCTTGAGCCCGACCGTCAGCGCCGCGCCCACCGCGCCGAGCAGGCTCAGCACCGGTGTGCCCAACAACAGCGAAAACAACAGCACCGGCATGCAGGCGGCGGGCAAACCCAGCATCATCGCCAGCAACGGCGAGAGCAGCACCAGCGCCAGCCCGGAAAAAACCCAGTGTGCCAGTACCTTGGCCAAAACCAGAAGGGCCAGGGGGTGCGACGAAAGGACCCACTGTTCCAGGGAACCGTCTTCGAAATCACTGCGGAAAAGCCCGTCCAGCGAGAGCAGCACCGACAAAAGCGCCGCCACCCAGACCAGTCCCGGCGACAAGGTTTGCAACAATTGAGTCTCCGGGCCGACCGCCAGCGGAAACAACGCGATCACGATGGCGAAGAACACCAACGGGTTGGCCAGTTCGGCCGGACGACGGAACAATAGGCGCGCTTCACGGGCAAGCAACAGGCGAAAGACACTCATACCGCCCAGTTCCCCAGGTCAATGCTGCGATAACCGGAGGGCATCCGGGCCAAGGTGTGATGGGTGGTCAGCAGCACCATGCCGCCGTTCTCGCAGTGCCGGGCGAGGTGTTCTTCAAGCTGCGCCACGCCTTGCTTGTCCAGTGCGGTGAACGGCTCGTCGAGGATCCACAGCGGCGGGCTGTCCAGATACAACCGCGCCAGGGCCACGCGGCGCTGCTGGCCAGCCGACAAGGTGTGGCTCGGCACGTCCTCGAAACCTTTCAATCCTACCGCCGCCAACGCCTGCCAGATCGCCTCGCGCTCGGCCGGACGATGCAGCGCGCAGAGCCAACTGAGGTTTTCTTCGGGGGTCAGCAGATCCTTGATGCCGGCGGCATGGCCGATCCACAACAGATTGCGCGCCAGCTCGCTGCGCTGGCTATGCAACGGTTGGCCGTTGAGCAGGATCTCGCCGGCAGTGGGCTGCATCAACCCGGCCAGCAGGCGCAGCAGACTGGTCTTGCCACTGCCGTTGGGGCCACTGATCTGCACCATATCGCCACGCGAGAGTCTCAATTCGAGATTTTCGAAGAGCAGCCGCAAGTCTCGCTCACAGGCGAGGCCGACGGTTTGCAGGAGAGGACTGGTCAAGGGATCGCGGGCCTTATACGGTTCAAGTCGGCCATGCAGCGGCCGTTAAAGTAGTGCAGCATAGATGCATTGATGGCCTGTTCCACAGAGCTGCGTCAAACAATTGCAAGGTTTTTGCCACTCTCCGGAAGGCGGGCGGCATTATACATGTGAAGCCCCCTCTGGGCTGATTCCAAGGTAAGACCGCTAATGACAGGCGACATGAACATCCCGCCACTGCCCCAGGTCACGGCAACGACGCGAATGCCCGCGGTGACGGGCGAATTGCTCAAGTTGCTGGCACCCGCCGAAGGGCTGATCGGCCCTGGCCAGACGGCCCAGGCCGAGGTGCTGTCGCTCAAGCAGGCGGACCAGGCGTTTCAGTTGCTGCTCAAGGTCACGCTGGAAAGCGGTCGCCAAGCGACCGTACAGGCCACCAGCACCCAGCCATTGCCCCAGGGCACCAGCCTGGCCGTGACCCAGCCGTCCGCCAGCAACCTGGCGATCACCGTGCAGCAGGCCCTCGCCACCAGTGTCGCCACCCTCACCCGAATCGACACCGCGCAGTTGCCCGTGGGCACCTTGTTGCAAGGCAAGGTGCTGACCAGCCAGGCCTTGCCGCAACTGCCGGGGCAACCGGCGGTGTATCGCTCGCTGGTGAGCCTGCTCAACACCGCCCAGGCCGGCAGTACCCTGGACATTGACAGTCCACAGCCGCTGCGGATCGGCATGCTGTTGAGTGCGCAAGTGCAAGACGCGCAGACGTTGAAATTCGTGCCCTTGAGCAATCGCCAGGAACAACTGGCGGTGAGCCAGCAACTGGTGACGCAGGTAAGCCGCCAGGGTTCGCTGGACAGCTTGCTCGCCGCCCTGCAGAACCTTCCCGCCAGTGACGAAACCGGCCCCGAGCTGCGCGCCGCCGTGACGCGCCTATTGGCCGGTCTTCCGGATGTACAACAACTGAGCACCCCCAAGGGACTGGCCCAAGCGATGATCGCCAGCGGCGCGTTCCTTGAAAGCAAACTCCTGGCCGGACAGCCGCCAAGCCTGGCGCCGGACCTCAAGGGCGACCTGCTGAAACTGATCGCCCAGTTGACACCCGCCCTGCCCGCCTCCACCAACCTCTCTGCCATCATCGCCGCCAACACACTGGCCCAGGCCCTGCCCAGCTTTGTCCGCAGCGCCCTGGGGATGCTCGGCCAAGTGAGCGCCAAGCCACAACCCACCAGTTTTCCGCTGCCCTCGCGGCTGTTGAAGGGACAAGACGAAGAAGGCGACCTGGAGCACCTGCTGCGCCTGGCAGCCGCCGCCGTTTCACGCCTGCAAAGCCATCAATTGTCGAGCCTGGAGCAAACCGGGCTGACCGATGACGGTCGGCTGATGAGTACGTGGCAATTGGAAATTCCGATGCGCAACCTGCAGGACATCGTGCCGCTGCAGGTCAAGTTCCAGCGTGAGGAAACCGCCGCCCGGGAACAGCCGGACGAACGCCGCGAACAACCCGAGCCGAAACAGCAACTGTGGCGGGTCGAATTGGCATTCGACATGGAACCGCTGGGGCCGCTGCAGATTCAGGCCCAGTTGCTCAGTGGCAGCCTGTCCAGCCAGTTGTGGGCAGAACGGCCGTACACCGCCAGCCTGATCGAACGGAACCTGACCGCATTGCGTGAACGCCTGGTGACGTGCGGGTTGAACGTCGGCGACCTCGATTGCCACCTCGGCACCCCGCCCCAGGGCCCCAAGACTCGGCTGGAACAACGCTGGGTGGACGAAACCGCATGAACACAGAACCCCGCCAGGCCATCGCCCTCAAGTACGACGGCCACCACGCCCCAACCCTCACCGCCAAGGGCGACGAAGCCCTGGCCGAGGAAATCCTGCGCATCGCCCGGGAAAGCGAAGTACCTATTTATGAGAATGCCGAGTTGGTGAAACTGCTGGCGCGCATGGAGCTGGGGGACAGCATCCCGGAAGAGTTGTACCGCACGATTG
Source organism: Pseudomonas sp. BP11-1-1 (assembly GCF_052112105.1). Classification (NCBI taxonomy): domain Bacteria; kingdom Pseudomonadati; phylum Pseudomonadota; class Gammaproteobacteria; order Pseudomonadales; family Pseudomonadaceae; genus Pseudomonas; species Pseudomonas sp. BP11-1-1. Next base: position 534,964 of record NZ_JAUTYU010000004.1, read on the forward strand.
CCGAGATCATCGCGTTTGCGTGGAATCTCAAGGGCAAGTTTCCGCAGGGGTTTGATCCGCATGCGCAGAGTGTGGAGAAAGATGTGACGGAACGTGGGGATGATTACTAGTCGCTGAAGGCACTATCCCGTGGCGAGGGAGCTTGCTCCCGCTCGGCTGCGCAGCAGTCGTAAAAAGCTTGGGGTCGCTGCGCAACCCAGCGGGAGCAAGCTCCCTCGCCACAGGTGGCTTGGCTGGGATGATCGATGCACCCGCCAGAAAAACCTGTGGGAGCGAGCCTGCTCGCGAAGGCGGACTCACATTCAACATCTCTATTGACTGTCACACCGCTATCGCGAGCAAGCTCGCTCCCACATTGGTCTTGGGTGATAGCTAAAGATCAGCCGCCCTTGTGCAACTTGCTCATCAATTCCGCCTCGGCCTGGGTCAGGCCGCAGGCCTGGGTCAGTTCGTCGATGCTGGCGCCCATGCCGACCAGTCGGGCGGCTTGGGCAAAGGACAGGCTGGAGGGGTCGCGCTGTTCCAGTTGCGCCAGTTTGTCCGGCAACGGCGCGACCACGGCACGCAGCTCATGGAGCGCTTCGCCCATGCGCACGGTGCCGTTCTGATAGTCGTCGACACGCTTGGCCAGGTCCTTGATGCGCTGGTCGCGCAGCGCATCACCCTGGGCCTGTTGAGCGGCGATATCCCGCTGGCCACGTATGTAGGACAAAAACATCGCCAGCGTGCCTGCCCAGAAAAGGAACAGGACAATGACTGCTACCTCAAGAATCAAATCAGATACTCTCCAGTTCCGACCACTCTTCTTCGCTCATCATTTTTTCCAGTTCGACCAGGATCAGCAACTCATTGTTCTTGTTGCAGACGCCCTGGATGAACTTCGCCGATTCTTCGTTACCGACGTTAGGCGCGGTTTCGATTTCCGACTGACGCAAGTAAACCACTTCGGCCACGCTATCGACCAGGATACCGACCACTTGCTTGTCGGCCTCGATGATTACGATACGGGTGTTGTCGTTGACCTCGGTGGAATTCAAGCCGAAACGCTGGCGGGTGTCGATGACGGTCACGACGTTACCGCGCAGGTTGATGATGCCCAGCACGTAGCTTGGCGCACCCGGAACCGGGGCGATCTCGGTGTAGCGCAGCACTTCCTGCACGCGCATGACGTTGATGCCGTAGGTTTCGTTATCGAGCTTGAACGTCACCCATTGCAAGATCGGATCTTCGGAACCCTTGAGAGACGACGCCTTATCATTCATACCCTGACCCCTCGAAAAACCGCCTGTGGCGGTGTGTGTTCTGTCCGGCGGCGCCTTGCGTCGCCGGTTGTCTTATTTCGGTTTCCGGACCGGCTTGCCGCCGTCCAGGTGTTTTGCCCCGCCGCTGGCGATCAGCTCCGCCAGTTCGGAAACGTCCAGCAAGGCGCACATGTGTTCGATCACCGTACCGGCCAGCCATGGCCGTTGCCCTCGATGGCTGCGCCACTTGATCTCGTTCGGGTCCAGGCGCAGCGAACGGCTGACCTGATGCACCGCCAATCCCCATTCGTAACCTTGCACCGAAATCACGTACTGCAGGCCTTGGCGAAAATCATCGCGATAACGGTCCGGCATGACCCAGCGCGCGGTATCCAGCACCTTCAGGTTGCCGGCCTGGCTCGGCAGGATTCCGAGGAACCACTCCGGCTGGCCAAACAACGGCGTCAATTCCTGGCCGGCCAGGGAGTAGATCGATCCCAGGCAGACCAGCGGCACCGCCAGCGTCAACCCGGCCACGTCGAACAACAGGCATTCGAACGGCTCGGCGGCCCACGCCGGACGGTCATCGACCTGCACCGGCGGTGGTGTATTGCTCGGCGGCAGGTGGATTTCCACCACCGGCGTCACCAGCCCCTGTAGCAACGGGGCGACGGTGGAGACCGGCGCCAGGATTGGCGCGGGGGCTTCCATCACCGCCACCTGAGGCTTGATGAACGGTGCCTCGACCGCAGCAACAATCGCCGACGCTTGTGCGTCACGGGCCTGCTCTTCGAGCACGGCCGCCTGAAACTCGTCCAGCACCACCTCGGCTTCGACGGGCTCGGGCAATGCCTCGACCGCGCTCGGCGGCGCTGGCAATTCTTCGGTCGCTTCCTGCAAGAGCCCATCCAGATAGGACTGCAAGGCCATTTGCGGACGCGAAGTTGTCTTGATCGGCCGGTTCATGAGAACTGTGCGCCACTTGAAAAGGTTATCGGCATGAATGCGCCAGGACTTGAGGACCGGCGAGCGAACGCTCCGTTCATGGAGAAACTGCTCACCTTAAGCCACCTGCTGCGGGACGAGCTGCTGGGCCAGCAGATGCTTGAGGAGCGCGCGATAGGCCAGAACACCGCGGCTTTTGCCATCGAACTGCGACGGCGTCACACCGGCACGGCTGGCGTCTCGCAGGCGGGTATCGACCGGGATGTAGCCTTGCCAGATGTCATCCGGGTACATGTCGCGCAATACCCGCAGGGTACCGAGGGACGCCTGGGTGCGACGGTCGAACAAGGTCGGCACGATATTGAACGCCAACGATTGCTTGCGGGAACGGTTGACCATCGCCAGGGTGTTGACCATGCGTTCCAGGCCTTTCACCGCCAAGTGTTCGGTCTGCACCGGGATCACCAATTGCTGGCTGGCCGCCAACGCGTTGACCATCAGCAGCCCCAGCAACGGCGGGCTGTCGATGATCGCGTAATCGAAATCCTGCCACAGTTGCGCCAGACTCTTGGCGATCACCAGGCCCAGGCCGCTCTGGCCCGGCGACTGGCGCTCCAGGGTGGCCAAGGCGGTGCTCGACGGCAACAGGGAAATCCGCTCATCACTGGTCGACAGCAGCAATTGCCCCGGCAAGCCCTCGGGCACGGTGCCCTTGTGCAGGAACAGGTCGTAGTTGCTGTGTTCCAGGCTGTCGGGATCGTAGCCGAAATAACTGGTCATCGAGCCGTGGGGGTCCAGATCGACGATGACCACGCGCTTGCCCGCCTCAGCCAGCAAACCGGCTAGAGCGATGGAGGATGTGGTTTTGCCCACACCACCTTTTTGATTGGCGACTGCCCAGACTCTCATTCGGATCGTTCCTCCCGGTCGAGACGCGCTCGACCGAGAAATAGCTCGGTTATAAAGCCGGTGACGGAGAATTGACGGCGTTCTGTCTTACCGGCGACTTGACCGGGGTCGGTGCAGTTTGTGTGCCAGCCCGCTTCAATGCCGCATCCGGTTTTGCATTGGCCGTGCCGGTGCCGGTCAGGCTGCGACGCACATCGAGGTTGCGCGAGACCACCAGCACCACCCGCCGGTTGCGCGCGCGCCCTTCTGCGGTGGCGTTGTTGGCCACCGGCTGGAACTCGCCATAACCCACCGACGCCAGGCGACCGGGGTTGACACCCTGCATGGCGAGCATGCGGACGATGCTCGCCGAACGGGCCGAAGACAGCTCCCAGTTGGTCGGGTACTGCGCGGTGCGGATCGGCTGGTCGTCAGTGAAGCCTTCGACGTGGATCGGGTTGTCGAACGGCTTCAGGATCGCCGCGACCTTGTCGATGATGTTGAAGGCCATGTCGCTGGGCATGGCGTCGCCGCTGCCAAACAGCAGGCTGGAGTTGAGTTCGATCTCAACCCACAACTCGTTGCCACGCACGGTCATCTGGTTTGAGCTGATCAGGTCGCCGAACGCGGCGCTGATGTCATCGGCAATGCTCTTCAACGGATCGCTGCTACCGGCAATGCCGGCGTCGACCTGTTCGGCATCCTTGACCAGCGGCTTGGCGGGAGTCACGGTCTTGGGCCGCTCCTCGCCAATCGGAATAGGCTTGAGGGCCCGGTCGGAATCGGTAAAGACACCGATCAACGCCTCGGAAATGACTTTGTACTTGCCTTCGTTGACCGAAGAGATCGAATACATGACCACGAAAAAGGCGAACAGCAGCGTGATGAAGTCGGCGTAGGAAACGAGCCAGCGTTCATGGTTGACGTGTTCTTCGTGATTTCTGCGACGTGCCATGGCCTTAGTCCATGAAGCCCTGGAGCTTCAACTCGATGGAACGCGGGTTTTCACCTTCGGCGATCGACAGGATCCCTTCCAGCAACATTTCGCGGTAGCGCGACTGGCGCAGCGCGATGGACTTGAGCTTGGCCGCGATCGGCAGCAGCACCAGGTTGGCACTCGCCACGCCATAGATGGTGGCGACGAAGGCCACGGCGATGCCGCTGCCCAGTTGCGACGGGTCGGCCAGGTTGCCCATCACGTGGATCAGGCCCATGACCGCACCGATGATGCCGATGGTCGGCGCGTAGCCGCCCATGCTCTCGAACACTTTCGCCGCTTCGATGTCGCGGGCTTCCTGGGTGTAGAAATCCACTTCCAGGATGCTGCGGATCGCTTCGGGTTCGGCGCCGTCCACCAGCAACTGCAAGCCCTTGCGCGAGTAGTTGTCGGGTTCGGCGTCGGCCACGCCTTCCAGGCCCAGCAGGCCTTCCTTGCGAGCGGTCAGGCTCCAGTTCACCACGCGGTCGATGCCGCCGGCCAGGTCGACCCGAGGCGGGAACAGAATCCACACCAGGACCTGCATGGCCCGCTTGAAGGCGCTCATGGGCGACTGCAACAGCGCAGCGCCAACGGTGCCACCGAGCACGATCAATGCGGCGGGACCGTTGGCCAGCGCGCCAAGGTGGCCGCCTTCCAGATAGTTGCCACCGATGATGGCGACGAACGCCATGATGATGCCGATCAGGCTGAGCACATCCATTACAGGCAGGCCTCGACCAGATTTTTACCCATGTCATCCAGGCTGTAGACCGCATCGGCGAGGTCGGCTTTGACGATCGCCATCGGCATGCCGTAGATCACGCAGCTGGCTTCATCCTGGGCCCAGATCGCGCTGCCGCCCTGCTTGAGCAAGCGGGCACCCTCACGACCGTCGGCGCCCATGCCGGTGAGGACCACCGCCAGAACTTTGTCACCGTAGGATTTCGCCGCGGAACCGAAGGTGATATCGACGCAAGGCTTGTAGTTCAAGCGCTCGTCGCCCGGCAGGATCTTCACCGCGCCACGACCGTCGATCATCATCTGCTTGCCGCCCGGTGCCAGCAGCGCCAGGCCTGGCCGCAGGATGTCGCCATCCTCGGCTTCCTTGACGCTGATGCGGCAGAGTTTGTCCAGGCGCTCGGCAAACGCCTTGGTGAAGGCCGCGGGCATGTGCTGGATCAATACGATTGGTGCCGGGAAGTTGGCCGGCAATTGGGTCAGGACCCGTTGCAGTGCCACCGGACCACCGGTAGACGTGCCGATGGCAACCAGTTTGTAGGCCTTGCGCTTGGGCGCTGGCGACGACGGGCTGGCTGGCGCCGGGCGCGCAGGTGCAGGTGCCGGAGCACTGCGAACCGGCGCCGGATTGAAGCTGCTCGACGAAGACGAAGACGGCGTTGGCGTTGGGGCAGCAGTCGGCGCAGGCGCCGGTGCGCTGTAGGCACTGACGCGGCGGTTGCTGCGGGAAATGCTGTGGACCTTCTCGCACAGCAACTGGCGGACCTTGTCCGGGTTGCGCGAAATGTCCTCGAAGTTCTTCGGCAGGAAGTCCACCGCCCCGGCGTCCAGCGCATCGAGCGTGACTCGAGCGCCTTCATGGGTCAGGGAGGAGAACATCAAGACCGGGGTCGGGCAGCGCTGCATGATATGCCGCACCGCCGTGATGCCGTCCATCATCGGCATCTCGTAGTCCATGGTGATCACGTCCGGCTTGAGCGCCAGGGCCTGATCGATTGCCTCTTTGCCGTTGGTCGCCGTACCGACGACCTGAATGCTCGTGTCCGCCGAAAGAATTTCCGAGACGCGGCGGCGGAAAAACCCCGAATCGTCCACCACCAGGACTTTAACTACCATAAACACTCCGTTAGACGAGGCGCGGCGTCGGGCCGCGCCCCTCCAGAATCAAATACGCCGGGCGGCGTAGCGCTTGAGCATGCTTGGCACATCGAGAATCAACGCGATGCGGCCGTCGCCGGTGATGGTGGCGCCGGACATGCCCGGGGTGCCCTGGAGCATCTTGCCCAACGGCTTGATGACCACTTCTTCCTGGCCCACCAACTGGTCGACGACGAAGCCGATCCGCTGGGTGCCCACCGAAAGGATCACCACGTGGCCCTCGCCCTGCTCGACATGGGCGGCGGAGCTGACCAGCCAGCGCTTGAGGTAGAAGAGCGGCAGTGCCTTGTCCCGCACAATGACCACTTCCTGGCCGTCGACCACGTTGGTGCGCGACAGGTCGAGGTGGAAAATCTCGTTGACGTTGACCAGCGGGAAGGCAAACGCCTGGTTGCCCAGCATCACCATCAGGGTTGGCATGATCGCCAGGGTCAACGGGACCTTGATGACGATCTTCGAGCCCTGGCCCTTGGTCGAGTAAATGTTGATCGAGCCGTTGAGCTGGGAAATCTTGGTTTTCACCACGTCCATGCCCACGCCACGACCGGACACGTCGGAAATCTCGGTCTTGGTCGAGAAACCCGGGGCGAAGATCAGGTTGTAGCACTCGGTGTCGCTCAGGCGATCGGCCGCGTCCTTGTCCATCACGCCACGCTTCACCGCGATCGCTCGGAGGACGTTCGGGTCCATGCCCTTGCCGTCGTCGGAGATCGACAACAGGATGTGGTCGCCCTCCTGCTCGGCGGCCAGGATCACCTTGCCGCTGCGGACCTTGCCCGAGGCTTCGCGCTCTTCCGGCGACTCGATGCCGTGGTCGACCGCGTTGCGCACCAAGTGGACCAGCGGGTCGGCCAGGGCCTCGACAAGGTTCTTGTCGAGGTCGGTCTCTTCACCCACCAGTTCCAGGTTGATTTCTTTCTTGAGCTGGCGAGCCAGGTCGCGAACCAGGCGCGGGAAGCGCCCGAAGACTTTCTTGATCGGCTGCATCCGGGTCTTCATGACCGCGGTCTGCAAGTCGGCCGTGACCACGTCGAGGTTCGACACGGCCTTGGACATGGCTTCGTCCTGGCTGTTGAGACCCAGGCGCACCAGGCGGTTACGCACCAGCACCAGTTCGCCGACCATGTTCATGATCTCGTCCAGGCGCGCGGTGTCGACCCGAACGGTGGTCTCGGCTTCGCTGGCCGGTTTTTCCGCAGGCGCGGCCGCCGGAGCACGGGCTGGCGCCGGCGCGGCGGCAGCAGCGGGTTTCGGTGTCTCGGCCTTCGGTTCCGGGGCCTTGGCGGCCGGCTTGGGCGCAGCCTTCGCGGCGGGTGCGGCTGTCGCGGCGGCGGCGGTGGTTGCAGCGGCGGGCGCGGCGGTAGCCTTGCCGACTTCGCTGAACTTGCCCTTGCCATGCAGCTCATCGAGCAGCGATTCGAATTCGTGGTCGCTGATCAGGTCACTGCCGGCCGCCGCAGCCGCTGGCTTGGCCGGTGTCGGCGCGGAGGCGATGGCCGAATCCAGCGCATCGACGGCAAAGTTGCCCTTGCCATGCAACTGGTCGAGCAATGCCTCGAATTCGTCGTCGGTAATGTCGGAGTTATCCCCCGCTGCCTTTGGCGCAGCCGGGGCCGCCGGCGCTGCGACCGCATCGGGGGCGAACTGGCCCTTGCCGTGCAACTGGTCAAGCAGCGACTCGAACTCATCGTCGGTAATTTCATCGCTGGCAGCGCCGTCGGCGGCTGGCACAGCAGGTGCGGTTGGCGCCTCGGCTTCGGCCTTGACGGCGTTCAGCGAGTCCAGCAGCGATTCGAATTCATGGTCGGTGATGTCGCCCGATTCCTCGGCGACCGGCTCTTCCACAACAGGCTCGGCCACCGGCGCGGCTTCGTCAGCCGACTGCGGCTCGGCCAGGCGCGACAGCGCGGCGAGCAGCTCGGGCGTGGCCGCGGTGATCGGCGAGCGCTCGCGCACTTCGCTGAACATGCTGTTGACCGCATCCAGCGCTTCGAGCACCACGTCCATCAGTTCCGAGTCGACGCGACGCTCACCCTTGCGCAGGATGTCGAACACGTTCTCGGCAATGTGGCAGCACTCCACCAGCTCATTGAGCTGGAGGAAGCCGGCGCCTCCTTTTACAGTGTGGAAACCGCGAAAAATTGCATTGAGCAGATCCGCATCATCAGGTCGGCTTTCCAGCTCGACCAGCTGTTCGGACAGTTGCTCTAGAATCTCGCCGGCCTCAACCAGGAAATCCTGAAGGATCTCTTCATCGGCGCCGAAGCTCATTAATGGCTGCTCCTAAAATAGGGCTAAATCAAAATCCAAGGCTGGACAGCAAATCGTCCACATCGTCCTGACCGGACACAACGTCTTCTCTTTTATCGGCATGAATCTGCGGACCTTCACCCTGAGAGAGATGTTTTTGTGGATCTTTTTCAGCAAGCATCGCTTCACGGTCGTGTTCGATGCCGGCAAAGCGGTCGACCTGGCTAGCCATCAACACCAGCTTGAGCAGATTGCTTTCCACTTCGGTGACCAGTTGGGTCACGCGCTTGATGACCTGACCGGTGAGGTCCTGGTAATCCTGGGCCAACAGAATGTCGTTGAGGTTGCTTGCCACGGCGCGGTTCTCGGCGCTGCTGCGTGTCAGGAAACCGTCGACCCGCCGGGCCAGCTCCCGAAATTCCTCGGCGCCGACTTCGCGACGCATGAACCGTCCCCAATCGGTGCTCAACGCCTGGGCTTCCTCGCTCAGGCCGTTGACCAGGGGCGTTGCGCTTTCCACCAGGTCCATGGTGCGGTTGGCCGCGGCTTCGGTCAGCTTGACCACATAGCCAAGGCGCTCGGTCGCGTCGGTAATCTGCGAGACTTCCTCGGCCTGCGGCATGTTCGGATCGATCTGGAAATTGACGATCGCGCTGTGCAGTTCACGGGTGAGCTTGCCGACTTCCTGGTACAGACCACGATCCCGGGTCTGGTTGAGCTCATGAATCATTTGAACCGCATCGCCGAAGCGGCCCTTTTCAAGGCTGTCGACCAGTTCGCGGGCATGTTTTTTCAGGGTCGATTCGAAATCGCCCATTGAAGATTCGTTGTCCATAGCTCCCCCGTGGCGCCGTTAACCGATGCGTTCGAAGATTTTTTCGATCTTCTCTTTCAACGCCTGGGCCGTGAAGGGTTTGACCACATAGCCGTTTACACCGGCCTGGGCCGCTTCGATGATCTGCTCGCGCTTGGCTTCGGCAGTCACCATCAGCACCGGGAGGTGCTTGAGTTTTTCGTCGGCGCGCACATGGCGCAGCAAGTCGATACCGGTCATGCCAGGCATGTTCCAGTCAGTCACCAGAAAGTCGATGCTCCCGCTGTTGAGAACCGGAATGGCAGTGGTGCCATCGTCGGCCTCGACCGTGTTGGTGAACCCAAGGTCACGCAACAGGTTTTTTATGATCCGCCGCATCGTTGAGAAGTCATCAACGATGAGGATTTTCATGTTCTTGTCCAATTCGACCTCCAAGCAGTCTTAAACGCGCCCAGCACCTGAACGCGCCATTTCAATCAATCCGGCACAACACTCGACAACGGTCTGGAGCACAACGGATGGAGACTGGCGTGGCACTTGCCATGCCTGCCCCGCTCGCAGCATCTCCGCACCGCCTGTCAGCGTGCTCGCCACTCCCCCAAACGCCCCCGCAAACGGGCCGCGCACTGGCTGTGTAACTGGCTGACCCGCGATTCGCTGACCCCCAGGACCTCACCGATTTCCTTGAGGTTCAGCTCTTCGTCGTAGTACAGCGCCAAGACCAGTCGCTCACGCTCCGGCAAATTGGCAATCGCTTCCGCCAACGCACTCTGGAAGCGTTCATCTTCCAGGTCGCGCGATGGCTCCATGTGAGCACTTGCGCCATCCTCATGCAGCCCTTCGTGTTCGCCGTCCTGCAACAGGTCGTCGAAACTGAACAGGCGACTGCCCAAGGTATCGTTCAAAATCCCGTAATAATCGTCGAGACTCAATTGGAGTTCGGCCGCAACCTCATGATCTTTAGCGTCACGCCCGGTTTTAGCTTCAATCGCGCGAATCGCGTCACTGACCATACGGGTATTGCGGTGCACTGAACGCGGTGCCCAATCGCCCTTGCGGACTTCATCGAGCATGGCGCCGCGAATGCGGATACCGGCATAGGTCTCGAAGCTGGCGCCTTTGCTGGCGTCGTATTTGTTCGCCACTTCCAGCAGGCCAATCATGCCCGCCTGGATCAGGTCTTCGACCTGGACACTGGCCGGCAAGCGTGCCAGCAAGTGATAGGCGATGCGCTTGACCAATGGCGCGTAACGCTCGATCAATTCGTACTGGGCGTCCCGTGCCGATTTTTTGTAGAGATGGTTGTAACCGCTGGCTGTCATAACACGGGCCCTGCTGTTTGTTGCACAAGACGCTCGACGAAAAATTCCAGATGCCCGCGTGGGTTGGCGGGCAGTGGCCAGGTATCGACCTTCTGGGCGATCGCCTTGAACGCCAGCGCGCATTTGGAACGTGGAAAGGCTTCATATACGGCACGTTGCTTCTGGACCGCCTTGCGTACGCTTTCGTCGTAAGGCACTGCGCCGACGTATTGTAGGGCGACGTCCAGGAAGCGATCCGTGACCTTTGTCAACTTGGCGAACAGGTTGCGTCCTTCCTGCGGGCTCTGGGCCATGTTGGCCAGGACGCGGAACCGGTTCATGCCATAGTCGCGGTTAAGCAGCTTGATCAGGGCGTAGGCGTCGGTGATGGACGTCGGTTCGTCGCAGACCACCAGCAGGACTTCCTGGGCGGCGCGGACAAAACTGACCACCGAGTCACCGATGCCGGCAGCCGTGTCGATCACCAGCACATCGAGGTTGTCGCCGATGTCGCTGAAAGCCTGGATCAGGCCGGCGTGCTGCGCCGGGGTCAGGTGCACCATGCTCTGGGTGCCGGAAGCGGCCGGCACGATGCGAATCCCGCCGGGCCCCTGCAGGAGCACGTCGCGCAGTTCGCAGCGGCCTTCGATCACGTCCGCCAGGGTGCGCTTGGGTGTCAACCCCAGCAGCACGTCGACGTTCGCCAGGCCCAGGTCGGCGTCCAGCAACATGACCCGTCGGCCTAGCTCTGCCAGGGCCAGGGACAAGTTCACTGACACGTTAGTCTTGCCGACGCCACCTTTGCCGCCGGTCACCGCGATCACCTGTACGGGATGCATGCTGCCCATGTTCGTTCTTTACCTTGTCTTACTTAGACGGAGGCCACATTACTGGCTGCGCGTTCACATATGGAACAATGCATGGCAGACCATCGATGTAGGTACAAAAAATATTCATGAATACCTCAGCCAACCTGCTTGGTCGGGCTGTGGTAGATATCAGCGAACATGTCAGCCATGGCTTCTTCGCTGGGTTCTTCCTGCATTTGCACACTCACGGCACGACTGACCAGTTGATGACGGCGCGGCAGATGCAAATCATCCGGGATCCGCGGCCCGTCGGTCAGGTAGGCCACCGGTAGTTCATGACCGATCGCCAGGCTCAACACCTCGCCCAGGCTTGCCGTTTCGTCCAGCTTAGTCAGGATGCAGCCGGCCAGCCCGCAGCGTTTGTAGCTGTGGTATGCGGCGGTTAGAACCTGTTTCTGGCTGGTGGTTGCCAACACGAGATAATTTTTTGACTTGATGCCACGTCCGGCCAGGCTTTCCAGCTGCATGCGCAGGGCCGGATCGCTGGCTTGCAGGCCGGCGGTGTCGATCAGCACGACGCGCTTGCGCATCAGCGGCTCCAGCGCCTGGGCCAGGGATTGGCCCGGATCCACATGGGTCACCGACACATTGAGAATCCGACCCAGGGTCTTGAGTTGTTCCTGGGCGCCGATGCGGAAACTGTCCATGCTCACCAGTGCGATACTCTGCGCGCCGTACTTGAGGACATAACGGGCCGCGAGCTTGGCCAGGGTGGTGGTCTTGCCCATGCCGGCCGGGCCGACCATGGCGATCACTCCGCCCTCCTCCAGTGGCTCGACTTCCGGCGTGGCGATCATCCGCGCCAGGTGCGCCAGCAGCATGCGCCAGGCCTGGCGAGGCTCTTCGATGCCATTGATCAGCGCCAGCAGATCGCGCGCCAACGGGCCGGACAGGCCAATGCGTTGCAGGCGACGCCACAGGTTGGCCTGGGCTGGACGGCTGCCTTGCAGTTGGTTCCAGGCCAGCGAGCCAAGCTGGACTTCCATCAGCTCGCGCAGGCTGTTGAGTTCGAAGCGCATCGAGTCGAAGGCGCGCGGGTCGACACCCCGGGCAGGCGCAGCAGGCGCCGGCTCCGGGCGACGCGGCTCGGCCGGCGTGGCCTCGACCAGCGGTTCGGCGGCGGTCAGCGGCAGGCCTGCGGTCAATGGCTGGCCGGCGAACAATTGACGATTGGTGCCAGCGCTCGCCGCGCCTTCGCTGCTGCGCAGGCTCAATTCGGCCTGGGCGCTGGCGATACGCGACTGGGTCTTGCGCAGCTCATCCTCGAGTTCCATGTTCGGAACGCGCGGGGCCAGCGCCGACAATTTGTAATCCAGCGCAGCCGTCAGCTCGACACCGCCAGCGATCCGGCGATTGCCAATGATGGCTGCTTCAGCGCCCAGCTCGTCACGTACCAGCTTCATGGCCTGACGCATATCGGCGGCGAAAAAACGCTTCACTTGCATAAACCACTACCTCAGCCGTTGGGCCCTACTGTCGCAACGATGGTCACTTGCTTGTTGTCCGGTATTTCCTGGTACGCCAGCACATGCAGCCCCGGGACCGCGAGGCGCCCGAATCGCGAGAGCATCGCGCGAATCGGACCGGCCACCAGCAGGATCACCGGTTGGCCTTGCATCTCTTGCCGCTGGGCTGCGTCGATCAACGAACGTTGCAGCTTCTCGGCCATGCTTGGCTCCAGCAGGACACCCTCTTCCGAGCCTTGTCCTGCCTTCTGCAGACTATTGAGCAATATCTGTTCCAACCTTGGCTCCAGAGTGATCACAGGCAGCTCAGACTCAGTGCCTACAATGCTTTGGACGATTGCACGGGATACGCCGACCCGCACCGCAGCCACCAGGGCGGCGGTATCTTGACTCTTCGAAGCGTTGTTGGCGATCGCTTCGGCAATGCTGCGGATGTCGCGCACGGGCACCTGTTCAGCCAACAGCGCCTGCAACACCTTGAGCAACTGCGACAACGAAACCACGCCTGGCACCAGCTCTTCAGCCAGCTTCGGCGAGCCTTTGGCCAGTACTTGCAGCAATTGCTGGACTTCTTCGTGGCCGATCAGCTCGCTGGAGTGCTTGTACAGAATCTGGTTCAAGTGGGTCGCCACCACCGTGCTGGCGTCCACCACGGTATAGCCGAGGGACTGGGCCTGGGCGCGCTGGCTGATTTCGATCCACACCGCTTCCAGGCCGAAAGCCGGATCCTTGGCGGTAATACCGTTGAGCGAACCGTAGACCTGACCTGGGTTGATCGCCAGCTCGCGGTCCGGGTAGATCTCGGCTTCGGCCAGGATCACGCCCATGAGCGTCAGGCGATAGGCGCTCGGCGCCAGGTCGAGGTTGTCGCGGATGTGCACGGTCGGCATCAGGAAGCCCAGGTCCTGGGACAGCTTCTTGCGCACGCCCTTGATCCGCGCCAGTAATTGACCACCCTGGTTGCGGTCGACCAATGGAATCAGGCGGTAGCCGACTTCCAGGCCAATCATGTCGATCGGCGTCACGTCGTCCCAGCCCAGCTCCTTGGTTTCCATGGCGCGAGCCGGTGATGGCAGCAGTTCCTGCTGGCGCTTGACCTCTTCCAGCGCCTGGACCTTTTGCACGTTCTGCTTTTTCCAGAACAGGTAGGCACCGCCAGCCGCCAGGGCCGCCATGCTCAGGAAGGAAAAATGCGGCATGCCAGGCACCAGGCCCATCACCGCCATCAGGCCGGCGGCAACAGCCAGGGCCTTGGGCGAGGCGAACATTTGGCGACTGATCTGCTTGCCCATGTCTTCGGAGCCCGAAGCACGGGTCACCATGATCGCAGCGGCTGTGGATAACAGCAGTGATGGCAATTGCGCCACCAAACCGTCACCGATGGTCAACAAGGCGTAGACCTTGCCGGCATCGCCGAAGGTCATGCCATGTTGGAAGATGCCGACGGCCATGCCGCCGATCAGGTTGATGAACAGAATCAACAGGCCGGCGATGGCGTCACCGCGCACGAATTTGCTGGCACCGTCCATGGAACCGTAGAACTCGGCTTCCTGGGCCACTTCCAGGCGTCGCAGCTTGGCCTGGCCCTGGTCGATGAGGCCAGCGTTGAGGTCGGCGTCGATCGCCATTTGCTTGCCGGGCATCGCATCGAGGGTGAAACGTGCGCTCACCTCGGAAATCCGCCCGGCGCCCTTGGTCACCACGACGAAGTTGATGATCATCAAGATGGCGAAGACCACGATACCGACCACGTAGTTACCGCCGATCACCACCTCACCGAAGGCCTGGATCACCTTACCGGCGGCGGCGTGGCCTTCTTGGCCATGAATCATCACCACCCGGGTGGACGCCACGTTCAGCGCCAGGCGCAACAGTGTCGCCACCAGCAGGATGGTCGGGAAGACGGCGAAATCCAGCGGCCGCAGGGCGTATACGCAGACCAGCAGGACCACGATCGACAAGGCGATGTTGAACGTGAAGAACACGTCCAGCAGGAACGGCGGCACCGGCAGCATCATCATGGCGAGCATGACCAGCAGCAACAGCGGCACGCCCAGATTACCCCGGCTGAGGTCTACGACGTTGCTGCGCGCGGTGCTGAGTAACTGAGAGCGATCCACCAATATTCCCCGTTCCTGTGAAGCAAACTTTTGACGCCCGAGAGGGGCGCAGGCGGGGTATTGCAAGAAGCTTTCCAACTTTTGCGAGAGGCTGAAATAGAGCGGCTTGACGCACATCCAACCCTGTGGGAAAGCCTGCACCTACGCGGTCATGCGGTCCGCTCGAGAAAAAATGATGTATCTGTGGCGAGGGAGCTTGCTCCCGCTCGGCTGCGAAGCAGTCGTAAACCGGCGGGTGCGGAGTGCCTGATGCTCTGCATCTCGCGGCCCAGCGGGAGCAAGCTCCCTCGCCACGGGTTCATCGATTGCCTTGATTGAGCAGCATCAGTTCGCACAGGGCTTTGCGTTAGCCGGGATCAGGAATCGCGGCGCAAATCCGGCGGGATCGGCAGGTCCTTGAGCGGTTCGGGGCGCTTGCCCTTGCCGGCGCGGTGCTGGCGGATCTGGTAGACGTACGCCAGGACCTGGGCCACGGCCAGGTAGAGGCCTCCCGGAATTTCCTGGTCGAGCTCAGTGGAGTAGTAGATCGACCGCGCCAATGCCGGGGATTCGAGGAGCATCACTTCGTTGGCGACGGCGATCTCGCGGATCTTCAACGCCAGGAAATCGCTGCCCTTGGCCAAGAGGACCGGCGCATTGCCTTTGTCCGGGTCGTACTTGAGCGCGACGGCATAGTGGGTCGGGTTGGTGATGACTACGTCGGCGTCGGGAATCGCCGCCATCATCCGGCGCTGGGAGACCTCGCGCTGCAACTGGCGGATCCGCTGCTTGACCTCCGGCTTGCCCTCCTGATCCTTATATTCGTCGCGGATTTCCTGCTTGGTCATCATCAGCTTCTGCTTGCTTTGGTAGAGCTGGATCGGCACGTCGATGGCGGCGATCAGGATCAAGCCACAGGCCATCCACAAGGTGCTCCAGCCCACCAGTTGCACGCTGTGGATAATGGCCTGTTCCAGCGGCTCATGGGCAATACGCAGCAAGTCATCGATATCAGCCTGCAATACCGTCAGCGCCACGAAAAGAACCAGGAAAAACTTACCAAGCGCTTTTAACAGCTCCATCAGAGCCGTTGTGGAGAACATCCGCTTGAGCCCACTCGCAGGATTCATTCGGCTGAACTTGGGCGCCATGGTCTTACCGGAAAACAACCACCCGCCCAAGGAAATAGGCCCCAGGAAAGCGGCCAGCAACAAGAAGATCAGCACTGGCTGCACCGCCACGATGGCGATCTTGCCCGAATGCAACAAGTACTGCGCCATGGCCCCAGGGCTGAGCAGCACTTCCCGAGGCAGCGAAAAATTCAGGCGCATGATTTCCAGCAGATCCAAGGCCAGCCCACCACCGTAGATCAGCAAGCCACCAGCGCCGGCGAGCATGATCGCCAAGGTATTGAGTTCTTTGGAACGCGCAATTTCGCCCTTTTCCCTGGATTCTTTCTTGCGCTTCTCCGTGGGGTCTTCTGTCTTGTCCTGACCGCTTTCGCTCTCGGCCATGGTTCAGCGCGCCTGTGCCATGTCGCGTAACAACTGCAAGGCCTGGGTGGCCAGCGGCTGGTACTGGTTGAGGATGTCCCCGAGGCTGACCCAGAAAATCACCATGCCCAACACCAGGGTCAGCGGGAAGCCAATGGAGAAGATGTTCAACTGCGGGGCCGCCCGGGTCATCACGCCGAAGGCGATGTTGACCACCAGCAACGCGGTGATCGCCGGCAACACCAGCACCATGGCCGCGCCGAGTACCCAGCCAAGCTTGCCGGCGATCTCCCAGAAATGATTGACCAGCATCGCGCTGCCCACCGGCATCGTCGTGAAGCTCTCGGTCAAGACCTCGAATACCACCAGGTGCCCGTTCATGGCGAGAAACAGCAAGGTCACCAGCATCGTCAGGAACTGCCCGATGACGGCGGTGTTGACGCCGTTGGTGGGGTCGATCATCGAGGCGAAGGCCATGCCCATCTGGATCGAAATGATCTGCCCGGCGACCACGAATGCCTGGAAAAACAATTGCAGCGAAAAGCCCAGCAAGGCGCCGATAAGGATCTGTTCGGCCACCAACATCAACGCACTGAGATCCAGCGCATTGACCGGCGGCATCGGCGGCAGTCCAGGCGCAATCACGACGGTAATCGCCAGGGCGAAATACAGGCGCACGCGCCGCGGCACCAGAGTCGTGCCAAAAACCGGCATGCTCATCAGCACCGCAGTGACGCGGAACAACGGCAGGACAAACGACGCCACCCAGCTACTGATCTGGGTGTCCGTCAACGCGAGCATCGACATCCGGTCAGCCGATCAACTGCGGAATACTGCCGTACAACTGCAGGATGTATTCCATGAAGGTTTGCACCAGCCAGGGACCGGCGACGATCAGCGTGACCAGCATCACCAGCAGGCGCGGCAGGAAACTCAAGGTCTGTTCGTTGATCTGCGTGGCGGCCTGGAACATCGCCACCAGCAAGCCCACCAGCAGGCTCGGGATCACCAGGATGGCAACCATCATGGTGGTCAGCCAGAGGGCTTCGCGGAATAGGTCTACCGCAACTTCAGGCGTCATATTGTGTTACCCGCGCAAGTGGTCTAGACACCGCCGAAACTGCCCGCCAGGGTGCCGATGATCAACGCCCAGCCATCCACTAGCACAAACAACATGATCTTGAACGGCAGGGAAATGATCAGCGGCGACAGCATCATCATGCCCATGGCCATGAGGATACTGGCGACCACCAGGTCGATGATCAGGAACGGGATGAAAATCATGAAACCAATCTGGAACGCAGTCTTCAACTCGGACGTCACGAACGCCGGCACCAGGATCGTCAGCGGAGCCTGGTCAGGACTGGCGATATCGGTGCGCTTGGACAGGCGCATGAACAGGTCCAGGTCGCTGCTGCGAGTCTGGGCGAGCATGAAATCCTTGATCGGCACCTGAGCCTTGGCCACGGCGTCCTGGGCACTGAGTTTTTCCGCCAGGTAGGGTTGCAGCGCGTCCTGGTTCACCCGGTCGAATACCGGCGCCATGATGAACATGGTCAGGAACAGCGCCATGCCGGTGAGGATCTGGTTCGACGGCGTCTGTTGCAGCCCCAGCGCCTGGCGCAGGATGGAAAAGACGATGATGATCCGAGTGAAACTGGTCATCAGCATGACAAACGCCGGGATGAAACTCAGCGCAGTCATGATCAGCAGGATCTGCAGGCTGACCGAGTATTCCTGTGCCCCTTCGGCATTGGTGCCGAGGGTGATCGCCGGGATCGACAGCGGATCGGCGGCAAACGCCAACGGCGCGGCCAGCATCAGGGCCAACGCCAACAGAATGCGCAACGGCATTACTTCTTATCCTTTTGATCTTTACCCAGCAGTTCCATGAGCCGCTGGGCAAATTCGGGGGTGGCCTGCTCAGCGGAGGGCACCTGGACCGGCTCCTTGAGGACGTGCAGCGCGGTGATGGTGCCGGGGCTCAGCCCCAGCAGGATCTGCTCGTTGCCTACCTGCACCAGCACCAGCCGATCCCGTGGGCCCAACGCCCGGGAACTGATGATGTCGATGACCTGACCTTTGCCGGCGGGCCCTGCCTGTTGCACGCGCCGCAGCATCCACGCCAGGAAGAAAATCATCCCGAGCACCAAGAGCAGGCCCAGCACCAGTTGCGCCAATTGCCCGGCGATGCCGCTGCCACTGGCCGGCGCAACGGCCGCATTGGCCACCGGCTCGGCCGCCAGCACACTGAACGGCAGCATCAAGGCTGCGGCGAAAAAACCTTTCATTCAGCGCAGCTTCTTGATGCGTTCGCTCGGGCTGATCACGTCCGTCAGGCGAATGCCGAACTTCTCGTTGACCACCACCACCTCGCCATGGGCGATCAAGGTGCCGTTGACCAACACGTCCAGCGGCTCACCGGCCAGGCGATCGAGTTCGATGACCGAACCCTGGTTGAGCTGCAGCAGGTTGCGGATGTTGATGTCGGTGCTGCCCACTTCCATGGAAATCGACACCGGGATGTCGAGGATCACGTCCAGGTTCGGCCCGTCGAGCGTCACTTGCTCGTTGCTTTTTGGCACGCTGCCGAACTCTTCCATCTGCAGGCGGTTGGACGCGTGGGCGCCGGTATCGGCTGCCAGCAACGCATCGATGTCGGCCTGCCCGGCGTCGCCGGTTTCTTCCAGGGCCGCAGCCCACTCGTCGGCCAGCGCCTGGTCATCCTGGGTATTCATATCGTCAGCCATCATGTTTCCTCGGCGGGCAAAAATTCAGTTAAAAACGAAAACTTAAGAAATTGACAGCGCTCAGCGGCGTTCGATCGGCTCGATTACCTGCAACGCCAGGTTGCCTTTGTGAGAGCCCATCTTGACCTTGAAGGCCGGCACGCCATTGGCACGCATGATCATGTCTTCCGGCATCTCGACGGGGATGATGTCCCCCGGCTGCATGTGCAGGATGTCCCGCAGGCGCAGCTGGCGCCGGGCAACCGTCGCGCCGATCGGCACGTCGACGTCCAGCACGTCCTGGCGCAAGGCGTTGATCCAGCGTTCGTCCTGGTCGTCGAGGTCCGACTGGAAACCGGCGTCGAGCATTTCACGCACCGGCTCGATCATCGAATACGGCATGGTCACGTGCAGGTCGCCGCCGCCGCCGTCGAGTTCGATGTGGAACGTCGAGACGACAATGGCTTCGCTCGGGCCGACAATGTTCGCCATGGCCGGGTTCACTTCCGAGTTGATGTACTCGAAGTTCACTTCCATGATCGCCTGCCAGGCTTCCTTCAAGTCGACGAAGGCCTGTTCCAGCACCATGCGCACGACGCGCAGCTCCGTCGGGGTGAATTCGCGACCTTCGATCTTGGCGTGACGACCGTCGCCGCCGAAGAAGTTGTCCACCAGCTTGAAGACCAGTTTGGCATCAAGAATGAACAGCGCCGTACCGCGCAGCGGCTTGATCTTCACCAGGTTGAGGCTGGTGGGCACGTACAGCGAGTGCACGTATTCGCCGAACTTCATCACCTGCACGCCACCCACGGCCACGTCGGCCGAGCGGCGCAGCATGTTGAACATGCTGATACGGGTGTAGCGGGCGAAACGCTCGTTGATCATTTCCAGGGTCGGCATGCGTCCGCGAACGATGCGGTCCTGGCTGGTCAGGTCGTAGCTTTTGACGCTGCCCGGGTCAGCAGCGTTTTCGGTTTGCACCAGGCCGTCGTCGACACCGTGCAACAGCGCGTCGATTTCGTCCTGGGACAACAAGTCCTGCACGGCCATGTCGTGTTTCCTACTGCAATACGAAGTTAGTGAAGAGCAACTGTTCGATCACCACTTTGCCAAGCTCTTTCTGGGCCACTTCCTGCACGCTGGCCGTGGCTTTCTGACGCAGCATTTCCTGGCCGACCGGGGTGGCGAGGGTGTCGAAACTCTGTCCGGAAAACAGCATCACCAGGTTATTGCGGATCAATGGCATGTGCACCCGCAACGCTTCCAGGTCGGCCTGGTTGCGGCCCTGCAACGTGATGCTGACCTGCATGTAGCGCTGACGACCGTTCACGGTGTAGTTGGCAACGAAGGCCGGAGCCATGGGCTCGAAAATCGCCGGCTGCTTGCCCACCGGTGCGGCTTCCGCCGCCGGTGCCGGCTTGCTTTGGGCGCTGTGCATGAAATACCAGGTCGCCCCCACCGAAACGCCCATCGCCAGGAGCAAACCCACCACGATCAGGATGATCATCTTGAGTTTTCCTTTGGTTGCAGGGTCTTTTACAGCTGCTGCTTCACTCTTCGCCATGCCAATAATCCGTCACTAATCGGGGGGTTCACTGTTGCATGGCTAGGCAGGAGCAAGTGTTATGCCAGAAGTGTCCGCACTTGGAGTAGCGAGCTTGATGCGATCTCCAGGGACCGCAGAAACCAATGTGGGAGCGAGCTTGCTCGCGATAGCGGTGGATCAGTTCCGAACAAGGTGACTGACAAATCCGCTATCGCGAGCAAACTCGCTCCCACAGGGGTTGTTGCATTGAATCAGGCGTAGTAATCGACCGCACTGGTGCCGATGACGCTGGTCGTGCTGGCAGCCACTTCAGCGATGCTGGCAGGAGCGGCTTCATCCACCGAATCCACCCGTCCGCCCGAGGACGTCGTGCGTCCGGCCTGGGCCTGCTGCTGGGCTTGTTGGTCCTGGTTCTGCGAACCACGGGATTGATCCGACACGTTCACATCGACCTGCCCCATGCCCTGCTGGGCAAAACTGTCGCGCAAGCGATGCATCTGGCCTTCGAGGGCTTCACGAACGCCAGCGTGGGCGCTCATGAAGGTGACCTGGGTCTGCTGGTCCGGAACCATGTTCACCCGGATGTCCAGGCGCCCGAGTTCGGCCGGCTGCAACTGGATGTCGGCCGCCTTGAGATTGGCGCTCGACAAGTACATCACTCGGTTGACCACTTCCTCGGTCCAGCCGCTCTGGTTCATGGCGATGGGCTGGTTGACGGGCACCGCGTTGGCGGTTTTCGGCGTGGCCGCCTGGGTCAGTGCCGCCAGGCGATTGGCAAAGTCATCGACGCGGGTATCGCTGGAAGCCGCGGTCAGGTCCTTGAGGCCTTCGCTGATCAGGCCACTGAACGCCTTGTCGCCACCCTGGCTGCCGGCACCGGTGCTGTCCTGGTCGGCTTGCACAGTGAGCATGCTGGCCATGCCGGCGGCAAACGTCTGGGCTGAGGTCGGTTCGCCATCGGGCGAGGCCGTCGGGGCGGCCTTGGGTTGCGCCTGGCTGGAAGCCGACACATGACCGCCCTGCTCCATCGCCAACCGCAAGGCTGGCAGCGCGTCGAGCGGATCAGCTTGCGGGTCGAACTCCGGATCCGTCACGGGTGCCGGGGCATTGGCCGCCGTCGTCGGAACAACGGCAGCCGCCACCGCAGCGGTGACTTGAGCATCGGCCGCGACCACCACGGGGGCGGGCTGAACCTCGGCAGTGGTCACCGCAACGACCGGCAACAACGCAGGATCAAGGGTTGGATCGACAGGCGCGGCGTCCGCTACGGGCGTCTCGGCCGCTTCGGTATCGTCATCCTGCGCAGTCTTGTCGTCGGCAGCAGCCGGCTTGTCGGCGGGCAAGGGTTTGCCGCTATCGGCAACCACCGGCTCCGGAGCGGCACCCGGATCGCTGTCGACATCCTTTTTGACGGAGGTGTCGGAAGTCTTGTCGCGCCCCGGCTTTACCGACGGCTCAACGACCGTCGGTGATTTGACGGGGGCCTGCTTGGCGAAGACCTGAGCGAAGCTGGAGGCTTTATTCCCGGCTTCCGGGCCCGCTGCCAGTGGATTGACGGCGGCCTGCGGTTTGGCCGGGGCAGTGGCCTGGAGCAGTGTATTGGGCGTAACAGGCATAAAATGGTCTCCGCTGCACTGGAATCAAGATGCAGTCGAGACAGGACAATGCAAGGGACGGGCCAACGCGTCGGACGACATCGTTTCAGCAATGAAAGCCTTCACGCTCTTCCCGGCAAAGCGTGCGGACGAAGGCAAACTCGCTGTCGATTTCATTGACCAGTTTTTCGATACCACTCAGCGACGGCTGTTTGGCGCGTTGCTCCAGCTCACCACACAGCTCAGCCAGGCGCAGGGCACCCATGTTGCTGCTACTGCCCTTGAAACTGTGGGCCGTGGCGCTCAGCTTTTCGGCGTCCCTGGCTTCATGCAGCACACGCAGGCGTGCTTCGGAATCCTCGAGGAAGGTGTCCAGCAATTCCGGATACCCGTCCTCCATGACTTCCCTCAACGTGCTGAGCACGTCGCGATCGAGATGAATTTCACTCACTTGCTCGCTCCCTGATCAAGATTGGCTCCGATTATGCCAGAGCCTCCCAGAAAAACTCCACGCGTGCACTACGACCATCGTCGGACCAGGAGGCCCGCTGGCAGAGTTGACGCACCAGGCTCACGCCACGCCCAGATAATCGGTCGCGATCCACGGGTCGCGCCATCACCTTGGCAACATCGAAGCCCTTGCCGCTGTCCTCGACCTCAATGACCAGACAGCCACCGTCACCATTGGGGGTGACGTGCAAATGCACCCGCACATGGCCATCGCTCAACGCGTCCAGGCGCTCGTTGCGCTCGCGGTAGTAACGGGCGAAACCCGTCGCATCGCGCTTGAGGCTGGAGTCCAACCCCAACACCCCATGTTCCAGGGCGTTGGAATACAGCTCCGACAGTACGCTGTAAAGGGCGCCACTGTGTGCCCTGAGCCCATGAACCTCAAGCAGCAATTGCAAAAGGTAAGGCATCGGGTTGAACCGCTTGAGCGTCTGCGCCCGGAATTCAAAGCTTACCGACCAGTCCAGCGGACTGGACTGGCCGCTATCGGAATAGACCGGAGGCGGCGGATTGAGTTGCGTCGGGGCGACGAGACGCACCTCGATCATGCTGAAGTCGTCACGGGCCTCGCCGCGAAAATCCTGCAGGGCTTGCTGGATATCTTCGAACAGGCGGTCGGGCTCACGGTTGGCCGAAAATACCTGCTGCAACCGCTCCACGCCAAACGGCTGGTCGTCGCGGTCACTGGTCTCGATCACGCCATCGGACAGCAGGAACACCCGATCGCCCACCGACATAGGGTGGACTTCGGTGCGGTCGTCAAACAACTGAGGCGTCAGTACGCCCAACGGCAAATGCCGCGCCGGCAACGGTGTGCGTACGCCAGTGAGGCTGTCGTGCAGATAACCGTCGGGCATGCCACCGTTCCAGATCTCTACGGTGCAGCGCTGGAAACTCAGGCACAGCAGCGTCGCGCAACAGAACATATCCACCGGCAGGATGCGCTTGAGCTTGGCATTCATCTCCCGCAGGATCTGCGCCAGGCCGTAGCCCTTGGCGGTCATCCCGTAGAACACTTCCGCCAGCGGCATCGCCCCCACCGCCGCCGGCAATCCGTGACCCGTAAAGTCCCCGAGCAGGATATGCATGTCGCCGGCCGGATTGAACGCGGCCAACAGCAGATCGCCGTTGAACAAGGCGTAGGGCGATTGCAGGTAACGGATGTTCGGCGCGCTCAGGCAGCCGGAGTGGGCAATCTTGTCGAATACCGCCTTGGCGACCCGCTGCTCGTTGAGCAGATAGTCATGGTGCCGGGCGATCTGGTCGCGCTGCTCCACCACCGTGGCTTGCAGCCGACGCAAACGGTCCATCGCCTTGATCTTGGCGGCCAGGATTACTTGGTTATAGGGTTTTGCCAGGAAGTCATCACCACCGGCCTCGAGGCATCGGGCAAGCCCTTCGCTTTCGGTCAACGAGGTGAGAAAGATGATCGGGACCAGTTGATCCCCGGCCAACTGCTTGATCTTCTGCGCCGCTTCAAAACCATCCATGACCGGCATCATCGCGTCCATCAACACAAGATGCGGACGCTGTTGCAGATAGACCTCGACCGCCTCGGCACCGTCAGCCGCAGTGAGCACGTGATGGCCCTGGCGACGGACGATGGTCGACAACAGCAGTCGATCGGCGGCACTGTCTTCGGCAATCAGGATCGTCAGCGGCTCCGGCGACGATTGCATGGCGATCAACTGATATCGAACAGCTTGTCGAAATTGGAGATCGCGAGGATTTTCTTGACGTCGCTGCTGCTGTTGACGACGCGGATATCCGATTCGTCGCCACCGGCATGGTCACGCAACAGCAGGAGCATGCCCAACGCAGAACTGTCGAGGTAAGTGGCTTCTTTCAGATCCACCACGATGGACTCGGGTTTCGTGTTGAGCTTTTCATAAGACTCACGAAACTCCTGGTGCCGGCCAAAATCGAAGCGACCCTTGATCGAGATCGTCAGTTTTTGCCCATCCGGAGATACTTCGGTAATGACAGACATATTCACTTCCTTGTCATGGACATACGTGTACAAGGTTTAGCACTTGGTAGAGGTCTGAGCAAGGTTTCAAATCGCCTACCCGACAAAACTCTACCGCCGATATCAATACGGATCCTGGCGCGGCAGGCGCTGGGACAATTCATCCAGCAGTTTCTGCTCGCGCTTGTCCTCCAATTGCCGCGCCTCGTCGATGTAGCGCTGTACGAGTTTGCGCAACCCTTCGACGCGAGCGAACGCCTCTTGCCAGCTCTGGCGGGCCTTCTCCAGGTTGTTCTGGTGCCAGACCAGGCTCTGGCGCTGCTGATCGATGGCCGTGCCCAGCTGCGCGAGGAATCCCTGGTAGCCCAATAGCCATTGCCCGGAAACGCCATGGCTGCCGCGGGCGATCCACTGCTCCTGGTATTCGAGGCGAAAATTTTCCAGGTCCGCCAACTTGCTTTCGGCAACCGCCACCTGCCCCTGAAAATAGGCCAGCCGCTGGACGGCGGTCTTCTCGGCCTTTTCGGCCATGTCCACCACTGGCGCCAGGCGCGCCGCACGACTCGTGGCCATGATTGGTTACGTGCCGGAGACAGGGGCGAAAATGGTTTGCAGGTGCGCTTCGCTGGCGCCCATGCCGATGCTGTCGTTAAGCGCCTGGCGCAGATATACCGCCATGGACGGATAGAGGCTGATGGCCGTGTCGGTCTCACGATCGCCCCCAGGTACATACGCTCCGACGCTGATCAGGTCGCGACTTTGCTGGTAACGGGACCAATACTGCTTGAACTGTTGCGCACGCTTCATGTGCTCGGGGCTGATGACCGATGGCATGACCCGGCTGATCGACGCCTCGATGTCGATGGCGGGGTAATGCCCCTCCTCCGCCAGGCGTCGGGACAACACGATGTGGCCGTCGAGCACGCCTCGGGCCGAGTCGGCGATCGGGTCTTGTTGGTCGTCACCCTCGGACAGCACGGTGTAGAACGCGGTGATGGAACCGCCGCCCTTCTCCGCGTTACCGGCACGCTCCACCAGCTTCGGCAGCTTGGCGAACACTGAAGGCGGATAACCCTTGGTCGCCGGAGGCTCGCCGATGGCCAGGGCGATTTCCCGCTGGGCCTGGGCGAAACGGGTCAGCGAGTCCATCAGCAACAGGACGTTCTTGCCCTTGTCGCGGAAATATTCGGCGATGCGCGTGCAGTACATCGCAGCGCGCAGGCGCATCAGCGGCGCATCGTCCGCCGGCGAAGCGACGACAACGGAGCGCTTGAGCCCTTCCTCGCCGAGGATGTGCTCGATGAATTCCTTCACCTCGCGGCCCCGCTCGCCGATCAGCCCGACCACGATGATGTCGGCCTCGGTGAAGCGGGTCATCATGCCCAGCAGCACACTCTTGCCCACGCCGGTACCGGCGAACAGGCCCAGGCGCTGGCCGCGGCCAACGGTCAACAAACCGTTGATGCAACGAATGCCCACATCCAGCGGCACGCTGATGGGGTCGCGCTTGAGCGGGTTGATCGTCGGGCCGTCCATCGGCACCCAATCCTCGGCCTTCATCCCGCCCTTGCCGTCCAGCGCCCGACCGGCGCCGTCCAGCACGCGACCGAGCATGCTCATGCCCATGGGCAGGCGGCCGGTATCGGCCAACGGCACCACACGGGCACCCGGGGCAATGCCGGCGACACTGCCGACCGGCATCAGGAATACCTTGCTACCGGAAAAACCCATGACCTCGGCTTCCACCTGCACCGGGTGATAGCTGTCGTCATTGATCACCAGGCAGCGACTGCCCATGGCCGCACGCAATCCTTCGGCTTCGAGGGTCAGGCCGACCATGCGCAACAGGCGACCTTCCAGGATCGGTTGGCCGGCCAGTTCGGTGGCCTCGGCGTAGCTGCCCAGGCGCTTGCCGAAGCTGGTTCGCTCAAGGCGCATCGTGGCCTGCCACTTCAGGTGTGATCGGCTCGCCGCTGTCGGGATCGACGATGGCGGCCGGCTTGGGTTCGTCCGGCAAGTCCAGGCTCAGGTCGGCGGGCGCCGGGTGCAAAGCCTGTTCGTGCAGTTGGTCGAACAGCTTGGCCATGATCTGGCTGATGCGGGTCTCGACGGTAGCGTCGATGCGGCTGTGCTCGGTTTCCACGCGGCAACCGCCCGGCAGCAGGGTTTCATCTTCGACGATGCGCCAGGTTTCCTCATGGCGCTCGCGCAAAGCCTTGACCAGTTCGAAGTCCTGCGGGTTGATGTACAACCGCACGTTGCCCACACCCAGCGGCAACAGCTTGAGGGCTTCGCGCATGACGTGTTCGATCTGGCTCGAATCGATGGCCAGTTCGCGCTGGATCACTTGCCGGGCGATGTGCTGCACCAGCCCGACCAATGACTTTTCAATCTGCGTGTCCTGCTCGGCGATGGGCTCGAACAGGTTCTGCATCAACGATTCCAACGCGCGCAGCTTGGCCGTGAGCGCCACGTCGGCTTCCTGACGGACCTTGATCGTGGTGCTGTGGAAACCTTCTTTTTCGCCAATGGCGAAGCCTTCGTTGTAAGCCTCCTGGCGGATGCTCTCGACTTCTTCGAGGGTCAGTGGCTGGACTTCTTCCAGCGGCACCTCTTCCATCTCCGGCAGTTCTTCCACCGGTTCCGGCTCGGGCTCGGGCACGTAGGGGTCGAAGCTGGGCAGCGACCAGACGTCGAAACCACCGACGTCACGGGCGCGGATCAGGTCGCTGGGTGAATCATCACTCTTGGCAGACATAACGACCTTAGATCATCTCTTCGCCGCCCTTGCCACCGAGCACGATTTCTCCGGCTTCGGCCATACGGCGGGCGATGGTGAGGATTTCCTTCTGTGCGGTTTCCACGTCGCTGACGCGCACCGGGCCCTTGGCCTCGAGGTCGTCGCGCAACAGTTCGGCCGCCCGTTTGGACATGTTCTTGAAGATCTTTTCCTTGACGCCTTCGTCCGAACCCTTGAGGGCCAGGACCAGGACGTCGGAGGACACTTCGCGCAACAGTGCCTGGATGCCACGATCGTCGACATCGGCCAGGTTGTTGAACACGAACATGAGGTCTTCGATCTGACCGGACAGGTCTTCGTCGACTTCGCGGATCGAGTCCATCAATTGACCTTCGATCGAACTGTCGAGGAAGTTCATGATGTCCGCCGCGCGCTTGATGCCGCCCAACGTAGTGCGCGAAGCATTGGAGTTGCCCGAGAAC
Organism: Pseudomonas sp. BP11-1-1; assembly: GCF_052112105.1. Classification (NCBI taxonomy): domain Bacteria; kingdom Pseudomonadati; phylum Pseudomonadota; class Gammaproteobacteria; order Pseudomonadales; family Pseudomonadaceae; genus Pseudomonas; species Pseudomonas sp. BP11-1-1. The sequence goes on from NZ_JAUTYU010000004.1 coordinate 562,776, forward strand.
TGCTTCTCGAGGATCTGGTTCAATTCCTTCAGGGCGGCCGGCTGTACGGTGTTCAGCGACGACACCCGCAGGATGATATCGAGGCGCACCTTGTGGTCGAAATTGCCCAGCACTTCGCCGGCCTGGTCCGGGTCGAGGTACGCCACCACGATCGCCTGGATCTGGGGGTGCTCGTAACGGATCACGTCAGCAACGGCGCGTGGTTCCATCCACTTCAGGCTGTCGAGGCCGCTGGTGTTGCCACCCAGCAGGATCCGGTCGATCAGGCCGTTGGCCTTGTCCTCGCCCAGGGCCTGGGTGAGCATCTTGCGCACATAGTCGTCGGAACCGACGCCCAGGCTGGTCTGGTCGCCGACGATGTCGACGAACTCGCTCATGACCTGCTCGACCTGTTCGCGGTGCACGTTACCCATCTGGGCCATGGCCACGCCGACGCGCTGGACCTCCTTGGGCCCCATGTGACGCAGCACTTGGGCGGCGTCGGTCGACCCCAGGGACAGCAGCAAGATCGCGGCTTTGTCGACCCGGGACAATTTGGCAACAGCGGCTCGATTATCACTCATCTGCGTTAATCCACTCTTTCACGACCTGGGCCACACGACCCGGATCTTCTGCCACCAGACTCTTGATGGCGTTCAACTGAGCGTCATAGCCTTCGCTCGGGCTTGGCAGCAGGATGCTCTGCGGCCCGCCGAGGCTGACGCGATCGTTGGCCAATTCGCCATCCAGGCCGCCCATGCCTCCCAGCTCTACATCACCCAAGCCAGCCAACTGCTTGTTCTTGCCGCCACCGGTAATGTTGTTGAGCACCGGACGCAACACACCGAACACCAGTATCAGGATGAACAGCACACCCAATACTTGCTTGACCACATCCCAGAACCAGGGTTGCGAATAAAACGGAATGTCGGCGATTTCTTCACCGCGCTCCAGGGAGAACGGCACGTTGATCACGCTGACGCTGTCGCCACGGCTGGCGTCGAAACCGACGGCGTCCTGTACCAGGCGAGTGAAGCGCGCCAATTCGTCGGCGCTCCACGGTGCACGGCTGGTTTCGCCGTTGGCCGGGTTGATCTTGACCTGATCGTCCACCACCACGGCGACCGACAGGCGATTCAAGCGACCCTGTTGCTGCTTGGTGTGGCTGATGGAACGGTCGAGCTCGAAGTTCTTGGTGGATTGTTGACGCTTGTCGGCCGGGTACGGCGCGAGCATCGGCTGGCCGGTGGCCGGGTCCATGATCTGTTGGCCGTTGGCATCGATCAGCGGCTGGCCTGGCTGCACCATGCCTGCGGCGGCGGTGGCGCCACCGGTGGTTTGCGGCGCGCTGGCCGGCGACGGCGGCTGGTTGCTCAGGGCACCCGGCACGCCTTGCGGGCCATTGCTGGCAGTGCGCTGTTCGTTCACCGACTGCTCGCTGCGCAACGCCGGCTGATCCGGGTTGAACTGCTCGGAGGTCGATTCAACCGCACTGAAATCCACATCCGCCGACACTTCGGCCTTGTAGCGGCCGTTACCGAGGATCGGTTGCAGGATGTTATGCACCCGCTGAGTGAACATGCCTTCCATGCGACGGCTGTAGTCGTATTGCTTGCCGGCCATGGTCAGTTCGGAATTTTCCGCCTGGTCGGACAGCAGGTTGCCCTTCTGGTCGACCACGGTGATTTGCGACTTGCTCAATTCGGGAACGCTGGTCGCCACCAGGTTGATAATGGCAACGACTTGGCCTGGCTCCAGGGAGCGGCCGGAATACAACTCAACCAGTACCGAAGCACTCGGCTTGCGCTCATCGCGCACGAAGACCGAGCTTTTCGGGATCGCCAGGTGCACACGGGCGCCCTTGACGTTGTTGAGGCTGGAGATGGTGCGCGCCAGTTCGCCTTCCAGGCCGCGACGATAACGCGTCGCTTCCATGAACTGGCTGGTGCCCAGGCCCTGGTCCTTGTCGAGAATCTCGAAACCGATGTTGCCATCGGTCGGTGTGACACCCGCGGCAGCGAGCTTGAGGCGCGCGCGCGCCACGTCGTCGGCCTTGACCAGCAAGGCGCCAGAGTTGGGTTCGACAGTGTAGGGAATGTCGGCAGAAGCCAGGGTTTCCATGACTTGCTTGGCATCCATGCCTTCCAGGCTACCGTACAACGGACGGTAGTCTGGCTGCTGGGACCACAACACGACGGCGAAACCAATCGCCACGCTGGCAGCCAGGCCGACCAACAGGCCAACCTGACGCAGCATGGTCATCTCGGAGAGGTTTTCCAGGAAAGACAGACCGAACAACGGCGGTTTGCCGTCTACCGGAGTGGCCTTGGCTGGAACGTTATCAACGGCTGCTTCTGCCATGACTCAATAGTTTCCTTAGACCGGCATCTGCATGATGTCTTGGTAGGCTTGAACCAGTTTGTTGCGTACCTGGGTCAACGCCTGAAACGAGACACTGGCTTTCTGCGAAGAGATCATTACGTCCGTCAGGTCGACGCCACTTTTGCCAATTTCAAAAGCACTGGCCAACTGGTTCGAAGCCTGCTGGGTATCGTTCACTTTATTGACGGCCTGACCGAGCATGTCGGAAAAGCTGCTGCCACCCACCTGGGGGACCGCGACCGATTTCGGCTGGGCCATGGCGTCCATTTGCATGGCCCGCATGTCCAACATCAATCGATTAAATTCAATACCTTGGCTCATGGTCTATTCTCTCTGGCGGCCCGCGTTTTTTTGACACTTACTCAGCGGGTACGTAGGTATTAGCAACAAGGGTGCCAGCTCGATGGCCGGCAGAAACAATTGCGCGCACCGCTCCACTGTGGGAGCGAGCTTGCTCGCGATGCCATCACATCCAACATCAATTTTGACTGACCCGCCGCTATCGCGAGCAAGCTCGCTCCCACAAGGATTGGTGGCGACTATTCAACTGGCGAAAAGGTAGGCCTCCACGTCCATCCCCGCATCACGCATCTGCGCCAGCTTGTAGCGCAGGGTCCGCGGGCTGATGCCAAGGCGTTCGGCCGCCTCCTTGCGACGGCCGCGCTCGGCACGCAGGGTGTCGATGATCATCTGGAACTCGCGTCGACGCAGGTCGTCCTCCAGCGCACCCGCGGATTCCGCCACTTCCATCGGCGGAACCACCGCTGGGGCTGGCTGCAAGACCGGCAACGGCGCACAAGCCACCGGACCGGCCAGGCAAAAATCTTCGGGCTGGATCAAGCCGCCCTGTTGCAGGATGAGGGCCCGCTGGATGGCGTTATCCAGCTCACGGACATTGCCAGGCCAGGGATAAGCGATCAGGCAAGCCTGGGCTTCGGCGGACAGTCGCGCCGTTGCATGCTTCATTTTATTGACGTGCTTGGCCAGCAGGCGCTCGGCCAGCGGCAGGATATCGGCGGTGCGCTCGCGCAACGGACGCCAGGCCAACGGAAAAACCGACAGCCGGTAATAAAGGTCTTCCCGGAAACGCCCCGCCGCCACTTCGCCCGCCAAGTCGCGGTTGGTCGTCGCCACCACGCGGATGTCCAGGCTGATGGGCTTGCGCGCGCCGACCCGCTCCACTTCGCGCTCCTGCAGTACACGCAACAGCTTGGCCTGCAGGCCAAGGGGCATTTCGGAGATCTCGTCCAGCAGGATGGTGCCGCCGTCAGCCTGTTCGAACTTGCCGGCCTGGGCCGCGATGGCGCCGGTGAACGAGCCCTTCTCGTGCCCGAACAATGTGGCCTCGAGCATGTTGTCGGGAATCGCCGCGCAGTTGATGGCAATGAACGGTTCATTGGCGCGACGGGATTGCTGATGGATATAGCGGGCCAATACTTCCTTGCCCGTACCCGACTCGCCGGAAATCAACACGGTTGAATCACTGCGGGCCACTCGCGCGGCCAGCTCCAGCAATTGCGCGCTGGCGGGCTCGATGGCCACCGGCCCTTCACCCTCGACCGCAGGGCTTCCCAAGGCATGACGCGCCACCAGATCAAGCAGCGCCTTGGGCTCGAACGGCTTGACCAGGTAATCCGCCGCCCCCTGGCGCATGGCATCCACCGCACGCTCGACCGCACCGTGTGCGGTCATCAACAGGACTGGCAATTGCGGGTGGCGCGCACGCAGCAAACCGAGCAACTGGTGACCGTCCATGCCCGGCATGTTGACGTCGCTGACCACCAGGCTGAACGGCTCGCGGGCAACGGCCAGCAGCGCCTCCTCCGCCGAACCGACGGCGGCATGATCATGCCCGGCCAACAGCAGCGTATCGGCCAGCGCCTCGCGCAGCGCACGATCGTCCTCCACCAGCAAAACCTTGATCGCCATTGCCTTCACTCCACCCCTGGCGCACTGGAAAACAGCGGCAGGACGATCAGCGCACAAGTGCCACGCCCCAGCCGCGAGCGCAGCAGCAATTCTCCCTGATGGGCACGCGCCACAGCCTTGACCACGGTCAGGCCCAAGCCTGTCCCAGTGGCCTTGGTGGTAAAAAACGGTTCGCCCAGGCGGGTCAATACGGCTGGATCGATGCCACTGCCGCTGTCGCTGACACACAGGCGCAACGTGCTGCCACGGGTGTACAGATGAACCTTCAACCGGACGTCACCGCCGCTGGCCTGGATCGCATTTTCAATCAGGTTCAATACCGCGCCCACCAAGGTGTCACGGTTGCACAAGACCTCGCCCACATGGCTGTCGCACTGCCAGCGGATCGGCAGATCCTGCACATGGGTCAACGCTGCGGCCTGCAAGGATTGCAGCAACGCCTTGGGTGTCACGCGGTCGGTCAACGGCAACTCGCCCCGGGCGAATACCAGCATGTCGCGCACCTGGTGCTCCAGCTCATGCAGGCGTTCTTTCAAGCGGCCAGCAAAGCGCTGCTGGGTGTCCATCGGCAGTTGCTGCTCCGTCAGATGACTGGCGTAGAGCAACGCGGCGGACAGTGGCGTGCGGATCTGATGGGCCAGCGACGCCACCATCCGCCCTAGGGAAGACAAGCGCTCGTGGCGGGCAAGCTGGTCTTGCAGGTGACGGGTTTCAGTCAGGTCATTGAGCAGCACCAACTGCCCAGGCTCGGCATCCAGCGAACGGGTCGAAATAGAGAGACGCCGACCATCCTTGAGAGAGATTTCGTGGCCGTCGTCTTCGCGAGGGGCGAAGCAGCGGGCGATGACGTGCCGCCAAAGCTCGCCCTCCAGGGGCAGGCCGAGCAGCTCGCACGCCGCCGGGTTGGCTTCGCGCACGAAACCGTGCTCATCGATGACGATGACGCCGCCAGGCAAGAGATCGAGGAGATTTTGCAGCCGATTGGCCAGGCGTTCTTTTTCCGCCAGTTCCTGCATGCGCTGGGCACTGACCACCGCCAGCTCACCCTTGAGCTCGGTCACCCGGGCTTCAAGCAGGCTGTAGGAATCAGTCAACTGGCTGGACATCTGGTTAAACAGCGAAAACGCCTGTTCAAGTCCAAGCCGGCTAGCCTGTTCGGCGGACGGCATGTGTCCCGGCTCGGGGACAGGCGACATCAGGGCGGCTTGGGTCATCGTGCTCTCTCGCTTGGCTGACCGTCAGTTAAACGGAACGTTGCGAGGGCTGTAGCAATACCCGTGCCGAAAAAAAACCGCCTGAAAATCAGGCGGTTGCAAAACAGGCGTCAATCATCCGCCTGTTCATCTCCTTCGCGCCGGCTCATGCCGTACTTGCGCATCTTTTCCACCAGCGTCGTGCGACGGATACGCAAGCGCTCCGCCGCGCGAGCCACGATACCGTTGGCATCGTCCAGGGCCTGCTGGATGAGGCCTTGCTCCAGGCCGCCCAAGTAGTCCTTGAGGTCCAGGCCTTCCGGCGGCAACAAGGCATTGCTGGTGAAATCCGGCGTATGGCCGTTGATCGCCACGCGCTCTTCCAGGTCGCTGCGCAGGCTGTCGACCATTTGCTCGTCTTCATCATCGACGTAGCGGAATTTCTTTGGCAGCTCAGCGACGCCGATCACACCGTAGGGGTGCATGATCGCCATGCGCTCCACCAGGTTCGCCAGCTCGCGGACGTTGCCCGGCCAGCCATGGCGACAGAGGGACATGATCGCCGCCGAGTTGAAGCGGATCGAACCGCGCTTCTCATGCTCCATGCGCGAGATCAATTCGTTCATCAGCAGCGGGATGTCTTCGACCCGCTCACGCAGCGGCGCCATTTCGATCGGGAACACGTTGAGGCGGTAATAGAGGTCTTCGCGGAAACTGCCGACCTCGATCATGCTCTCGAGATTCTTGTGGGTCGCGGCGATGATCCGCACGTCGACGCTCTGGGTCTTGTTGCTGCCCACGCGCTCGAACGTGCGCTCTTGCAGCACGCGCAGCAGCTTGACCTGCATCGGCAGCGGCATGTCGCCGATCTCATCGAGGAACAGCGTGCCACCGTTGGCCAATTCGAAACGCCCGGCGCGGCTGGTGATCGCACCGGTAAACGCGCCCTTCTCGTGGCCGAACAATTCGCTTTCCAGCAACTCGGCCGGGATCGCACCGCAGTTGACCGGCACGAACGGCGCTTCGCGGCGCTTGGAATGGTAATGCAGGTTGCGCGCGACCACTTCCTTGCCAGTACCGGACTCGCCGAGGATCAGCACGCTAGCGTCGGTGTCGGCCACCTGCTGCATCATCTGGCGCACGTGCTGGATCGCACGGCTGGTGCCGACAAGGCTGCGGAAAAGATTGGGTTCGCGATGCCGACCGCGCTCACGAGCCTGGTCGTACATCTCGCGATAAACCTGGGCACGGTGCAGTGAATCGAGCAATTTGCTGTAGCTCGGCGGCATTTCCAAGGTGGAAAGCACCCGGCGGCGCTGGTCCTCAGGCAAGTCAAGGGAAGAATTTTCGCCCATTAACAAAACTGGAAGGAACTCATCCCAGGTTGAGAGTGTCTTTAGCAAGCCCAAAAGCGATGCGGGAGCATTTACGGTCCCGATAAGGACACAAATGACTTCACGGCTGGACGACAAAGAGCCGACAGCCTGCTGCCAGTCATGGCTGCCGCAGGGCAAATTTTCTTCGCCAAGAAAATTCAGAATCACCGCCAGGTCGCGGCGGCGGACGCTATCGTCATCGATCAGGAGAATTTTGGTTTCACGCCACATGCAATAGCAACTTCCCTAGTCAACTCAGTGCCCGAATTTGGGGGCAAGCTAGACGCTTGCAGACTTGTCATGCCTGTAGACGCCTGGAATCTGTAAACAGCCACTAGTTAAGTCAAAAAATCGTGCACAGTCAAATTTATGGCGCACTTTGTTCGGATTAAATGAAAATTAAATCATCCGAACAGGTTGTAAACCTTCGCCGCGTTCTGTGACTGATGAATCTGCGACATTTCGTTCACGATCGCCTGGCGCTCTCCCGTCGCCGCCTCCAGCAACTGCCGATACACGCCAAGCAATTCTTCCAGGTTATTACGCAACGCCGCCTCGTCCACCTCGGACTCGCTCAAGACGTCTTCCATGCAGGAACGGCACGCCAGGTCCAATTGACCGATGGCCTCCCAATTGCGCTCAGCCAAGGCGCCAACCAAGGCATCGCGGGTTTGTTCAATTCGCTGCAAGACAAGACTCATGAGCATATTCCTCAGAATTGCGGGCCAGGCGTGGCAATGGCGTCCCAGCCTTCCTTGACCGTGCGAAGCAGATCAGCGACTTCGTCGAGGATCTTCGGATCGGCCTTGACGTTGGCCTCAGCCAAGCGTTTCATCATGTACGCGTAAAGAGCATCCAGTTCTGCGACCGACTCGGCCCGATTTTCCAGGTCCAAGCCTTCTCGCAAGCCGCCGACGATGCCGATGGCCTTGCTGATCAGGATGCCTCTGTTTGCAATATCCTTGCGCTCCATCGCGCCCTTGGCTTGGGCGATACGGTCCAACCCGCCTTCCATGAGCATCTGCACAAGACGATGGGGACTTGCTTCGGAGGTTTGCGCTTGGGCGCCAATCTTCTGGTATTGGCGAAGGGCCAACATCGGATTCATGTTCTACCTCTTCAAAAAACTTCGGTTCGTATAAACAGCGTATCGACGCCGCGTCAAAAAACTTTAGACCGAAAAGCCGAAAGCCCGGAACGTTGTCAAAACGTTGCCGGGCTTTTTGCATCGGTCAAAGTCAGCTGTTTTTCTGTTGTGCCGTCATCGCCTCGAACATCGAGGTGATGTTGCTCGCAGTGGCCTTCAACTTGCCGACCAAGGTATCCATGTCGTTGTACTTCTTAGTCAACACTGCGGTCAGGGTCTCGACCCGACGATCCAGAGCCTCCTGATCGGCCTTCAAGCGGGTCTGGGTCCTGGTCAGCGCTGTGTTCCGCTGGTCGAGAATGCCACCCGTCTGGCTGAAGGGTTCGATCGCCTTGCCCATGCGTTCCAGCAGACCGTTGGTGCCCGTGAACAACGTCTGGACTTCACCGCTGAGCTTTTTATCGTTCATCGCTTCAGTGAATTTGACGCTATTGAAATTCAACGCGCCCGTCTTCTGATCGGTGGTAATACCCAGTTGGGCCAGCGACGTCAGCTTGTCGCCAGCGCCGGTTTCAGACAAGGGCGTTCGAATCGCCGCCAGCAGCGAGCGAGGCAACGCGTCACCGGTCAATTTTGCCGGCACTGTCAGCTTCCCATCAGCGTCGAGCGACGGCTTGGTCAGTGCGGTGATGCTATTGGCGACCGCGTTATAGGCATCGACGAATTTCTGGATCGAGGCTTTCAGGCCATCATTGTTCGGCGCCACGGTAACGGTTGCAGTGCCCCCGTCTGCTACGCCGAGCAAATTCAACGTCAATCCGGAAATCGCCGTGCTGACCGTATTGCTCTTGCTGGTCAGCACCATGCCATCGACGGTGAAACTGGCATCCTTGGCCAGGGCACCGATGGCGCCCGCCGAAGTGGCAGTCAGCGCGGTATTGCCAGCGCCCACAACGTTCGTGCCATCGATCTCCAGCCCTGCGATGCCGCTCACCGAGATATCGGAACCTGCACCGGTCGTGGTCGAACCCAACACCAGGCGCGAACCAAAGGAGTCGGTGATGATGTTCGCACTGACACCGGCAGCCTTGAGCGCAGAGTCGGCGTTGATCGCGTCGCGAACCGATTGCAAGGTGGAGCCATCCGGCACATTGAGGTTGTAGTTGTTACCCCCCTGCGAGATGGTCATCGTACCCGTCGGAATGGCACTGGTCGTACCACCCGCGAAGGCCGCCGAAGTGACCTTGGACGCAGTGGCCAGGTTGGTGACTTTGATCGCGTAAGTGCCGTTCACCGCCGTGTTACTGGCGGTAGCCGTGAGAACACCGGGAGCTGAAGATGTCGCAGCAAAACCCGAGAATTGCGGGGTCGTTGTGCTGGACAAGTCCTTCATGGCGGTATTGAAAGCTGCCAACAATGACTTCAGGGTGCCCACCCCGGAGATACTGTTGGTAGTCGTCGTCGTCGCTCGGGTGATCTGACCTTGCTTGGCCGCCTTGTCGGAATCGACCAGCGCCTTGACGATCGCAGTGGTATCGAGGCCAGAGCCTAGACCCAAGCCAGGTAGAATTGGACTTGCCATGTGGGACTCCCTTCAGTGTGTCGCCGGCCTTTTGACCTTTACAACGCCCAAAAGAACATAACAACAAAATTCGTGCCGGTTGTCAGGCTTCAGCGCTGAACAACAAGCTGTTTGCATCATTCAAACTGTTGGCCAGTTTCAGGACTTCTTCGTTCGGGATCTGGCGAATTACTTCACCGGAACCACTGGCAATCACCTTGACCACTACTTTGCCTGAAGGCTCGTCAATAGAGAACTCCAGATTGCGCTTAACCGACTGGACGAACTTCTCGATTTCCTGAACGGCCTTTTTGAGTTTGTCCTGCTCGGCGGCAGCGTCTTTAGGCGCTTGCTTGACCGGGGGCACGGAAGCAACCTCGGCTTGAGGCTTCTCCACGGGCTTGTCGGCCACCGTGGGTGCCGGCTTCGCCGTTGGATAAGACAAGTTCAGCTTCACGCTCATATCCATGTCCATCACCTCTTGAACGGAAAAAGCGAGAGAGCACGCAAGCGCACTCCCCCGCTAAAACTCATCCGGCTATTACTGAAGCAGCTTCAGTACAGCGGATGGCAGTTGGTTGGCCTGGGCCAGAACCGAAGTAGACGCTTGCTGCAGAGTCTGCTGCTTGGTCAGTTGTGCAGTTTCAGCGGCGAAGTCGGTATCTTGTACGCGACCCAGTGCAGCACTGGCGTTTTCGTTGATGTTCTGCAGGTTGGAGATGGTGCTGGAGAAACGGTTTTGTGCAGCACCGAGGTCGGCACGAGCACTGTTGATGGTGTCGAGCGCGCTGGTGATTGCGTCCATGGCAGCCGAGAAGGCGGTTTCAGCAGCAGCGCTGTCGGAACCAAGGATGGTAACTGCCGAACCAACACCCAGGCTCGTAGCGTCGAAGCTGGCGCTCAAGGTCAGGGAGATCTGGTTGTCAGCACCGGTGTTCGAACCGACCTGGAAGGTCATGGTGCTGGCGGTACCGTCGAGCAGGTTCTTGCCGTTCAGGTTGGTGCTGTTGGCGATACGGGTCAGTTCGTCGCTCATCTGCGAGAACTCTTTGTTCAGAGCGACACGGTCGTCTGCACTGTTGCTGTCGTTACGGGACTGGATGGCCAGTTCGCGCATACGTTGCAGAATGTTGGTCTGCTCCTGCATCGCGCCTTCAGCGGTTTGCGCCATGGAGATACCGTCGTTGGCGTTTTTGATCGCCATGGTCTGACCGCGGATTTGCGAGGTCATACGGGTAGCGATCTGCAGGCCGGCGGCGTCGTCTTTGGCACTGTTGATTTTCAGGCCGGAAGACAGGCGGGTCATCGAAGTAGAAAGAGCGTCGGAAGCGCGGTTCAAGTTCTTCTGAACGTTCAGCGAAGTGGTGTTGGTGTTTACTGTTAAAGCCATGACGAATTCCTCGTTGGTTGGGTACTGCGGCTTCCGGCCCTTGGCAACCGCCGGGGGTGTGGCCTAGAGAACCTTCGTAATAGTTATCGTCGGGTTGGGAACTTGCTTGAGGGCTTTTTTCAAAAAATTTGCTAGCAGACTGCCACCCCTTGAGAAACAAGGGCTTAGCGGCAAACAAAAGCCCAAAAAATGGCGTCAAGAAACGGCGGGGATAGCGTCACGCGCAAAAAAATAGCGCTTCAGGCGAACCTGAAGCGCTATTGGAAGCACATAAATCGGATCAGTCGCGATAGAGAATCGCAGAGCCCCATGACAGGCCGACACCGAAACCGCTGATCGCCACGCGCTTCCAGTCGGCATCCAGGACGTGCTTCTCCAGTAACAGCGGAATGCTCGAAGACACGGTATTACCGGTCTCGACCATGTCCTTGATGAACTTTTCAGGCTCACCCTCGAAACGCCGCGCCACGGCATCGACAATTGCCGCGCTGCCCTGGTGGATACAGAACGCGTCGATATCGCTGGGTTGCAATGACGACTCGTTCAGCAGTTCATGCAAATGAGCCGGCACTTTCAGCAAGGCGAAGTTGAAGACCTGGCGGCCATTCATGAAAAACACACCGTCGCTCACCTTCAGGTGCGGCGCACCGGAACCGTCAGTCCCGAACTTGGACTTGCCCAACTGCCAATTGGCCCCTTCGGCCATCCAAGTGGCCGTGGCGGCGTCGCCGAAGAGCATGGTGGTGTTGCGGTCTTCAGGGTCGACGATTTTCGAATAGGGGTCGGCGGTGACCAGTAACCCGTTTTTCAGCCCTGCGGCCTCCATGAAGCCTTTCAGGGCATAGATGCCATAGACATAGCCCGAGCAGCCCAGGGATATGTCGAACGCCGCCACATGGGTTGGCAGCCCGAGTTTGTCCTGCACGATGGCGGCCGTGTGCGGCAATCCTTCCTCATCACCGTTCTGGGTGACGACGATCAGCGCGTCAATCGATTCGCGCGAAAGCTGTGGGTTGTTGGCGAACAGCGCGTTCACTGCTTCGACACACAGGTCCGATGTTTCCTGATCAGCGTCTTTGCGCGGCAGGAACGCCGAACCAATCTTGCCGAGGATGAACTCTTCATCCTTCTCGAATTTGGCACCCTGAGCGTAGTTATCCACACCAGCGGTCGGCACATAACTCGCTATGCTTTTTATGCCAATCATCATGGCTTCCCGATCATGTACTGCGACTAGGTTCACCCCCAAAAGCTCAGGGGCGCTTCAAAATGGTTGATTTCCGAGGGCGGAAGCCTTGCCAGGCGAACGAACGGGCCTCCACTCCGGGGAATACAATACAGTGAAGATGCACTTTATGACCTATGCGTCACGCTGTTTTGTCCTCAAGGGGCATTTTTTCATGACAAATGAAGCAGTGTCATTTCTCGCGATCGGATTGGACACCGGACAGGAATGTAGGGGATGGCGATGCAATTGTGTGAGAGCGACGGTAGATTTACCTGCCGTACCCGGTGGGAAACTGCAGAAGGCGTTTGATTAATTGTGGCGAGGGAGCTTGCTCCCGCTGGAGTGCGAAGCGCTCACAAAAGGGCTGCTTCACAGCCCAGCGGGAGCAAGCTCCCTCGCCACGATTCATCCGCACGGATATGCGGCGGTTAGTTCAGCAAGTCGGTCCAAGGTACGTTGCGCACCGGTCCGAGGGTAAAACCCACCCCTTGCAGCGCCAGATTGCCGTTGTAGAACCGATCCTGGGCGAACGCCCCGGACCACTTCTCACGCAGCGCCGCAAGCGCCTGCGGCGTACTCGCCAGCACGCCGGGCTGGATCACTTGCACATGCGGCGTCCATACCGTCAGATAACCTGCCTGGCCAACCCGGAGGCACAAGTCGACGTCACCCAGCGCATCGTCGAACAATGCCGTATCAATGCCGTCGGCCGCTTCGAACAATTGCTTGGCAATCATCAGGCAGGCGAAAGACACCGCCGAACAGTTCTGCTCGACTACCAACCTGTTCATGTAGCCCCGGGCGGTCTTCGGCTCACCGACGAAAGCCGAGCCGACTGTGTCGTTCAGTCCCAGGATCAGGCCAGCCTGGGCGATGCTTCCATCGCGCTCGACCAGCTTGGCGCCGACCACGCCGACCTCCGGGCGCAACACTTGATTGAGCAGCGATTCGACCCAGTTGACGTTGACCACTTCGCTGTCGGCCGCCAGTGTCACCAAATAGTCGCCCTTGGCTTCCTGGCTCGCAGCGTTGATCAAAGTCCCCGTCGCGACGCCCGCGTCGATATCGAGCAACCGAACGCGACTGGCCTGGTGCCCCTGGCCGCCGAGCCAGGTACTCAGGGGGGGATGGTTTGCGGCCGCGGTAGGAACCAGCACTTCGTAGCGCTGATATCGGGTGCGCTGCAGCACGCTGAGCAAGCACCGCTGTAGCGCCGTCAGGTCACCGATGCCATGGACAACGATCGACACCATGGGGCGGTCGGCAAAGCGATAATCGATTTTGTGCGTCCCGGGCACGGCCGCGCTCACGTCGGCTTGATAGCCACGTACCGCCAGGTGACGCAGCAATGTCTTGCGCTCATCGGCATTGTCCTCCACCGGCGCCGCCTGGCAAATCAACAGTGGCTCATCCAGGTGGGCAAGCCCCTCCAGGCCGTCCTGCTCGATCAGGCGCAACAGCAGGTCGAACTCCATCGCGTTCTTGAATTCACGCGAGTAACCGCCGAGCTTCACCAGCGTCTCGCGACGGATCAGCCAATGGCGGGCCATCAGCGTCGGATTGCTTTGCAGCAAGTCCAAGTTGAACCCAGGCCGGAACACTTCAGCCAAGGTCCCATCAAGCTGGCGCTGGAACTCGTCCATTGCCACGGCCTGGCACTGCGCAGCGTCCAGCAGTTCCACACCCGCACGGAACAGACCCGCCGGTGTCAGCTCATCGCCGGCCTCGGTCATGACCATCCAATCACAATCGCTCAGGTTAACCACCTGATTGATTTTGTCGACGTAATTGCTTTCGTTGACTTTGACAAAATGCAGGACATTCTGTGGCGTCGTCTCGGCCGGCAGGTCACCGGTGGTGAACACCACAATCTTGAACGCCCGGCAGTAGCCATTGATGATGCTGTCGAAGGAAGCCTGCATCTTGAAAACATCGGCGTCCAGATCCAGGATCAAAATGCCGAACGTAGGACCACCGTTGCGAGCAGCCAGGTATTTGGAAACTTTCTGGGCTTCACTGGCGCTCGGTTCACGCGCCTCGAGCCATCGCAGCAATTGACCGGAGCGCGTGGCGTCGAACAATCTCGCGGTATTATCAAACCCCGCCGCGTCGAGTCGCAGCTTCCACGCCTCTAGCATCTGCACGTAGCGCTCGTCGCCCTTGGCCTGCATGAGCCCCAGGAGTTGCTTCACCAGATCCTGGTTGAAGGCATAGCTCAGGAAAGCTCTCGCCAACTGTTCATCAAGCGGCTCGGCACTCGTGTTGCGCTGGGGGCGGGACAATTCCTTCTGCTTGAGCATGACCGCTTCCAGCTCTTTCAACTGCACCTGTCCACTTGGCGCTACATGAATCAAGAACTCCAGTTTGGTGAGCACGTTAAAAAAAGCCTGGTTATAGAACGGTAACTCGACGTATTGGGTCGGCTCGAAACGACGAACCGGTTCGCCCCGCCGTGAATCCCAGATCGACTCGAACAGTTTTCCGGCCTGCGGCACCGAACGTTCATCCAGCTTCTTGACGATGGCCCTGGCGTGTTCTCGCACCGAAGCATCCGTGCCTAAGGAACAGGCCAAGGCCGCAGCCATACGCTCCTGTTCCGCGACCGCACGCAAGTCTTGAGAACTAGGCGCCATCACGACCGCGCTCTGCGGCTTCGCCACACGACTGCGCTCATGCACACCATAGGCGATGTCGAGCAAGCGGACCCTTGCATCCGCCACCAAACCATAAGAATGGCCAGCCTCCTGCAGCCGCGGGTCAAAACCTGAGGGCAACGAAGCGTAACTGCGCCGCAGGGTTTCAGTGCGCGTCAGTGCGCTCATCAGTGACGGACAATCCTCAGCAAACACCGCCAGCCGAGCTTCGGCCGATGCGTCGGAGTAATCTTCGCAGCCCTTGCGGTCGAGCAAGTAATAGTCGACACGGTCAGCATGGGCCTCGAACGCCAGGCTGTAGCCTTGGCAGGCGCCGTATTCAGCATTCGCCTCCAGGAAACTCAACGATTGTTCGAGCGCCTGGAGCAGCAGAAAACTCTCGGCATCGGCAATCGCCAGGTAAGGCGTGGCAACGTGCTCGACGGCCTGACGAACCTTGTCGCCGAAGCCACTCGCCTCAGGCGCATGCAAGAACTGCACCCCGGGGAATGCCGTCGAAATATCGGCATCGATCCGGCTTGATGAGTCGATCACCAACACGGCGAACGAACTGGCGCGGTAGTAGCGCAACGCCCGCCGCAGGGCGGTCGACTGGTCATGAGCCAGCAGTACCAGCGTAAACCGTTCATCCAACGGCGCGGTCGTTCCTGTTGGGACATTGCTTTGCATATTAATTCCTTAACGAGTGGATGGCCGCATTAGCGACACCGTGAGTTTCGCGATGGAAACGCCTCAATCCGGTAGCCAACCATTGGCCCAGTACTGCAAGTTATCGCCGCGCAAGATAAAGTCGCGTAGCACCACTTCACGTAATTCGTCGCCCATCCGGTAACTGGCAACCGGGTCTGCCAGATGCATGCGGATCGCCTCAAGCCATTCTTCGGTGCTGTTGGTAAGGACCCGAGTGCAAGGCAGGTGCCCCCTATAAGCTTCGGTATCCGAACAGATGACCGGGTACCCGCACGCACCGTACTCCAACAAGCGCAGGTTGCTTTTGCAGTCGTTGAAAATATGAAATTCCAACGGCGCCAAGGCCAGGTCGAGGTTCAAGCTGGCAAGTTTTGCCGGATAAAGTGCCAGGCTCACGCCAGGATGAAACTCATGGACATAGGGCTTGAGCAAATCGGGGCACATGCCAAAGAAAACCCATTCAACTTCATCGGCCAGTTCCCGAACGACATCGGCGATGAGCTCCAGGTCGCCACGATGGCTGGTACCACCGCCCCAACCGATACGCGGCTTGCTTGAGGTTGCACGCTGGCTCCGGAGCTGGTTCCACAGGCCGGCCGCCAGCATGTTGGGCACCACGCGGATGTCGTGATGCATGCTGGACAAGACGTCCGCCAGTGGATGGGTGGACACCACGACCCGATCGCACTGGGCGATCCCTTGGCGGAGCAAGTCCTCGAGGTTGTCCGGCATATTGCGACGGTGTTCGTTTTTTTCCGGAACCCTGGCAATGTAGTCATCCAATTCGTAGATGCGCATGGCATTGGAGTAGGTCTTGACTTGAGCGATGTCCTTGAATTTACCGACGTTATAGCGACCTTGAAGAATGATCACATCCGGTGACTGGCGTTCAATGTCGATGATCGAAGGCGTATCGTAGGCAACGCGCCCGACGATTCGACCCGCCGCTTCCAGTTCGAACAGCGGCTGGCTAACCCGGTAATGTCCCACCGCCGAGGTGTTGATTGCCATCCCGAGGATCGAAGGAACGTTGCGGGTGATCAACGGATTCCAGCCGGTACGTGGCCCGGGTTCAAGGCTGAAGCTTTTCCCAGTCAGGGTCAGGTTACGATTGTAGGCGGGATCGTTGGCGATCCTGCGTAGCCAGCGCTGATAAAAAGCCTCTTGTTCGCGCTCCAGGCGCTCCTTCCACGAAGGATCACGACTGGCCTCGACGCCGGACGCCAGCACGACATCGCTGTAGGGTGTGGTGACGATCAGGTAACCGTTTTTTCCGACCTGCAGGCACAACTCCAGCGAATTGATGCGCTGCGTTGTGATCGACTCATCGAACCCGCCAACTTCCTCCAGAACTTGCTTGCGCACCAATAGGCAGTGGTCGCCGACGGCGCTCCAGTTTTGCACCGTCTGCAAGCGTTGCATATAGCCGCCAGACGCCACCGATTCGTTGACGAACGCCCTGCCCGCCAACCCGCCCAACCCCATGATCATACCGGAGTCGATGACCCGACCTTGCTGGTTCAGCGTGCGAGGCCCCACGATACCGACCTCGGGACGTTGCCCATGATTGAGCAGTTCATCCAGCCATGCGGCTTCCAGCGCGATGCAACTGGGGTTGAGCAACAGCAGGTATTCGCCGCGGGCCTGTTGCAAGGCGAAGTTGCGGAGTACCGCTTCGCTGCTGCTCCCCGGATGTAAGAATATCCGCAACTTTTCACTGCCCAGCTCGGCCATCGCCCTCAGCCAATGCTGCAACTCGGGGGCTTCACTGGCGTTGTCGACAATGATGATCTCGTAATATGGATACGCGGTCGTACTGAGCAGACTGTTGACGCAACGTTCCAGCGCACTCAGGTCATCCTTGACGCTGATGACAATCGACACCAGCGGACGCTCGGCGAATAGGTATTCAATGCGCGGAACCAACGCGAGGAGCGGCCCGGGGTGAAGCCGGTGCTGCACGCCGATACGCTGCAGATGCGCGCCGATCAGCCGCGTGTTTTGCTCGATGACCTCCGACAGCGACAGCCATTGGGCAAACGAAAACGTCGACTCGACCTGGACTTCAGGGATATGACCAATTACTTGCGGCCCGTCCGTTTCCACGAGTCGCCAGATCAAGTCATGGGGCGCCAATTCGCCCAAGCTCGAATCAAATCCGCCCGAGGCCAGGAATCGATCACGCTCGAAAGCCAGTGTCCGACCAACGTAGGGATAGCCACGCATCAGGTCGAGGTTGAAGTCGGGCTTGAAGATAGGCTCTGCCGATTTGTCATCCACTAGCGCGCCTTCATCGCTGTAGATGCAGGCAGCACTCGGCGAGCTGACAATCCGGTCGGCCATTATCAGGAGCGCAGATTCGGTCAAGCGATCGCCGGCACGCAGCAGGTAGAACCAATCGGCGCCGTCCAGTTGAGGCAACAGCCCATTGAGCTGCTGCGTCCAGTCAGCTTGCAGGCGAAGGCGCAGGACATGGTTGTCCACCGCCTGGCCACCGTTGGACAGCAGCAGCACCGATTCGCAGGCATAGGCCTGGGCCGCGATACTCTGCAGGGTAATATCCAGCGCATAAGAATCGTCCTGTTCATCGATGATCACAGGGACGATCTTCGGGCGGTAGGCCCAGCGCGCGATCTGCCGGGACAAGACTTGCTTGCGCAATGGACTGAAGTGCCGGCATTCCAACCACTGCACATAGAGGTCCGCGTAGCTTTCGATGTCCGTGCCGACTTGCGAGCCGATGACGCCCTGGCGAGTCGCAATCACCGAGTAGACGTTGAGTTCTTCCCATTCGGGCGCCCCTGGCTCCCTAGGCTGCCCCAGCGCCTGGTAACGCACCCAGCCACTGGCTGGCGCCGGCTCGCCGCTGCGCTGGGCGAGCATTTCCTTGAGCCATGTCAGTTCCACCGTAGCCGCTTCAAGCATTTTGGCCTGACGCGCCAGGCGGTCCGGATGCAAGCGCTGGCCGCTTCCCTCGGCGTATAGCTGGACCAGGTTACCCCGGCGCAGCAGGCAGATGAACAAGGCAAAATCAAGGACCGCCTCGAAGCCTTCACCGGGCCGCGCCAACGCTGGCAGCAAAGCCTCGACATCGGTACGGCGCATCATTGCACCACTTAAACCGCCAAGAATGTTACGGGTGATTTTTTCAAAATACGCCAGCATGTCGCTGCCGTTGAACAGCGCATCGAACTGCGTGATGCCGGTGTTTTCAACACGGACCGGCAAGGCGTAGCTGTCTGCATCGATCAAATGATGCTTGTTGATCACCAGCGATACTTGGGCATGCTCCTGCAGGATGGCCGCCTGTTGGCTGACGCAGAACGCCAGCAACTGGTCATCATCGCAGAGAAACTTGAGGTACTCGCCCCGGGACTCTTCGAGGCAGCGCAACAGGTTCTGCTGGAACCCCAGTCGGGTCGGGTTGCGCAGGTAGCGCACTGCAACATTAGAGCCTGCGCCAAGTTCCTGGACAATCCGCTCGACTTCATCGGTGCGGCAATCGTCGCAGATGACAATCTCAAGGTTCTCGTAGGTTTGCTCGAGCGCGCTTTGCAAGGCGAGGCGGAAAAAGCGTGAGTGGTACGCGGGGATGGCAATGCTGACAAGAGGAGCTGATTTCACACGCATGGCTCTCAACGGCAGGCGCCAACTCAGGCGAGAGCAGGACGTCCTGAATCGTATAAAGGAACGGGTTGGGGACCGCTTATAGCGTCACGGTCCCCGCCCTGGATCACACTTTATTGAACAAACCCAATTGAGCGATCTTGCTGAACGCCAACTGAGACGCTTGAAGCATAGTCTGCTGCAAGGTCAGGCGCGTCATCACTTCCGCCGGGTCGGAGTCACGAATCGCCGACTGGGTTTGCGAGTTGGCGAGGACGAAGCTCTGGTTGGTATCGCTCTGGGTATCGAGCGACTGGCCACGCCCGCCGACCGAACTCAATGCGCTGGTCAAGTGGTCGGTGCCGCTGGCCAGGTTACCGATACCCGAAGCCAGCGCCGCATTCAGCTTCTGAAGGGCGATGTTGTTGCCATCGGCCGGGGTGTTCAAGGCAGTCCGCAACTGGCTCACGGTGTCGAGAATGTTCTGCGTCTCGTGGGTATTGACCGCGATGCTGAACTGATCGTTGGCCGCCGGGGCACCATTGAGGGTGAAGCTCACGCCGGATGCGGTGGCGACGTTGCCCGCCAGGGTGCCGCTGGATACCGGCTTGCTGTCGGCGGTCAGTGGCGCGGCGTACAGGTCGAAATCCGTGGCACTGGTGAACTTCAACACGGCCGAGCCCGTCGGAAAACTGGCGTGGTAAGCCGTCGGATCGGTGATCTGGCTACCCGTGATTTGAGTCAGGGTGGTGTTGCCCGGACTGCGAGCCGGCGTGAAGCTATCCGGTTTGGCTGCCAGGGTGAACGTGTGCCCGGGCAACACTGTACCTGCCACATCGCCAGCTTGAAGGTTGACGTTCAAGGTCAAGTCGACACCGCGAAAGCTTACGGTCTGCCCGGCCTGGTTATTCGGTTCGATGACACCACCCTTGCTGGCTTCGGCGGTCACATCGTTGCCACCCGAGTCAGTGATTTTCAACTGGGTGCCGCTGACGAATTCCACGGTATACGGCTCGCCACCGCGGAACTGGCTGTTGTAGCTGACGCTGGACGACACTTGGCCGTTGGTCAACACCACACGGCCATCATCCACCGGCGGCGCGGTCATGGTGACCTGGGTGCGACTGGTGTTGACCGCTTGCTGAAACACTTCCCAGCCGGTGCTGTTGGTGGCCATCGACATGGTGTCGCCGATCGGCAGGTCCAGGGTCACCTGATCGCCGTTGTAGCTGTAGGTGCCGTCGTCATTGCGGGTGAACGGCACGACATCGCCCTTGGAGCCGGCGAAGATGTATTTGCCGTTCTCATCCTTGGTGTTCATCAGGCTGAGCAGCTGTTCTTCGAGCGAACCCAATTCCGAAGCGACCGCTTTACGGTCTGAGTCAGTGTAGGCGGCGTTACCGGCGCTGACGGCCAGTTCCTTGGCGCGCTGCAGCACGTTGCCGATGCTGTTCATCACCGCTTCGGTGTTGCCCAGGGTCGCCTTGATAGTGGTGACGTTGGCTTCGTACTGCGACAGCATCGAAGCCTGGTTACCCAGTTGCAGCAAGCGCGAAGCACCGACCGGATCATCGGCGGCGGTGTTCACACGCACCAGGCTGCTGGCCTCCTCGCTGCTCTTGACGACCTTGGCGAAGTTTTTCTGATAGTTCGCAGCCGTGCTTTCGTAGAACTGAGAAGTGGAAATGCGCATGGGCTACGGCTCCTTAAAGACTGTTGATCAACGTGCTGAAGATTTGTTGCGCCGCCTTGATGATCTGCGAGGACGCGGTGTAGTACTGCTGGAACTTGACCAGGTTGCCGGTTTCTTCATCCAGGTCCACGCCGGACAACGAATCGCGGGCGTTCTTGGCATTGTCCAGGATCGCGCCGGTGGCGGCGCTGTCGAGCTTGCCCTGGGCGGCCTTGGCGCCGACGCCTTCCACCAGCTTGCCGTAGGCATCGTTCAGGGAAATGCCTTTGCTGGCAGTGTTGGTGTCTACGGTCTTGGCGGTCTGCAAGCCGGCCAATGCCGTACCGTTACGGTTGTCCAGGCTGCCGGGCTGGCTGAGGCTGATATTGATACCCGCCCCTTCCGATGGTGCACCGGCGATCGACATGTCGAACGTGACGGTACGCTGCACCGGCGGTACGGACGAATCCATGATCGGGGCACCCGTGGCGTCCTTGAGCGGAACGCTCAGGCTCAGGGTGTTGCTCTGGCCGGGTATGATCGTACCGCTGCTGATCAAGCCACCCTGGGCATCGCGTAGTTGGTAAGCCTGGCTGGAGCCACCGGCCGACGTCGCGCCGAACACCACCTTGACCGGCATCGAGTTCTTGATGCCGTTCTGGATGATGCTGGTGGTGGCCTCGTCGTAGATGTCCAGCTTGGTGGTCATGGTCGGCTGGCCGCTGGCCGGAATGGTCAGCGTACCGCTGCCGCCCGGCGTGATGGCGGCGCCCAGCGGCGCGGCAATCGCCAGCCGCTTGGAGTCGGTCATCTCGGTCTTGATGCTGCCCGCCGCGTTGCGGGTCGGGGTGATCTTGAACGAATCACCAGCCACCGCCGGGCCACCGCCGAAGGTCAAGGCGAAACCATCGACCACCGGTGGCGGCGTGGTCGCGGTATTGAACGCACCCATCGGCGTGTTATCAGGCAAGCGCTGGACGGTGTAGTCGGTGGCGCTGGTGAAGGTGATCTTGTAGTCGTTGGTGGTCAGCTTGCCGGTGTCTTCGATGGACACGTTGAAGTTGCCGGACCCGGCGCTGTTGCCCAGCGAGGCGACGCTGCGCTGGCTCATTTGCGCGGCGCTGTTGATGCTGCTGAACAGGTTGGAACCAAACGCACCGTTCTTGTCGATGCCCGAGGCCTGGATGCTGTTCATCTGGTCGGCGACGACCAGCGCCACGCGGCCCAGCTCGTTCATGGCCGGGTCGAGCACAGTGCTGCGGTAGCGCATCAGGCCGCCGATTTCACCGCCGGTCATGACCTGGGTGATGTCCATGACGCTGGAGCCACTGTTGAGCTGGATGCCGATGCGACCCGGGTCGTTCTTGTCCGGAACTGCTTCCAGTTTATTGGTGATGTTGCCCATCACCAGTGGCTGGCCGGAACCCAGGTAGATGTCCAGGCTGCTGCCGTTCTCGACGACCTGAGTGCCGGTGAAGGTAGACAGTTGGCGAATGGTCTCGCTGCGGGCGTCGAGCAGGTCGTTCGGCGCGCCGCCGGCGTTGGAGACCTCGGCGATTTTCTTGTTCAACTGGGCGACGGTGGTGGCCAGATTGTTGATCTGCTCGACCATGTTCGACAGGTTGCCGTTGATGTTCTGGCTCTGCTCCGTCAACTGGCTGGCAACCGAGTTGAAACGGTTGCTCAAGGCCTGGGCATCGCTGAGCAGCAACTGGCGGGACGCGTCGTCGCCCGGCTTGGCGTTGACGTTCTGTACCGAGGCGAAGAACTTGGTCAGCGCGCCGTTGAGGCCGGTGCCGCTGTCCGACAGCAGGGAATCGAGCGGGGTGATCTGGCCTTGGTAGGCCGCCGCATCGCTGTTGAGCGAGGTGGTGGTCTTCAGTTGTGCTTCAAGGTACGAGTTATAGACCCGGCGCACATCCGCCAGGGTCGTGCCGGAGCCGATGAACACGTTGCCGTACTGGTTCGACGCCTTGGTGGTCTGCACGGTCTGCTGACGCGAATACCCAGCGGTATCGACGTTGGCGATGTTGTTACCCGTGGTCACCAGTGCGGTCTGGCTTGCGGACAGACCCGACATCCCGATATTGAGCAAACTCATGGTTCAGACCTTATAAAGTCGTGGTGGCACCGGCCGAGGCGTAGTTTTGGTAACTCGTCATCTGCCGGGCTATGTTCGAAATCTTGTTGGCGTAGTTCGGGTCGGTGGCGTAACCGGCCTTCTGCAACTCGCGTACAAACTGTTCCGGGTTATCGGCCGACTTCAGCACAGCTTGATAGCGACTGTTGCTTTGCAGCAGGTTCACCAAATCATGGAAGCTGTCGCGGTAAGAGGCGTAGGAACGGAACTCGGCCGTCTCCTTGACCATCTCGCCATTGCGGAATTCGCTGGTGATCGCCCGCGCCGAATCGCCCGTCCAATTCTTGCTGGCCTTGATGCCGAACAGGTTGTGGCTGCTGCTGCCATCGGGCTGGCGCATCACCGATTTGCCCCAACCGGTTTCCAAGGCGGCCTGGGCCACTAGGTAACGAGGGTCGACACCGATGCGGTCGGCGGCTTCCTTGGCCATCGGCAGCATGGCATTGACGAATTCATCGGCATCGCGGAAGGCCTTGCGCGCCGGTGCCAACGGTGGCTGGGCCACGGCGCGACCATAGACCTGCATGTCGCCTTTGGGTTCGGCAGCCTTGAGCGCGGCCAGCCAGTCACCGTTGGCCAGCTCACCGGTAGCAGGCTTGACGGCGGCAACGGCACGATCCGGCAAGACATTCTGCGCCACGGCCTCAGGCTTGACCGACGCCGAAGGCACCAGCCCGGCGAGCAGGCGGTCGGCCAGTTTCGGCGGCAGGGCCAGGCGACGCTGGTTGATCAATTCCATGTCGTTGCGGTGGATGCCCTCGGCTCCTTGCGGCGCGCTCACAGCCCGCGAGGCCCAGAGTGGGCGCTGGCCGTTGCTGCGCGACAAAGGCCCATCGGGCAGCGTTCCGGCCGCCACTGGCGTGGGCACAGGCGCCTTGGCCTTGTCCAACGCATCTTGCTGCTTGGCGGCCGACAAGGTGGCCGCCTCGCCCGAGGCCAGCGGCTTGTTCTTCGACATCTGGCGCAGCAGCACGTCGGCCAGGCCGATACCGCCGCCCTCGCGGGACATCGAAACGGCCAACTGCTGGTCGTACATTTCCTGGTATTGCTTGGCTTCCGGCGTATTCATCGGATTGTCCTTGCCCAGGGCCTCGGTGGCCGAACGCATGGACTTGAGCATTTCGCCGAGGAACAACGACTCGAATTCCTGCGCCACTTTGCGCAGGTTGCCTTCGCTGTTCTTGTCGCCGACCTTGAGCTGGTTCAAGCGATTGAGGTCCGAATAGGACGCTGAATCCCCACTGATCAAGGCGCCTTTGCGCATATCCACCATGACCGCTTTCCTTAAATCACGATCAGGTCGGCTTGCAACGCGCCGGCCTGCTTCAAGGCTTCGAGAATCGCCATCAAGTCACCCGGTGCCGCGCCGACCTGGTTCACCGCCCGGACGATTTCATCCAGGGTGGTGCCCGGGCCGAACTTGAACATCGGCTTGGCTTCCTGCTCGGCATTGACCCGCGAACGCGGGACCACGGCGGTCTGGCCGTTGGACAATGGGCCCGGCTGGCTGACGATCGGGTCTTCGGTGATGGTCACGGTCAGGCTGCCGTGGGTCACGGCGGCCGGCGAAACCTTGACGTTCTGGCCGATCACGATGGTGCCGGTGCGCGAGTTGATGATGACTTTCGCCACCGCCTGGCCCGGATCGACTTCGAGGTTTTCCAGGATCGACAAGTAGTCGACACGCTGGCTCGGATCCAGTGGCGCGGTGACGCGAATCGAGCCGCCGTCGATGGCCTGGGCCACGCCTGGGCCGAGCATGTCATTGATCTTGTCGACGATGCGCTTGGCCGTGGTGAAGTCGGAACGGTTGAGGTTCAGCGTCAGGCTATTGCCCTGGTTGAAACCGCTCGGCACCGCACGCTCAACCGATGCACCGCCAGGGATGCGACCCGCCGACGGAACGTTGACGGTGATCTTCGAACCGTCGCGGCCCTCGGCGTCGAAACCGCCCACCACCAGGTTGCCCTGGGCGATGGCGTAGACGTTGCCGTCGATACCCTTGAGCGGGGTCAGCAACAAGGTGCCGCCACGCAGGCTCTTGGAGTTACCGATGGACGACACGGTGATGTCCACTTGTTGACCTGGCTTGGCAAACGCTGGCAGATCAGCACTGACCGACACCGCCGCGACGTTCTTCAACTGCACGTTGCCGGAACCGGCCGGCACCTTGATACCGAACTGCGACAACATATTGTTGAAGGTCTGCAGGGTGAACGGGGTCTGGGTGGTCTGGTCGCCGGTACCATTGAGGCCCACGACCAGGCCGTAGCCGATCAACTGGTTGGAACGCACGCCGGAAATGCTGGCGATGTCCTTCAAGCGCTCGGCTTGAGCAGTGAAGGCTGCCGACATCACCAGGGCACCGATCAACAGCTGTTTAAGATTCAACTTGATCACCTAGAAAGGGAACTTCGGGCTGAGGAAGAAACGGTCGAACCAACCTGGCTGACTCGCATCGGCAAAGGCACCAGTGCCCGAATAGGTGATGCGCGCATCGGCCACGCGGGTCGATGGAACAGTGTTGTCGGTGGAAATGTCATCGGCGCGAACCATCCCGGCGATGCGCACCAGCTCGTCGCCGGTGTTGAGCGTCAACCACTTCTCGCCGCGCACGGCGATGATGCCGTTGGGCAATACATCGGCGACGGTCACGGTGATCGAACCAGTCAGGCTATTGCTCTGGCCGGACTGGCTGTCGCCCTTGGTGGCGCGGTCAGCACTGTATCCGGCGTTGAGGCTCAGGTCGTTGCTGCCGATCGGGTTGTTGGTGGTCAGGCTCGAACCGAACAACGACGTCAGGCCGACGCTGGTCTCACTGGTCTTGTCGATCTGCGAGTTGGCGTTCTTGCTGGCCTGGGTCCGCTCGTTCAGGGTGATGGTGATGATGTCACCAACGCGGAAGGCCTTGCGGTCGCTGTACAGGTTCTGCTCGAAACCGGCCTGGTAGATCGAACCGTTGTTGGCCGCCGCCGGCAACGGTGTGCGCGGCAACACCGGAGCGTAGTACGGGTCATTGGGCCTTGGCGTTGGCGCGACACAGCCCGCCAATGCGGTGATCCCACTCAATGCCAGAACAGATACGAAGCGATTCATGACCCTACCTCTTGGTGTTGCAGGCGACCCTGGGGCCGCCCTGTCTACGTAATGACGGATTTTGCGACGCGATTACAGATTCTGCGTGACGAACGAGAGCATCTGGTCGGCGGTGGAGATCACTTTGGAGTTCATCTCGTAGGCGCGCTGGGTGGTGATCATGTTGACCATCTCCTCAACGGTGCTCACGTTCGAAGTTTCCAGGGTGTTCTGCAGCGTGGTGCCGAAACCGTTCAGGCCTGGGGTGCCGACTTGCGGCGCGCCGCTGGCGGCGGTTTCCATGAACAGGTTGTTACCCACGGCTTGCAGGCCGGCCGGATTGATGAAGTCAGCGGTCTGCAGGTTGCCGATCACTTGGGAGGCCGGGTTACCCGCCACGGTGATGGACACGGTGCCGTCGCGGCCCACGGTGAAGGTCTGGGCATCGTTCGGGATGACAATGGCCGGTTCCAGGGCGAAACCGCTGGCGTTGACGATCTGGCCATTGGAGTCGAGGTGGAAGGTACCGTCACGGGTGTAGGACGTGGTGCCGTCCGGCTGCAGGATCTGGAAGAAACCGCGACCGTCGATGGCCATGTCCAACGGCTGCTCGGTGGTTTGCAGGCTGCCGGCGTTGAAGTTTTTCTGGGTGCCGACGATGCGCACACCGGTACCCACTTGCAGGCCCGACGGCAATTCGCTGTCCTGGGTCGACTGGGCGCCAGGCTGGCGTTTTACCTGGTACAGCAGGTCCTGGAACTCGGCGCGATCACGTTTGAAACCCGTGGTCGAGACGTTCGCCAGGTTGTTGGAAATAGTGGACAGGTTGGTGTCCTGGGCGGACAGACCTGTTTTGGCAACCCAAAGAGCCGGAAGCATTCGATTCTCCTCTTACGCCTGTTTTTCGGCGCAGCGCTGTAATTAATGATTAGATCTGCAAGACCCGAGCCATGGCCTCATCGCCTTCTTTGGCGGTGTTCATCATCTTGACGTGGAGCTCGAATTGCTTGGCCAGGGCCAGCACCGAAGTCATCTCATCCACGGCGTTGACGTTGCTCGCCTCCTGGAAGCCCGACACCAGTTGCACGTTGCCGTCGATGGGCGCCGGCTGGCCGTCCTTGGTGCGGATCGAACCGTCCAGGCCCTTGGTCATATTCTTCAGGTCAGGATTGACCAGCTTGATGCGGTCCACTTCAGCCATCACGCGCGGGCCTTCGCCCATGGCGCGGATGCTGATGGTGCCGTCCTGGCCGATTTCGATTTTCTGCTCCGGTGGCACGGCGATCGGCCCGCCATTGCCCATCACCGGCATGCCGTTGCCGGCCCGCAACACGCCCAGGGCGTCAACATTGAGACTGCCGGTGCGCACATAGCTTTCACCGCCGTCGGGGTTTTGCACGGCCATCCAGCCCGGACCGCTGACCGCCACGTCCAGGTCGCGACCGGTTTCAACCAGCGCTCCCGGGGTGAAGTCAGTGGCAGGCCGCTCGGACATGGCAAACGCCCGCGCCGGAAAGCTGTCGCCGAACACCGGCATCGAACGTGCCTGCTCCAGGTCTTTCTGAAAACCATTGGTGGAGATGTTCGCCAGGTTGTTGGCATGGGCCCGTTGCGCCAGTGCGTTCTGGCTGGCGCCGGTCATTGCCACATAAAGGTACTTGTCCACTGTCGTTCCTCTGCATGCCGGACGTTTGCCGCCCACTGCTGTGTTGCACAGCCTTAAGCAAATTGCAGACCAACTTTTTTCTGGCGGGCCCAGGCCCGTAAAACAAAGGGCTCGTGGGTTTCGGTGAGGAGTTTGGAAATGAGTCGAAGACGAAAAACCGGCGGTGTCTTGCCGATCAGTGGCAAGTACCGGTCGTTGATCATTGCGCTCCTGCGTGGCGCGGTTCGCGCAAGCTGACCATTGAGTGGTCGGATGAATAAGCGGGCGGCCGGGCGCACTTCCCTGCCGCCGCCCTCAGGCTTCCTTCAGCTGGGCAACCATCCCTGAACCCAGCGCGCAGCACAGGCATCGTCGAAGACCCAGTTATCCAGTATTTGCTTGCGTAGTCGCTCGCTCTGCAGCCGCGAGGCCTGCCGATCTGCCAGGACAGCACTAATCGCCCCAAGCCATTGCTCCTGGCGATCACCCATACGGGTGTTGACGAGATCGCCCAGGTTATCGGCGACATTGCCGCCAATCACACTGTAGCCGCAAGCGCCATACTGCAGGTTGCGGAGCAGACTGTCGCTGTCGTCGGCCAGGCCAAAGCCTTGTGGCGCCAGGACCATCTCCAGGTTGAGACTGGCCAGCACCTCGGGATTGTCGTGAACGCCATCATGGACTTCGCTGGCGAGCGGTCGCAGATAAGCAGGCACATCCCCCCAAAGCACCCACTCCACTTGACCCGCCAACGCCTCCATCAGACTCAGGATCAACGGCTGGAAAAAAGGCTGCGTCGGATCAATCGCGCAGCCTATGCGAGGGATGCCAGATGTCTGGCGCCCGCTGGCCAAGTTGCGCCATTTGCTCCCCAGGCGGGTTTCGAGTACACGAATATCCTGATGCAACCCAGCACAGGCCTGGGCCATCGCAGGCGTCGGCACAACGATGCGGTCGACCAGGCTTGCCGCGTGTTGCAGCGAAGACATCCACCCCGGAACCTGCGATTTCAGCTCATCCAACTCAAGAATCTTGAACGCTTTGGAGAGAACATTGATGTGCTGCATCTGCTCCAGGAGCTGCGAGTCAGCCTGATATTGGAAAACAATGACATCGGGGTTGTAGCGCGCAAGCGTTGTCGCCGGCAGGAGACTGTTGCTGATACAACCTTCGATGTTGCCGCCATCACGCAAAGCAGTGAACGGCTCGACAATACGCAGATTTGCGGCTCTTTCGCACTTCCCTGGGTGCACCAATACCACCGGAAGTGGCCGCCACGACAGCGGTCGCCAAGTCAGTTCGTTAATGGCTTCAAGTTCGAAGCCAGCACCCCGCAGCGACAGGTTACTGTTATAGGCAGGATCATTGGCCAGGACGTCCAGCCATTTGCTCAAGGCGTGATCTTGCTCCATGGCAAAACGTTGACGGTTGAGTGGATCCTTGCCGACGCTTGACCAAGTCGCTCCCCCCTCATGCAAGAGCACGGCATGAGGGGTCCAGACATTCAGATAGCCAAGGTTCGCCACCTTCAGGCAAAGGTCCAAATCGTTGCAGGTGACCTGGAACAACGCCTCATCCATGCCTCCGGCTTCCAGGTAGATCGCCGTGCGGATCATCAGGCACGCCGCGCTGACCGCGCTGGTGTTTTGATCGACGACCAGGCGCTGCATATAACCGCCGCTGCTGGCAGCCTGGTCGATGAAAGGGCTGGCGGCAGGGCCGCGCAGCCCGGTAATCAGGTTTGCATGCTGGAGAGTGCCTGCCGGGGTGATCAGCTTGGCGCCAACAACACCCACTTCCGGACGCAAGGCATGGTTGAGCAGCTCGTCCAGCCAATCATCCTGAATGACCGCCGTATCGTTATTCAACAACACCAGGTACTCGCCGCGCGCCTGGCTGGCTGCCAAGTTATTCATGGCACTGAAGTTGAAAGGATAGGGGAAACGAACGACGCGGACCTTGTCTCCTCCGATCAACTCCATCTCGCTCAGCCAAGAGAGGGCTTCTTCAGCCTCGCTGCCGTTGTCGATCAGGATAATCTCGAAGTACGGATAACGCGTTTTTGACAACAGGCTTTCCACACAACGCTGCAACAGCGGCAACTGGTCCCGGGTCGGAATCAGGATCGACACCAAGGGCTGTTGATCATGGCCGTACTTGATGTGGTAATGCCGGGTCGGCTGCTGCAGGACCCTGGCGTTCGTGTAGCCGCGGCTGTCCAAGTGCCGTTGCAGGGTTTTACGCTCGTCCGGGTTATCGGCCAAGGTCGGCGCGTTACTGACCACCAGCGGTTCGCTCAGATGGGCAATGCCGTTCATGCTCCCGGTTTCTATCAGTCGCAAGATGAGATCCAACTCAAGCGCCTCGGGCACTTGCGGGTTGTAACCACCGATCTCCAGCGCCAGTTCGCGACGGATCAACCAATGGTTGGCCATGGCCAATGGCAGGCTCAACAGGTAGTCGAGGTTGATGCAGGGGCGCAAGACCGCTTGAGGGCCGTTCTCCGAGCGATACATGCCATCGCAATAAATCATCCGGCAACCATCGGCACCTGGCAGCTCCAGATCGAGCATTAACGTGCCGCCGGGCAGGACCTCATCGCCAGCGGTAAGCAGCATGATCCAGTCGCTGTCGTCTGCCTGCACAATCTCGTTCAGTTCGACGGCGCCGGGGTCGACACAGGTCAGCCAGTGCAGATTGTCGGGAAGATTATCAGGCGTCGGCGAGGTGCTAAGAACCACCATGCGCAAGCTGATCGATGAGCGTGATCGCCACAGCGCAAGACTTTCCAAGGTATCGCTCAAGGCATTGAAATCGCCCAAGGGATCGCGCACCAACAACGTCAGGCTGGTTTGTCCGCTTAGCTGGCGGCGACGCTGGTCGACAAGCTGCTGCTGGATCGGCGTCAGTACACGGGTGCGCAGCCAGTCCTTGACGGAGGGTACGCGAGCATCAATGGCGTGCTGGACGGCAACCTGCTGAGTGATATCGACGAAGCGCTCCAACTGAGGCCAAAAGGCCTTTTCTATGTCCAGCCAGCGCCTGCGCGCCTGCATCACGGTTGCTCGTGCACGCTCCAGTCCGCCGGGCTCACCATAGAGCGCCGCGCCCGCATCGCCGAACTGCTCGATGAAAGGCAGGGTCTTGACGTGACCGCCGGGCATATAGATAACCGGACAACCACAGAGCATGGCCGCCGTGCAGGTCGATGATATCTCGTATGTGTAAAGCGTTGAGGCCGTTCGAAAAATCTGCGCTAGCTGGGCCAGAGTCTTCGGATTGAGCATGCTCAGGACTTCGATATCGTCCGGCAGCATCGAGTAATCGACCTTGGACTTGTCGAAGCGGTGCAAATACAGGTAGTTGCCACTGCGCTGCACCGGCTCGGTTGGCGGCGAGAATAACTCCGAGTCGATGACGGGCAACAGGAGCAGGTCGCTGCTATCACTGCCACCACCGAAATCCTGCGTGTAATAGAAAAACAGGTCTGACTTCTGCACATTGATTGCGCGGCCAGTTAGAAAGCCGTCACGGTTGAGCATGTAACGAACCACGATCGGTGTGCCAATCGGGTTGCCGTCCGTCACTTCGGGATAGACCGCGATCGGTGCCAGGCCGAGCGAGCGATGGCGCTGGCGCAGTTCCTCGGTCAGGATCGGCGTGCGCAGTTTCGGATTCACCTGGCAAGGGGTGAGATAGGCCTCGTAACCGGACAAGTTCAGCACGTGGCAGAGATAATGCAATACGCATACGCCCGAGGAGGTTTCCCGGTAATGGGGCGCACCAATGTAATAAGGGTGACGCGGCTTGCCATGCAGGGACGGGGTAGTCATACAGTTGCCTTGGGGCTGGAGGGGTCGGATTTCTCAGGCGCGGTGTGCGAACCCGGCAGGAATGGGGTCGCGACGACGTAGCCGTTCGCTTGCAGCACTTGCAACTCTTGGCTCATTGGCTATCGCCCCGCGCGGCTTGCCAGGCACGGTACTCTTCAGCGCTCACGCCCAGCATGATGCGGTCCCAACGCTGGCCCTTGCGGTAGTACCACTGGCGCTGCACGCCCTCGATGACCCAAGGGGTCTTGCGGGTGTAGGTCGCCAGGGACGCGGCGTTGTACTCGATGATAGTGGTCGAAAGCCGGCTCAAGCCCAGTTCGTCGAAGGCATAGCGCATCACCGTGGCGATCACGTCGGTGCCATGGCCTTGGCCACGCAGGGAGGAATCACCGATCATCATGCCGTGCTCGGCAGTGCGGTTTTTCCAGTCAATGCCAACCAGGTTTGCCGTACCGATCAGGCCGTGGCCCGGAACCTCGATACCGAAGCGCTGGTTGAGCGAGTCGCTCTTGAGACCCAGCAGCCAGTCCCGTTGCGCTTCCCGCGAGGTGGGGAAATGCCAGCCGCCCAGCAGGCTCCAGAGGGCCTCATCGTTGGACCACTTGTGCAGCAGCGGCAAGTCCTCGAGCTCCAGCGCTCTGAGCAGGATGCGTTGACCTAGAATGCTCATGATTTCCCCGTGTTCTGAAGGATGGCGTCGGCAAGACGATTCATGTCATCGACGTTGTATCGCTGGTCGATCGGCAGCGGCAGCAGGCACTGCGCCCAATCTCTTTCAATGGGCGGCGCCGTTGGACTGCTCAATACTTCACGCCAGTAGCAAGGTACGTAGATGTGCTGGTCCAGCAGGTGAGCGCGCAACCGGGTTGCCATCTCGGCAGACTCGACCAGCAGCGGGTAACACAATGCCGCAACGGGTTGCACGGGCCAGATGGCGAAGCGATTGAGGTGGTCCAGGCGTCCGCGCAAATGCGCCAGGTTGTCTATCCGGCGTCTGGCGATTTCGTGGTAATCGATGCTGTCGAGCAAGCGTGCGGTACTGGCGGACATGGCCCTGATGCCATCGATTTCCAATGCCTGCTCCAACACCTGGAATGCTGCATAGTGGTGTTGCGGAGCGTCTTCAAGACGCCCCAGCAGCGCGGCAAAACGCTCCTGAGAGCAGCTTCTCTGCGCTTGCGGCAGATCAGCAGGCGCATTAGCCAGCCAACCGCCATCAGCTACACCAACGAACTTGCGGGGCGAGTAAAGGGTTGCAATCCCGGGCTGCGGCCGGGAAAAAAGCGCCTGGGAATTATCGACGATCAATTGCCTGCCGTAGCGAACGGCAAGTACTTGGCCGATGTAGTCAGCCTTGAGTCCGAAGTAATCGACGAACAACAGGGCTTCATCGGCTTGCAGGACTGGGAAGTCCGGCAACTCGAGACGTTCGCTCAACGCATAGCGCAACACCTCGATGCCGGATCCGCGAAGCACGTCCTGCATGACATCGCAGATATAGACAGGCAAATGAACCCGGCGCAGGTTACGCGCCATGACCAGCGTCTTGAAGGCCGAGCGGGCCGAGTTAAAGGCAGCGGCCTCAGGGTAAGGATTATGTCCTTTGCGCAGCTCCAACTCGAAATAACCACCGATAGCTTCAGGCACGGACAATTTCTCCACCTTTTGCCCAGGCTCCCACGGTCTGTGCGTCGTTGTACATCAAGGCATCGAGGATCGACAGGCCGGGCACAAAGGGTTGTTCATCCCCACCCTGCCGATAGACGGGCAAGGTCGCCTTGAGCAATTCAAGGGCGATACCGACCTGGTGGAATGCCTCGGCCTGGTAGAGATGACCACCATTGACGGGATTGAGGTAATGAGTGCCAGCGCAGGCCTGGACTATTTCGAGTACTCGGTCCTGTGCTTTGGTATCCGTGCCTATTGGCAGATCGCTGGAGCGGATGATCGGCGTATGCAACCCAATCAGGGCACAGCAGGCCCGCAGTATCCGCTCGTTGAGCTCGGCAATGTTCGAAGCAGGCTCGACCAGCAGCGACTCCAGCCAGGCCAGCATGTTTGGCGCGTGGGGTGCACGGCGATAGGCGAAGCTCAATTTGTTGAGGATATCGCCTGGGTCAAACGTTTCGGCAATCCGTTTCTCCATGATCTGCTGGGTGTGACTACCGTTGCTTAGCGGTACCCGGAACCACTTCGGTTCCTGCCCCAGCAAATAA
The DNA here is from genome assembly GCF_052112105.1 of Pseudomonas sp. BP11-1-1. NCBI lineage: Bacteria > Pseudomonadati > Pseudomonadota > Gammaproteobacteria > Pseudomonadales > Pseudomonadaceae > Pseudomonas > Pseudomonas sp. BP11-1-1. Next base: position 596,432 of record NZ_JAUTYU010000004.1, read on the forward strand.
CGGTTGCGTTCGATCCATCCATTCTTGATGAACTGCACATTGTCGTAGAGGACAAAACAGTCGACCGCAGCGATCAGTTGGAAATAGCCCAGGTAAGGCAGGAAATAAGGTTGCATTAGCGCAATCCGGTGCTGCTGGTCAGCTTCCGGCATGCACATCTGCGAGGTAAGGGCCTGGCTCATGCCTCTCGGGCCTTGAGCAGTACCTCAATGATTTTCGACTGGGTCTGAGTATCTAGATCCGGATAAATCGGCAGGCACAGCACCTGACGGGACAGGGTGTAGGCATTGCCCAGTTGAGAGAGGTCTGAACTGGGAAGGCCGCGGTACATCGGAAACTCGCATATCAGCGGATAGAAGTACCGGCGCACAAGGATGTTTTCTGCACGGTAGCGGTCATATACCTCGTCCCGGCTCACCCCGAAACGCTCGCCATCGACCAGGATCGGACAATAGGCATAGTTCCAGTCCAGTCCCTGCGGTTGTTCCAGCAGGCTGATACCGGGGATGCCTTCCAGGGCGCTCCGATAATATTCAAACACCTTTTTCCGACGGCTGAGCGCTTCATCGATGTAGCGCAACTGCAGCACGCCGAATGCTGCCTGCAACTCGTTCATCTTCCCGTTGATACCGGGAGCCATGACCGTGACTTCATCGGCAAAACCGAAATTCTTCAGGTAATCAATACGCTGCTTGACCTTTTCGTCTCGGCAGATAATGGCGCCACCTTCAAAAGTATTGAATACCTTGGTGGCGTGAAAACTGAGGATCGACAGGTCGCCGTGATTCAGAACGCTTGCACCGTCCTGTCGGACCCCAAAAGCATGTGCCGCGTCATAGATAACCTTGAGTCCATAGGTATCGGCGACGGCCTGGATGCCCTCGACATCACAGGGAATGCCATAGCAATGGACCGGCAGAATCGCCGAAGTCGCCGGGGTGATCGCCTCAGCGATACGTCGTGGGTCAAGATTCTTTGTCACCGGATCGACGTCCACGAACACTGGCTTGAGGTTATTCCATAGCAGCGAGTGGGAAGTGGCCACGAACGAATAAGGCGTCGTGATGACTTCGCCGGTAATGCGCAAGGCCTGCAGCGCGGTCACCAAGGCCAGGGTACCGTTGGAAAACAGCGATAAATGCTGGACACCGAGGTGCTCGGCCAACTCCTGTTCCAACTGTTCGTGGAAGGGGCCGCCATTGGTCAGGCGCTTACTTTCCCAGATTCGCTGCAGGTAGGGCGTGAACTCTTCCAGAGGAGGTAGCAGCGGGCTGGTAACGGTAATGGAATCGGCCATGGGAACACTACTCGGTGACTGAAAAATGGCACACGGCTCGGGAGCTCCTCTGACGCGGCGTTGCATCGCGGTCTATGTCGGCGGGCTGCAACGCCATGAAACCGACAACTGACTCTGGATGTGCGGGTACCCCAGCAAAAAATCGGCCAACTCCCCGCCACTCCGATGATCAGGTACCTAGGGTGATTCTTTTCCCACCTCATACTCCCGCAACTTATTAGCAATGGTCGTATGGGAAACCCCCAACCGCTTGCCCAGTTGCCGGCTGCTCGGGTGTTCGGAATACAAGCGTTCCAGCACCGCTTTCTCGAAACGCCCAACGATCTCGTCCAAGCCACCCTCAAGGGAAAAATCGCCAAGGGGTTGGCGTACGCCGTAGTCTGGCAGACGAATATGCTCGGCCTTCACCGTGCCGCCATCGCACAGGGAAACCGCCTGGAACAGCACGTTTTCCAATTGCCGGACATTACCCGGCCAGTGGTAATGGCTGAGGCGGTCCATGGCCGCCGGAGCAAGCTTTGGCAAGGGACAACCGATCTGGCGACTGGCCTGGTCGAGAAAATGCTCGACCAACGGGGCCAGCCCGTCGAGGCATTCGCGCAGCGATGGAATGTGCAGGGAAAGCACATTCAAGCGGTGGTACAAATCCTGGCGAAATTCGCCTCGGGCGCAGAGTTCGGACAAATCGACCTGGGTCGCGCAGATTACCCTGACATCCAGGTACACCTCTTCATCGCTGCCTACGCGGCGGAAGCATCCGTCCTGCAGGAAGCGCAGCAATTTCACCTGCAAACGCGGGCTCATTTCCCCGACACCGTCGAGAAACAACGTCCCGCCCGCCGTCAGCTCCAGCAGCCCGAGCTTGCCTTCTGCCCGCGCCCCTTCGAACGCGCCGGGACCGTAGCCGAACAGCTCGGTCTCAGCCATGGACTCCGGCAGGCCGGCACAATTGAGGGCCATCAACGGTGACTGCCCGCGCGGGCTCGCCAGGTGACACGCGCGGGCCAGCAGTTCCTTGCCCGTGCCGGTTTCGCCTTCGATCAACAGTGGCGCGTCCAGCGGCGCCATGCGCCGGGCCTCCCGGACCACCGCTGCCATAACCTTCGAGCTCTGGAAAATACTGTCGAAGCCGCGCAGTTCCTGCTTGCGCACGTTATAGATGCGTTCGCCGACCCGATCAGCGCGGTGCAGGGTCAACACCGCGCCGGCCATGGCCTCGCTGTCGTCGTGCTCCGATTGCAGCGGTGCGATGTCGGCCAGGAACACGTCGCCCTTGACCTTGACCCGCAACCCATTGATCCGCGACTGGTTGGCGCGCACCAGCTCCGGCAGGTCGAAATCCTCGGCGTAGCGGGACAACGGGATTCCCGGCACTTCGTCCACACGCACGCCGAGCAACTGCGCCGCCGCCCGGTTGGCCGCGACGATGGAGCCACCCATGTCGATCGACAACACCGGGAACTCCAGGGCGCCGAGCAAGGCGTTGAGCTCCATGTGCCGACGCTCGCTGGGCATCAGGCCTACGCGCTTGACGCCGAATACCCCGGCAATGCCTTCGAATTTCGGACGCAACGCCTGGAACTGGATGTTGATCAGGTTCGGGCAATGCAGGTAGATCGCGTTGCCATGCTCGCCCCCCACTTCACCTCGGGCGACGTTGATGCCGTACTCCACCAGCAGGTTGAGGATGTCCCGCAGGATGCCGATGCGGTTCTGGCAATGGACTTTGATGCGCATGAAAAGGCCCGATGTGTTTGCAAGCATGAAATGGGGGGGCTACTTCGTAGCCCAGCGGGAGCAAGCTCCCTCGCCACGGTTTTCTGCGCTGCGGCGCAAATAGCCGTCAAGATTATGTGACAGTTGTAGGAAATTTCCCAAACGAAAATGCCCGAAACATCGAGACGCGCCCATTTATGTAACGAAAGTTTTACGATTTTGATGGCGACGGGCCGTTAAACCCCGGAATAGCCTGCTGCGCAGATATCTACTTCAAGTTATCTCTACTGCATCGCTGGACATAACAACAAACAAGTCTTCCCCCTGAGGGATATCAGCAGGAGAGCAGCATGAAGCAGACGCAGTACGTGGCCCGCGAGCCCGATGCGCAAGGTTTAATCCACTACACCGCTGAAGAACATGCGGTGTGGAACACGCTGATCACCCGCCAGCTCAAAGTCCTCGAGGGCCGTGCATGCCAGGAATACCTGGACGGCATCGACAAGCTGGGCCTGCCCCACGACCGCATTCCGCAGTTGGGGGAAATCAACGAAGTCCTCGGCGAAACCACCGGCTGGCAGGTTGCCCGGGTGCCGGCGCTGATCCCCTTCCAGACGTTTTTCGAATTGCTTGCCAGCAAGCAGTTTCCGGTCGCGACGTTTATTCGCACCCGTGAAGAACTGGATTACCTGCAAGAGCCGGACATCTTCCACGAGATCTTTGGCCATTGCCCGCTGTTGACCAACCCCTGGTTCGCTGAATTTACCCACACCTACGGCAAACTCGGCCTACAGGCATCCAAGGAAGAACGCGTCTATCTCGCTCGCCTGTATTGGATGACCATCGAGTTCGGCCTGGTCGAGACCCCGCAGGGTCGGCGTATCTACGGCGGCGGCATCCTGTCCTCGCCCAAGGAAACCGTGTACTGCCTGTCGGACGAGCCGGAGCACCAGGCCTTCGATCCGCTGGAAGCCATGCGCACGCCTTACCGCATCGACATCCTGCAACCCGTGTACTTCGTGCTGCCCGAGCTCAAGCGTCTGTTCGACCTGGCCCACGAAGACATCATGGGGATGGTCAAGCGCGGCCGGGAACTGGGCCTGCACGCGCCGAAATTTCCACCGAAAGCGGCTTGAACCGCCATTTTTGATCTCAATTGAGTCTGTTGCACGACACGGCTTTGCTTTAGCGTGGGTGCATCGACGTTTTTCAAATATTCGATCCGGGAACACACCATGAACACTCTGAACCAAGCCCATTGCGAAGCCTGCCGCGCCGACGCACCGCAAGTCAGCGACGAAGAACTGCCGGTACTGATCAAGCAGATTCCGGACTGGAACATCGAAGTGCGCGACGGCGTGATGCAATTGGAGAAAGTTTTCCTGTTCAAGAATTTCAAGCTCGCCCTGGCGTTCACCAATGCGGTCGGTGAGATCTCCGAGGCCGAGGGGCATCACCCAGGCCTGCTTACCGAGTGGGGCAAAGTCACCGTCACCTGGTGGAGCCACTCCATCAAGGGCCTGCACCGCAACGACTTCATCATGGCCGCTCGCACCGACGAAGTGGCCAAGACCGCCGAGGGCCGCAAGTAATGCATTTCGATGCCATCGGCCGGGTGCCCGGCGACCCGATCCTCGGCCTGATGGAGGCCTACGGGGCGGACAGCAATCCCGGCAAGTTCGACCTGGGCGTAGGCGTCTACAAGGATGCCCAGGGCCTGACGCCAATTCTGCAGTCGGTGAAACAGGCCGAGCAGCGACTGGTGGATCGCCAGGTCACCAAGACTTACATCGGTGGTCATGGCGACGCCGCGTTCGGCCAGTTGATCAACGCACTGGTCCTGGGGGCAGACTCACCGCTGATCGCCGAGCAGCGCGCCGGCGCCACCCAGACCCCGGGCGGCACCGGCGCCCTGCGCTTGAGCGCCGACTTCATTGCCCATTGCCTGCCGGGCCGTGGCGTCTGGTTGAGCAACCCGACCTGGCCGATCCACGAAACCATCTTCGCCACTGCGGGGGTCAAGGCCAGTCATTACCCTTACGTGGGCGCTGACAATCGCCTGGATTTCGAGGCCATGCTGGCGACCCTGGGCCAGGTGCCGAAGGGTGACGTGGTGCTGCTGCACGCCTGCTGCCACAACCCGACCGGCTTCGACCTGTCCCACGACCAATGGCGCCAAGTGCTGGACGTGGTGCGCAACCGCGACCTGCTGCCATTGATCGACTTCGCCTACCAAGGCTTTGGCGATGGGCTGGAGCAGGACGCCTGGGCCGTGCGGTTGTTTGCCGAAGCGTTGCCCGAAGTGTTGGTGACCAGTTCCTGCTCGAAGAACTTCGGCCTTTACCGCGACCGCACCGGTGCGCTGATTGTCTGCGCCCGCGACGCCGAAAAGCTGGTGGACATTCGCAGTCAACTGGCGAATATCGCCCGCAACCTATGGTCGACGCCGCCGGATCATGGCGCGGCGGTGGTGGCGACAATCCTCGGCAATCCGGAACTCAAGGGTTTATGGGCCGACGAAGTGGAAGCCATGCGCCTGCGCATCGCGCAACTGCGCAGCGGGCTGCTGGACGCGCTAGACCCCCATGGCTTGCGTGAGCGCTTTGGCCATATCGGCGTGCAACGCGGGATGTTTTCCTACACCGGCCTGACACCGGGACAGGTCAAGCAGCTGCGCGAGCGCCACAGCGTCTATATGGTCGGCACCGGCCGGGCCAACGTCGCCGGCATCGATGCGACGCGCCTGGACGCGCTGGCGGTGGCGATTGCGGATGTTTGCAAGTAAGCAATAGTGGCTACATACCTTTTGTGGCGAGGGGATTTATCCCCGCTGGGCTGCGCAGCAGCCCTTGAGGCCGACGCCTCGGAGTGTCAGATCGCATCCATTCAAAAGCGTTGGGGCTGCTACGCAGCCCAGCGGGGATAAATCCCCTCGCCACAGAAATTCTCTTCACTACAGAAACCGCGCCACTCATTAGATTTACAGGCCTGTCCACTCCCGGACAAACTGCCCGATATCTTCTTGCGGCGCCGTGCGCGCTTCTTTCTGCGGGGTGCCTAGGTAGAGGAAACCAATCACTTCTTCGCCTTCTTCAAGCCCCAGTCCCCTGGCCACATGCGGCGAGTAAGCCAGTTCGCCCGTGCGCCAGACTCCGCCGACTCCCTGGGCATAAGCCGCCAGGAGGATGCCATGGGCCGCGCAGCCGGCCGCCAGCAGCTGCTCGGATTTCGGAATCTTGAAATGGTCCTGCAGGCGGGCGATCACTACCACGACCAGAGGCGCGCGCAGTGGGCCGTTAAGCGCCTTTTCCACCACGGCTTCGGCCACCAGCGGATCATTGAAGCGTGCAGCTTCGGCCAGCAGTTCCCCCATGCGATGGCGCGCCTGCCCTTCGACCGTCAGGAAACGCCATGGCCGCAACTGACCATGGTCGGGCGCGCGCATCGCGGCGGCGAACATCACTTCGCGCTGCTCCGGCGTGGGCGCCGGGTCCACCAGGCGCGGGACTGAAACACGGTTGAGCAAAGCGTCGAGAGCCTGCATCGGCCACCTCCTGGAAAAATTGTTCGGCTATTCTAGAGGCTTGTGCGACCAGTTCGTTAGTTCAAATTCAGTTACAAGCGACGTAGGACGCCGGTTTACATGCCACCTGTCGCAGGTAGAATGGCGCCCTTTCCTCTTCAGCCCGAGCGGACTTCATGGCGTTGCCGACCCTACGGATCATTGGTTTCATCATCGGCATCTTCCTGATCACCCTGGCGATCTTCATGGTCGTGCCGATGGCGACGCTGCTGGTCTTTGAACGCACCAGCGACCTGCCATCGTTCCTCTGGTCGAGCATGATCACCTTTGTCGCCGGCCTGGCCCTGATTCTTCCCGGACGCCCGGAACACGTGCACCTGCGTCCCCGGGACATGTACCTGCTGACGGTCAGCAGTTGGCTGGTGGTGTGTGTCTTTGCCGCGCTGCCCTTTTTGCTGACCCAACACATCAGTTACACGGATTCATTCTTCGAAAGCATGTCGGGGATCACCGCCACCGGGGCGACGGTGTTGAGCGGACTGGACACGATGTCGCCAGGCATCCTGATGTGGCGCTCGTTGCTGCACTGGCTCGGCGGTATCGGCTTTATTGGCATGGCCGTGGCGATCCTGCCGCTGTTGCGCATCGGTGGCATGCGGCTGTTCCAGACCGAATCTTCCGACCGCTCGGAAAAGGTCATGCCTCGCTCGCACATGGTGGCGCGGCTGATCGTGGCGTCCTACGTGGGCATCACCATCCTCGGCACGCTGGCGCTGTGGTGGGCCGGGATGAGCCTGTTCGATGCGATCAACCATTCGATGTCGGCGATTTCCACCGGTGGTTTCTCGACCTCGGACCTGTCGCTGGCCAAATGGACCCAGCCAGCGGTGCATTGGGTCGCGATCGTCATCATGATCCTCGGCAGCCTGCCGTTCGCCTTGTACGTTTCGATGCTGCGAGGCAATCGCCGGGCGCTGATCAAGGACCAGCAAGTCCAAGGCCTGATCGGCGTGCTGCTGGTCACTTGGCTGGTGCTTGGCACCTGGTATTGGGCGACCACCGACCTGCATTGGCTCGACGCGCTGCGACACGTGGCGCTGAACGTGACCTCCATCGTCACCACCACCGGTTTCGCCCTGGGGGACTACAGCCTGTGGGGCAATTTCTCGCTGATGCTGTTCTTCTACCTGGGATTCGTCGGCGGCTGCTCGGGCTCGACCGCCGGCGGGATCAAGATTTTCCGTTTCCAGGTTGCCTATATCCTGCTCCGGGCCAACCTTAATCAACTGATTCACCCGCGTGCGGTGATCAAGCAGAAGTACAACGGCCATCGCCTCGACGAAGAAATCGTGCGCTCGATCCTGACCTTCTCGTTCTTCTTCGCCATCACCATTTGCGTGATCGCCCTGCTGCTGTCCCTGTTGGGCGTGGAATGGATGACGGCGTTGACCGGCGCGGCGAGCACGGTGTCCGGCGTCGGCCCGGGGCTCGGCGAGACCATCGGCCCGGCCGGCAACTTTGCCCCGTTGCCGGACGCGGCCAAATGGATTCTCTCGGCTGGCATGCTGCTGGGCCGATTGGAGATCATTACGGTGTTCGTGCTGTGTATTCCGGCGTTCTGGCGTCACTGACCGGCTTGGCCACGCCCCGCGCCCGATAGTCGCCAGGCGTGGTACCGAACCAACGACGGAAGGCCCGGAAAAAGTTGCTCGGGTCGGCAAACCCCAACAGATAAGCAATTTCCAGCAGGGTCATGCTCGGCTGCGCCAGGTATTGCTCGGCCAGCTCACGTCGGGTGTCGTCCAGCAGACTCTGGAAACTGGTGCCCTCTTCCTGCAAGCGCCGCTGCAAGGTGCGTTGCGACAGGTGCAGCGTCTGCGCCACCACGTCACGCTTGGGCTCGCCCTGGGGAAGCAGCCGACACAGCACTTGGCGCGCCTGGTGAGTCACGCGACTGCCGGAGAACCGCGCCAGGTACTCCCCCGCAAACCGGTCATGGAGCAGCGCCATGGCCTCGTTGGCGGTGGGCAACGGCGCCTCCATGTCGCCTTGCTGGAAAATCAGCGCGTCGCAGGAAGCATCGAACACCAACGGCGCACCGAAGGCTCGTTGATAAGGTGCAATGTCAACGGGTTCGGCGCCCTGGAACAGTACCTTCACCGGATGCAAGGGCCGTCCGGTCAGCCAGTTGCACAGGGCCAGCGCGCAGGCCAGCGACGCTTCGGCGCTTTGCCGGGTCGGTGGCAGGTGATCGCCGTGGACGGTCAGGATCAACCCGTAGCCTTCCTCCAAGTGACGGAAGCTCAAGTCAGCACTTTCGGCAATGATCCGCTGATAACGCACCAGCCGCTGGAACCCTTCGGCCAGCGTGCGGCTGGACATCAACGCGTAACCGACCACATGGAACGATGCCGGGCGCACCACCTTGCCCAGGTTCAGGCCGATGGCCGGGTTGCCCGACAACTCCACCGCCAGTTGCCAGAGCCGCGTCATCGAGTCCTGGGGGAAACGCGCATCAGGATCGTCCAGCGCCGCGAAATCCAGCCCCAGTTGCTTGAACAGCGCCCGACAGTCCAGGCCGTCCATTTCCAACGCCTTGACAATCCCCATCGCCCAGCTTGAAGAAGTGGTTCGTTCGCTCATGACGTTTACTTGCATGACGAGCCGCAGGGTACGGCTGGATTTGCGAAGGATACTAAAGTGGCGCTGATTGTCACTGGCTGTTACGAGTGACCGCTCTAAACTCACATCCGATACCCCTGAAACATCGGTTCACAACAAAACCAAAGAGCCTGCAGTCTTGGAAAACACCAAACACTTCAACACCTTCGCCGAGTTCTACCCGTACTACCTCAGCGAACACAGCAACAGCATCTGCCGACGCTTGCACTTCGTCGGCACTTCGCTGGTCTTGCTGGTTTTCGCCATGGCGCTGGTGGTTGGCGCCTGGTGGCTGTGGGTCGCCCTGCCAGTGGCGGGCTATGGCTTCGCCTGGATCGGGCATTTTTTCTTCGAGAAAAACCGTCCTGCCACTTTCCAACATCCCCTCTACAGCCTGCTCGGTGACTTCGTCATGTACCGCGACATGCTGCTCGGCAAGGTGGCGTTCTAGGAGGATTGCCGGTGGATACTCATGCGCGCTTCACCCACATGCAGGACGGGACCCGGGATGACTGGGCGATCATCGCGGCGGACTTCAGCGCCTATGCGCGGCAGTTGCCGGGGCGGGTCCTGGCCCATCTGAAATTACTCGACGGCGATTTTGGCGGGTTCCCGGTGGATCGCCTGACCCACTCCCTGCAAACCGCCACCCGCGCCTACCGTGACGGGCGGGACGAAGAGTACGTGGTCTGCGCCCTGCTCCACGACATCGGTGACACGCTGGGCAGCTACAACCACCCGGACATCGCCGCGGCGATCCTCAAGCCGTTCGTCAGCGCCGAAAACCTGTGGATGGTGGAGAAACACGGGATTTTCCAGGGCTATTATTTTTTCCATCACCTGGGCATGGATCGGCATCTGCGCGAGCAGTTTCTCGAACATCCGCAATACCAGGCCACCATTGATTTCTGCGCAAAATACGATGCTGCGGCGTTCGATCCCGAGTACGACACGCTGCCGCTGAGTTTCTTCGAGCCGATGCTGGAAAGGGTGTTCGCCGCGCCGAAGCAATCGATCTACAAGGCGGCGATGGCAGAGCAGCCCTGATTTATTGCAGACGCAGCAAATTCCGTGGCGAGGGAGCTTGCTCCCGCTTGAGTGCGAAGCGCTCACAAAAAGGGGCTGCTGCGCACCCCAGCGGGAGCAAGCTCCCTCGCCACGGGCCTTATGTGGTCTTCAGGCAGGCTCAGCCACTTTCAATTCAGCCTTGAGCAGCGCCTCCCGCGCCTGGGCGTCCGCCAGGCGATACAACTCGATCGTCCCGTCCCAATGCTCGATCAGCGCGGTGCAGGATTCGACCCAGTCGCCGCAGTTGAGATACTCCACCTCGCCGACCTGACGGATCTCGGCATGGTGGATGTGCCCGCACACCACGCCATGCAGTTCTCGCTTCACACATTCATGGGCGATGGCTTCTTCAAAGTCGCTGATGAAACTGACGGCGGTCTTGACCTTGTGCTTGAGGTATGCCGACAGCGACCAGTAACCATAGCCATAGCGGGCCCGCCAGTGATTGAGCCAGCGGTTGAGCGTCAGCGTGAATTCGTAGGCCGAATCCCCGAGAAACGCCAGCCAACGGTGATAACGAGTAATCACATCGAACTGATCGCCATGAATCACCAGCAGATGCCGACCGTCGGCGGTCACATGCACCGCCTCGTCCACCAATTGGATATTACCGAGGATCAGTTTCGAATAACGCCGCAGGAATTCGTCATGGTTGCCGGTGACATAGATCACCTCGGTGCCGCGCTTGCTCATGGTCAGCAAGCGACGAATGACGTTGGTGTGGGCCTGGGGCCAATACATGCCGCCACGCAGCTTCCAGCCGTCGATGATATCGCCCACCAGGTAGATTTTGTCGGCGTGGTAGCCCTTGAGGAAGTGCGACAGGTGCTCGGCCTGGCAATCACGGGTGCCCAGGTGCACGTCGGAAATCCACAGGGTGCGAACACGCTGCTTGCGGCTGGGTCTGGCGAGCTCGGCGCTGGTCATTGGGCAACCCTCTGATCGTTTTCACCACAGTGCACCCCAGCGGTTAATGCCCCATGACAACAATAAGTCGATTGCATGACAGCGCGAGGCGCCGCGCCCTCGGTGTAGACTGACCGCCAACGACGGGAGACTGCGATGAGACCGATCCTCACGCTACGCCACTACAGCCACGATCTGATTGACCACAGCCACGACCACGCGCAACTGGTGTTTGGCTTGTCCGGCGCGCTGGACTTCGAAGTCGAAGGGCGTGGCAGCCAGGTGGTGCAGCAGAGTTTCGTGGTCGTGCCGGCGGGCGCCCATCATGCGTGCGGCAGTCCACAGGGCAGCCGCTGCCTGGTGCTGGACGTGCCGGACGATGAGTGGGTCGGGCAATGCCTGGGCGATCATGCCGACGCGAGCCGTCGCTTGCTCGACAGCAATACTCGCCTGCTCCTGGATGCAGGGCAAAGCCAGTTGGTCAGTTGGCTGGCCGGCAGCCCGGTGCACGACCCGGTGATCGCCCAGCAAGGCGCGGTATTGTTGCTCGCCAGCCTCAACGGCGGGCGCCAGGAAACCACCGGCGGCCGACGCCTGCCCTATGCCGCACTCAACGCCCACATCGACCAATATGCCGCCTACCCGCTGCAAGTCGCGGACCTGGCGCAGGTCGCCGGGCTTTCCAGTGCGCGCCTGCATGCCCGTTTCGTCGCCGAATGCGGGCAGACGCCAATGGACTACATCCGCAGCCGCCGCTTGCACAAGGCCGTGGCGTTGCTGCGTGACTCGCACCTGCCGATCGGCGAAATCGCCCAACGGGTTGGCTACAGTTCGCAAAGCGCCTTTGCCGCGGCCGTGTTGCGCGAATTCGGCGTCTCGCCGGGCAAGCTTCGGCGGCCACGCTAGTCTCGCGCTAAAAATCGCTAGGATCGCGACAGACAAAAACGGCTGGCGACGGGCTTAATAGCCAGACGTCCAACCGTTGAACAAGGATTGCAATGACACCCCGTACCGCCCTCGGCGCCCTGCACATCGGCGCACTCATGTTCGGCCTGACCGGCGTCTTCGGCAAACTCGCCGCGGCCTCGCCCGCCGTGATCGTGTTTGGCCGCGCGGTATTCGCCGTGCTAGCCCTGGCGGCGTTTGCCCGATTCGCCAGCCCTACCCGCTGGCAGAAACTCCAGGGCCGGGACATGCGCCGGTTGCTGCTGGGCGGCCTCTTGTTGACCGGGCACTGGGTGAGTTTCTTCATTTCGGTGAAAGTCGCCGGCGTCGCGATCGCCACGTTGGGATTCGCCAGTTTCCCGGCCTTCACCGTGCTGCTCGAAGGGCTGGTTTTCCGCGAACGAATCCGCGCCAACGAAATCCTCCTGGTGGTCCTGGTGAGCATCGGCCTGGTGCTCGTGACGCCGGACTTCGACCTGGCCAGCGGCGCCACCACAGGCCTGCTCTGGGCGGTGGCCTCGGGGCTGTTGTTCTCACTGTTGTCGCTGACCAATCGCGCCGGCTCCGCCCATGTGCCGCCGGTGCAGGCCGCGCTGTGCCAGAACGTCGTGGTCGGCCTCTGCCTGTTGCCGATGGCTGCACCGCAACTGAGCGACGTTCGCCCCCTCGACTGGTTGTGGATCGGCCTGCTGGGCGTGTTCTGCACCGGCCTGGCCCACAGCCTTTTCGTCGCCAGCCTGGCGGTGATCAAGGCCCGCACCGCCGCCGTGGTGTTCGCCATGGAGCCGGTCTACGGCATTACCATCGCCTGGTTGCTGTTCGATGAAAACCCGACGCTGCGCATGTTGCTCGGTGGCGTGCTGATCATCGTTGCGATCGTGGTGTCGAGCCAACTGGACGGCACGAAGAAATCCAGCGCCGGTGCCCAGGCGCCGTCTCACTGATCCCGTTCATTGAATTCTGTCGTTGTGCCCCAGGTCGCGCGCCGGGTCGATCTGGTCGCGGACCCGCTGCTTGAGCACCTTGGCCTCGGGGAACCCACCGTCGGCCTTGCGTTCCCAGATCTGCGTGCCATCGCAGCCAATATGAAAAACCCCACCAGTGCCCGGCACCAGGGACACCTTGCCGAGGTCGTCGCCGAATGTGCTGAGCAGTTCCTGGGCCAGCCAGGCGGCCCGCAGCAGCCATTGGCACTGGGTGCAGTAAGTGATGATGATTTCCGGTTTGTGTGCGCTCATTGCGGCTGAACTCCTGGTTACAAAGGCGTCGTTATACTACTCGCCTTTGATCGCCCGCTCCGAGATCGACCATGCGCCGCCTGCTGCCTTGCCTGCTTCTTCTGCTATTGCCCTTGCTCGGCCATGCCAACGAGCCTGCCGTTGAGACACCGCGCCCAAAGATCGGCTTGGTACTGTCCGGTGGCGCGGCCCGTGGCCTGGCCCACATCGGCGTGCTCAAGGCCCTGGAAGAACAAGGCATCAAGATCGATGCCATTGCCGGCACCAGCATGGGCGCAGTCATCGGCGGGCTCTATGCCTCGGGCTACAAGATCGATGAACTGGAGAAGCTCGCCCTGGGCATCGATTGGCAGCAAGCCCTGTCCGATGCCCCGCCCCGCAAGGACGTGCCCTTTCGGCGCAAACAGGACGACCGGGATTTCCTGGTCAAGCAGAAACTGAGCTTTCGCGACGACGGCAGCCTCGGCCTGCCGCTGGGGGTGATCCAGGGACAGAATCTTGCCCTGCTCCTGGAAAGCCTGCTGGCCCACGCCAGTGACACCCGGGATTTCGACAAACTACCGATCCCCTTCCGCGCGGTGGCAACCGACATCGCCACCGGCGAAAAAGTCGTGTTTCGCAAAGGCCATCTTCCCAAGGTCATCCGCGCCAGCATGTCGATCCCCGCCGTATTCGCCCCGGTGGAACTGGACGGTCGCCTGCTGGTGGACGGCGGCATGGCCGACAACATCCCATTGGACGTGGCTCGGGAAATGGGCGTGGACGTGGCCATCGTGGTCGACATCGGCACACCGCTGCGCACCCGCAAGCAATTGGTCACCGTGGTGGATGTGCTGAACCAGTCGACAACGCTGATGACCCGACGCAACTCCGAAGAGCAGTTGGCCACGTTGGGAAAAGAAGACGTGTTGATCCAGCCGGCCCTGGCAAGCTTCGGTTCCACCGACTTCGGTCGGGCGCAGGAAATAGTCGACGCCGGTTACCGCGCCACACGGATACTCGAAGCGCGCCTGGCGCACTTGCGGCCCGCCGAGCCGACCGACGCCGTGCTGATGGCGGCGCGTACCCCCAGTGAGCGCACTCCGACCATCACCGCGATCCGGGTGGAAAACGATTCTAAAGTCGGCGACGACGTGATCCGCTATTACATTCGCCAGCAGATCGGCGAACCGCTGGACCTGGGCCGCCTGCAGACCGACATGGGCACGCTGTACGGCCTGGATTACTTCGAGCAGGTGCAATACCGCGTCGTGCACAAAGGCGCGGACAACACGCTGGTGATCAATGCCCGGGGCAGACGCACCGGCACTGATTACTTGCGCGTGGGCCTGAGCCTGTCGGACGACATGCGCGGTGACAGCGCTTTCAACCTCGGCGCCAGTTACCGGGTCAACGGCATCAATCGCCTGGGCGCCGAATGGCTGACCCGGGCGCAGATCGGCGACAAACAGGAGCTGTACAGCGAGTTCTATCAACCGCTGGACGTCGGCTCACGCTACTTCATCGCGCCTTACGGGCAGTTCGAATCGCGCAACGTCGAGTCGATTCTGGATAACGATCCGGTGGCCCAATATCGGGTCGAGCGCTATGGCTTCGGTCTGAACCTGGGTCGCCAGATCGGCAACAGCGGAGAGATCCGCTTCGGGGTTGGCCAGGCCTGGGGCAAGGCGGACGTGCGTATTGGCGATCACGACCAGCCTAGCGAAAACTTCAACGAAGGCTTCTACGAGCTAAAGTATTCGTTCGACTCCCTGGACAGCGTCTACTTCCCCCATGAAGGTGAAGACATCGGCCTGTCATGGCGCCAATACGAACCTGGCCTGGGGTCCGATCAACGTTACCGCCAGTGGGAATTCAAGCTGGACAAGGCCCTGAGCAGCGGCCCGGACACCTTCATCCTGGGCGGGCGCTACGGTCGAACGCTGGACACGGCCGAAGTCGTGACCTCCAGTTTCGTCCTCGGCGGCGCGCGGCAATTGTCGGGCTTTCGCGAGGACGGGATATCCGGCCAGAACATGAGCCTGATGCGCGCCGTGTATTACCGCCGGCTCACGCCTCGGGCTTACCTGCCCTTGGATTTCCCGTTGTACATCGGCGGCTCGCTGGAGCGCGGCCGGGCGTGGAACAACGACAACGAGTTCGACAGTGGCTACATCAACGCCGCCAGTGTCTTCCTGGGTTTCGACACGCCGTTGGGGCCACTGAATTTCAGCTATGGCTTCAATGATGACGATGAGCAGGCGGTGTATCTGAACCTGGGGCAGACGTTCTAGAACCGTTTCAAATTGTGGGAGCGAGCTTGCTCGCGATGGCGATCACTCAGTCGGCGATGATGTTGGCTACGGCTCAGTCATCGCGAGCAAGCTCGCTCCCACACTGGATTCCCGTCGGCCGCGCAATCACCTCAACGAATCCCGGCCAACAAGACTCGGGCGGTTTCCCTGAGCGGTTCATCGCCCTCTTGCAACAACTCTTCCAGCAAGGTGATGGCGCTCTTCAGGTCGCCTTCATCGATGCAATTCTGCGCTTCTTCCAGCTTTTCCGAATGCTCCGACGCCTGCAGCTCGAAGGGCACAGGTTCCAGGGACAGTGACTCGAACTCAGGCTCAACGGACAGCGGTTCCAGTTCCAGCGCCTGCTCTTCGTCGGCAAACCCATCGAGGAAATCATCATCCAGCGACTCGGTTTCCAACGGTGCGCCCCATTGCAGGTCCGGTTCGTCGAAGCCTGATAGCGCCAGCGTGTCGGCACGGGTAGACGGCGGCGTTCCGGGTACAGGAGCCGCCGACGGATCATCGGCCAGGTCCCAACTGTTCTCTAGGGAGAGCCCATCCAGGTTCAACTCGAATTCATCACTGGGCGCGGCAACAGGTTCGGGGGCGAGCATTGGAGCCGGGGGCTCCGGGGGCGTCTCCATCGGAGCGTTAACCATGGCGATCTTGGGGTAGCGCTTGCGGGTTTCCTCCAGCGTCTGGTGATCGACGCCTTGGGACAAGAGGTGGTTCTCCTGGGCCTGGAAGCCGATGACATCGCCCTGCTTGCCCAGCACATCCAACAACTTGAGCCCCAGGTCGGTACGCTCCGGCTCGGCCAGCAATGCCGCGCGCAGCAGGCCGGCAGCTTCGGTGAAACGGCCATAGGTCAGGTAGATTCCCACACCTTCGAGCACGTCTCCCAGAGGAGCATCACCGTTGTTGAACGACGCGGCGACTTCGGGGGGCTCTGCATCCGCGCTCTCCATATAGGTGTCGGTGTTGTCGTCCAGGGCCAGGTCGGGACGGGCGGTCAATGGCACCGGGTCCGCCGTCTCCTGCTGTTGCCGATGACGCAGGAACAGCAAAAGCGCCAGCAACCCGAGCATTCCCGCCAATCCAGCCACCCACAGCCAGTCGATGCCTTCGGTTTCCGCCACTGGCGCCGCCTCGACTGCCGATGCGGGTTCGGTGGATTCGGCAGGTTCAGGGGCAAGTTCCGAGGTCATCGCAGGTGGCGAGGCCTGGGTCAGTTGCGCTTGAAGCTCGCTGATCTGCTGGCGTTGCCCGGCGATTTCCTGATCCTGGGCGTGGATCCGAGCCTGCAATTGTTCGATGGTCTGCTGTTGCTGCTGGCTTTGCAGCACGCTGGCGGCCAATTGCTCGGTATTGCTGTCGATCGCTGCGGGAGCCGGGGCGGCAGATTTTTGGGCAGGCGCTGGCAAGATGGCCGAATCAGGCAGCAACAAGCGCTGGCCGATGGAAAGTCGCTCGCTGCCAGGGTTCAGCGCCTGGATACCCTGCATCAGTTCATTGACCGACGCATTGCTGCCCGCATCATGCAGACGCTTGGCGATCACCCAGGGATTGTCGCCCTGCACGACGGTGTAGCGCTTGCCCTGTGTTGCCGGGGGCGGCTTGATGGCGGGTGTCGCCTCGGCCGAGCTGGAGGGTTCGTCGACGGTCGGCACCAGGCCTGGCGTACCGGGCGGATCGATCAGCACGGTGTATTCGCGCAACAGGCGCCCGTTGGGCTGGTTGAGCTGTACGAGGAAGTTGAGGAACGGTTCCTCCACCGGTTTGCTGGAGGTCACCCGGATGAAACTGCGTCCGCCCCGCAGCACGGGGGTGAAACGCAGGTTGTTGAGAAAAAAAACGCGCTCCACCCCAGCACGGCTGAAGTCGTCCGGACTCGCCAGGCTGGCGGAAAGATCTCCCTCGCTGAGTCCCGCCGCATCAACCAGGGCGATATCGGCGCGCAACGGTTGGTTCAAGGCGGAATGAAGCGTGATTTCCCCAAGCCCCAGCGCCGACGCCAAGGCGGGAAACCCCAGGGCACCCACGACGACCGACACGTTGATCCAACTGCGCAACGTGGACTGCAAACTTTCAAGCATGGGTATCCCTTTGATCAACGACCTGTGCGAAACGCTTCCAATACGATCGCCTAGTACTGGTTATAGTTCGCTAACCACCGAATCTCAAAGGTCTGGCGCCAGGGATATGCCTCAGGATCTTTCCAGGTTGGCCAGGATCGTGCCGTGGACCCGCATGCAAACGCGCATGTCCGCTTCGTCGACGCCTTCGAACAACTCCCGGCGCAACTGCGTGGCAATGGTTTCGATTTGCTCGATCAGCGGCAATGCCGGCGCGCACAGTACGATCTTCTTGGCGCGGCGGTCCTCGGCCACGGCCTGGCGTTGAACCAGGCCCTGGGTTTCCAGGCTGTCGAGCAAACGGGCCAGGGTCGGGCCTTCGACCGCAACGCTCTGGGCCAGCTCCCGTTGGGTCGGGGCCTGTTCGAAACGGGCCAGGTGCAGCAGCACCAGCCAACGCGCCTGGGACAGGCCCAGCCCGGCGAGGCGACGGTCCAGCTCGGCGCGCCAGCCACGGGACATCTGCGCCAGTTGCATGCCAAAACGGTGTTGATCGGTCAAAGGCATAAAAAACTCATCAAATCTGAAATAGAGAAAAACTAATTATTAGTCAGCTAAGCATGACCTTTGGATTCAGGCAAGGCTCGCGCTGTAGTGAATCGTTAAAGGAGCGTAACTGTTTGATCAGACTTCGAATTCCGACTGCAGTGCGGCCCTGACGCAATACAGGACCCCTTCCGGAACCCGCCCTGCGAACAACGCGGCGACTTCCGATACGGGAGGCAGCTCGCCTTCGCCATCGAGAAACGCATCCTGGACCTCGCCCATCAGTTCTTCAGGCAGGTCCAGCGCTTGCTCCAATGAAAGCTGTTGTTGACCAATGGCCTCGGCCAGCATCGTGTAGACGTTCTTTTCCGAGCACTGCAATTGACTGGCAATCTGCAGCGGGGTCATGCCGGCCCGCGCCAGGGTGATGAGTTCATGGCGAACGTCGGCCACCGCCGGCGGGGTCTCGGCTTCGCCGCCCAGCACTTGGAGGAAGGCCTCGCCGTAACGCTCCAGCTTGCGTGCGCCAACGCCGCTGACCCGGGCCATTTCCGCCAGGGAGGTCGGTTGGCTGCGGAGCATTTCCAGCAAAGTGGAATCGGGAAAGATGACGTACGGCGGCACGCCGTGTTCCTCGGCCAACTTGCGGCGCAGGGCGCGCAACGCTTCCCACTTGTCACGCTCTTCGCCGCGCACCAATTGGCTGGCCTGGCTCTTGCTGCTCTTGACCGCGGTCGCCGGCTTGAGGTCGCGGCGCAGTTCCAGGGTGACTTCGCCCTTGAGCAAGGGCCGGCACGTCGCACTGAGGCGCAGGCCGCCGTAGCCTTCCAGGTCGATGTCCGCCAGGCCGCGCGCAACCAACTGCCGGAACAACGAGCGCCATTCGCTCTCGCTGCGGGCCTTGCCCACGCCAAACACAGACAGGTGCTGGTGGCCGAAGCTGCGGACTTTCTCGTTGTCCTTGCCCAGCAACACATCCACCAGATGCCCGACGCCGTAGCGCTGGCCCGTGCGATAAATCGCCGACAACGCCTGGCGGGCCGGCTCCGTGGCGTCCCAGGTTTCCACGCCATCGACGCAATTGTCGCAATGGCCGCAGGGCTGGGGCATGTCTTCGTCGAAATAGGCCAGCAAGGTCTGGCGACGGCAGCGGGTCTCTTCGCACAGCGACAGCATGGCGTCGAGCTTGTGCTGCTCCAGGCGCTTGTGCCGCTCATCGCCCTCGGAGTTCTGCAACATCTGCTTGAGCATCACCACGTCTTGCAGGCCGTAGGCCATCCAGGCATCGGCTGGCAAGCCGTCACGACCGGCACGCCCGGTTTCCTGGTAATAGGCTTCCAGCGACTTGGGCAAGTCCAGGTGAGCGACGAAACGCACGTTGGGCTTGTCGATGCCCATGCCGAACGCCACGGTGGCCACCATGATCAGGCCTTCCTCGTTGAGGAAGCGCTTCTGGTGATAGGCCCGCAAATCGTTGGGCAGGCCGGCATGATAGGGCAACGCCGGAAAACCCTGTTCGCTGAGGAACGCCGCCACTTCCTCGACCTTCTTGCGCGACAGGCAATAGACAATGCCCGCGTCGCTGCGTCGCTCGGCAAGGAACGCCAGCAACTGCTTGCGCGGCTGCTCCTTGGGCACGATGCGGTAGAAAATGTTCGGACGGTCAAAACTGGAGAGGAACCGCTCGGCATTCTGCAAATGCAGCCGGTCGACGATTTCCTCGCGGGTACGCTTGTCGGCCGTGGCGGTCAGGGCGATACGCGGGACGTCGGGGAACAATTCCGCCAACTGCCCCAATTGCAGGTATTCACGACGGAAATCATGGCCCCATTGGGACACGCAGTGGGCTTCGTCGATGGCAAACAGGGCGATTTCCAGGCTCTGCAAAAACGCCAGCATGCGTGGCTGCACGAGGCGTTCCGGCGCCAGGTAGAGCATTTTTACCTCGCCACGCTTGATCCTCGCGGCCAAGTCCCGTTGCTGCTCGGCGCTCAAGGTGGAGTTCAGCGCCGCAGCGGCGACACCCAATTCTTCAAGGGTGGCGACCTGGTCGTCCATCAAAGCGATCAGCGGCGAAACCACCACCGCCAGGCCGTTGCGCAACAGGGCCGGCACCTGGAAGCACAGCGACTTGCCGCCGCCGGTGGGCATGAGCACCAGGGCATCGCCACCGCTGGCCACGCGCTCAATAATGGCACCCTGGCGGCCACGGAAACTGTCGTAGCCGAAGATGTCCTTGAGAACGCGTTGAGCCTGTTCGAGCATAGAAACTCCAAAATCACCGAAACATCCCTGCAAGGCTGGTTCAGAATCACAAACGCTGCACCGGCAAATCGTAAGTGCGCGTTTCCAACCGACCGCAGGGCATCACAAAACGCGGCAGTATACCCGAGGGTTTCGTTGCGAAGGGGGCTGCTGACGGGAGGTGTGATGATCACGGCCGGGAGCGCACCGAACCTGTGGCGAGGGAGCTTGCTCCCTCGCCACTGGCGGCCCTGGCATGGAGTCAAGTCCGGCCAATGAGCAGGCAAATCCACCGCACGGCTGGCCTGCCCGCTCAAGAAGGCCTAGAATTCCCGCATTGTTTATTCCCCAAGGTAGCCCGTAATGTCCTTCGCTGAGCAACTGACCCGCCTGCAAGTCTTCCTCGACGCCGATGAGCTGCACGAAGAGGCGCTGGATTACGTGGCCGCTCATGGCTATCTGACCGCCCTGTCCATCTGCTCCGAGCCAGTGCCGGACCGTGAATGGATCGACGCCCTGTTCGCCGAAGAGCCGCATTACAGCGACGAAGCCCAGCGCGCCGAAATCGAAGCCACGCTGGTCGGCCTCAAGGCCCACATCGCCCGCCAACTGGCTTCCGACGAAGAATTCGAATTGCCGTGCGAACTGGACCTGGGCGACGACCCGGACGATTCGGAATTGCGCGGCTGGTGCATCGGCTTCATGGAAGGCGTGTTCCTGCGCGAAGCTGCCTGGTTCGAAACCGCGGAAGAAGAAGTCAGCGAAATGCTGTTGCCGATCATGGTCGGTTCCGGCCTGTTCGATGAGCAACCGGAGTTCTCCGACATCGCCGCCGACGCGAACCTGATGGACGACATGATCGTGCAGATCCCCGAAGCGCTGACCGCCCTGTACCTGCTGTGCAACGCCCCGGACGAGAAACCGGCGATCCTCAAGCCTCGCCACCACTGAGTGACCGGGTGCCCTCGCCAATCGGCAAGCGCCCGCTGATCCTGCGTTACGCTCTGCTGGCCATCGGCTGGCTGAGCGTGGTGCTGGGGGTCATTGGCATTTTCGTTCCAGTTCTCCCCACCACCCCCTTTCTGCTCCTGGCCGCCGCGTGCTTCGCCCGCAGTTCGCCGCGCTTCTACCAATGGCTGGTAGAACACCCCCACCTCGGCCCGTGGATCAAAGACTACCTCAGCGGCAACGGCATCCCCCTCAAGGGCAAGGTCTACGCCATCGGTTTGATGTGGGCCAGCATCCTGTTTTCCTGCTACCTCGTGCCACTGCCGTGGGCGCGAGGGTTCATGCTCACCAGTGCGGTGCTGGTGACGGTTTATATCCTCAGGCAGAAGACGCTGCGCAGCCGTTGAACATAATGGGGTGTTCCCGTGGCGAGGCGGCTTGCTCCCGATGGCTAGCGAAGCCGCTCTGAAATCAGCCAACGCAGCCCTCCAGGCAGACCGCGCCAGCCGGTTTACGACTGCTGCGCAGCCGAGCGGGAGCAAGCTCCCTCGCCTCAGGCATCTGGTTTCACACCGTATCCACCTTCAACGAATGATCATTCAACATCCCGTTGATAATTGTCGCCGTGTCCGCCCCGCCAACCATCCCACCCGATCCCGGCGTGACGCCGTAATGCGTGGCCAGATCGACGCCGGCCAGGTCGATGGTCTGGTTCGGCGTGGCGCCGGCGATGCTGCTGACGTCGATGCTGGTGATGACCGATGCGCCGGTACCCGTGACGGTGAAGTGCAGGTAGTCGTCCAGGGACGCGGCGCTGCTGTTTTCACCCTGCAGTAGTTGGGACAGGTCGAGTTTGTCCAGGCCCGGGGTGAAGTCGGTAATGACGTCGTGGCCGCTGTTGCCCGCCTGCCACTGGAAGGTATCGGCGCCGTTGCCGCCCGTGAGGATGTTATTGCCCAGGCCACCGATCAGGGTGTCATCGCCGCCACCGCCATTGAGCACGTCATGGCCAAGCCCGCCATCGATGCGATTGCCCGCGCTGTTGCCGGTCAGGGTGTCGTTGAAGTTCGAGCCGACGAGGTTTTCGATGCTCGCCAGGGTATCCGTCCCGGCCCCCAGGGTATTTTGTGCGGCCAGCAGGCCGAGGTTCACGGTCACGCCTGCGCTGGCATGGGCGTAGCTGGCTGTGTCGCTGGCGGTGCCGCCGTCGAGCAGGTCGTTGCCGCTGCCGCTGTAGAGCAAGTCATTGCCCGCCTCGCCATGCAACGTGTTATTGCCGGTGCCTGCGCTGAGGATGTCATTGCCATCACCGGCGTTGAGCACGTTGTCGCCATTGCCGGCCAGCAGCACATCGTCGCCTGCCGTCCCTGTCAGGGTGTGGCCCGCTTGATAGCTGATGTCGACCGCGGCGCTGTCGCTGCCGCCGTGGTTGTCACTGGCGGTGTAGGTCCCGTGGTAATCCGTCGTGTTGTCCTGGGCGCCGGCGTAATTGACCGTCATGGTCAGTTGATAGCTTTCCGAGCCATTGACGTTACCGTTGCCAGGGTTGGGGATGTTGGTGATGTGGATCTGATAGTTGCCATCCGCCGCGGCAGTGAACGAGGCGCCGTCGTTGATGGCGACGAAAGGCCCGCCGTTCAGGGAATACTCCATGGCGACGCGACCGGCGGCGAGGTTGTGATCCAACGTCAGGGTTTCGCCTTGCTTGAGGCTGATGTTGAGCCGATCTTCATCGTTGGCGTTGTTGTTCGACACCGCCCCCAGCGCGCCACTGACCACCAGCATCGCCGTCATGCTCGCGGCGTTGGCGACGAAGGCACTGCGGTCGAGGTTGATCGATTGGACATTGTTGCCGGTAAAGCTGGCGGTGCCGGTAGTGCCGGTGAAGTCTCCACCCTTGGCGGCCCAGCCCGTATTGAAACCTGTGGGCGTAGCCGTGAGCGGATCGCCATTGGCGTCGCTGTCGTTGCCCAGCAGCAACTCCCCAGGCACCACGATATTGCCCGACAACACGTTGGTGATGACGTTGTCGGCGATCGCCACCGGCGCACTGTTGGGCACGACGTTGATCACCAGGTTGGAACCGGCCAGGTCGCCGTCGTTGTCGCTGACGGTGTAGCCGATGTGCTCGGTGATCAAGGTGCTGGTGGAGGTCTGCGAGGTGTAGCTGAACGCACCGGTGTCGAGATTGACCACCAGGGTGCCGTCATGGTCGGTGGCGATGCTCACGGTGTTGGTCGCGGTGTTGAACGTGCCGTGGTTCGCCCCGCCGCTAGCATTCAGTGCGCCTTGGCCGCCATTGGCGTCCGGGTTGTAGCTGTAGGTCGTTCCATCCACCACCAGGCTTTTGATAAATCCGCCGTCGGCGCCGAACGAACCGCCCTCGCCCAGCAGGTTGCCCGTCACGGGAATGCCCTGGACAGTGCCCGAGAGCACTGAATTGAGCTGGTTCAGGTCGGTGACCACCACCGCGTTGGTGTTGGTGTGGGTGCTGCCGTCATAGGCCAGCGGATCGAGGTGGACGTTACTGACGCCGCTGCCCAGGCCGATGGCGTAGTTCTTGATGCCGTTGGCGTCGAGGAAGGCTTTCCACGCCGCTTCGTCCGCGGTGCCGATTTCGCCCAAGGTCGGCTTGCCGTCCGAGAAGAAATAGCCAACGTTCTGTGCGTCGGTCAGTTGGCCGGAGGTTGCGAACGCCGTCTGCGCCATCGCCACGGCCGCATCGTAATTGGTGTCACCGTGGGCGATCAGCGCGGAAATCAGCGTCTTGGCAGTCGCTACGTCCACCCAGACGGTGCTCTGGTCGGTGGCGCTGCCGCTGAACGTCACGAGCTGGACTTTCACGTCGCCCATGTCGTCGTATTGGTCGAGCAAGGCGTTGATCGCCTGTTTGGCCAGGTCCATGCGCGAGAGACCCGGCACGCCTGAATCGTCTTTCATGCTGCCGGAGACGTCGAGCACGATCAGCAGGTTCGTATCGACTTCCATTGCAGTGACCGAGCGTTCGGACGCGACAGCCTTGGGCACGTCATCGACGATGCTGACCACCAGGTTGCCGGTGGTGCTGTTGCCCAGGGCGTCGGTGGCCTGATACGTGAAGCTTTCATTCAGTACATTCGGGCCATCGTTGGCATGGGGCGAGGTTGTCGCAGGTGACGTCAGTGTGTAGGTGTAGGAACCGTCGGGGTTGAGCAACAACTGGCCGTGGGCGCCGGTGGCGTCGCCCAGCAGCGTGAACGTCACGGCGCCGGTGGCACCGCTGACCGAGCCCACCAGGGTGCCGCTGGCGGTTTCGCCGGTGGAACCCGGCTCACTGCCCGTCGCGGTACCGGGGGCCAGGTCCTGGCCATCCTGTTTAAGGTCCAGGGCTTTTTCATAAACGGTGACGTCATGATCGGTTTCTGCGACCAGGCAACTGTTGTGCACATCGATGGTGACGGTCGTGGTGCTTTCATCACCATCGGCGTCGCGCACGGTGTAGGTGAATACATCGGTGGCGCCCGCTTCGCCCACGGAGCCGGGGTTGCTGTGATAGACCGCGTTGCCATTGGCATCCAGGGTCAGGTAGCCATACGTGCCATTGATCTGTGTGTTCAAGCCGCCAGTGGCCGGGTTCGACGTGTCGCCGCCGGCCCGCACACCTACCACTGCGCCACCGTCGGCGCCAAGCACGTCGTTGTCCAACACGTTGCCGCTGACCGTCCCACCCTCCACCACCGCAGCGGTATCGCAATGAGCCTGGGGCACGTCGTCGACGATGTTGATGACGATGGTACTGGTGACGGTATTGCCGAGTGAATCGGTGGCCTGATAGGTAAAACTTTCGCTCAGCGCGTTCGGGCCGTCGTTGGCGGCGGGCGAAGTGGAGGCTGGCGAGGTCAAGGTGTAGGTGTAGGAGCCATCGGGATTGAGGAGCAGTTGACCGTAGGCACCCGTGGCATTGCCGACGAGGGCGAAGGTGACGGCGCCAATGGCGCCGGTGACCGCATCCACGAGGCTGCCCGTGGCGGTTTCGCCGGTGGCGCTCGGGTCGCTGCCGGTAACCGTGCCAGAGGCCAGGTCCTGGCCGTCCTGGTTCAGGTCGAGCGCACTTTCGTGCACGCTGACTTCATGATCCGGCGCGGCGACGAAGCAACTGGCGTGCACATCGATGGTGATGGTCGTGGTGCTTTCATCGCCATCGGCGTCGCGCACGGTGTAGGTGAACACGTCGGTGGCGCCCGGTGCGCTGACGACGTTCGGATTGCTGTGATAGACAGCGTTGCCGTTGGCGTCCAGCGTCAGGTAACCGTAGGCGCCGTTGATCTGCGTGTCGAGGCCGCCGATGGCCGACGTGGATGTATCGTCGCCAGCGCGAACGCCGACCACCGCGCCGCTCGCGGCGGGCCCATCGGCACCGCCCTCGTCGTTGTTCAGCACGTTGCCACTGACGGTGCCACCCTCGTCCACCGAGGCGGAATCCGCGTGGGCCGTGGGCAAGTCATCAACGATGTTCACGTCCAGATTGCCCGTGGCCGTCGTGCCGTTGTCATCGGTGACCACCACCGGGAATTGCTCGCCCAGGCTGTTGGCGCCGTTCGCGTTCGGATGGGCTTCGTTGTCGAGCAAGGTGTAGCTGTAGCTGACCACGCCCGTCGCGGCGTTGAAGCCGGTCACGGTCAAAGTGTTGCCCAGCGCCGTGGTGATGGATTGCGGGAAGCCGGCGGCCACGCCACCGCTGACGACGGTGATGCCGCCGACGCTGAGGGTCTGCACGCCGTCCAGCGCGGTCACGGTGAAGGTGCCGTTTTGGGTCAGTGCCGGAGCGTCCGGGCTGCTGCCGTCGCTGAGGTTTTTCTCCTGCAGCGTCAGCTCGCCGCCTTCCGTGTCGAGGCCGTTGATGATCACTGGATCGTCGTTGTTGTGGACTTGCAGCACCAGGTTGGCGGTGCTGGTGTCGCCGTCGGCGTCGGTCAGGGTGTAGGCGAAGGTTTCGGTGCCGTTGCCGCCGCCGTGCAGGCCTTTGAAATCGGCGTCGGAGGTATTGAGCGTGTAGGTGTAGGAACCGTCGGCGTTGAGCACCAGCGTGCCGTAGGTACCGGTGAAGGTGCCGGGGGTGATCGGGCCGGAGGCCACGTGATCCGCGCCTTGGGTGTCGTTGGTCAGCACGCTGCCGGTCAGGGTCAGGTGGGTTTCCGAGGCGGTGCTGGCGTTGCTGTCGTCCACGGCCTTGGGCAGATCATCGACGATGTTCACGTCCAGATTGCCCGTGGCGGTGGTGCCGTTATCGTCCGTGACGACCACGGAGAATTGCTCGCCCAGGCTGTTGGCGCCGTTCGCATTCGGGTGGGCTTCGTTGTCGAGCAAGGTATAGCTGTAGCTGACCACGCCCGTCGCGGCGTTGAAGCCGGTCACGGTCAAAGTGTTGCCCAGCGCCGTGGTGATGGATTGCGGGAAGCCGGCCGTCACGCCACCGCTGACCACGGTGATGCCGCCGACGCTGAGGGTCTGCACGCCGTCCAGCGCGGTCACGGTGAAGGTGCCGTTTTGGGTCAGTGCCGGAGCGTCCGGGCTGCTGCCGTCGCTGAGGTTTTTCTCCTGCAGCGTCAGCTCGCCGCCTTCCGTGTCGAGGCCGTTGATGATCACTGGATCGTCGTTGTTGTGGACTTGCAG